>NZ_JACBYP010000024.1 GCF_018982965.1 Streptomyces mayonensis | reverse complement strand
ACACGGTGGCGCTCCTGCTGCCGTGCGGCGCCGGTGGTCCGTTCCCGCGCCTGCTTCTGCCCGGGCGGCAGCGCGGCGGGCAGCGGGCCGTGCTGCCAGTCCTCGTCGGCCAGCCGGCCGAGCATGCGGCAGTAGGAGTCGAACATGGCGTCGAGCACGCCGGGGCGGAACAGCTCCTCGACGGCGTCCCAGCTCACCAGGATGCCGCCGGAGGACTCCGTCACCTGGTTGTCGAGCATGACCTGCGGCGTCTGCGAGATGCCGAAGACCTTGGCCGGGAAGGCCCCGCTGAGGTCCTTGGTCGCGCGGTCGCCGACGCCCACCGTGCTGCTGAAGACCACGGGCATGGCGGCGTCCACGGTGCCCGTACGCCGGGCGAGTTCCTGCATGAGCCAGATGGCGGACGCCTCCCGGTGGTCCAGGTCCTCGCCCATGACCTGCTGGAGCCGGTGCGCGGCGTCGAGCCAGTTCTCGCCGGGCCGGGGCTCGTGGCCGATCAGGGAGACGGAGGTGAAGTCGCCGACCAGGCGGTTGATGTGGGGATGCACCGGCAGCCGGTTGAACAGGGTCAGGTTGACGGTGACCCCTGCCTGGTCGCTCCAGGCCGCCAGGACCTCCACGTAGCAGATCAGCAGCACCACCGAGGGGGTCAGCCCGTGCTGCCTGGCCCGTTCCCTCAGGGTCTCCCACCGGTCGGCCGCCAGGGGCCGGCTGCGGCGGGTGAACCAGGGGCGGTCCACCGCCGCCGGGTCGCCGGCGAGCGGCAGTTCGGGGGCGGGCGGCAGGTCGTCCAGTCTGCGCAGCCAGTACGCGCGGGCCCGCTCGACGTCGTCCTTCTCCGGGACGACGTCGAGGACGTAGTCCCGGAAGGAGATGTCGATGACGGGCAGTTCGGTGTCCGGATCGGCGTGGAGGGCGTCCAGTTCCGCGTAGAGCGCCATGATGGAGGCGCCGTCGAGGACGATGTAGTCGAGCCCGACGGCCAGCCGGGTCCGGGTGCGGCCGTCGCTCGGGTAGCGCACGGCCCGGAGGTCGAAGAGGGGCCACCTGGTGGGGTCCAGGCGCCGGTGGGACGACTCGGCGCGCAGACCGGCCAGCACGTCGGCGGCTTCGTCCTCCGTGGCGACCTCGGTGACGGGGATGGTGAAGCGGGGCACCTCGCGCAGGATCCGCTGCCGGCCCTCCTCGTCGAAGACCGCGCGGAGCATCTCGTGGCGCCGGATCAGGGTCCGCCAGGCACGCTCGACGCGGTCCAGGTCGACGTCGACGCCGTCGAACTCGCTGTAGTGGTAGGTGCCCACGCCGCCGAGCGGCAACCGGTCGTCGCGGCCGATCCAGAAGGCGCGCTGCACGTCGGTCGGCGGGAACGGCTCGTACCGGTGGGCCGGGTCGCCGCCGTCCAGGGTCGCGGCCCGGTGCTTCTGCCGGGTGAGGGTGGCGGCGAAGTCGGCCAGCCGGGGGCGGCCGAACAGCTGGGCGACGCGCGCGCCTCCGACGTCGCGTGCGCGCAGGGCGGCGATCACCCGGGTGGCCAGCAGGGAGTCCCCGCCGAGTGCGAAGAAGTCGTCGTCGCGGCCGATACGGGCGGCGCCGAGGGTCTCGGACCAGACCTGGGCGAGGGTGGTCTCCGCCCAGCCCCGGGGCGGCTCGCCGGGATCGTGTCCGGAGGCCGCCGCTTCCGCCTCGACCAGCGCGGCGGCCTTCTTGCGGTCGGGCTTGCCGTTGGCGGTCAGCGGCAGGGCGTCGACGATCTCGATGCGGGAGGGGACCATGTAGGCGGGGAGGTGCTGCGCGAGGCTGTCCCGCAGACCGTTCTCGGTGGGCCGGTCCGTCGGGGTGCCGGCGGCGACGAGCGCCAGTTGGGCGGGCCGGCCGGTCACCAGGGCCACGCAGCCGGAGACGTCGGGCCGGCCGGCGGCCGCGGCCTCCACCTCGCCGAGTTCGATGCGGTGTCCGCGCAGCTTGATCTGGTGGTCCACGCGGCCGAGGAACTCCAGCACGCCGTCGGAGCGGTACCGGGCCCGGTCGCCGGTCCGGTACCAGCGCCTGCCCTCGTGCAGGACGAACTTCTCGGCGGTGCGGTCGGCGTCGCCGCGGTAGCCCTCGGCCAGCCCGGCGCCGCTCATCCACAGCTCTCCCGCGACCCAGTCCGGGCAGTCCCTGCCCCGTGCGTCGGCCACGCGGGCCCGCATGTTGGGCAGGGGGACGCCCCAGGGCACGGAGGCCCAGTCCGGGTCGACCTCGTCGACCTCGAAGACCGTCGAGTGGACCGCGGCCTCGGTCATGCCGCCCAGCGCGACGAACCGCGCGTCGGGTGCCAGGGCGTGCAGGCGTCCCGGGAGGTCCATGCCGACCCAGTCGCCGCCGAGCAGGACCAGCCGCAGGGTGTCGCCCGGTCCCCGGGGGTCGGCCTCGGCCGCGGTGAGGGTCATGTCGAGGAGGGCGGGGACGCAGTTGACGAGGGTGATGCGGTGCTCGCGCAGCAGCCGGACCCAGTGCTGCGGGTCGCGCCGGGCGGCCTCGTCGATCAGGACGACCGAGCCGCCCGCCGACAGCGGTCCGAACAGGTCGTAGACGGCCATGTCGAAGTCCAGCTCGGCCAGGGCCAGTCCGCGGTCGGACGCCCCCACCCCGAAGCGCGCGTTGATCGCGGCGAGGGTGTTCATCGCGGCGCCGTGGGAAACGTCCACGCCCTTCGGGGTGCCCGTGGACCCGGAGGTGAAGATCGTGTAGGCGACCGACGAGACGGGCTGGTCCAGCACCGGGGGCACGGGCTCCAGGGCCTCGGCCGCGTCGAGGGTGAGGACGGGGACCGCACCGCCGCCGGTCCGGGCGTCGGGCTCCGTCGCGGCCGGCGCGTCGGGCACGTCGGCCGCGTCAGGCACGTCGGGCACGTCTGGCACTTCGGGCACGTCGGGCGCGTCGGTCAGCACCGCCGTCACGGCGGCGGCCGCCAGGACGCGCGCCGCTCGCTCGGCGGGCTGGTGTACGCCGACGGGGACGTAGGTCGCGCCGGCGCCCAGCACGCCGAGCACCGCCGCGACCTGGCCGGCTCCCCGGCTCAGGCGTACCGCGACGGAGTCTCCCCGGCGGACACCGGCGTCGGTGAGCAGGGCCGTGACGCGTCCGGCCGCGTCCCGGAGTTCGCGGTAGGTGAGGTGGCGGCCCGTCCCGTCGATCAGTGCGACCCGTTCGGGGTGCCGGGACGCGGCCCGGTGGAACCCCTCGTGCAGGCGCTCGGCCACGGGGGGCGCGTCGGTGTCGTTGGCGCGCTCGCGGACCCGGGCCTGGCCGGCGGGCAGGAGGGGCCCCACGGGGCGGGCCCAGGCGTCCTCGTCGTCCAGCAGGGTCTCGAGCAGGTTCCGGTAGGCGTCGAAGGCCGCGGCGGGCACGCCGGGCGCGAACACCTCCTCCCTGACGTCCCAGTTGAGCAGGAGCCCGCCGTCCAGCTCGGTCACCTGGGCGTCCAGCCACACCTGCGGGCCCTGCGAGATGATCCAGGAGGGCTCGCCGAAGGTCTCCCGCACCGGGCGGTCGTAGACCTCTCCGAGGCCGAGGGCGCTGGTGTACACGACGGGCGCGAGGACGGGCGTGCCCCCTGCGGCGCGGGAGAGGTCCCGCAGGACCTCGACGCCCGAGTACGAGCCGCGCGCGATGGTCCGGCGCAGCTCCGTCTGGATGCCCCGTGCGGAGTCGGCGAAGGGGCGCTCGGCGGTGAGGTCCACGTCCAGCAGGACGGAGCTGCTGAAGTCGCCGATCAGCAGCTCGGTGCCGGGCCGGCCCAGGTCACGGTCGAAGAGCGGGAGGTTGAGCAGGAACCTCGGCTCGGCGCTCCAGGCGGCGAGCACCTCGGCGAAGGCGGCGGCCAGCACCGCCGTCGGGGTCACCCGGTGCTGTCTGGCCCGCTCGAGCAGCACCTGCTTGCGCCGGGCCGGCAGATGGTGGTGCAGGCGAACGGTCCGGTGGTAGCGCGGTGCGGCGGACTCCGGGTCGAGCGGGTCGACGGCCACGGGCAGTTGGGGCGGCGCGCTCAGTCCGTCCAGCCGCTCGCGCCACCAGTCGCGGGCCGCCGCCACGTCGGCCTTCCGGCGGGCCCGGCTCTCCCGCAGATACTCCCGGTAGCTGTGGCCGATGTCCGGCAGCGGGGTGTCCGGGGCGTCGTAGAGATGCTGGAGGTCCGCCAGGAGGACCCGCATGCTGGCGGCGTCGGCGCCGACCATGTCGAGATCGATGTGGAGGCGGGTGCGGTCGCCGGGCAGCAGGCTGAGAGCGACGTCGAAGACCTCGCCCCGTTCCACGTCCATCCGCCGGTGGGTGTAGCGGTCCCGCAGCCGGTCCAGCGCCTCGTCCGGGCCCTCTCCCGTCTCCCGGGTCAGGTCGTGCACGGTGATCGCCGGTTGCACGGGTTCGGGCAGGATCCGCTGCCGGCCGTCGTCGAGCACCTGGACCCGGAGCATCTCGTGCCGCCGGCGCAGTGCGGTCACGGCGGCGGCCAGGCGGTCGGGGTCGAGGCCGGTCCCGTCGAGTTCGGCGTAGAAGTGCGCTCCGACGCCGCCGAGGGGCTGGTCGTCCTGGCGGCCGATCCAGTAGGCGTGCTGCATGACGGCCAGCGGGAACGCACCGTCCGAAGGCGCCTCGTCCCGCTCCTGCGCGTCCGCCGCCGGACCGGCCGCGCCCGGCTCCGTCCCGTCCGATCCATCGGGTCCGTCGGATTCATCAGGTTCGTCCGACGGCGCCGTGGCCGGGGCGGCGCTGAGAACGGCCAGCCACTCCCGAAGGGTCGCCGCCTCGGCGAGCTGCTCGTAACTGACCCCGACGCCCTGCCGGCGCCAGTCGGCCGTGAGCCGGATGAGCCCCAGGGAGTCGAGTCCGAGCTCGAACGGGTCGGCGTCGAGTGTCACTTCGGCGCGGGGGACGTCCACCGCGGCGGCGACCGCCGCGAGCACCTCCGAGTCCCCCAGCTCCGCTCGTCCCGGTGCAGGCGCTTCGCTCACGAGTTCCGGTCCCTCCCTCATCACACCGTCGTATTGTCAAATGACAATCATGTTCACTTAGCCTAGCCTAGACGCCGGTCGACGTTTTCACCAGCCGCAACTTCCGCACCATGGAGGAAATATGGGCACGACTTCGGTCCCCCGGGCCCCGTCCGGCGCACCGGACTGGCCGGGTTGGCCGTCCGAGGCCGCACAGCGCTACCGCGATGCCGGTCTCTGGCGCGACGAGGTCTTCGGCGACCTCCCGGCCCGGCAGGCCTCGGAGCGTCCGCGGGCCACGGCCCTGGTCGACGGCGACCGCCGCTGGACCTACGCCGAACTCGAGGCCGACGTCGAGGCACTGCACCGGTCCCTGCACCGGCTCGGGCTGCGCCGGGGCGACCGGGTGATCGTGCAGCTGCCCAACCGCGCGGAGTTCGTACTGCTGTGGTTCGCCCTGCAGCGGCTCGGTGCCGTGCCGGTGCACGCCCTGCCCGGTCACCGCCGCCACGAGATCGCCCACCTCGCCCGGACCACCGAGGCGGTCGCCTACGTGATCCCCGACCGGTACGCCCGCTTCGACTACCGTCCGTTGGCCGCGGACCTGGGCGCCGGGCATCCGTCACTGCGGCACACGATCGTCGTCGGTGACCCGGGTGACCACACCGGCTTCCTCCCCTACGAGACGCTGTCCGCCGCGCAGGCGCCCGCCGTCGCACCACCCGAGCCGCCCGTCGCCCCCGGGGACCTGGCGCTCCTCCTGCTGTCCGGCGGCACCACCGGCACCCCCAAGCTCATCCCGCGGACGCACCAGGACTACGCCTACAACGCGCGGGCCGCGGCCGAGGTGTGCCGGCTCGACGCGGACTCGGTCTACCTCGCCGTCCTGCCGATCGCCTTCAACTTCACGATGAGCTGCCCCGGCGTCCTGGGCACCCTGCAGGCCGGCGGGACCGTGGTGCTCTCCCCCAGCCCGAACCCCGGCACCGCGCTCGAACTGATCGAGCGCGAGAGGGTCACCGTCACCGCCGTCAACCCGCCGCTGGTGCCGTACTGGCTGCGCGAGTTCGAGGACGCCCCCCGCGATCTCTCCAGCCTCGCCGTCCTCCAGGTCGGTGCCGCGCGGCTGGCCGACAGTCTCGCGCGACGCATCGGACCCACGCTCGGCTGCCGGCTCCAGCAGGTGTTCGGCATGGCGGAAGGCCTGCTCAACCTGACCGCCCTCGACGACCCGGACGACGTCGTCTGCACCACCCAGGGCCGTCCCGTCTCGCCTCACGACGAGGTCCTCGTGCTCGGCGGGGACGGTCAGGCCGTACCCGACGGCGACGTCGGCGAGTTGCTGACCCGGGGCCCGTACACGCTGCGCGGCTACTACCGCTCCCCCGAGCTGGCGCGGACGCACTTCACCGAGGACGGCTACTACCGCACCGGCGACCTCGTCCGGCGGCTCCCCACCGGGCACCTCAGCGTGGTCGGGCGGGTCAAGGAGCAGATCAACCGGGGCGGCGAGAAGATCGACGCCACCGAGGTCGAGGAGCACCTGCTCGCCCACCCCGGCATCGAGTCCGCGGCGGTCGTGGCCGCGCCGCATGCCGAACTCGGCGAATGCTCCGTGGCGTTCGTCGTGTGCGCGGGCCCGGCACCCGGCACCCGGGAGGTGACCTCCTTCCTCCGTGAACGCGGGCTGGCCGCCTACAAGGCACCGGACCGGGTGGAGGCGGTCGCACGGATGCCGCTGACTCCCGTGGGGAAGACGGACAAGAACGCGCTGAGGGAGCTGGCGCGACGCGAGGACGGGCGGGCCTGACGGCCCCCGTCACACCGACCGGACCGACGGTCCGAGAGCGACAGTCCTGTGAGCGACGGTCCTGGAGCGACGGTCCTGGAGCGAAAAAGTCCCGTCCGGCAGTGCCCGGACGGGCGGGGAGGAAACCCGATGCGCATATCCGCCGACCGCGATCTCTGCATAGGTGCAGGGCAGTGCGTACTGTCCGCCGAGGGCGTGTTCGACCAGGACCTGCAGGACGGGCTGGTCGTGCTCCTGACGTCCGATCCCTCACCCGCGGAACTGGACGCCGTACGCGACGCGGTGGACCGGTGCCCCGCGGGGGCTCTCGCACTGCACGAGGGATGACCCTTTCACGGGACGGGCGGCGCGACGGGACGAGGCGGCGCCCGGCACCACGCCGCGCCGCTCACCCCGTGCGCGCCGGCGCCCGGTCCGCAACCCGGCCCTGTGCCGCAGCCCGGCCCTGTGCCGCACCCCGGACGCAGCACCCTCGCCGAGGCCTCCGTACGGTCCAAGTCCCGTACGGTTCACGCCCCGTAGCTCACGTACCGTAGGCCGCCTGCTCCGTACCCGCATCCGGCCGGAGTCGGAGTGTGGCCGGAGGCCCGAGGATGCCGTCCGCCAACACCAGGCACCGGTCCGCCGTGGCGGCGACGGACCTGCTGTGGGTGATGAGGAGCACGGCAAGGCCCCGTTCCCCACGCAGGGCCGCCAGCATGTCGAGTACGTCCCGCTCGGTGACGCCGTCGAGGGACGCGGTCACTTCGTCGCAGAGCAGCACGCGCGGCCCGGCGGCGACGGCGCGGGCGAGGCTGGCCCGCTGGCGTTCCCCTCCGCTCAGCTCGTCCGGGCGGCGGTCCGCCGCGCTCGCGGGCAGGGAGACCGCGCTGAGCAGATCGGCGGCCGGGGGCGGGGTGAGACCGCCGCGGGCAGCTGCGCGACGGGCTCGCTCAAGGGCCTTGCCGACGGTTTCACGCGGGTTGAGCGCGGCCCGGCTGTCCTGGTCCACCAGGGCCACCGAGAGCCGGTCGGCCGCCGGTCTGCGGACGACGGACCACGGCTGGGGCGCGCCGTTCAGCCAGAGGCGGCCGCCGCTCGGTTCCAGCATGCCCGCCAACGCCCGCGCCAGTGTGGTCTTGCCCGCCCCGGAGGCGCCCATGACGGCCACGCACTCACCGGCGTCCAGTGTCAGGTCCACCTCTCTCAGCACGGGCCGTCCGCCCGGCCCTCCCCGGACGCCCTCGACCCGCAGCACACACGCCTTTCCTTCCGCGGCAGGTGCGTCACGCATCTCCTCGGACGGCCGCAGGCGGGCATCGAGCCCCGCGGTGGCACCGCGGTCACCGGCGTCGGCGAGTCTGCCGTGGGTCATGGCCACGCGGCGGTGGGTGAGCCGGTCGACCACGTCCAGGTCATGGCTCACCACCAGCATGGCGGCGTCACCGACGGACGTGCGCAGGAGGTCGATCAGGTCCTCCGTCGTGCCCGGGTCGAGGCCGCTCGTCGGCTCGTCCAGGACGATCAGCTCCGCGCCGGCGGCCAGAGCGGAGGCGAGGGCCACTCGCTGGGCCTGGCCGCCGGAGATCTGGTGGGGGAAGGCATGTGCCAACTCCGGTGGCAACCCCAGCTGTTCGAGTGCGTTCCTGCGAAAGGCGGCCAGGTGCGCGCGGGCCACTCCGGACCGGCGGGCCGCACGGTCCAGCACCCGTCCGACACGGTGCTCGGCGGGCAGCGCGCTGGCGCAGTCCTGCGGCACGTACGCGGCCAGCCGCCCCCGCACCCGTCGCGCGCCGCCGGGTGCGAACGGGTCGTGGCCGGCGATCCGGACCGTCCCGCCGACGCGTGCCAGCCCCGGCCTCGTATAGCCCAGCAGGGCGTGTGCCAGTGCGGTCTTGCCCGATCCCGATCTGCCGACCAGACCGACCCGCTCCCCCGGCCGCAGCGTCAGCGAGCAGTCGGAGAGCACCGTCCGCTCGGCCGACGACAGGCTCAGGTCCGCGACCTCCACCAGATTCATCGCGCGCTGTTCCGTTCTCTTCCAACTTTTCGAAGCCGCCCGGCGGCAGACATGAGACGGCCTCTCCCCGGCCGCCCGGCAGGAGACGTGAGGCCGTGCGTTCCCAGCCGCCCGGCGCGAGACACGAGACGGTCTCCCCTCGGCCGCCCGGCAGGAGACGTTAGGCGGTCCGCGGCCAGGCTCAGTCCGAGCGCGAGGGTGACCAGCAGCAGGGCGGGAGCCAGCACCGGCCACGGCTGGGTCCCCGCGCCCACCGCGTTCTCCCGGACCAGCCGCCCCCAGTTGGCGGCCGGCGCCGGTGCGCCCAGGCCCAGGAAACCGGCCGTCGCGCAGAGCTGCGTGGCGGCGATGAAACGGAGACCGGCCTCGGCCCACGCCTCGGAGGCGATGTTCGGGAGGATGTCGTGGCGGACGACCGCGAACCTGCTGTCCCCCCGGGCCAGCGCGGTGCGTACGTAGGCCAGGTCGGCCAGCCGGGCGGTGGCCGCGCCGACGACCCGTACGGAGAACGGCAGGCTCACCAGCGTGACGGCCACGAGGACGGCGACGTCGCTCCCCGGCCTGCCCGCCGCGATCAACAGCGTGATCAGGAGTGCGGGCATGGCCGCCAGACCGTCCACGACGCGCAGCACCCCCTTGAGGGGGCCGCCGCGGGCCAGCCCCGCGAAGGTGCCGACGGCCAGCCCTACGACGCTGCCCAGCACGGTCGCCGCCAGCGCCTGGAGGACGAGGGTCCGCCCGCCGTGCGCCGTCCTGGCCAGCGCGTCGCGCCCCAGCATGTCGGTGCCGAACGGCCTCGACCAGCTCGCCGGTTCGAAGGGCATGCCCACCCGCTCGGTCGGTGAGGGCAGCGGCAGCCACGGCCCGGCCAGCGCGACCAGGACCGTCAGGAGCAGCGCCGCCGTCAGCAGCCGTCCGGGCATCGCGCGTTTCGCGCGTCTCATGACACACCCCCTTCCGCCCGGCGCCACGCCCCGGGGCGGGACCGGACATTGAGCAGTCCGGCCAGCAGATCGCCCACGAAGAGGATCAGCAGCGCGGAGCCCGCGAGGGCCAGCCCGAGCCCCTGCACCATCGCGACGTCCCGGTAGGTGACGGCACGGGCCAGCTCACTGCCCACGCCCGGATAGTTGAACAGTGTCTCGACGACGAGGCTGCCGCCGAGCAGCCCGGCCGCCATCACGGCCAGCCCTTGGATCCCGGGGGCGGCGGCCGCCGGCAGCACGTAGGACCACGCCAGCCGCACGCCCGACTCCCCGTTCAGCCGGGCCTGTTCGATCGCGGGGCTCCCGGCGACGCCGACCACCGCTGCGCGGACCAGCCGGGTCGCCACCCCGAGACCCCCCAGAACCAGGGCGGTCACGGGCAGCACCAGCATGTCCGGATGCTGCCAGGAGGAATCCCCCGGGGGGAAGGTCGACACCGCCGGGAACAGACCGGCCTGATGGGCCAGCACCACGACCAGCCCGGTGGCCACCAGGAACTCCGGCAGCGCGATCAGCGTCACCGTCACCGACGACAGCAGCCGGTCCCCGAGACGGCCCGCCCGCAGACCTGCGGCCAGTCCGAACACCGTGGCGAGCACCGCGATGGCGGCCACCGCGAGTCCGACCAGCACCACCGAGTTGCCGAACCGCGAGGCGAGCACCTCGGCCACCGGCCGGCCGGCGGCGGAGGAGCGGCCGAGGTCGCCGGTGAGCGCGTCGCCCAGCCAGGTCACGTAGCGCGTCACCGCCGGGTCGTCCAGACCCAGGCGTTCGCGGATCTCCGCCCGTTCGCTGTCCGTGGCGTCCGCGCCGGCGACGGCCCCCGCCGCGTCCCCGGGCAGTGCCTCGGTCGAGAAGAAGAGCACCGCGGACAGCAGCAGCATCATCGCGACGGCCGTCACGCCGCGGGTCAGCCCGAACCGGATCACGCGATCACGCCGAGGCGAGTTCGGCGGCCGAGAGGTCCGGGAACTGGAGCGAGCGCACACCGCTCACCTTGTCGGTGTGGGCGTCCACGGTGGGGACGAAGACCGGGACGATCTCGTTGCCCTTCTCCCACAGCAGGCCCTGCGCCTTGTGCGAGGCCGCTGTGCGGTCGCCCTCGGCCGGCGCGCTGCGGGCGGTGGCCACCAGCTTGTCGATGTCGGGGAAGGTGCCGGGGGTGTGATTGGCCTCGAAGGGTGCCGACGGGTTGTACCCGGCGGCGAACGGGAGGCGCTGGTAGGCCTCGTAGTCGGCGAAGAGCTGCCCGGCCGGCAGTTCCTTCAGGCTTGCCTTCACCCCGACGGCCCGCAGGTTCTCCACGACCAGCGTGGCCGTCTCGACCATGCCGGTCAGTTCGGGACCGGCGGTCAGCTCGATCGGCATCCCCTCGTGACCGGCCTCGCGCAGCAGCGACTTGGCCTCCTCCGGGTCGTGGCGTCGCTGCTCCAGGCCGGTGTCGTAGCTGGGGAAGCCGAGCGCCGGGACGTCGTTGCCGATCTCCGCGCGGCCGAAGTACACCGTGTCCACGATGGCCTGGCGGTCGACCGCGAGGCGGAACGCCCGGCGCACCCGCTCGTCCTTGAACGGCTCGTGCGACAGGTTCATCTCGAACCGCAGGTTCGACACGTACGGGGGCTCGCCGGCGCTCACGGTGAGCCCGTCGGCCTTCGCCAGCTCCCGCGCGTTGAAGGGCGAGACGCCGCTGACGAAGTCGGCCTGTCCTTCCCGCAGCGCGTTGGCCCTCGCCTCCGCGTCGCCCACGGACAGCAGGTGGATCTCGTCCAGGTGCACGTCGTCGCCGAAGTAGTCGGGGTTGCGGCGCAGCACCGTCTGCTGTCCGGGCTCGAACGCCTCGATCACGAACGGCCCGCAGGACGGCGTCTTCGGGGTGAACTCGGTGGTGCCGTCCTTGATGACCAGCATGCTCTGGCACAGCAGGAGCCGTCCGTCCGCGATCGGCTGCGCCGTCGGCAGGCGCAGGGTGCGTGCGTCGAGCCTGCGGGCGGCGGCGAGGTCGAAGTTGCGCCCGACCAGGCGGGTGAAGGGCAGTCCCTCCAACTCGTCGGGCGCTCTCAGCGAGTGCAGCAGGTCGGCGGCGGTCACCGGGGATCCGTCGGTGAAGGTGACGGAGTCACGCAGCCGCAGGGTGTACGACGTGAGATCGTCGCTGATCTCGATCGACTCCAGGATCCCGTAGCTCACGCCGTCCGGCTGCTTCGCGTCGATGGCCCCGAGGGGGGCGTGCACCAGCCGCGCCCGGACGAAGTCGAGGGCGGTCGGGCCGACGAAGTAGTTCAACGTCTCGCTCGATCCGCCACCGGCGAAGGCCGCGCGCAGGGTCGCCCCTGCCGCGTCGCCACCGGCGCCCGAGGAGGAGCAGGCGGTCAGTACCCCGGAGACACCTGCGGCGGTCAGGGCACCGAACCCGAGGAAGGCGCGACGGGAGAAGTTGCTCACAGTATGTCCCTACTTACGGAAAGGTCACTACGGAAAGATCACTTACGACAAGGCCCGACCGGACGCGCACCCGGACGCGGACGCGGACTCGCCACCACCCGGGTACAGCCACAGGCGACGCCCGCACCCATCATATGGAAACCATAATCGTTCTCGTTAAGGTTTACATGAAAATGGTTTTCACATAGTCTGCCGGTCATGGCGAATGACAACGAGGCAGGACTGGTCGCGTACTTGAAGGCCAACCGGGCGTTCATGGCGCCGGTCGTCGAGCAGGCCGTCGGTCTGCTCGGGCTGAAGGGCCGTCACCGCATCCTGGACGTCGGCACGGGCGGGGGCGGCGGCCTGGTCGCCCTGGCCCGTGCCGCCGGGGCGCAGGCCCGGGTCCTGGGTGTGGACCGCAACGAGAGCGCGCTCGCGCTGGCCGTCCGGCACGCGGAGGAGGAAGGCGTCCTCGGCCAGGTGCACACCGAGGCGGCCGACCTCCTCCAGGTCGCCGCGAGGGCCGCCGGAGGGGACCGCTTCGACGCGATCTGGGCGAGTGACGTCATCTGGCCGGGGAACGTCGACGATCCCGCCGCGGCGGTCGCCCGGCTGGCCGGCGCCCTGTCGCCGGGCGGCGTGCTCGCGCTCTTCACCAGCAACTACTACAGCTCGACGTTCCTTCCCGGTCACGCCCGCCTGGAGCGGCAGCTCATGACCGCTTCGGAGCTGGACTGGGGCATCCCCGCCGACGGCTCGCACCACTACGCACGCCACGTGCACTGGATGACCGCGGCCGGCCTGCGCGACGTACGGCTCGACGTCCTGCCCCGGACCGCCTTCCCCGCGGACGCCGACCCGGCGGTCCGCCCCTACCTGGAGAACGCCGTGTGGCCCCAACTGCTGGCGGGCGCCCGGGCGCGGGGGAAGGAGGCGGGGATGACCGAGGAGGACATCGCACGGGCCGAAGCCCTGCTGACGCCCGGACACCCGGAGTACGTGGCCGACGAGCCGGGCTACTACATGATCCACCCCACGCTGCTGGTGACCGGCCGCCGCTGACCCTCGGCAGGCCCGCTGCCGGCGACACCGCGGAGCGGCGATCCTCAACGACCCCGCACGGAAAGGCACTCTCGCATGGCCAGGGCCACGGACAGCCTCGCCGAAAGCCTGCACGCCCACATCGCGGAGCTGGACGCGGACATCATCGAACTGGTCCGCCGGCGTAGCGAACTCGGTGCGGAGCTGGTCACCTGCCGTCGGGCCGCCGGCAGGCCGGCGGTCGAACTCGCCCGGGAGAACGACGTCCTGCAGCGGTACGGCGCGGCACTGGGACGACCCGGCACCGCCCTGGCGATGATCCTGACGGAGCTGGGACGACGCCGGCCACCCGCCCGCGGACCGGAGCCCGCACCGGCGAGACGTCCGCAGACGACCGCCGCGGCCACCGACGCGGACCGGCCCCGGACGGGGTGAAACCGCGTCGGCCGAAGCAGGCGCCGCCATCGGCGGGAGAAGCCGTTGCGGAGTGTGAAGAATCACGTGAACCGCTATGCAAATGGCTGCGCTTGACGCTCATGGAGGCGACCGCTTTACTCCTGTCACGCCGGAGTCGGAGCACTCCGGCACCAGAGGTACGCCCAGCCGGTGGGCGGTCGTCGCCGCCGCAAGTCCGGACCGAGTCGCCAGGTCGCCCCAAGGCGACCGAGGCGGGGACGTACCCCCGCACCACGGAGCTTCTCCATGCGCCTTCTGGCATCAACCCGTTCCCGAGTGATCCTCGCGGCGTGCGCCGCGGCCGCGTGCGGCGCGGCCGTGTTCATCCCCAGTGCCGAGGCCGCCGAGCCGGCCCCGCCCCCGGCCCACGCCGACTTCGACTACCAGATCGGCAAGCCGTACACCCCGCCCGAGGGCGTGACGGTGGTCAGCCGCGACTGGAAGGAATCGCCGGCCCAGGGGCTGTACAACATCTGTTATGTCAACGCCTTCCAGACCCAGAAGATCGGGGAGGAGGGCGGCCCGGACGACTGGGAGCAGGACCTGTTGCTCAAGAAGAACGACGGCGAGCCGCTCATCGACCCGGACTGGGACGAGGCGATCCTCGACATCACCAGTGACAGCAAGCGGCAGGACATCGCCGAGGAGATCACCAAGCAGATCGACACCTGCGCCGACAGCGGGTTCGACGCCCTGGAGCTGGACAACTACGACACGTTCACCCGGGAGATCGTCGAGGGCAGGATCTCCGAGGACGACGCCCAGGCCTACATCCGGATGCTGTCCGCCCACGGTCACGACAAGGGCCTGGCCGTCGGCCAGAAGAACACCGTGGAACTCGCCGCGAACCACAAGGAGAACGGCCTCGACTTCGCCATCGCGGAGGAGTGCGGCGACCAGAAGGAACTGGACGAGGACGGAAACGTATACGACGAGTGCGCCGCCTACACGGAGGAGTTCGGCAACGACGTCATCATGATCGAGTACACCGACGAGGGCATGGCGAACGCCTGCGAGTACGGTGACCGCGTGAGCGTGGTGCAGCGCGACCGGGATGTCGTGGCCCCGGGCGAGGTGGGCGAGGACGAGAACGGCGACCCCGCCCCGTACCTCCGCAAAACCTGCGCCGACTACCAGTAGATCCGGTGCCGTGGCAGGCCGCCCCGGGCGAGGCGTGTGAAAGCGTGCCCCCCCCGGGGCGGTCGGCCTCAGCCGCGGGGCGGTGCGGGCGGCGGCGGTGCGGGCAGCGCCGGCGCGACCGGGCCGGCGGTGGGCGTCGCCTCGTCGTCCCGCCCCGGTGAGGCTCGGGGCAGGTGCAGTTCGAAGCAGGCGCCGAGGGTGCGGGGGGCGAGGGTGAGGGTGCCTCCGTGGCGGTGCGCCAGGTCGCGGGCGATGGCGAGGCCCAGGCCGGTGCCGCCCTGGTCTCGGGAGCGGGCGTCGTCGAGCCGGACGAAGCGTTCGAAGACGCGCTCGGCGTCCTCGGTGGGCACGCCCGGTCCGTCGTCGTGCACCGTGAGGACGACCCGGTCGTCCTCGTTGCGGACGGTGATCTGGATGCGGTGCGCGGCGTGGCGGGCGGCGTTGTCGATGAGGTTGCGCAGCAGCCGTTCGAAGTCGTCGAGGTTCCCGTGCGCGGGTGCGGGGGCGGTGCTGTCGCAGGCGAGGGTCAACTCCCGTTCGGGCAGCCGGTACTGCTCGGTCAGCCGGCGGGCGAGGGCGGTCAGGTCGACGGTTCCGGGGTCGGCTGCGGGGGCGCGGGTGTCGAGGCGGGCCAGGAGCAGCAGGTCTTCGGCGAGGGCCTGGAGGCGGCGGGTCTGCCGGGCCGCGGTGGTGGCCGTGGCGGGCCAGTCGGTGCGCTCCGGGTAGGCCAGCGCGACTTCCAGGCTGGCCAGCAGTGTGGTGAGGGGGCTGCGCAGTTCGTGGGCGGCGTCCGCGACGAAGCGGCGCTGCTGTGCGGCGGCGTTGTCCAGGCGTTGAAGCGTGGTGTTGATGGTGGTGGCCAGGGCCGTGATCTCGTGCCCGGTGGCGGGGACGGTGACGCGTTCGCGGGGATCGGTCGCGGTGACCGAGGCGGTGAGGACGCGGATGGCTTCGACCGGCCGCAGGGCGATGCGCACGGCGAAGTAGGCGACTGCGGCGATCAGTACGAGGCTGACGAGCCCGGCGGGCAGGAGCAGGCGGTCGGTGGTCCGGGTGAGCGCCTCGGCCCGGTCCGGAAGCACCACCACGTAGGCCCGCAGCGTGGCGTCGGTGGCGACGCCCAGAGCGGCGGCTTCGGCGCCGCTCAGTTCGCCGGAGCGGACATCGGCGTACATGACCATGTGCTCCTGGCCGGCCAGGCCGGTTCCGTCGCCCCTGCTGTCCTCGCGGCGCTCCGGTATGCGCATGGGGAGGATCGTCAGGACCGCGGAGTCGTTGGCCTCCGAGGGGACGGGGGCGGGCAGCACGTGGCGGCTTCCGGGACCGAGATCCTCCATCCCTCCGCCGTAGGCGACGGCGGGTCGCCGGCCGCTCGCGACGACCTCGTACGGCACGGCGTTCCTGCGAACGGGAACCACGCCCTCCGTCAGCTGGTCGACGAGGGCCCGGAGCTGTATTTGGGCCTGTTCCTCGGCGACCCGGCCGCCCTCGCGGTGGACGTCGCGGTGTATCCACCAGCCGGTGCCTGCCAGGACGACCGCGGCGGCGCAGGCGGCGGCCAGGGCCGCGCGGGCCCTCACCGAACGCGGCCACCAGCGGCGGCGCGGCTCAGTCGCGTTCACGGTCGTCCACCAGCCGGTATCCGGTGCCGCGTACGGTCTGCAGGGACTGCCGGCGGAACGCGGCGTCCACCTTCTTGCGCAGGGCGCTCACGCGCGCCTCCACCAGGTTGGGATCGAGGGCTTCGTCGGGCCACGCGTGGTAGAGCAGGTCCGCCTTGGAGACCGCCTGCCCCGCGCGGCGGGCCAGCACTTCGAGCACGGCGAACTCCCGGGGTGTCAGTTCCACCCGGGTCCCGGCCCGGCGGCAGACCCGGCCCGCGACGTCCAACGAGAGGTCGCCCACGGCGAGGACGGGCGGGGCGACCGCGGCGGCTCGTCTGACCAGGGCCCGCAGCCGTGCGACGAGCACCATGTACGAGAAGGGCTTGGCCAGGTAGTCGTCGGCGCCCGTGTCCAGGGCCTCTGCCTGGTCCCATTCCCCGTCCTTGGCGGTGAGCACCAGGATGGGGGTCGCGTTGCCCTCGCGGCGCAGCTGGGCGCAGACCTTGTAGCCGTTGAGTCCGGGCAGCATCAGGTCCAGGACGACGAGGGCGTATTCGCCGGTCCGGGCCATCCACAGTCCCTGCCGCCCGTCGTGGGCGAGGTCGACGCTGTAGCCCTCGGCCGTCAGACCGGTGTGCAGGGTGTGGGCGAGGTCCACCTCGTCTTCGACCACCAGGATGCGCATGGGGTGAGCCTTGCACAGTGCCGGCCCGCGTTCCTGATCGGCCGGTCAGGTTGGGTCAGTCTCCGGTCAGCGGGGTCCGGGCACGCTGGCGGCGTTTCCCGCCACCGCTGAAAGGTCCCGCCGCCGATGTCCCTCGATGAACGCACCGCCCCCGTGGCCAGGCCGGTCTCCCGTCCCGTGCCCGTCGCCCGTCGGCGGGCACCGGAGCCGGGCACCGCCGTTGCCGTCCTCGCGCCCGCGGTGCTGACCGTCGCTCTGGGGCTCTGGGGCATCCGCCGGCAGAACACCATGTGGCAGGACGAGTCCGTCACCCACCAGCTCGCACACCGCGACCTTGCGCAGATATGGCACACCGTCCAGCACATCGATCTGGTCCATGCCCTCTACTACGTCCTGATGCACGAGCTCTTCGGCCTCTTCGGCGGCGGGCTGCTGACGTTGCGGCTGCCGTCCGTACTGGCCATGGCCGTGGCCGCGAGCGGAGTCGGGCTCCTGGCGCTGCGCCTGGCGGGGCCCCGCGCCGGGCTGCTGGCCGGGCTGGTGTTCGCGCTCCTTCCCCAGGTGCAGAAGTACGCGCAGGAAGGCCGCTCGTACGCCATGGTCTGTGCGCTGGTCACCTGGGCCACCTGTGCGCTCGTGGCCGGCGTCCCGCACCGCTCCCGGTGGCGGTGGACGGTCTACGGCTCCACGATGCTGCTTGCCTGCCTGCTGCACGAGTTCGCCGTCCTGGCCCTGGTGGCGCACGGCGTCACACTGGTCGTCTCCCGTGTACCGCGACCGGCGCTGAGGGCGTGGAGCGTGGCCGCCGCGGGCGTCGTGGCCGGGCTGCTGCCGCTCGCGGTCCTCAGTGCGCGGCAGTCGGAGCAGGTGTCCTGGATCGACGGGCCGGTACGGGTCGGCTATTTCCTGGTGGTGGCGGTCCTGGGAGTGGTGTGTGCCCTGGTGCCCGTGGGCCTGAGGGGGCGTCCCCTGCGGCTCTCCGCGCTGGCTGTGCCGATCCTGGTGCTGCCGGGCCTTCTGCTGCTGATCGCCTCGCTGGTCAAGCCCCTTTTCGTCGACCGGTACGTGGTGTACAGCAATATCGGGATCGCCTTGCTGCTGGGCGCCTCGCTGGACCACTTCTCCGGGCTGCGGCGCTCTTCCCGGCTTGTGTGGGTCGCGGCGGTCGCCGCACTGGCCGCGCTCGTCCCGCCGAGCCTGTCGCTGAGGACGCCCGAGAGCCGGAGCGACAACGTCACCGCGGTCGGCGCGGCGGTGCGCGAGCAGGGCCGCCCGGGCGACGGGCTGCTCTACCTCACCGGCCGGCACCGGATCCTGACCGCGGCCGACCCCGAGGACACCGCCGCGCTGACGGATCTGGCCCTGGCACAGGACCCCGTTTCGTCGAACACCCTCGCAGGTGTCGAGCTTCCCGCCCGGAGCATCGCGGCGCGCATGCTGCGGTACGAGCGGATCGTCGTGGTCCGCGCGACCGGTGCGCACCCGCTGACCGACCCTCGGGAGGCGGCGAAGACAAGCACCCTGCGGCGCCACTTCCGCGAGTACGGCACCAGCCGGGTCAACGGGGCACGAGTCACCGTCTACGTCCGCGTCCACGGCCGCTCCCGCGTCCACTCCCGCTTGCACGCCCCCGTCCCGTCCCGCAGGCCGGTCCCGGATCCGGTCCGGAGCCCGTCCTCCGTCCCGCCCGGCTACTGCTGCGAACGGTGATACCAGCAGGCACACGCTGCACAGGGGACAAGGCAGAATGACTTCACACACCATGAAGTCGACCGCCCGGGCGTCCCGGTGACGCCCAGGCACGAAGGGGGCAGCGTGCGGGTCGAGGTGCGGGTGGACGGTGGGGAGCAGGAACTTCGCTCGCTGTACGACTGGCTGCGGCAGGACGCCGCAGTGCGCCGCGGCGCGCGGGTGTCGATGCCTGCCGCCCCGGCGGGCCCGGAAAGCATGGGCGCCTTCGCGGAGGTGCTCCAGCTCGTCACCGACAACGCCTGGAGCGCCGCCTCCTTCGCGCTGGCGCTGAGCACCTGGCGGCAGACCAGGCCCGCGCGCCGGCGCGTCACCGTCCAGCGGGGCGGGACCACCGTGGTCGTGGAGAACGGCGGCGACGAGGAAGTCAGCCGCCTCATCCGGGTGTTGGAGGAGGCCGCGGACGACGACACGCAAGGCGAGGGACACCAGGGGGAAGGACAGTAGCGGTGGGGCTGCTGCCCGACGCGACCGGCTCCCGCGCCGTCCTCATCGGTACCAGCCGCTACACGCACCTCGACGACCTTCCTGCGGTGGCCAACAATCTCGCCGGCCTGTCGGCCGTCCTGCGCGGCGACGACTCCTGGCGGCTGGCCGAGGAGCACTGCACGGTCGTCGCCGACCCCGGCGACTGGACCGAAGTGCTGCACGCCGTGCGCGCGGCGGCGGAGGAGGCCACCGACACCCTCCTGGTGTACTTCGCCGGGCACGGACTCCTGGAGGAGACCCGCGGCGATCTCTTCCTCGGCCTGCCCGACTCCCAGCAGGGCCGGTCCTACACCGGAGTGCCCTACGACGCGCTGCGCGACGTGGTCCTCACCGGCCGCCCACGGCGGCATGTCGTCATCCTGGACTGCTGCTTCAGCGGCCGGGCACTGGGCACGATGAACGGCACCGGAGCGATCGCGGACCAGGCGGAGATCGAGGGAAGCTACCTGCTCGCCGCCTCTCCGGAGACGAGTTTCGCCCTCGCGCCGCGCGGCGAGACCTACACGGCCTTCACCGGTGAGCTGCTGCGTCTCCTCGAGGACGGTGTGCCGGACGGCCCGGAACTGCTCGACCTGGACAGCGTCTACACCGCCCTGCGCGCCTCGCTGCGCGCCAAGGGCCGGCCCCTGCCGCAGAAGCGTGACCGCAACACCGCCGGCCGGCTGGCACTGAGCCGCAACACCGCTCGGCCGGGCGCGGCCCGCGCGCCGGCCCCCCGTGGCACACCGGCTGACCCCGCCCCCCGGACCGCCGCGCCGAAGCAGGCCGGCGGTCCTCCGGCGGCGCCTTCGCGGCCGGTTCCGGACCACGGTGGAGCAGCGCCCGGCACGACGCGAAAACGGCGCGGCTGGGTGCCGGTGGTGGCCGGACTGACCACCTTCGCGACGCTCATCGGCGGTATGACCTGGTACGCGAAGGCCGACAAGGACGACGACGGTCCGGTGATCACCCTGGGCTACGTCGACCGGGACGAGGGCAAGGCCGTGGCGTACCTGTGGCGCGAGCTGCTGGAGCGGCGCGGCTACCGGCCCCGGCTGGAGGAGCCGGAGCAGGACCGGGAGCCGAGCGAGCTGTTCGCCGAGCAGGCGGAAGGGTCCGTCGACCTGCAGGCCGGTGCCCGTCTGCCGGGCGACTCGGCCCACCTGGAGCAGGACGGCGGCGGGCTGGAGGATTTCGGCCCCTGGTTCAGGGCCAGCACGCTGCAGGTCGTCGTCCCCGGCTACGTCGAGGGTGTCGAGACCATCGCCGACCTCGGCGACAAGAACCCGTGGGACGGCTGGCTCGGACCGTACGGCTCCACCGCCCAGCGGGAACCCGACGAGTCGTCCGCCGTCTGTGAGAAGGAGCTGGCGTCGAAGTACGAGGTCGCGTTCGACAGTCACTCCGCTGCCCTCAGCGAGCAGGAGTCACCGAGCGACCTCACCTCCGCCTACGAGGGGAAACGGCCCACCGCGGCGTTGCTGCGGTTCCCGCACTGGGAGTTCACCGAGTACGAACTCACCACTCTGGAGGACCCGGAGGACGTCCTGGACTGTGGGAACCAGGACTTCCACGTGATGGGCCGCAAGGGCTTCACCCAGCAACATCCGCAGGTCGCGAAGTGGTTGAAGGACTTCCGTCTGACCGGCGACCAGCTGGGCAGCCTGGAGTACGCGGTGCACGGGGCCGAGGACGCCGACGAAGACCCCAAGGACGCGGTGCGCGGCTGGCTGGACAGGAACCTCGACGTGGTCGACAAGCTCGCGAAGTGAGCCGGACCACCGGTGTGACGCCGGGTCCGGGCCCACGGTGACGAGTGCGCCCCGCAAGCCGCTCCAGGAGTTCCACCAGCTGTCCGGTGGCCGCGCCGGTCTCCGGTCCGCCGCCGCCGTCCAGCCGGCCTTGGGCGCCCCGGCCCGTCCGGTCCGGCGTTGCCGGTCAGCGCGGCATCGAGCTGCCCCGCGCGCAGCAGCTCGCCCAGCGAGCGGCCGTCGGTGACCCGCTCGACGTTGGCCGGCACCCTGCCCTCGAGGTGGTCGTCGTCGACCATCCAGGTGATCGTGTCGATGTCCACGCCGTACTCGTCGCGCAGGACGCCACGCACCCACACGCCGGTGCTCACCGAGTAGGCGCGCACGCCGATGCGGTGTCCCTCCAGGTCCCGCGGCGCCGAATGCCGGAGTGCGTGGCGCACTGTACGTCACCGTGATGGAAGCGAGGGCCGGGGAGCGCCGGGGCGGAAAGCAAGGCAGGGCCAACCTACATCCGACTGCCGGTCCGGCGTACCAGGGCCGCTTCGGAGACCAGTTCGCACCAGGAGAGGTCGGCGGCGTCCACCTGTGCCGCGTGGGCGGCGGCAGGCCAGCGCTGCCAGAGCCCGCCCTCGCTCCAGGCGGTGAAGCGCCGGTGCGCGGTGGAGTGGGAGACGCCGAAATGGGACGGGAGTTGCTGCCAGCCGCAGCCCGAGGTGAGGACGTAGACGACCGCGGTGAGGGCGGCGCGCTCGTCCTCGGAGGCAGCGGGCAGCAGGGGCGCCGCGACTTCCCACAGCACGTCGGGCACCAGGCGCCGGGCCAGCGCCGGGTCGAGCGCGGCCGAGGAGCGGCCGCGGGGCGCCTCCGCCCGCGAAACGGCGACGCCGGCGTGCTCGCCGGCGGACACGCCCCGCCCCTCCCGCGCCTGAACGACGTCGTCGGCCTGCGCCTGATAGGCCTTCCACTGCGTCAGCAGATCGTGGTGGCTGCCGCGGATCCAGCGCATGTAGTCGCGCATGTTGCCCAGCCTGCGGCGTGGCGCCTCCTCCTCGGGACCGAGCAGCGCGAGCGCCTCGACGGCCAGCTCCTCCTGCCGGTCCAGATGCCGCCGTTCGCCGGCCAGGAAGCTCCCCCACACGTCGTCGTCGACGCGGAAGTAGTGGCCGCGCCTGCCGGGCACCGCGTGGCGCCTGATGAACCCCGCCTCGACCAGCCGGCGGGTCGCGAGCGAGACCGAGCCGGCGCTCACCTTCAGCTCCCGGGCCAGCTCGGCCGAGGAGACGTAGGGAACGTCGGTGATCAGGAGGTAGGCGACGATGCGGCCGTCCATGCGCCCGCTGCCCGCGCCCTCCCAGACCAGACCGACCTCCTCGACGAAGAGCTCGCGGCTCCAGCCCCCCGTGTCCTGACGCCCGTCGGTGTCGCGCACGGTGCCGTCCCCGGCGTCGTCGCCGACCATGTTGCCTCCCAGTAAACTTTCATCTCATGCTAAAAGTTTTGCACTTTTGCATTGACATGGCATCTCAGCGACACCCAGTATCCCGGTACGCGTCGCGTTGAGAACCCCGAATCCGGCCCGTCTCCCGGTCCGGCACACGGCGCCCGCCCTCTCCTCCAGGGAGTCGTCTTGCGCAGAACATCCATGCTCACGGTCACGGCAAGCTTGTCCCTTCCCCTCGTTCTCGTGCTGGCCGGCTGCTCCGGCGGCAGCGGCAGCACGGACGGGGGCGCCGCCGCCGGCGGATTCTCGGTCGCCGTCGGCGAGCCCGACCATCTCACCCCCGGCCGTACCACCGTCGGCTACGACCAGGTGCGGGTGCTGTTCGCACCGCTGGTCAAGGTCGACAACAAGGGCAGGACCAGCTACGTCCAGGCCGAGTCGGTGACCTCCTCCGACGCCCGCCACTGGACCATCAAGCTCCGCTCCGGCTGGACCTTCCACAACGGCGAGCCCGTCACCGCCCGGAGTTACGCCGACGCCTGGAACGCCACCGCCTACGGTCCCAACGGCTGGGCGGGCAACGGCCAGCTCGCCGGGATCGAGGGATACGAGGCGCTGAACCCTGCCGAGGGCAAGCCGAAGACCAAGACCCTCTCCGGAGTCGAGGTCGTCGACGCCACCACCCTCAAGGTCACCCTCTCCGGCCCCGACAGCCAGTTCCCACTGCGTCTCACCCCGAGCCAGACCGGCTTCTACCCGTTGCCGAAGGCCGCGTTCGAGGACCCCGAGGGCTACGACAAGGCGCCCGTCGGCAACGGCCCCTTCAAGATGGACGCCGCCTGGAAGGAGGACGAGGGCGCCACGGTCACCGCCTACGACGCCTACCGGGGCACCAGGCCGGAGGCACCCGCCATCACCTTCAAGTCCTACGCCGACCTCAACACCGCCTACACCGACGCGCTCGCGGGCAACACCGACGTCATCGGCGTGCCGGTCAGCAAGTACGGCCAGGCGAAGGCCGACTTCGGGGACCGCCTGCACACCTACGAGGCCCCGTCGCTGGAGTTCATGACGCTGCCCCTGAAGGACGAACGGTACGACGACGTGCGGCTGCGCAAGGCGCTGTCGATGTCCATCGACCGGGACGCGGTGAACAAGGCCATCTACGGCGGCCTGTACACCCCGGCCACCTCCCTCACCCCGCCCTCCGAGGTCGGGGCGGAAACCGGCCTGTGCGACGCCTGCGCCTTCGACCCGGCGGCGGCCAGGAAGCTGCTGGCCGAGGCGGGTGGCTGGTCCGGGCAGCTCACGATCACCTACCCGGGCGGACTCGGCCTGGACGAGCTGTACAAGGCGATCGCCAACCAGATCCGCCAGAACCTGGGCATCGACGAGGTCCGGGCCGAACCCACCGCCGACTGGGCCGAGTTCAGCGAGAAGGTGCTCGGCAAGAAGATCACCGGCCTCTCGCACGCCCACTGGGGCGCCCTGTACCCGAGCATGCAGAACACGTTGCAGGGCGTCTTCACCGAGAGCGGCGGCTGCATGTGCAGCAACTACGGCGACAAGGCCGTCGACGACCTGCTCCGGCAGGCCGACGCCGCCACCGAACCGACCGCTGCACAGCGCCTCTACAACGACGCCCAGAAGGAAATCCTGAAGGACTTCCCCGTGGTCCCGCTCTTCTTCGGCAGCTACGTCTACGCCGCCACGGAGCGGGTGTCCGGAGTGACCGTGGGCCCCGCCGACGTCGAACTCGCCCGCATCTCCGTCACGGGCTGACCCTCCCCGGCTGCCCGCCGCACGCCCGCCCCTACGCCTCGGGAGATCCGTACCCGTATGACAGCCGCGACGTCAGAATCCGCCGCCTCCGCCACCCCCTTCGCACCGGGCCCCGACGCCTGGGTACGGCACGCGGCGACCGTCCCGCCGGCCCAGGCCTATCCGGGCGTGGACGAACTGGTCGCCCGTTTCCGTGAATTGGCGGACCGGTATCCCGCGCTGGTGACCGAGCGCCGCGTCGGCACCTCCGCGCTCGGTGAGCCCCTGTACTGCTTCACGGTGGCAGAGGACCGCCCCACCGCCGAGGAGGGCGGCGGCTACGTCGTCGTGGGCGGCGTCCACCCCAACGAGCCGGTCGGCGCGGTCACCACCCTCCACCTCGCCACCGCCCTGTGCGAGGACTCGGACCTGCGCGCCCACTTCGGCGGCGCCTGGCACATCGTGCCCTGCATCGACCCCGACGGCGCCCGGCTCAACGAGGGCTGGTTCGCCGTCCCCGCCGACAAACGCGCCTACGGCCGCCACTTCTACCGGCCGGCCGGCGACCAGCAGGTCGAGTGGACCTTCCCGTTCTCCTACAAGGACGCCTACTTCGACCGCGTCCTGCCCGAGACGCTCGCCCTGATGCGGCTCCTGGACGCCACCCGCCCCCGCTTCCTGACCACCCTGCACAACTGCGAGACGGGCGGCGTCTACTACTACCTGAACCGGCCCGCCCCCGACCTGTACCCGCTCCTCGCCGACATCCCGGCCTCCCTCGGCATGCCGCTCGCCACCGGCGAGCCCGAGGCGGCCCACGCCCCGCGCCACGCCCCCGCGGTCTACGGCTGCATCGACATGAAGGACGCCTACGACTACCTCGAAGGGCTCGGCGCCGACGCGGCCGGCAAGATCGCGGGCTCGTCCAGTGCCGCGTACGCCGAGAAGTACGGCACCTTCTACTTCGTCACCGAGGTCCCCCACTGGAGCCACCCGGACGCGGACGACGACTCGCCCGCCGAACAGCGGTACGCGGACGTGGTCGCGCACCGGGCCCGCGCCCTGGACGAGACCGGCACCTTCCTGGGCGGCATCCTCGACCGGGCGAGCCCCCACCTGACCATCGCGACTCCCTTCCTGCGCGCCGTACGCGACTTCGTGCCCTCGCTGACCGAGGTCGCCGCCCTGGAGTCGGCCCGCGTGGACGACCTGCCGGACCGGGCCGCGACCGTCGCCGAACGCCACGACTGCGAGGCGAGCGTGCACAGTTTCCGCATCCGCGTCGGCGGCATGCTGCTGCGCGCCCTTGGCGCCGAACTGGCCGCGGGCACCGCCACCCCCGAGGTGCGCCGCTGCCACCGGGAACTGCTCGCCACCTACGAGATCTGGGAGCGGGAGGCCGACCGGGTCACCGGCGAGCCCATCGCGATCTCCACGCTGGCCGGCATCCAGTACGGGGCGCTGCTCGCCGCCGCGGACCACGCGCGCGCGGCCGACACCACCGCGGCCCGCCCGGAGCGCACCGGGGAACCACGATGACCTACCTCGTACGCCGCCTGCTGGAGGCGCTGCTCGTCTTCTTCGGCATCAGCCTGGTCATCTACGCAATGACCTATGTGCTGCCCGGCGATCCCGTCGCCGCACTCGCGGGCGACCGGCCGCTGGCCCCGAGCGTGGTGCGGGCACTGCGCGAACAGCACCACCTGGACGACCCGTTGTTCGTCCAGTACGGCCACTACCTGGCCGGACTGTTCCAGGGCGACCTGGGCACGGACTTCAGCGGCCGGCCGGTCGCCGACCAGATGGCCGACCGCTGGCCGGTCACGATCAAACTCGCCCTGACCGCCTGGGTGATCGAGGCCGTCGTCGGCATCGGTCTCGGCGTCCTGGCGGCGCTGCGCCGGGGGACCTGGACGGACCGCACGGTGCTGGCGTTCACCATCGGCGCCACCTCGGTCCCGGTGTTCGTGCTCGCCTACACCGCGCAGATGGTCCTCGGGGTGAAGTTCGGCCTGTTCCCGGTCGCGGGGACCACCGAGGGCTGGCCGGCCGGCTATGTGCTGCCGGCCCTGTGCGTGGCGGCCTTCGGACTGGCCTCGGTGTCCCGGCTGGTGCGCGCCGAGGTCATCGACAACCTGCGCGCCGACTACGTCCGTACGGCCGTCGCCAAGGGGCTCACCCGGCGCCGGGTGGTCGGCGTGCACGTCCTGCGCAACTCCCTGATCCCGGCCGTCACCTTTCTCGCCGTGGACCTCGGCTACCTCCTCGGCGGCACCGTGATCATCGAGGGGGTCTTCAACCTGCCCGGCATCGGCCAGCTGCTCTTCCAGGCCGTCCGTGGACACGCCGGGCCGACGGTGGTGGGGGTGTCCACGGCGCTCATCCTGATCTTCCTCGCCGCGAGCGTGCTGGTCGACCTCCTCAACAGCCTTCTGGACCCGAGGATCCGCCATGACTGACACCCTGACCGCGCCGGCGGACACGTCCCCGGACGGCGCCGCCCCGCCGGTCTCCTCCGCAGGCGCCGGATGGCGCACACTGCGCCGCAGGCCCGCCTTCCTGCTCACCGGGGCCGGTGTCCTGCTGCTCCTCCTCGTCGCGGCCGCGCCGGGGCTCTTCGCGGGCTGGTTCGGCCACGGCGACCCGACCGTCTGCGATCTCACGCACAGCGCGCGGGGCCCGTCCGCCGGGCACCCCTTCGGCTACGACGTGCAGGGCTGCGACCTGTACGCCAACGTCGTGCACGGGGCGCGCGCCTCGCTCGGGGTGGGCTTCCTCGCCACCGCCGCCTCGCTCGCCGTGGCGCTCGTCCTCGGCTGCCTGGCCGGCATGGCGGGCCGGATCGTGGACAGCGTGGTCGCCCGGCTCACCGACGTGTTCCTGGGCTTCCCGTTCCTGCTCGGAGCGATCGTCGTCCTGAACACCCTGCCCACCCGCGACATACCGACGGTGGCCGCCGTACTGGCGCTGTTCGGCTGGCCGACCATGACCCGGGTGGTCCGCGCCTCCGTCCGTTCGGTGCGTGAGGCCGACTACGTCGTGATGGCCCGCAGTCTGGGCGCCGGCCCCTGGGACATCGTCCGCAGGCACGTCCTGCCCAACGCGCTCACCCCGGCGCTGGTCCTCGCCACCATCACCGTGGGCGGGGTCATCGTGGCCGAGGCCTCGCTCACCTTCCTCGGCGTCGGACTCCAGTCCCCTTCGATCTCCTGGGGACTTCAGCTGGCCGGGGCGCAGAACTCCTTCCGCACCCATCCGCATCTGCTCGTCTTCCCCGGGCTGTTCCTCTCCTTCACCGTGTTCGTCCTGATCACCTTCGGAGACACCGTGCGCGACGCCCTGGACCCGAGAGGACGGTGACCCCGTGACGACCACGACCGGCGGCACACCCGCCGAGCCGCAGCCTCTTCTGGAGGCCGAGGACCTGACCGTCGACCTGCTGTCCGGGACTCCGGGCGCGCCCCGGTCCCGGCGGGTGGTGCGCGGTGTCTCCTTCACCCTGCACGAGGGCGAGACCCTGGCCCTCATCGGCGAGTCCGGGTCCGGCAAGAGCCTGTCGGCGATGGCGCTGATGGGCCTGCTGCCCGCCACCACCGCCGAGGTCGGCGGCAGCGTCCGCCACCGCGGCACGGACCTGCTCGCCCTCCACCCCGACGCGTTGCGCGCACGGCGCGGCAAGCACATCGCGATGATCTTCCAGGACGCGCTGTCCGCCCTCAATCCCACGCTCACCGTGGGCTTCCAGATCGCCGAGGTGATCCGCGCTCACGAGCAGGTGGGCCGCCGCGAGGCCCGCGCCCGCGCCGTCGAGCTGATGGCCCGGGTCCGCATCCCCGATCCGGCCCGCCGCTACCGCGACTATCCCCACCAGTTCTCCGGCGGCATGCGCCAGCGCATCATGATCGCCTCGGCCCTCGCTCTCTCCCCCGACGTCCTGATCGCGGACGAACCGACCACGGCCCTGGACGTCACCGTGCAGGCCCAGATCATGGAGTTGCTCGCCGAACTGCGCGAGTCGACCGGCTCCGCACTGCTGCTGATCACCCACGACCTCGGCCTCGCCGCCACCGCGGCCGACCGGGTCGCCATCATGTACGCCGGGCACATCGTCGAGCAGGCACCGGTCGAGGATCTCTACGACCGGCCCGCCCACCCCTACACCGAGGGCCTGCTCGCCGCCCTGCCCCGCCTGGAGGGGCCGCCGGACGATCTCACCCCCATTCCCGGTACTCCCCCAGCCCCCGGGCCCCTGCCGCCCGGCTGCTCCTTCCGCCCGCGCTGTCCCGCCGCCCGCGACTCCTGCGCCACGCGGCAGCCGGCGCTGCTCCCGGCCCCGCCTGCACGGCTCGTCGCGTGCCACTACCCGCTGGAGGCCTCCAGTGCCCGATGACGTCACCGACACCGGCAAGAGCCCGACCGTCACCGCCGCCGCACCGGCTGCGCCCGTGCTGCTGGAGGCGCGCGGACTGGTCAGGCACTACACCTCGGGAGGCCCGTTCGGCATCGGCCGCGGCCGGGCGACCGTCCGCGCCGTCGACGGGGTCGACCTGGCCCTGCGCAGCGGCAGCACCCTGGGGCTCGTCGGCGAGTCCGGCTGCGGCAAGTCGACCCTCACCCGGCTCCTGCTGGCCCTCGACCGGCCCACCTCCGGCACGGTACGTGTGGACGGGCGGGACCTGCTCGGCCTGCCCCGCTCCGAGCTGCGGCGCCGCCGGCGCGACATCCAGCTCGTGATGCAGGACCCGTACACGTCACTGGACCCCCGGATGACCGCCCTGGAGATCGTCCGGGAGCCGATGGACGTCCACCGCGCCCCGGAGGCGAAACACAGCCGGTCGGCCCGGGCCCGCGAACTGATGGAGATGGTCGGCCTCGACCCGGACCACGGGCACCGCCACCCCCACCAGTTCTCCGGCGGCCAGCGCCAGCGGCTCGGCATCGCCCGCGCACTCGCCCTGCGTCCCAGGATCCTGCTCTGCGACGAACCGGTGTCCGCGCTCGACGTGTCGGTCCAGGCGCAGGTGATGAACCTGCTCAAGGAACTGCAGCGGACCTTCGGTCTTTCGTACGTCTTCATCGCCCACGACCTGGCCGTGGTCCGCAACATCGCGGACGAGGTCGCCGTCATGTACCTGGGCCGGATCGTGGAGCAGGGCGACCGCGACACGGTGTACGGCCGTCCCGCGCACCCCTACACCCGCGCCCTGCTCTCCGCCGTCCCCGAGCCGGACCCGCGCCGCCGGGGCGAGAGTGAGCGCATCGTCCTCCAGGGCGACCCGCCGAGCCCGGCCCGGCCGCCGGCCGGCTGCCCGTTCCACACCCGTTGCTGGAAGAGCGAGAAGGTCTGCACCGAGAAGCGGCCCGTGCTGACCCCGACCGAGCCCGGCGGCGAGCGCCGCGTCGCCTGCCACTTTCCCGAGAACGACTGACCAGAACCGCCGACGAGAACAACCGCCGAGAACGACTGACGGACGGAACAGATGCTGCAACAGGAGATCTTCCGGGTCGACGACCCCGGATGGATCCGCGACCTCGCCCACGCCCACCCCTGGGCCACCCTGATCAGCAACACCGAGCACGGCGGCCTGGTCGTCTCCCATCTGCCGGTGCTCGTCGAGCGCACCGCACCGGACGCCCCGGACGGCACGCTCACCCTGCTCGGGCACCTGGCCCGCACCGACGCCCTGGAGCACGAACTCGGTTCGCACGACGTCGCCGTGGTGCTCCAAGGACCGCACGGTTACCTCTCGCCCGTCTGGTACGAGGAGACACCGCACGTCCCCACCTGGAACTTCACGGTCCTGCACGTCCACGGCCGGCCCGAGATCCTCGCCCCCGACGAGACCTACGACGTCCTGTCCGACACCGTGGACCACTTCGAGGACCACTTCCCCGAGCCCTGGCGGCTCGCCCGGGTCGAGGACTACGCCCACCGCATCGCCCCGGGGGTGACCGGATTCCGGCTGCCCGCCGCGCGCCTGACGGCCAAGGCGAAACTCAGCCAGGACGAGTCCGAGGACGTCGTACGGCGCCTGGCCGCGGCCCTCGAGTCGGACCAGCCCTACGCTCATCCCCAACTCGCCCGTGCCATGCGCGACATACGGAGGACCCCGTGACCTCGACCACCACCACCGTGCCGGCCGACGACGCGCGGGGGACCGCACCCCCCGTCACCCTGCGCCGGGTGCACCTGGGCGCGGGCGGGCCGCTGAGCGACGTCCGGACCGAGGGCGGCCTGGTCACGGCCGTCCACCCGGCGGGCACCGCCCCGCAGGCCGAGGGAGAGGACCTCGACCTCGACGGACGCACCCTGCTGCCGGGGCTGTGGGACGCCCACGTCCACATGGTCCAGTGGGCCGGTGTACGCCGCCGCCTCGACCTGTCCGGCGCAGGCTCGGCCCGGGACGCGGCGGACGCCGCCGGGCGCCGGGCCGAGGGCCTGCCGGCCGACGAGCCGCTGATCGGTTACGGCTTCCGCGACGCGCTGTGGCCCGACACCCCGCACAAGGACCTCCTTGACGCCCTCGTCCCGGACCGGCCGACCCTGCTGATCAGCATGGATCTCCACTGTGCCTGGCTCAACTCGGCCGCGCTCGCGACGGTGGGGCGCGGCGGTCACCCCACCGGCCTGCTCTTCGAGGGCGAGAGCATGCGAGCCATCGCCGAACTCACCGCCGTACCGGCGCGGGTGACGGACCAGTGGGTCCGGGAGGCCGCCGCTGCCGCCGCCGCCCGGGGCGTCACCGGCATCGTCGACTTCGAGTACGCGGACAACATCACGGACTGGACCCGGCGGATGAGCGAGGAGAGCACCGGGACCTTCCCGCTGCGGGTGGCCGCCTCGATCTGGCTCCCGCAGCTGGAGGGCGCGATCGCCCGCGGCCTGCGCACCGGTCGGCTGCTGCCCGTACCGGGCGGTCTGCTGGAGGTCGGGCCGTTCAAGCTGCTCACCGACGGATCCCTCAACACCCGCACCGCGCTGTGCCACGACCCGTACCCGGACCGGGATCCCGAGGCACCCGACGCCCGCGGACTGGAGGAGGTCTCCCCCGGGGAGCTGGTGTCGCTGCTGCGCCGCGCGTCCGGGCACGGCATCACACCCGCCGTGCACGCGATCGGGGACCGCGCCAACGAGATGGCCCTGGACGCCTTCGAAACGGTGCGCTGCCGGGGCAGCGTCGAGCACGGCCAGCTCCTGGCCGCCAAGGACGTGCCGCGCTTCGCCGAGCTGGGGGTCACCGTCAGCGTCCAGCCCACCCATGCCGTGGACGACCGGGACGTCGCGCGGCGGCACTGGGCGGGCCGTACCCACCGCGCCTACGCCTTCGCGGACCTGCTGGCCGCCGGAGCCGACCTCGCACTCGGCTCCGACGCCCCCGTTGCCCCGCTCGACCCCTGGCTGACCATCGCCTCGGCGGTCGAGCGGACCGACGACGAGCGCCCGCCGTTCCACCCCGAACAGCGCATCCCGGTGACGGCCGCCCTCGCCGCCTCGTCCCGGGGCCGACGGCTGATCCGGGCCGGCGACGACGCGGACCTGGTGATCACCGACACCGACCCGCTGACCGCGGACACCGCCACCCTGCGGGCCATGCCGGTGCACGCGACCATGCTGGCGGGTGTCTGGACCCACCGCACGTCCTGACGCGCGGTACACCGCCGCGTCGGCCGGGGCAGGGCGGGCCATCCACCGGCCGAACGCGGAGGACACCCCGACGTGCAGGCCGCTGAGGACCGGGGTGACCCCGGCGGCCGTGAACGTGGTCCCGTTCAGTCGGCGGATGCCCGTCACGTGGGTCATGGCATAGACGCCGGCCTGACGCACGCCATCGGCTCCCCTGGCACGTTGAAGGGGTACACCGGCGACACGGGAGTCACGGCATCGAGCCAAGGTGACGAGGCAGACATGCGCCGCGTCCTTGGACGCTGCTACCGAAAGCGGCCGGGAGTGCGGCCGAGCGCCGCCCAGCCAACTCCCTTCTGCAAGCTCATCGAAGCACGACGCGCGTTCGGACGACCACCCGAGACGCCCTTCCAGGGACGGCAAGGACCTGAAGCACTGAGCTGTGGCTTCGCACTTCCACGCGGGGCGCTCCGTCCAAGGCTCGCAGCAGACGACGCCGTTCGTCAGCAGGGAGACACTCCGGCATCCGCACCCCCTCCCCCGTCTTGTCCCCGGCCGGCCTCACCGCTCCCCGGCGAGGTCGAGATCGCCCTTGCTCGTCTCGGCCACACCCTCAGCGCCCCGGGGACGCCGCCACGGGTGCGCGATCGGACCCGACAGCGCACGCCACCACGCGTCCCCCGGCAGTTCCCCCGCCGGCTCGAACGGCTCCCCCGGCCGCGGAAACGCCACCGCCTGCCCGACCTCCTCGGCAGCGTCCTTCGTCCACTCCCCCGGCTCCGCCCACGCGTGCGGGGCCAGGTTGAAGGTGCCCCAGTGGATGGGGAGCAGGGCACCCCGGGGCTCGCCTCCCTGGAGGTCCAGGTGAGCCCGTACCGCCTCGGCCGGTGTCATGTGGATGTCCGGCCAGAAGTCCGAGTACGCCCCGAGCTGGATCATCGTGGCGTCGAAGGGGCCGTGGGCGGCGCCGATGTCGCGGAAGCCCTCGAAGTAGCCGGTGTCTCCGCTGTGGTAGACGCGGTGCTCGTCCCCGGCGACGACCCAGGACGCCCAGAGGGTGTGCTGGGTGTTGCGCAGCCCGCGCCCGCAGAAGTGCCGGGCCGGGGTGGCGGTCAGGGTGAGGCCGCCGACCCGCGTCTCCTCGTGCCAGTCCAGCTCGCGCAGGCGGTCGGGGGACACGCCCCAGTGTTCGAGGTGGGCGCCGACACCGAGCGGGACGGCGAAGAGGGTGTCCGTGCCGGCCAGGGCCTTGATCGTGGGCAGGTCGAGGTGGTCGTAGTGGTCGTGGGAGATGACGACCACGTCCACCCGGCCCAGGGCCGCGAGGGGCAGCGGCACGGGGTGCAGCCGCTTGGGTCCTGCGAAGGGGAACGGGGAGCAGCGCTCGCCCCACACGGGGTCGAAGAGCACCCGCTGCCCGTCGATCTCGGCGAGCACGCTGGAGTGTCCCATCCAGGTCAGCCGGAGTCCGGAGGCGGGCGGCCGGGCGAGGTCGGCGAGCGTGGTGGCGTGGACCGGGACGGGACCGCGGGGGGCCCGGCGCTGCCGCGTGTCCTTGTCGACGTAGGTCTTGGCGAGTTCCGCGACCGATCCCGAGGGCCGGGTCCGTGCCGTGCCCCCGGGGTTCTGGAAGACGCCGTCACGGAAGTGCGGCGATCTGCGGATGCGCGCCATGCGCTCGCCGCTCGGGTCCGCGCCGAAGGCCGCCGGACGCGGCACGCGGAACCCGGCACTCGGGGAACGGAAACCGGCCACGGTACCTCCAGGTGGAGTAGGTCAGATCTCAACAGGGGTCGTCCGGCCCGACGCCACGGCCGTCCGGTCCGACGTCACCTCGAACGACCGGTGCCGGCTCCTGGTTCCCCCGGGACCGGTGCAACCGGAAAAGCGTTCCGGCGCCCGTGCGGGTCAGGCCACCGCACCGATCCGCATCTTGATGTCGTCCGGCGACAGCGTTCCCTTGGCCGTCACGTGGTCGCCCGACGACTCGCCGCGCAGCCGGCGTCCGATCCACGGCACCAGGTACTCGCGCGCCCAGTGCACGTCGTCGCGCCGGACGTCCAGCGTGCCGCGGGGCGGCAGGGGCGGCCAGGGCTGGTCCGGGTCGGCCGGGACGGGCAGACCGAGGGCCTGTCCCGCGCGCAGCGCCACGCGTGTGTGGCCCTCCGGGGACAGGTGCAGCCGGTCGGCGTCCCAGGCCCTGCGGTCCTGCACGCTGCGCAGCGACCACAGGTCGAGCACCGGGCAGCCGTAGCGGTCGGCGACGGCGCGGACATGCCCGTTGTACGTGGCGATCTTGCCGCGCAGATGCTTGAGGACGGGCACCCCGCGGGTGTCGAACCCGGTCGTCACCAGGACGGTGCCGGCCGCGCCGGTCAGCGCGGCCACCGCCAGTTCGAACCGCTCGGCCACCTCGTCGGGGTCCGTGCCGGGCCGCAGGATGTCGTTGCCGCCCGCCGCGAACGAGACCAGGTCGGGTGCGAGGCCGGCGACCCGCGGGACCTGTTCCGACACGATCTGGTCGAGCAGCCTGCCGCGGACGGCGAGATTGGTGTACGTGAAGTCGCCCTCCGGACGCCGGTCCGCGAGCAGCACGGCGAGCCGGTCGGCCCAGCCGACGAACGAGCCGTCGGGCCCGGGGTCGCCGACGCCTTCGGTGAAGCTGTCCCCCACCGCCACGTACGACCCGATCACTGTTCTGCTGTCACTCTTCGCATCGTCTGCCACATCGGCCCATGATTCACCGTGGATTGTGACCTACGCGACCGTAGGAAGGGGTTGACGTGCGGTGAGAAAAGCCACGCCTAAAGTGTTCGTCAATTCCGGAATACACCGAAGGCCGGACCCGGGGATCGGGGTCCGGCCTTCGGTGGCGCGGAGGCCGCGTACGGGGTCCGTCAGACGGAGACGCCGTGCGAGCGCAGGTAGGCGAGCGGGTCGACGTCCGAGCCGTAGTCCGGCGTGGTGCGGATCTCGAAGTGCAGGTGCGGGCCGGTCACGTTGCCGGTGGCGCCCGAGAGGCCGACCTGCTGGCCCGCCGTCACCGACTGGCCGGCGGAGACGGACAGCGAGGACAGGTGGGCGTACTGGGCGTAGTGGCCGTCGGCGAGCTGGATGACGACCTGGTTGCCGTAGGCGCCGCCCCAGCCGGCGGAGACGACGGTGCCCGCGCCGACGGCCTTGAGCGAGGTGCCGGTCGGGACGACGAAGTCCGTGCCGGTGTGGTAGCCGCTGGACCACATGCTGCCGGACTGGTGGTACGGGGTGCCCACGGTGCCGCCCGCGACGGGCGAGGTGAAGCCGCCGGAGGTGCCGGTGTCGGAGGAGGAGGTGTTCTCGGCCTCCGTCGACTTCTGCGCCGACGACTGCTCGGCCGGCTTCTCGGCGGACTTCTTCGCGGGCTTCTCCGCCGGCTTCTCGGCGGGCTTCTCCGCCTCCGCGGAGGACGGGGCCGACGGCTTGGCGGCCGGTCCGCCGATGGACAGCTCGAGACCGGGGTGGATCAGCGACGGGTCCGAACCGACGGCCTCACGGTTGTCCGAGTAGAGCTTCTTCCAGCCGCCGTCGACGTCCTGCTCGTCGGCGATCTTCGAAAGATAGTCGCCGTTCTTCACGGTGTAGGTCCGCGCGTCCGAGTTCTTTTCGGAACCACCGGCGGCGGCCTTCTCGGCCGACGCCGGAACGGACTGCGCGGCCTGCTCGGAAACGGAGTGCGCGGGAGCGGCATGGGCGCCGGCGGCGCCCATCAGTGGAAGTGCGAGCGCGGCGCCGCCGGTGCCGGCGACGGCGATGGTGCGGGTCAGGCGCATGGCCCTGGTACGGCGGTGCTTACCCTTCGCGGGCATGGCGAATTCCTCTCCGGCGCCTGCGAGGTGAGCTGTCGGGTGCGGGCTGGAGATGCCCGGCCGCGGCGGAAACCGCGGCTTTACCCCAAGCCGTTCCGGGAACCGGAACAGGCAGTCGTACCTGTGGGTCCCCCGCTCCTGCCGTGTACGGGTGGTCGATGAGTGCGGGGTCCGGTCGGCGGCAGGATTAGGCGTCCGTCCGGATCGGTCGTGAACGTAAGGGACCGGGACGCACGGGGACAAGCGAGAGGTTCCCGCGACCGGTGTTCCGATTGATCCTTTACGGGAATTACCGGTGACACTGCGTCGATTTCAATACAGCCGGTCGACTCGAATTCCCTTGAGAACCAGTTGCATTACGTGAACATGACCGACAACGCACCGTCACTGCTATGACGCTGCTCACGCCCCACCGGCCCACCTTCCGCCATTTCAGGCCCACTTACCATCAAGGCGTCAATTCGGGCAGAAGGCTTTTTCTCGCCCCAATGCCCCTTTCGTCGGCGGCTGTCGTGCCGGAGGGATGCCGTATCGTCGAGTGGCGCCCGCCCGCGACCAGCGCCGGCGGGGCGGAGTGGGAGGAGCCCCCGTGACGCAGCAGGTCCCCTCGACCGAGCCCGAGCTGACCGGTGTGCGCAATCTCCGGGACCTGGGCGGCCTGCCGACCGTGGACGGACGGCGGGTGCGGCAGGGGGTGCTGTTCCGCAGCGGCCACCTCGCGCACGCGACCGCCGAGGACGCCGTCTTCCTGGCCTCCCTGGGTCTGCACACGGTCTTCGACTTCCGCAACGCGGCCGACCAGCGGCTGGAGGGCCCCGACGTCGGACTGCCGGGCGTGCGCAACGTGAACCTGCCGCTGAGCGACCCGGCCGACGGCGCCGAGTTCTGGGCGATGGTCCGCGACGGCGACCTCGACCAGCTGCGCGGGATCCTCTCCGGCGACAAGGGCGCCGACCGGATGACCGACTCCTACCGGAGGATCATCAAGGAGCGTACGGCGGAGCACTCCCGGGTGCTGCACGCACTCGCGCAGGACAGCGTCCCCGCCCTGATGCACTGCTCGGCCGGCAAGGACCGCGCGGGCCTGTCCGTCGCGGTCACCCTGCTCGCCCTCGGCGTCGAGCGCGAAGCCGTCGTCGAGGACTACCTGAAGTCGAACGCCACGCACCGCCGCTACCGGGTGCGCCGCAGCGGTTCCGCCGCCTCGGCCTACTCTCCCGAGGTCATGGAGCTGCTCAGCCCGCTCTTCGACGCCCGCACCGCGTACCTGACGGCGGCCTTCGACACCGTCGAGGAGACCTGGGGCGGTGTCGACGCGTATCTGGAGAAGGGCCTGCGCCTGACGCCGGAGACCCGGGAGCGGCTGCGCGGCCGGATGCTGGACTGAGCCGGGCTACTTCGCGGAGTTGGCCCCGACCTCGAACAGCAGGTAGAGGAAGCCGCCGAAGACGTGCCCGAGGGCGATGTAGATGAACAGACGCACCCACAGGGCACGCGGGAACTTGTCCTGGATGCTGCTCATGGCATCTCTCCGGGGGTCGGGCCGAGGCACAGCGTGGCCGTCGGGCTCTGCAGCAGGGTGTGGACGAAGAGCAGCTCGACCCCGTCGGCGTCCCGCGCGGCGATCCGGTGCGGGGTCAGGGAGTCGAAGTGCGCGCTGTCTCCGGCGGCGAGCCGGTGCTCGGTGTCCCCGAGGCGCAGCCGCAGGCGGCCCTTGAGGACGTACAGCCACTCCTCGCCGGGATGGACCCGCACGATGTCGCCCTGTGAGCCGTAGGGCACCCGGACGCGCAGGGTCTGCATGCCGCGTCCAGGGCCCCCTGCCCGCCAGTACGTCCAGCCGCCGGCGGCGGTGGGCTCCATGTCGGCGGCGCGCACGACGGCGTCCCGGTCGGCGGTCGTCTCGCCGAGCAGCTCGGCGACGGTCGTACCGTAGACCCGGGCGAGGGAGAGCAGCATGGGCAGCGAGGGCTGCCGCCGGCCGGTCTCCAGGCGGGAGAGGTGGGCGGGCGACAGCCCGGCGGAGCGGGCCGCGGCCTCCAGGGTCAGGGCCGCCCGCCGTCGCAGCTCACGCAGCTGGGGAGCGACGACGGCGACCGCCCCTTCGTCCGGGCCGGTCTCGGAGGAGCTCATGCCTCCATTCAGCCTCAATATTGCCTAGCGGGCAAATTTCTTGCCTCTCAGGTAAAGAGCCTGGTCGTGGGGCAGGGCCCCGGCTCAGCGGTTGGCGACCGCCTGCTTGACGAGGGTCTTGCCGAAGTCCCACATCAGGCCACCGCCATGGTGCGCGTCCTCCATCACCTCCGTGAAGGCGTCGACGAACCGGTCGGCGTCGTCGGTGTCGACGATCAGCGGCGGGATCAGCTTGATCACCTCCAGGTGGTCGCCGGACACCTGGGTCAGGATCCGGTGCCGTTGCAGCAGCGGCACGACCACCATCTGCGCGAACAGGCCCTTGCGCGCGGTCTGCAGCATGGTCCAGCGGCTGCGCAGCTTCAGGGACCTGGGCCGGCCGAACTCGATGCCGATCATCAGGCCCCGGCCCCGGACGTCGGCGAGCAGTTCGTAGCGGTCCACCAGCCCGGCCAGCCGCGACTTCAGCCGCTCGCCGACCGCGGCGGCGTTCGCCACGATCTCCTCGTTCTCCATCACGGACAGCACGGCGAGCCCGGCGGCCATGGCCTGCGCGTTGGACCCGAAGCTCGCCGAGTGGACCTGCACGCGGTCCATCGAGGAGTACACCTTCTGGAAGATCCACTCCTTGCCCAGGGTGGCCCCCACCGGCACGTATCCGCCGGACAGCGCCTTGGCGACGCAGACCAGGTCGGGCTCCACCCCGTCGTCGTGCTGGTATGCGTAGAACTTCCCGGTGCGGCCGAGTCCCGTCTGCACCTCGTCGGCGATCAGCAGCGCCTTGTGCCGGTGCAGCAGCTCCTGCGCGGCACGGAGATAGCCGGGCGGGGCCTCGTGCACGCCCTTGCCCTGGACCGGCTCCACGATCAGCGCGGCCACGTCGCCCTTCTTCAGCTCCCGTGCCAGGGCGTCCAGGTCGCCGAGCGGGACGGCGGTGTCCGGGAGCAGGGGCGCGAAGCCCTTGCGGAAACCGTCCTCGCCGTTGACGGAGAGGGAGCCGGTGGTCAGTCCGTGGAAGGCGTGCGAGCAGTACAGGATCCGCTGTCTGCCGGTCGCGTACCGGGCGAACTTGAGGGCGGTCTCCACGGCCTCGGTGCCGCTGTTGCCGAAGAAGACCCGGTCCAGGTGCGGGCTGTAGGAGAGCAGCTTCTCGGCCAGCAGTCCGGGCAGCGGCGGGCAGTCGAAACGCGTCAGGTCGGCCAGTGAGGCGTCGAGTACGTCGTGCAGCGCCTTGCGGACGACCGGGTGGTGGCGGCCCAGTCCCATGACCGCGAACCCGGCGAGCATGTCCAGGTAGTCGTTGCCGTCCGCGTCCCAGAAGTGCGCGCCCTCGGCCCGCTCGTAGACCTTGTCGAAGCCGATGGTGTGCAGCATGCGCGGCAGCTGGTGGTTGAGGTGCTTGGCGTGCAGCTCGTACCGCTCGCCCCCGCGCTCGGCCAGGAGCGTGGCGAGGTCGAACTCCTTGGTCATTCAGTTCTCTCCTTGCGCTGGCACGACGATCCGTCGGTCGCCGGACTGTTCCACTGCCTCTTCCCCGGCCTCTTCCCCGGCCTGTTCCCCGCCGCCTTCGGCGAGGGCCAGGCCGGCGCTGATCCGCCCGGCGACGTCGACCGGGGTGAGGCCGATGTCCGCGAGCACCTCTGCGCGCTTGGCGTGCGCGAGGAACTGCTCGGGGATGCCGAAGCGGCGTACGGGGACGTCGACCTCGGCGTCGCCGAGTGCCAGTGCCACCGCCGAACCGACCCCGGCCGCGCGGCTGTTGTCCTCCACGACGGCCACCAGACGGTGCCGGGCCGCGAGCGGGGCGAGCGCGGGGTCGACGGGTTTGACCCAGCGCGGGTCGACGACGGTGCAGCCGATGCCGCGGGCCTGAAGCAGCTCGGCGGCACCGAGGCAGACCGGCGCCATCACGCCGACGGCCACGAGCAGCACCTGCGGCCGGTCCGCGGCGTGCAGGACGTCCAGGCCGCCGATCCGGTCCACGGCGGGTACGGCGGGTCCGACGGACTCCTTCGGGAAGCGCACCAGCGTCGGCGCGTCGTCGACGGCGACCGCCTCGCGCAGCTGGGCGCGCAGTTGGTCGGCGTCGCGCGGGGCCGCGATGCGCAGCCCGGGGACGACCTGGAGCACGGACATGTCCCACATGCCGTTGTGCGAGGGGCCGTCGGCACCGGTGACGCCCGCCCGGTCCAGAACGAAGGTGACGCCGCAACGGTGCAGTGCCACGTCCATCAGGAGCTGGTCGAAGGCCCGGTTGAGGAAGGTGGCGTAGACGGAGACGACCGGGTGCAGTCCGCCGGTGGCGAGTCCGGCGGCGGACACGGCCGCGTGCTGCTCGGCGATGCCGACGTCCCAGACCCGGTCGGGGAACCGTTCGGCGAAGGGCCCCAGGCCGACGGGGTGCAGCATGGCGGCGGTGATCGCCACCACGTCGTCGCGCTCCTCGCCGATACGGACGATCTCCTCGCCGAACACCGAGGTCCAGGACGGCCCGTTGGACGGGCTGAGCGGCTCGCAGGTCAGCGGGTCCATCACCCCGACCGTGTGGAAGTGGTCCTCCTCGTCGCGCAGCGCCGGCTCGTAGCCGCGGCCCTTCTCGGTGAGGCAGTGCACAAGGACCGGCCCGTGGAAGCGTTTCGCACGCCTGAGCGCCGATTCGACGGCGCCGATGTCGTGCCCGTCGATCGGGCCGAGGTACTTCAGCCCCAGGTCCTCGAAGAGCCCCTGCGGGGCGAAGGCGTCCTTGAACCCCTTCTTGGCGCCGTGCAGGGCCTCGTACACGGTGTTGCCGACCACGGGTGTGCGCTGGAGGACGTCCTTGCCCCAGGCCAGCATCCGCTCGTAGCCGTCGGTGGTGCGCAGGGTCGCGAGGTGGTTGGCGAGGCCGCCGATGGTCGGCGCGTACGAGCGTTCGTTGTCGTTGACGACGACGATCAGCGGCCGGTCCCTGGCCGCCGCGATGTTGTTCAGGGCCTCCCAGGCCATGCCGCCGGTGAGCGCTCCGTCACCGATGACGGCGACGACGTGGCTGCGCTCCCCCTGCACCTGGCGGGCCTTGGCGAGGCCGTCGGCCCAGCCGAGGACGGTGGAGGCGTGGCTGTTCTCGATGACGTCGTGCTCGGACTCCTCGCGCGAGGGGTAGCCGGACAGGCCGCCCTTGCTGCGCAGTTTGGAGAAGTCCTGGCGTCCGGTCAGGAGTTTGTGCACGTAGCTCTGGTGGCCGGTGTCCCACAGGATGCGGTCGTCCGGCGACTCGAAGACCCGGTGCAGGGCGACGGTGAGTTCCACCACGCCGAGGTTGGGTCCGAGGTGACCGCCGGTGCGGGCGACCGCATGCACCAGGAAGTCACGTATCTCGTCGGACAGTTCACCGAGTTCCGCCTCGGACAGCGCCTTCAGGTCGCGTGGTCCCCGGATGCTCTCCAGAATCGTCACGCTCGGGCCCCCTTCGGTCCGTGGTGCTTCAGCTCACGGTGACGGCCGGCTCCCCCGACGCGCCGTCCTTCTCCATCTGCTCGGCGATCCTCATCGCCTCGTCGACGAGGGTCTCCACGATCTTCGACTCGGGGACGGTCCTGACGACCTCGCCCTTGACGAAGATCTGCCCCTTGCCGTTGCCGGAGGCGACTCCGAGGTCGGCCTCGCGGGCCTCGCCGGGGCCGTTGACGACGCAGCCCATGACCGCGACGCGCAGCGGCACCTCCAGTCCCTCCAGACCGGCCGTGACCTCCTCGGCCAGCTTGTACACGTCGACCTGGGCGCGGCCGCAGGACGGGCAGGAGACGATCTCCAGCCGGCGTTCCCTGAGCCCCAGTGCCTGGAGGATCTGGATGCCGACCTTGATCTCCTCCACCGGCGGGGCCGACAGGGAGACGCGGATCGTGTCACCGATGCCCTCGGAAAGCAGCGCGCCGAAGGCGACCGCCGACTTGACGGTGCCCTGGAAGGCGGGGCCCGCCTCGGTGACGCCGAGGTGCAGCGGGTAGTCGCACTGCGCGGCGAGCCGGCGGTAGGCCTCGACCATCACCACCGGGTCGTTGTGCTTGACCGAGATCTTGATGTCCCCCAAGCCGTGCTCCTCGAAGAGGGACGCCTCCCACAACGCCGACTCCGCCAGCGCCTCGGGGGTCGCCCTGCCGTACTTCTGCAGCAGCCGGCGGTCCAGCGAGCCCGCGTTGACGCCGATGCGGATCGGCGTGCCGTGGTCCTTCGCCGCCTTGGCGATCTCCTTGACCTTGTCGTCGAACTGCTTGATGTTGCCCGGGTTCACCCGGACCGCGGCGCAGCCCGCCTCGATCGCGGCGAAGACGTACTTGGGCTGGAAGTGGATGTCCGCGATCACCGGGATCTGCGACTTCCGCGCGATCACGGGCAGCGCGTCCGCGTCGTCCTGGGTGGGGCAGGCCACCCGCACGATCTGGCAGCCCGACGCCGTCAGCTCGGCGATCTGCTGGAGCGTGGCACCGATGTCGGAGGTACGCGTCGTCGTCATCGACTGCACCGACACCGGGGCCCCGCCGCCGACCGCCACCGGCCCGACCTGGATCCGCCGCGACACGCGCCGCTCGGCGATCGGCCGGACCGGTACCCAGGGAAGCCCCAAGGGGATGGCGGTCATCGCGTCACTCCCGGTTCGAGGAGACGGTCTCGCGCATGGCGCGCAGGGACTCCTTGAGCGATCCCATGGTGGCCAGGACGGCGGTGGGCTCGTAGCCGCAGTGCGCCATGCAGTTGTCGCAGCGCGGGTCCTTGCCGCGGCCGTACTTGTCCCAGTCGGTCTTCTCGATCAGCTCCCGGTACGTGGGCACGTATCCGTCGCTCATCAGGTAGCAGGGGCGCTGCCAGCCGAAGAGGGAGTAGTTCGGGATCGCCCAGGCGGTGCACGGGAAGTCGACCTTGCCCTCGAGGAAGTCGAGGAACAGCGGGGAGTGGTTGAGCCGCCAGCGGGCCCGGTTGCCGCCGGAGAAGGCCTTCTTGAACAGCTCGCGGGTCTGCTCCACGCCCAGGAAGTGCTCCTGGTCGGGCGCCTTCTCGTAGGCGTAGGCGGGCGAGATCATCATCTCGTCGACCTTGAGGTCGTCGTTGAGGAAGTTGAGCACCTCGACGATGGTCTGCGGGGTGTCGGTGTTGAAGAAGGTCGAGTTGGTGGTCACCCGGAAGCCGCGCCGCTTGGCCTCCTTGATGGCCTCCACGGCCTCGTCGAACACGCCCTCCTTCGCCACGGACTCGTCGTGCCGCTCGCGCAGCCCGTCGATGTGCACCGCGAAGGCGAAGTAGGGCGAGGGCTTGAACTTGTCCATCTTCTTGCGCATGAGCAGGGCGTTGGTGCACAGGAAGACGTACTTCCGCTTGGCCACCAACTGCCGCACGATCTCGTCGATCTGCGGGTGCATCAGGGGCTCGCCGCCGGCGATGGAGACCATCGGCGCACCGGACTCGAGCACCGCTCCGACGGCCTGTGCGACCGGCATGCGCTGCTTGAGGACTCCGGCGGGGTGCTGGATCTTGCCGCACCCCTCGCACTTCAGGTTGCAGGCGAAGAGCGGCTCCAGCTCCACGATGAGCGGGAACTTGTCCCGTCGGCGAATCTTCTGTTCGGCCAGGTATGTAGCGACCTTGACGGACTGGCGCAGCGGCATGGCCATCTGGGCTCACCTCCGGGGGAGCAGCAAAGAACGGTGCCATTCGAAAAATGCGGGTAGTACGGATCGAAGGACGCGGAAAGCCGATATTCCACCGCGTACTGTGCCGATCCGGACGAGTTCGTGTTCTGGAGCGTCCACGACCACCCGGACGGCCGCAACGGGGCGCGGGCCCGTGCGGACGGCGCCCAGGAGCGTGGCCGCGGACTCCATGTCCACGGCGATCGCGCCGGTCGCGAGCAGATCGGCGCGTTCGGGGCCGCGGACGACGTGGTCGGAGCCGGTCAGCGGCCCGGTGTGGACGGTGCGCCCCGGGACGGCTCGCGCGAGTTCCTTGACGAGCCGGTCGGTCGCGACGCAGGCGACGGTCGAGCGCGGGTCCCGGGTCTCCTCGGCGACGACCAGGTCGCCGGGGTGCATGCCGGGGGCCAGTCCCGCGCAGAAGCCCGTGGCGAGCACGGCGGCGCCGCCGAGGGCCGGGTCGGCGAGGACCCGGGTGACCGAGCGTTCGGCCGCCTTCGGTCCCATGCCGGTGCGCAGGACGGTGACCGGCCCGCCGGCCGCGCCGCGGTCGCCGGTGCGCAGGGCGAGGTGCTCGATGCCGAGCGCGCAGGCGATCAGCAGCGGGGGCGGGCCGGTCTGCGGGGTCATCAGCGGCCCTTCACCTCGGCCACGGAAGCCTCAGCCACGGGTGCCCCGGACGCGCGCGTCCCGGACGCCGCCCCGGACGCGGCGGTGTCCGTCACCCCGGCCTCCGTCACGGCGGGCACGGTCGCGCTCTTGGCGAAGGGCTCTCCGTGCACGTACCGGCCGAGGGCGGTGAGCGGGAAGACCTGGCGGTAGAGGTGGTAGTTGATGGAGAAGTCCCAGGGGAAGCCGGTGCCCGTGAAGTAGGGCTCGTCCCAGGAGCCGTCCTCCCGCTGGGTGGCCGCGAGCCATGCGACGCCGCGTTCCACGGCCTTGGACTCCCGCTCCCCCGCCGCCAGCAGGGCCATCAGCGCCCAGCCGGTCTGCGAGGCGGTCGAGGCGCCCCGGCCGCTCCACTCCCTGACGTACCGGTAGGAGCGCAGGTCCTCGCCCCAGCCGCCGTCCTCGTTCTGCACGGACTCCAGCCAGCGCACCGCGCGGCGGATCGCCGGGTGCGAGGCGGGCAGTCCGGCGGCGGTCAGGGCGGGGATCACCGACCCGGTGCCGTAGACGTAGTTGACGCCCCAGCGGCCGAACCACGAGCCGTCCGCCTCCTGGTGGTCCAGGAGCCACTGGATGCCGCGGCGGGTGCGCGGGTCGTGGGCGAGCCCCTCGACGGCGAGCATCTCGACGACGTGCGCGGTGACGTCCGCGGACGGCGGGTCGATGACCTCGCCGAAGTCGCAGAACGGCAGCCTGTTGGGGAAGGCGCTGGTGTTGTCGACGTCGAAGGCGCCCCACGCGCCGTTCTTCGACTGCATGCCGAGGTTCCAGCGCACCCCGCGGCCGATCGCCTTCTCCACCCGTTCCGGGTCGTGGTGCCGGACGCGGCGCAGAGCGAGGACCACCTCGGCGGTGTCGTCGATGTCGGGGTAGTTGTCGTTGTGGAACTCGAACGCCCAGCCGCCCGGCGGGAGTCCGGGACGCTTCACGGACCAGTCGCCGGGGCGCACGATCTGTTCGCCCAGCATCCAGTCGGAGGCCTTGACCAGCTGCGGATGGTCCTCGGGCAGGCCCGCGTCGGCCAGCGCGATGGTGGCCAGGCAGGTGTCCCACACCGGGGACTGACAGGCCTCGATCATCCGGGCCCCGTCCTCGCGCCACACGGCGAAACGGTCCAGGGACTCCAGCCCCGCGCGCATCACGGGGTGTTCGAGGTCGTAGCCGAGCAGGTAGAGCGCGATGACCGAGTAGACGGCGGGGGGCTGGATGCCGCCCCAGCAGCCGTCGTTCTCCTGCCGCTCGATGATCCAGCGGGCGGCGGTGTTCATCGCGGCGCGCCGCAGCCGGCGCGGGGCCACCTTGCGGTAGGCGTGCAGGGCCTTGTCGATGCGCTGGAAGGCACCGTCCCAGCTGGCCGCCGGTGCCAGGGGCCGCTGCGGGTTGGGCCGGGCCGGGTCGGTGTGGAGTTCGTCCAGCGGGAAGGGCGCGGGCCGCACCGGCCGCTTCGCGGAGACGATGGTGAGCGGCACGATGGTCTGCCGGGCCCAGCAGCCGAAGTCGTAGATGTTGAGCGGTACCCAGGTGGGGAAGTAGATGAGTTCCGGCGGGAGTTCGGGCAGGTCCTCCCACTTCCACCAGCCGAACAGGGCCAGCCAGATCCGGGTGAAGACCCTGGCGGAGGCGATGCCGCCGCGGGACCTGATCCATTCCGAGGCCCGCGCCATGTGCGGCGCGTCGGGCGCGTCGCCGGCCAGGCGGAGGGCGACGTAGGCCTCGATGGTGGTGGAGAGTTCGCCGGGGCCGCCGTAGAAGGTGGCCCAGGTGCCGTCCTCGCGCTGCTCGCCGCGGATGAACAGGGCGGCGGCGCGCGTGGTCTCCTCGTCCTGGATGCCGAGGAACTGACGCAGAAGCAGGTCCTCGGCGTCCATCGTGACGTTGGTGTCGAGGTCGCCCTTCCACCAGCCCTGGGCGTCCTGCCGGGACAGCAGGAAGTCGGTGGCGCGCCGGATGGCGCGTGCGGCGGCTTCGGGTACCCCGGCCGCCGTGTCGGGGATCGTGATGTCGGTGTCGCTGGCCGAGGCTGCCAGGGGCCTCAGGGAGGCCCCGGTGCTTCCGTCGGTCGTCGCTGTCATGGCTTCCCCTTCGTGCAGTGTGTGATACGTCTGCTGGGTCCGCCGTCGGCCGGTGCTCGTGTCTCCACGACACCGGCCGGCGACTACGCGAGGGCTATTCGACCGATAATGATCATCTCTTTCGTACGACGACGAAGTCCGCGAGGGCCGTGAACATGTCCCGCACCCGGTCGGGCATGTCGACGGCGTCGAGGGCCTCGATGGCGATGGTGTGCTGGCGACGCGCCTCGTCGGCGGTCCACTCCCGCCCGCCCGCTTCCTCGATGAGGGCGGCACGGGCCGCGAACTCCTCCTCGGAGAAGTTCGCGAAGTCACTGGTCTTGGCGTCGGCGGCGAGGATCTCGCCGAGGCGCTCGGAGGCGGGCCCGCCGGCCGCGAGGGCGGCCACGACCGGCAGCGACTTCTTGCGCTGACGCAGGTCGCTCCAGGTCTGCTTGCCGGTGGCGTCCGGGTCGCCCCAGATGCCCAGCAGGTCGTCCACGGCCTGGAAGGCGAGGCCCAGGTGGTAGCCGTACTTCTCCAGGACGTCGGCGGTGTGCTCGTCGGCGCCGCCGAGGACCGCGCCGATGGAGCTGGCGGAGGCGAGCAGGGCGCCGGTCTTGTTGCCCTCCATCTCCAGGCACTCCTCGACGCTGACCCGGTCGCGGTGCTCGTAGGAGATGTCCTGGGCCTGGCCGTCGATCAGGGCGCGGGTGGCGCTGGTCAGCCGGCGGGTGGCGCGGCCGGCCTCGACGGTGCCCAGTTCCAGGAGCACCTCGTTGGCGAGGGCGAACAGGGCGTCGCCGACCAGGATGGCCTGGGCGGGGCCGTGCACCTTCCAGACGGTGTCGCGGTGGCGGCGCTGCTCGTCGCCGTCCATCAGGTCGTCGTGCAGGAGGGAGAAGTTGTGGACCAGTTCCACGGCCACCGCGCCGGGCACGCCGGTCTCGGGCGCGGCACCGGTGACCTCGGCGGAGAGCACGGCGAGTGCGGGCCGGACGGCCTTGCCGCCGTCGCCCTCCGCGGGGTTGCCCGCGGCGTCGATCCAGCCGAAGTGGTAGGCGGCGACCGTGTCCATGGGAGGGGCCAGGCGGTCGACGGCCGCCCGCAGGACCGGCGTGGTCAGGGTCCGGCCGCGCTCCAGGAGCGCGGTCACGTCCACCGTGGTCCGTCGATCGGCCGTCGGGGCCGGGGGCACAGTGGGCACAGTCTCTCCTCCAGTGGGGGTGGGGGGAGTGCGGGAGTCGGTCCCACGGGGGTCGGCTTTCACGCCGCCTCCTCGAAGAAGTCGGGGAGGATGCCGCGGGACCGGCCCAGGGCGCCGAGCGCGGCGCCGGCCGCTCCGACGCCGCTGCGAACCGCACTCTCCATGGTCGCGGGCCACCCGGTGGCGGTCCACGCTCCGGCCAGGTAGAGGCCGGGTGCCTTGGTGCGGGCGCCGGGCCTGAGGCGGCCGACGCCGGGGGCGGGAGCGAAGGTCGCGGTGCGCTCCCTGGTCACGAAGAAGTCCTTCACCTCGGCACCCCGGGTGCGGGGCAGCAGCCGCTCCAGCTCGGGCAGGTACCGCTCGCGCAGCGCGGACACGGGCTCGTCGATCTCGTTCTGCGCCGTCGACTGCGACAGCGCCAGGTACTGACCCTCCTTCAGCCCGGAGGCCTCGGTGCGGTCGAAGACCCATTGCACGGGGGTGCCGAGGGCCGTGAGGAACGGCGCCGCGAGCACCTTGCGGTCGTAGACCACGTGGATGTTGAGGATCGGCGCGGTGCCGATCGCCAGAAGATTTTCCGGAGCGTCGAGCGCGCCGTCGGGCAGCAGGTCGTGGGCCTCGCGCTGGGGTACGGCGACGACGACCGCGTCCGCTTCGAGCGTCTCGCCGGGAACCTGAACGCTCCAGCCCCCGTTCTCGTTATTGGAGACGGAGGTGACGCGTGTACGGACCTCGGTACGCACGCCCGCGGAGTCGAGCGCCCTGCGGGCCATCCGGTCGTGCAGTTCACCCAGCGGGACACGGGCCCATCCGATGTCGGCCGCTCCCGGGTCGGACAGCAGACCGGTCTTGAACACCATCGCGGCGAGCCCCAGCGAGGCGTCGCCCGCGACCGCGTTGAGGGTGGCGACCCCGACCAGGTCCCACAGGGCCTCGACGGTACGCGCCGACTGGCCGTGCGCGGTCAGCCAGCTGCCGAAGTCCTGGGTGTCCAGGGTCGGATCGGCGAGGTCGAGCCCCTTGAGCGCGAGCGCGGCACGCCCCACCGAGGCGCGTTCGGCGAGGGAGAGGTGCGGGTAGGCCGCCAGGCTGCGCCCCAGATGCAGGGGCACGGGCAGCGCGTCGCGCCGCAGTCTGCCGAGCCGTCTGCCCTCGGGCCGCTCCAGGTCGAGAACGGGCACGTCGAGACGGTCCTGCACCGGCGCCAGCGCCGCGCCGCCGATCCGGTCGAGGAACCAGCGGTAGGCGGTGCAGCAGCGCAGGTACACGTGCTGACCGTTGTCGACGGTGAGGCCGCCGCGCTGGAAGGAGAAGGCGAGCCCGCCCAGGCGCGGCCGCCCTTCGAGCAGGGTGACGCGCACTCCGGCGTCGGCGAGCGCGAGTGCGGCGGTGACCCCGGCGAGTCCGCCACCGACCACGACGGCGTGCCCGCCCGGGCGCAGGGCGGAGACGTCCGTGAGCTGCCCGCCGTCGCCCGTCCCGTTGCCCTGCGTCATGGTGCGCCCTTCCCTGTCCGGTCGCCGTGGTGTGTGACCGGCATACGGCAGACCGTCTCAGTCAGGGACGCCGGCCGCCACCGGAGGGTTGCCCGCCGTGCGGCACCCGGAGCACCGGGTGACCGGGAGGGGTCGAGTGTGCCGGGGGTGACCATCAGGCGCGCCTCCTGACGGTCCGCCGGGTGACGTGCCGGGCGTCGAGACCGGACAGGCCGCGCACGGCGACGTACGCCTTCTCGCGTCCGGGGAGCGAGACCCGGCCGCGCAGCACCGCCTCCGGGTCGCGCTCGATCCGGTCGAGGAGGCGGCGGTAGATGCCGGCCATGGCGGCCACGCACGCGCCGCTGCGCCGGTCGAGCATGGGGAGCAGCCGGTAGCCCTCGGCGAAAAGGGCGCGGGCCCGGCGCACTTCGAAGTGCACGAGTCCGGTGAAGTCGGAGCCCTCCGGCGGTCTCGGCCCCTCGAACCCGGCCGAGCAGCCGAACTTGGCGAGGTCGTCGGCGGGCAGGTAGGTCCGGCCGGCCTCGGCGTCCTCACGGACGTCCCGCAGGATGTTGGTGAGCTGGAGTGCGAGCCCCAGCGTGTCGGCGTACTCGGGGGCGCGCTCGGCGCCGCGCGCCCCCGGTTCGGTACCGAACACGCCGAGCGAGAGGCGGCCGATGGCGCCCGCCACGCAGCGGCAGTAGACCTTCAGGTCGTCCCAGGTCTCGTACGTCTCGCCGCGCAGGTCCATCTGGACGCCGTCGATCAGCTCGTCGAGTCCGCCGAGCGGGATCGGGAACTGCCGGGCCGCGTGCGCGAGGGCGACGGCGACCGGGTCGGTGTCGTCCTCGTCGACCGCGCCCTCGTGGATCCGGGCGAGGACCGCCCGGATCTCCTCCAGCCGGGCGACCTTGACGTCGGCCGGCAGTCCCCCGTCGCCGATGTCGTCGACGCGGCGCGAGAACGCGTACAGCGCCGACATCGCCCGCCGCTTGGGGGTGGGCAGCAGCCGGATGCCGTAGGCGAAGTTGCGCGCCTGCCGGCCGGTGACGGCCTCGCAGTAGCTGTAGGCGGCGAGCACCGGTGCCGGCATGTCCGCTGACGACTCCACGGCCTCGATCACCCCTCTCCTCGCAGGACCACGCCCGCCTCGCGCAGCAACTGGACCTTGCCGTGCTTGGGCGGGCCGGGAAGTACGTCGTGATCCGCCGCGGCGATCGCGTGGAGCGCCGCTCGGCCCCCCGCCACGAATCCCGCGAGCAACAGGCGCAGCCTGCCGTGAACGCTACCCACCAGGGGGGCGCCTTCATTCAGCAGGTCCCGTGCGCGCCCGGCCTCGTAGGCGATCAGGGCGCGCACCGACGCGTTGGCGGTGGGGGCGGCCAGGTCCTCCTCCTGGACGTGGAAACGCTTCATGTCCTCGGCGGGCAGGTAGACACGGTCCCGGCCGAGGTCCTCGGCGACGTCCTGGAGGTGCTCGACGATCTGCAGGGCGGTGCAGACCGCGTCGGAGCGGCGGATCCGTTCGGGTGTCGAGGTGCCGGTGACCGCGAGGACCAGACGGCCGACCGGGTTGGCGGACAGCTCGCAGTAGGCGAGCAGGTCGTCGTAGGTCTCGTAGCGCGCGACCAGCTGGTCCTGGCGGTTGGCGGCGATCAGGCCGAGGAACGGCTCGGGTGTCAGCGCGCACCGGCGCGCGGTGGGCACCAGGCGGCGCAGCAGCGGGTGGCGGGGGGCTCCTTCGGAACCGCCGGAACCGCCGGAACCGCCGAAGACACGATGCAGGTCCTCCTCGAAGGCGTCCAGCATCCGCAGCCGGTCGTCGGCGTGCTCGGCCGGGACACCGAGGAGGCGGGCGTCGGCGCCGCCGGGGGCGAGGTCTCCGTCGCCGATGTCGTCGACGAGGCGGGCGAAGCCGTAGACGGCCATGAGGTCGGCGCGCCGGCCGCGGGGCAGGAAGAAGGGGGCGACGGGGAAGTTCTCGTGCGCGGCCTTGGCGAGGGTGGCGCGCTCGGGGTCGGCGGCCTGCGCCGGGTCGGTGACCGTCATCGCGGGCTGCCCTGGGCCGGGACGGCGCACGCTTCGCGGAGCTGGGGAGTTTCCGTCGCCATTGCCGTCACATCTCCCGTTCTACACTGCCTACCCAATACACACTATTTCGGACACGCCGCCCGGCTGCCCGCGCGACAGGCCCGCACGAGGGTGTCGGGCATTATCACCCCATGTGCCGCGTATCGGGACCGGTACAGCTTACGTTGTACAACTGACGGCCGTCCGTCGGGGGGCACCGCACATCACAACAACACACCGATTGGGTTCAAGATTCCTGGGAACGCCAGGAGTTGACGTTTCCTTTGCAGACGCGGGCCCTCGCCGGAACAGTTGCGGCGAGGGCCCGGCGTGTCGGGCTACTTGCCCGTGAACTTCTCGTACTCCTTGAGGACCTCGTCGGTCGGGCCGTCCATGCGCAGTTCGCCGCGTTCCAGCCACAGGACGCGGTTGCAGGTGTCGCGGATGGACTTGTTGTTGTGACTGACCAGGAAGACCGTGCCGGCCTCCTTCTTCAACTCCCGGATGCGTTCCTCCGAGCGGGTCTGGAACTTCCGGTCGCCGGTGGCCAGCGCCTCGTCGATCATGAGGACGTCGTGGTCCTTGGCTGCCGCGATGGAGAACCGCAGCCGGGCGGCCATGCCGGAGGAGTACGTGCGCATCGGCAGGGTGATGAAGTCGCCCTTCTCGTTGATGCCCGAGAAGTCGACGATGTCCTGGTAGCGCTCCTTGATCTGCTCACGGGTCATGCCCATGGCCAGACCGCCGAGGATCACGTTCCGCTCGCCGGTCAGGTCGTTCATCAGGGCCGCGTTGACGCCGAGCAGGGAGGGCTGGCCGTCGGTGTAGACCTTGCCTCGCTCGGCGGGCAGCAGACCGGCGATGGCCCGCAGCAGGGTGGACTTGCCGGAGCCGTTGGAGCCGATCAGGCCGATGGCCTCGCCCCGCCAGGCGGTGAAGGAGACGCCGCGCACGGCGTGCACCTTGCGCACGCCCCGCGCCGCGTCGTCGGAGCCCCGTCTGAGCATGCGGCTCAGGGCGGCGGTCGCGCTGCCCCGGCCGGTCTTGGCGCCGTTGACGCGGTAGACGATGTGCAGTTCGTCCGCGATGACCGTCGGCACCCGCTCGTCCTGCTGCTCAGCCACGGCCGTACCTCTCCTCAGCCTTCCAGAAGTACACGAAGCCGCCCACGGCGAGGGCCACGGCCCAGCCGAGCGCGACCGCCCACACGTGCGGCGGCAGGTTCCCGGAGCCGTACCCGTCGATCAGCGCGAAGCGCATCAGGTCCATGTAGACGGCGGTCGGGTTCCACTGCAGCACGTCGGCCAGCCAGGCCGGCTTGTCCTCCAGCATGATCGGGATGGAGAACATCACGCCCGACGCGTACATCCAGGTCCGCATGATGAACGGCATCAGCTGGGCCAGGTCCGGCGTCTTGGCGCCCATCCGGGCCACGACCAGCGCGAGGCCCACGTTGAAGAGGAACTGCAGGACGAGCACCGGCACGACCAGCAGCCAGGACAGCGCGGGGTAGCTGCCGAAACCGATGACCACCGCGAACAGCACGATCATCGAGGCCAGCAGCTGCTGGAGCTGCTGCAGCGCGAACGACACCGGCAGCGAGGCGCGCGGGAAATGCAGCGCCCGCACCAGGCCGAGGTTGCCGGAGATGGCACGCACGCCGGCCATCGCCGAGGACTGGGTGAAGGTGAAGACGAACACCCCCGTCACCAGGAACGGGATGTAGACGTCCTTCGGCATGCCGCGGCCCGCGTTGAGGATCAGGCCGAAGATCAGGAAGTAGACGAGCGCGTTCAGCAGCGGCGTGGCCACCTGCCACAGCTGGCCGAGCTTGGCCTGGCTGTACTGGGCGGTCAGCTTCGCCTGGGAGAAGGCCAGGATGAAGTGCCGCCGCCCCCAGAGCTGACGGACGTACTCCACGAGGGACGGTCGGGCACCGCTCACGGACAGCCCGTGCCGGGCGGCGAGCTGAGCCGGGGTGAGGCCCTCGTCGGGCGCCACGGGCTTGGTCATGGCGACCGTGCCGTCGTGCGTTGTCTCACTCACTGGTGGAAACTTTCGTCTTCGAAAAATGCCCGGCCGCGCGGGCCCGGCACGGACCTGTCGCCCCGGACGGGGCCGGAACGCTCTCGGGTACGAGCTTGTCAGATCACCGGGGGCCGGCCCAGCCGGGTCAGCCGCCACACCGTACGCCACCTCATGGGCCGGCGGGGGCCGCACGGGGTCGACCAGCCCTCGCGGAAACCGCCGAACCAGGCCTTCAGCGCAGGCCGCGAGGGGCGGCGCAGCAGGGTCAGCAGCATCCAGACGCCGAGGTAGACCGGGATCAGGAGCGCGGGGAGGTTGCGGCGGGCGAGCCAGACGCGGTTGCGGGCGACCATGCGGTGGTAGACGGCGTGCCGGGAGGGGGCGGTCGTGGGGTGGTTGAGCACCATGTCCGACCGGTAGTCGATCATCCAGCCCCCGTCGAGGGCCCGCCAGGCGAGGTCGGTCTCCTCGTGGGCGTAGAAGAAGGCGTCCGGCAGCCCGCCGACCTGGGCGAGGACGCGGGTGCGTACGGCGTTGGCGCCGCCGAGGAAGGTGGTGACCCGGGAGGAGCGCATCGGGTCGGACGCGCGCAGCCGCGGCACGTGCCGGCGCTGGGTCTCGCCGGTGTCCGGGTCGGCGATGCGGAAGCTGATGATGCCCAGCTCGTCGTCGGCCGCGAACGCCTCCCGGCACAGCTCGGCCGTGTCGGTGCGGGCGAGGAGGCCGTCGTCGTCGAGGAAGAGCAGGACGTCGACGTCCCGTCCGTCCGGGCCGAAGGCCTCGATGCCGACGTTGCGGCCGCCGGGGATGCCCAGGTTCTCGGGCAGTTCGACGGTGCGCACGCCGTCCGGGACCTCCGGGACGGGCGCGCCGTTGCCGACCACGACCACCTGGACCGGGTCGCCGTCCTGCTTGGCGACCGAGTCGAGCAGGGCACGCAGTTCCTCGGGACGGTTGCCCATCGTGATGACGACCGCGCCGACCTTCATGGCCCCGCTCACTTCAGCCTGCTGGAGGCGAGGACGGACACCAGGTGCAGCAGCGTCTGCAGCAGCGCGATGCCGGCGAGTACGGCGGTGCCGAGGCGGGTGAAGAACAGGTCGCCGCGCGCCTGGTCGACGATGGCGAGGACGAGGATCAGCAGGGACGCCTCGATGCCGAGGATCAGCCGGTGGAACTTGAGCGCCCCGGCGGCCCGGCGGGCCAGTGCCATGCCGGAGGAGCGGATCTCGGAGGCGGCCTCCTTGACCGGCTCCATGCCGGCCTGGTGCCGGGCGACGCCCACCAGGTCGGTCTCGGCCTTGATGAGGATGGCGCCGAGCGCGGCCAGGGTGCCGAGGAAGGCCCACAGCCAGTCGATGCGGCCGGTGCCCCAGAGGTCGGCGGCGCGCAGGCCGAGGCCGACCAGGACGGCGGCGTCGGTGAGGTAGGCGCCGACCCGGTCCAGGTAGACGCCGCCGAGCGAGTACTGCTTCTTCCAGCGGGCGATCTCCCCGTCGACGCAGTCCAGCAGCAGGTAGAGCTGGACCGCGACGACGCCGAGCACGGCGCCCGGTATGCCCGGCACGAGCAGTGCCGGGGCGGCCAGGACGCCGCAGACGGTCATCAGGTACGTGAGCTGGTTGGGGGTGATCCTGGTGTTCACCAGGTAGCGGTCGATCCGCAGCGAGACCTCACGCATGTAGAGGCGTCCCGCCCAGTGCTCACCGCTGCGCCGGTCCTTGACTCCCGCGGGATGGACGACCGGGCGTAGTTCAGCTACCGATGGCCTTGACATAGTCGGCGTACAGGTCCTTGATCTGGTTGGTTTTCAGGTCGAGGTGCTCGAGGATCGTGTAGCGGCCCGGGCGGGTCTGCGGGGCGAACTCCACGGCCCGGACGAACTCCCCGGGCGTGAATCCGATCTCCTCCGGCAGGACCGGGAGACCGTGCCGGCGCAGCACCTCGGCCATGTGGACGGACTCCTCGTGGGCCCCGCGCAGGTACATCGCGAAGGCCGCGCCCATCCCGCACTGCTCGCCGTGGGCGGCCGCGCGCTCGGGGAAGAGGAGGTCGAAGGCGTGGTTGATCTCGTGGCAGGCGCCCGAGGACGGCCGCGAGTCGCCGGAGACCGACATGGCGATGCCGCTGAGGACCAGCGCCTCGGCCAGCACCTGGAGGAACTCGTTGTCGCCGATGCCGCCGGGGTGGCGGAGCACGGCCTCGCCGGCCTGGCGGGCCATCGCGGCGGCCAGGCCGTCGATGCGCTCGCCCTTGACCCGGTTGGCCAGCTCCCAGTCCGCGATCGCGGAGACGTTGGAGACGGCGTCGCCGATGCCGGCGCGCACGAAGCGGGCCGGGGCGGCGCGGATGACGTCCAGGTCGATCACGACGGCGATCGGGTTCGGTACGCCGTAGGAGCCGCGGCCCGCGTCGTTGTCGAGGGTGGCGACCGGCGAGCACAGACCGTCGTGCGCCAGGTTGGTGGGCACGGCGACCAGTGGCAGTCCGACGCGTGCCGCGGCGAACTTGGCGCAGTCGATGATCTTGCCGCCGCCGAGACCGACGACCGCGTCGTAGTGGCCGCCCTTCATGGCACCGGCCAGCTTGATCGCGTCGTCCAGGGTGCCGCCGCCGACCTCGAACCAGTCGGCGCCGGGCAGGGACGGGGCGACGCGCTCGCGCAGCCGGGCACCGGAGCCGCCGCTGACGGCCACGGCGAGCTTGCCCGAGTGGGAGATGCGCTCGTCGGCGAGCACGTCCCCCAGGTCGTCGAGGGCACCCGCGCGGATGTCCACGACGACCGGCGACGGAATGAGCCTCGTCAGTACAGGCACGCGATCTCCCTGCCCTTGGCGAGGTCGTCGTGGTTGTCGATCTCGACCCACTTGACGTCGCCGATCGGGGCGACGTCGACCTTGAAGCCGCGGTTGACGAGCTCCTGGTAGCCGTCCTCGTAGTACAGCTGCGGGTCGCGCTCGAAGGTGGCCTTCAGCGCGTCGGCCAGGTCGGCGGCGGCCTCGCCCTCGATGAGGGTGACGCCGATGTACTCGCCGGTGGCCTCGGCCGGGTCCATCAGCTTGGTGATGCGCTGCACACCCTTGTCGGGGGCGGCGACGACCTTCATCTCCTCGTCGGCGAGGTTCTTCACCGTGTCGAGGGCGAGGATGATCTTCTTGCCGTCGCCGCGGGCGGCGAGCAGGGTCTTCTCGACGGAGACCGGGTGCACGGTGTCGCCGTTGGCGAGGATCACGCCGTCCTCGAGAGCGCCGCGGCCGCACCACAGGGAGTAGGCGTTGTTCCACTCCTCGGCCTTGTCGTTGTCGATCAGGGTGAGCTTGACGCCGTACTTCTGCTCCAGCGCCTCCTTGCGCTCGTACACGGCCTCCTTGCGGTAGCCGACGATGATCCCGACCTCGGTCAGGCCGACCTCGGCGAAGTTCGCCAGGGTCAGGTCGAGGACCGTGATGCTGTCCTCCGCCCCCTCGGGGCCGACCGGCACCAGTGCCTTGGGCAGGGTGTCGGTGTAGGGACGCAGACGCCGGCCGGCGCCGGCCGCCAGCACGAGGCCGATCATGCGGGTTCTCCTTCGTCGTGTACGGCGGGTGCGCCGACCTGGTGGGCGGCGACCCAGAAGCGGATGCTCTCCACGAGCACCACGAGTGCCACGGCCACGGCACAAGCCGTGAGCGCGACCTTGAACTGCGGGGCGGTGAGCAGCACGGCGAGCACGGTGATCACCAGCGTGCGGCCCTCGTGCCCCCCGACCGTCCGGACCAGCCACCGCGGCGGCGCCCCCGCGCCGCCGCGGATGCGGTAGACCGTGTCGTAGTGATGGTAGGCGACCGCGGCCACCAGCCCGAAAGCCGCCGGAAGCGCCCCGTTCACGTCGGATGTGGCCGCCAGTGCCAGGACCGTGCCGTACTCGGCGGCGCGGAAGAAGGGCGGCACCAGCCAGTCGAGGGCGCCCGTGAGGGGCCGGGCGACGGCGAGGGCGGACGCCGCGGCGTACACGAGCGCGCCGGCCACGGGCCAGGGGCTGCCGAAGTCGGTGAGCGCCGCCGCCGCGACGACGGCACCGCCGCCGAGCAGGGCGAGGCCGGGGGCGGCGAGGCCGGGCAGCCGGCGCGCGGTCGTCCCGAGCCGCTGGGCGGCGGCCTCGGCGAGCGGGCCGGAGTCGGCGAGGTCGGCGAGCGCCTTCGCCGCGCGGCCGGTCCGGGTGGCCCGGCGGGTCAGCGAGCGCAGGACGCGGCCCGCGGTGGTGTAGACGGCGGCGAAGGCGCAGGCGATCAGCAGTGCGCAGAAGGTGATCCGGGGGGTGGCGACCGCCGTGAGGACGGCGATTATGGCCCACCGCTCGCCGATCGGCAGGACGATGATGCGGCGCAGCCAGACGGTCCAGCCGACGGTGTCGAGCCGGTGGGAGAGGGCCGCGGTGGGGCTGGTTCCTATGGCGACGGCCTCGCTGTCGAGGTTCGCCTCGTTGAAGGAGAAGTCGACGACGTGCCGGCAGGCCTGGAGGATCATCGCGCCCAGGGCCAGTGCCCACACGTCGTCGCCGCCGCGGGCGGCACCCACGGCGAGTCCCGCGTAGTAGGCGTACTCCTTGGCCCGGTCGAAGGTGGCGTCGAGCCAGGCGCCGAGCGTGGAGTACTGCAGGGAGTAGCGGGCGAGCTGTCCGTCGGCGCAGTCGAGCACGAAGGAGCCGACGAGCAGGACTCCGGCGGCGACGAAACCGGCCCGGGTGCCGGTGGCCGCGCAGCCCGCCGCCACGAGCGCGGTGGCGAGCGAGGCGGTGGTGACCTGGTTGGGCGTCAGGCCGCGCCCCGCGCACCAGCGGGCGAGGTAGCGGGAGTAGGGGCTGATGAAGAAGGTCGTCACGAAGCCGTCGCGGGCCTTGACCGCCGACTTCAGGCGCACGGCCTCGTCGTCGACGGCGGCGACGGCCTGCCGTGCCTCGTTGCGGGCCTGCGGGTCGGTGGGGACGGCGGCGACGAGGGTGCCGAGCTCGGGGCGGTGCACGGCGGCGCCGTCGGCGTCGAGGGCGGCGGCGATCCGGTCGGCGAGGCTGTCGACGTCGAGGGCGGTGCCGCCCCCCGCGGAGTTCTCCCGGGCCATCGCGCGGGTCAGCTCCCGGCGGGCCGCCGGCTGGGCGGTGACGGCGCCCGGGATGGCGGCGAGCGGGAAGCGCGGGTCGGTGAGTCCGAGGCGCAGGGCGTGCCGGTGGCCGACGAGGCGGGCGTCGACCACGGCGACCCGGTCCGCGGCCGGGACCCGGGCCAGCAGGGTCTCGGTGTCGGCGGTACCGGTTGCGGGGCGTACGTCGAAACCCAGGGACCGCAGTTCGCCCTCGATCGACGAACCGGGGACCGGCTGACCGGTGAGGATGGCGGTCGGCAACCGAACTCACTTCCTGGTGCCGACGTCAGGACGTCGGGCCTGTGCATGGTGGAGCGCCCTTGCCTGCGGCACCCGGGCATCGTGTCGGCAGAGGGTATCGGATGCCCGGAACACCGTGTTCACCGCCCGTTTCACGGTCGGTCGACGTCACTTGGACCCGCCTTTGCCGCGATCATCATCGTGGATCCGGGGCCCGCCCGACAAACCGCGCTCCCAGACCGGGCATCACGGGCATCGCCCGGGGCCGCTGATACCCGCACCCGCTCGGGGCGGGCCCTTGCCCGTCCGGTCGCCCACCTGGCGGAATAAAAGCTTCCACATTGCCCGCACGGCGCTCGCCAAGGCCGTGACCTGCATAACGTTTTCGCAGGTCAGAGCACATGACAACGGTGTTCAGTGCCGCGTTGCCCGATACCCCCTACCCGTAGTTCACTTGGCCTCCGGACACGGCGCCGGACGGACAGGGAGGCGGCTTTCTCATGGGGGCTGGGCACGATCACGGGCATGCGCACGGGGCGCACGCCGGCGGCACGGCGACCGCCGCGTACCGCGGCAGGCTCCGGGTGGCGCTGGCGATCACCCTCACCGTCATGGTCGTCGAGATCGTCGGCGGGGTCCTCGCCGACTCGCTGGCGCTGATCGCCGACGCCGCGCACATGGCGACGGACGCGCTGGGGCTCGGCATGGCGCTGCTGGCCGTCCACTTCGCGAGCCGCCCGGCGAGCGACCGCCGCACATTCGGCTACGCCCGCGCCGAGATCCTGGCGGCCCTGGCCAACTGCCTGCTGCTGCTCGGTGTCGGCGGCTACGTGCTGTACGAGGCGGTCGAGCGGTTCGTCACACCGGCCGACACGGCGGGCGGCCTGACCGTGGTCTTCGGAGCGATCGGCCTGGTGGCGAACATGATCTCCCTGACGCTGCTGATGCGGGGGCAGAAGGAGAGCCTGAACGTGCGGGGCGCCTTCCTGGAGGTGGCGGCGGACGCGCTGGGTTCCCTGGCGGTGATCGTGTCGGCGCTGGTGATCCTGGCCACCGGCTGGCAGCCCGCCGACCCGGTCGCCTCCCTGGTGATCGGCCTGATGATCGTGCCGCGCACCTGGCGGCTGCTGCGCGAGACCCTGGACGTGCTGCTGGAGGCGGCGCCCAAGGGCGTGGACATCGCCGAGGTTCGGGCCCACATACTGGCACTCGACGGGGTCGAGGACGTGCACGACCTGCACGCCTGGACGATCACCTCGGGCATGCCGGTGCTGTCGGCGCACGTGGTGGTGAGCGGCGAGGCGCTCAGCGCGATCGGCCACGAGAAGATGCTCCACGAACTGCAGGGGTGCCTGGGCGACCACTTCGACGTGGAGCACTGCACCTTCCAGCTGGAGCCCGGCGGTCACGCGGAGCACGAGGCGCGGCTGTGCCGTTGAGCGGGGGCGCGGGGCGGCTGAGCGGCTGAGCGAGGGGGCGAGAGGGGGGCGTGAGGGCAAGGGGCTGAGCGAGGGCTCAGGGGCGGAGGCGTCGCGGGCGCAGGGACGGGACGTCGCCCGGCGCAGGGACGGAACGTCGCGGGCGCCTGGGGCGCGCGGGCGCCGGGGTGCGCCGTCGGGTGCTGCGGTCCGCCGTCCGTTCACCACCGGCCTCCCCCGGCTTTCACCCCGGCCGTGTGCCGGACGGTTCCCGGACGGCGGCGCCGGGCACGCTCACCCTTCGGAGCCCTTCCTCGGTGTCCGACCGGTCACGTCCGGCCGCCCCTGCGGGCACACGGGACATGCGGGCGTGCCGGGAAGTGCCGGGAGTGCCGGACCGGTACGGCACACTTGGGGCGCGAGGACCGATGTGAAGGATGGGTATGCCGATCACTCCTGCCACCGCGACGCACAGTTCGTCGAACGGCACCGCAGACGCGATTTTGCTGGAACTGGTCGACGAGAACGGCGTGACGATCGGCACCGCGGAGAAGCTCTCCGCGCACCAGCCACCGGGGCAGCTGCACCGCGCGTTCTCGGTGTTCCTCTTCGACGAGCGGGGGCGGCTGCTGATCCAGCAGCGGGCGCTGGGCAAGTACCACTCCCCCGGCGTGTGGTCCAACACCTGCTGCGGTCATCCCTACCCCGGCGAGGCACCGTTCGCGGCGGCGGCCCGGCGGACGTACGAGGAGCTGGGCGTCTCGCCGTCGCTGCTCGCCGAGGCGGGCACGGTGCGCTACAACCACCCCGACCCGGACTCCGGGCTGGTCGAGCAGGAGTACAACCATTTGTTCGTCGGCCTCGTCCAGGCCGAACTGCGCCCGGATCCGGAGGAGGTGGCCGAGGCGGCCTTCGTCTCCCCGGCCGAACTGGCCGAACGGCATGCGCAGGACGCCTTCTCGGCCTGGTTCATGACGGTGCTGGACGCCGCCCGGCCGGCCGTCCGCGAACTGACGGGCCCCTCCGCCGACTGGTGAGGCCCGGCACCGGCCCGGACGTGGGGACTGGACGTGGGAACTAGAGGCCCCGTCCGGGCGCGTGCTTGAGCGGCAGGGCGGCCCAGATCACCTTGCCGCCGCTCGCGGTGTGCGCCACGTCGCAGGCCCCGCCCGCCTCGCGGGTGATCTCGCGGACCAGGAGCAGCCCGCGTCCGCCCGTCCGCCCGTGGTCGGTCTCCAGGGCGGTCGGGCGGTAGGGGTGGTCGTCCTCCACCGCCACCCGTACCCACTCGGGGCCGGCGGCCACTTCGACGGCGAGCTCCGGCGACACCACTGCCGCGTGCCGGACCGCGTTCGTGACCAGTTCCGAGACGATCAGCAGGAGGGCCTGCGTCACGTCGTCGGAGACGGGGACGCCCTGGCGCAGCAGCAGGTCCCGCACGGCGTGCCGCGCCTGCGGAACCGAGGCGTCCACGGCGGGGGCCGTGAACCGCCAGACGCCCTCGTACGGCAGCGGCCCGGCGGGCCCGGTCTCGTCCATCGTCCGGTCGCCACCCCTGGGCTCGATCGTCACCACACCTCTGAGTGTTGGTAACGCGTCCCTCCACACCCGAGCACTGAACACAAGTCAGCAGATATCGAGCGGTTCTGATCGATGCCGTACGACATGGTCGCTTACGGGACCGTTCCTGTCCTGGCTCCCTGCCCGCTCGAAGCGAAGAGATCAGTGGATAGCATCCGGTCCATGGAGCCGCAGCTGCTGCACCGGGTCGAGGACTCGGTGGCCACCGTCACCGTCCGCCATCCGGCCAAGCGCAACGCCATGACGTCCGCGATGTGGCGGGCGCTGCCCGAGCTGCTCGACACCCTGGCTGCCGATCCGGCGGTACGGGCACTGGTCCTCACCGGTGAGGGCGCGACGTTCTGCGCGGGGGCCGACATCTCGACGCTGCGGGAGTCGGCCGAGGAGGCCCAGCTGCTGGCGGTACGGGCCGAGGAGGCCCTCGCCGCGTTCCCCAAGCCCACGCTGGCGGCGGTGCGGGGACACTGCGTGGGCGGCGGGGTGCAGCTGGCGGCCGCCTGCGACCTGCGGTTCGCCGCCGAGTCCGCACTGTTCGGCGTGACCCCGGCCAGGCTGGGGGTCGTGTATCCGGCGTCCGCGACCCGGCGGCTGGTGGCGCTGACCGGGCCGGCCACCGCGAAGTACCTGCTGTTCAGCGGCGAGTTGATCGACGCCGGGCGGGCGCTGCGCACCGGCCTGGTGGACGAGGTGCTGCCGGAGGACGGACTGGACGGGCGGGTGGCCGGGTTCACCCGGGTGCTGGCCTCGCGCTCCCTGCTGACGCAGGCCGCGGCGAAGGAGTTCGCGGACGGGCGCAGGGACCGGGACGCCCACTGGGCCGCGCAGGCACGCGGCAGCGGCGACACCGCGGAGGGGGTCGCCGCCTTCCTGGAGCGCCGGCAGCCGCGTTTCGGCTGGCGCGCGCCTACGCCGGAGTGAACCGGCTCCCCTCGCGCAGTGCCTCCACGAGGTGCGCGGGCGCCTTGTCCGGGGACCCGGCGTCGTAGGGCGGCTGCGGGTCGTACTCGGTCATCAGCTGGACCGCCCTGGCGTGGTCGTCGCCCGCGATCCGGCCGAGCAGCGTCAGGCCCATGTCGATCCCCGAGGAGACCCCGGCCGCGGTGACGTACTTGCCGTCGGTGACCACCCGCTGACCGGTCGGTTCGGCCCCGAAGCGTTCGAGGACGGGGAGCGCCAGCCAGTGGGAGGTGGCCCGGCGGCCCTCCAGCAGTCCGGCGGCGGCGAGCAGCAGGGAGCCCGTGCACACGGACGTGGTCCAGGTGCTGCCGGCGTCGGCGGCGCGCAGCCAGTCCAGCAGGGTCGTGTTCTCCATCTGCGGGGTCTGCCCGGGGCCGCCCGGGACGACGACGACGTCGGGGGCGGGCACGTCGGCCAGGGTCCGGTCGGCGACGAGCGCGAGGCTTCCGGTGTCGGTGCGGACGGGGCCGGACCGCTCGGCGACGAAGACGGTCTCCGCGCCGGGCAGCCGGCCGAGGGTCTCGTACGGGCCCACCGCGTCCAGGGCGGTGAAGCGGTCGAAGAGAACGATGGCGATCCGCATGGGTTCCCTTTCCTTCCACGGTCGTTCGGGGCGTTGTCGTACAGGGCGTTGCCGTACGGGCGCTGCGGCTCGGGGGGCCGTGACTCGGGGTGCGCGGCTCAGGATGCCGTGACTCGGGATGCCGTGGCTCGGGGTGCGCGGCTCGAAGGGCTGTCGTCCGGTCCCCGTCCGGTTCCCGGTGCCGTCAGGGGACGGCGGGTGCGGGGCGGAAGCGGCGGCGGTACTCGGCCGGAGAGGTACCGAGGGCCTTGACGAAGGCCCGGCGCATGGCCTCGGGCGTTCCGTAGCCGCTCGCGCGGGAGACGGACTCGACGCCGTCGCCGCCGTCCTCCAGCAGCCGCCGGGCGTGTTCCAGCCGGACCCGGTCCACGTACCGGCCGGGCGTGGTGCCGGTCTCCGCCTGGAAGGCACGGGCGAAGTGACGGGGCGACAGACCGGCGCGGGCGGCGAGCGACTCCACGCCCAGGTCCGCGCCCGGGTGCTCCGTGATCCACTGCTGGAGCTCGCGCAGCGGCGCCCGCCGTGCGGTCCGGACGGCCGGCTGCGCGCTGAACTGGGCCTGGTTGCCCGGCCTGCGCAGGAACACGACCAGGTGCCGGGCGACGGCCAGCGCGGCGTCCCGGCCCAGGTCCTCCTCCACCAGGGCGAGGGCGAGGTCGATGCCGGAGGTCACGCCCGCGGACGTGGCCACCCGCCCGTCGCGGACGTAGATCGGGTCGGGGTCGACCTCCACGGCCGGGTGGTCGCGCGCGAGCCGGTCGCTGTAGGCCCAGTGGGTGGTGACACGCCGGCCGTCCAGAAGGCCGGCCCGGGCGAGCAGGATCGCGCCGGTGCAGACCGAGACCAGCCGCCGGGCGCGTGGCCCGTGCTCGCGCACCCAGTCGGTCAGCCGCGGGTCCGCGTCCCTGGTGCCCCGGCCGCCGGGCACGACCAGGGTGTGCGGCTCGGGCGCGTCGGCGAGGGCCTGGTCCGGTACGACGGTCAGACCGCTGGACGTGCGCACGGGCGCCCCGTCCAGGGAGGCCGTGCGGATGCGGTACGTCCCCGGTACGTGCCGTTCGGCGCCCGCGAAGACCTCCACGGGGCCGGTGACGTCGAGGCTCTGGACCTGGTCGAAGAGGACGAGGAGGACGGTTCGCTGCGCCATGTCCACGATTCTTCGCCCACCCGGCGATGACCGCAATGACGAGTACCCCGCTTTTCCTGCCATGCGCCCGCGCACTGGAGGACGTACTGACCGGTTGGTAACCTGCGCGGCATGACAACTGCCGCCACCGACACCGCCACGGACCCGCGCGTCGGCCGCCGCTGCACCAGCGCGCTCAACTCACTGCACTCGACGCACTACTTCTCGCCCGACCTGGGCCGGGAGCTGGGCGCCCTCGGGGTCACCGACCACCGGGCGGTCAACTTCGCGGTGCGCGCCGCGGCGCTCGGCCCGGTGGGCGCCGGTGCGGTGACGGCCGCGTTCTACAACTACAAGCACGACCTCGTGGCCCGGCACGTGCCCGCCGTGTGGGAGACGGTCACACCCGGCCAGGCCCTGGCGGCACGCACGCGTGCCGTCGACGCGACCCTGCGCCGGCTGCTGGGCGAGGAGGCTCTGGCCTCCGCGGAGATGGCCGAGGCGGCCACCCTCGCCCTGCGTGCCGCCGAGGCCTGTTCGCGCAGCGCCCGTCCGCTGTACGCCGCCCACGCGGACCTGCCGGTGCCCGAGGCGCCGCACCTGGCCCTGTGGCACGCGGCGACCCTGCTGCGCGAGCACCGCGGCGACGGCCACCTCGCCGCCCTGCTGACCGCCGGCCTGGACGGCCTGGAGGCAGTGGTGACGCACACCGCGACCGGCAAGGGCATCGCCCCGAAGTGGGTCTTCACCACCCGGGGCTGGACCCGGGAGGAGTGGGACGCCGCGACCGACCGGCTGCGCGAGCGGGGTCTCGTCGACGGGGCGGGCGAACTGACCGAGGAGGGCTCGGCCCTGCGCGCCGAGGTCGAGCGGGAGACCGACCGGCTGGACGCGGCTCCCTACGCGCACCTCGGCCCTGAGGGTGTGGCACGCCTGACGGAACTCGCAACGGGTTTCGTGCGCACGGCACTCGGCGCGGGAGCCTTCCCTGCGGACCTGCTCGGCAAGGGGTGACACCGGCGGAGCCGGTGGCGCGGAACGCATGACGGCCGCGGACTCCGCGACGGCCGCGGAATCACGCGACGGCCGCGGGGACATGGCCGGGCGTACGAACGGGCATGCCGGGCCGGTCCGGAGGTACCCGTACTGCGCCCGGCCGACGGGGCCGGGCGCAGGACGAAAGGGGCTTGTCGTGTTCCGTGCCGTCGCAGACGTGCTGCGCCAGATCGGTGGCGCGGTCGCCACCGTGGTGACGCTTCCCTTCCGGGCGCTGGCCCGGCTCTTCGGCGGTGCCTCGTCCACCGCCCGGGGCCGCGGGGTGTGACCCGGGGATCAGGGCGCCGTCCGGTCCGACCGGCCCGGACGGCGCCCTGATCCCCGATTGTCGGTGCCGCCTGCCACAATTGCCGCGCAACCTCAGTGAGAAGGCGGTACGGGATCGTGACGACACCCGGGGCCAGCGCGGCCACCGACGCAAGGTCGATCGAGAGCAGGATCGCCGAGGAGCTCGGCGTACGGGAGCGGCAGGTGAAGGCCGCGGTGGAGCTGCTCGACGGCGGCTCGACCGTGCCCTTCATCGCGCGCTACCGCAAGGAAGCGACCGAGATGCTCGACGACGCGCAGCTGCGCACGCTCGAGGAGCGGCTGCGCTACCTGCGGGAGCTGGAGGAGCGGCGGACCGCGATCCTCGACTCGGTGCGTGAGCAGGGCAAGCTCACCGAGGAGCTGGAAGCGCGCATCCGCGGCGCGGAGACCAAGGCGCGCCTGGAGGACATCTACCTGCCGTTCAAGCCGAAGCGGCGGACGAAGGCGCAGATCGCGCGGGAGGCGGGTCTGGAGCCGCTGGCCGAGGGCCTGCTCACGGACCCGACGGTCGAACCCCTCGCCGCGGCGGCCGCGTTCGTGGACGCCGACAAGGCAGTGGCCGATCCGCAGGCCGCGCTGGACGGTGCCCGGGCGATCCTCACGGAGAAGTTCTCGGAGGACGCCGACCTGATCGGCGACCTGCGGGAGCGGATGTGGGGGCGCGGCCGGCTCGCCGCCCGGGTCAAGGAGGGCAAGGAGGAGGCCGGTGCCAAGTTCGCCGACTACTTCGACTTCGCCGAGCCCTTCACCGCGCTGCCCTCGCACCGGATCCTCGCGATGCTGCGCGGCGAGAAGGAGGACGTGCTCGACCTCGTCCTGGAGCCGGAGGAGGCCACGGACGGGCCGTCGTCGTACGAGGGCATCGTCGCGAACCGGTTCGGCATCGCCGACCGGGGGCGGCCCGCCGACAAGTGGCTCGGGGACACCGTCCGCTGGGCCTGGCGCACCCGCATCCTGGTGCACCTCGGCATCGACCTCAGGCTGCGGCTGCGCACGGCCGCCGAGGACGAGGCGGTCGACGTCTTCGCCGCCAACCTGCGCGACCTGCTGCTGGCCGCCCCGGCCGGCACCCGCGCGACGCTCGGCCTCGACCCCGGTTTCCGTACGGGCGTGAAGGTCGCCGTGGTCGACGCGACCGGCAAGGTGGTGGCCACCGACGTGATCCACCCGCACGTCCCGGCCAACCGGTGGGACGAGGCGATCGCCAAGCTGGCACGGCTCGCCGAGGACCACGCCGTCGACCTGGTCGCCATCGGCAACGGCACGGCGTCCAGGGAGACCGACAAGCTGGCCGGGGAGCTCATCTCCAGGCACCCGGAGCTGAAGCTCACCAAGGTGATGGTGTCCGAGGCGGGGGCCTCCGTGTACTCGGCGTCCGCCTTCGCCTCGCAGGAGCTCCCGGACATGGACGTCTCGCTGCGCGGCGCGGTGTCGATCGCCCGGCGGCTGCAGGACCCGCTGGCGGAACTGGTGAAGATCGACCCGAAGTCCATCGGCGTCGGTCAGTACCAGCACGACCTGTCCGAGGTGAAGCTGTCGCGCTCGCTGGACGCGGTGGTCGAGGACTGTGTGAACGGGGTGGGCGTGGACGTCAACACGGCGTCGGCCCCCCTGCTCTCCCGGGTCTCCGGCATCACCTCCGGCCTCGCCGAGAACATCGTCGCGCACCGTGACGCGAACGGGCCGTTCGGCTCCCGCACCGAGTTGAAGAAGGTGTCGCGGCTCGGCCCCAAGGCGTACGAGCAGTGCGCGGGGTTCCTGCGGATCCGGGGCGGCAGCGATCCGCTGGACGCGTCCAGCGTGCACCCCGAGGCGTATCCGGTGGTGCGCAGGATGGTGCGGACCACCGGGCAGGAGGTGGCCGGGCTGGTCGGCAACACGGCCGTGCTGCGGTCGCTGAGGCCGGACGAGTTCGTGGACGAGACGTTCGGGCTGCCGACGGTCACGGACATCCTCAAGGAGCTGGAGAAGCCGGGGCGCGACCCGCGGCCCGCGTTCCGGACGGCCAGCTTCAAGGAGGGCGTGGAGAAGATCGCCGACCTGTCGTCCGGGATGGTGCTGGAGGGCGTCGTCACGAACGTCGCGGCGTTCGGGGCGTTCGTGGACGTCGGTGTGCACCAGGACGGGCTGGTGCACGTGTCGGCCATGTCGAAGACGTTCGTGAAGGACCCGCGGGACGTGGTCAAGCCCGGGGACATCGTCAAGGTGAAGGTGCTGGACGTCGACATCCCGCGCAAGCGGATCTCGTTGACGCTGCGGTTGGACGACGAGGCTGCTCCGCAGGGTGCGCAGGGGCCCCGGGGGGAGCAGAAGCGGGAGCGGGGCGGTAAGCCGCCCCGGCAGCGGAAGGCCGCCGGCGGTGGAAAGGGCCGGCCCTCGGGCGGTGGCACGGCTCCGGCGAACGGGGCGATGGCTGACGCCCTGCGGCGGGCCGGGTTGGCGTAGGTACGAACCTGAGACCGGGCCCGCGGGCGGGCCGACCCGGCGCTGAGGCGCCGGGTCGGATGCCGCTGCCTGGAGCCGACCTGTTCCAAACGACGCCCCCTAGGCGGAGAGCTCCGTGACCTTGCCCTCCGCCACCTCCAGGCGGCGGGTCACCCTCACCGCGTTGAGCATGCGGCGGTCGTGGGTGACCAGGAGGAGCGTGCCCTCGTAGCTGTCCAGGGCCGATTCCAGTTGCTCGATGGCCGGGAGGTCCAGGTGGTTGGTCGGCTCGTCCAGGACCAGCAGGTTGACGCCGCTGCCCTGGAGCAGGGCCAGGGCGGCCCGGGTGCGTTCGCCGGGTGAGAGGGTCGACGCCGGACGCACGACGTGGTCGGCCTTGAGGGCGAACTTGGCCAGGAGGGTCCGGATGTCGGCCGGGTCCGTGTCCGGGAGGGCGGCGCGGAAGGCGTCCAGCAGGATCTCCGGGCCGTGGAAGAGCCCCCGGGCCTGGTCGACCTCGCCGAGCAGCACGCCGGAGCCGAGGGCCGCGTGTCCGGCGTCGAGCGGGACCCTGCCCAGGAGGGCACCGAGGAGGGTGGACTTGCCCGCGCCGTTGGCTCCCGTCACCGCCACCCGGTCCGCCCAGTCGATCTGGAGGGAGACCGGTCCGAGCGTGAACCCGCCGCGCCGGACCTCCGCCTCCCGCAGGGTGGCGACCACCGACCCCGAGCGGGGCGCCGAGGCGATCTCCATGCGCAGCTCCCACTCCTTGCGCGGCTCCTCGACGACCTCCAGGCGTTCGATCATGCGCTGGGTCTGACGGGCCTTGGCAGCCTGCTTCTCACTGGCCTCGCTGCGGAACTTGCGGCCGATCTTGTCGTTGTCCCCCGCCTTGCGCCGCGCGTTCTTGACGCCCTTGTCCATCCAGGCCCGCTGCGTCTGGGCGCGGTCCTGGAGGGCGGCGCGCCTGCCGGCGTACTCCTCGTACTCGTCCCGGGCGTGCCGGCGGGCCACCGCGCGTTCCTCCAGGTAGGCGTCGTAGCCACCGCCGTAGAGGTTGATCTGCTGCTGGGCGAGGTCGAGTTCGAGGACCTTGGTGACGGTGCGGGTGAGGAACTCGCGGTCGTGGCTGACCACGACGGTGCCCGCGCGCAGTCCGGTCACGAAGCGTTCGAGGCGCTCCAGGCCGTCCAGGTCGAGGTCGTTGGTCGGCTCGTCGAGCAGGAAGACGTCGTAGCGGGACAGCAGGAGGGAGGCGAGTCCCGCGCGGGCCGCCTGGCCGCCGGACAGGGACGTCATCGGCTGGTCCAGGCCGACGGCCAGGCCCAGGGAGCCGGCCACCTCCGCCGCCCGGTCGTCGAGGTCGGCGCCGCCGAGGGCCAGCCAGCGCTCCAGGCTCGTCGCGTAGGCGTCGTCGGCGCCGGGAGCGCCGTCGACCAGGGCCGCGGTGGCGTCGTCCATGGCGCGCTGGGCCTCGGTGACGCCGGTACGGCGGGCCAGGAACGCCCGGACGCTCTCCCCCGGCCTGCGCTCGGGCTCCTGCGGGAGGTGGCCGACGGTGGCGGCCGGCGGGGACAGGCTCAGGTCGCCCCGGTCGGGGGAGGTGAGGCCGGCGAGCATCCGCAGGAGGGTGGACTTGCCCGCGCCGTTGGCCCCGACGAGCCCGATGACGTCGCCGGGGGCGACCACGAGGTCGAGCCCGGTGAACAGGGAGCGGTCGCCGTGGCCTGCGGCGAGGTTCTTGGCGACGAGGGTGGCAGTCATCAGACCGTAGATCTTAGAGGGTGCCCGGATCGTGGCGGGTGCCCGCTCTCTGCCCGGTTCCGGCGTGGCATGATCCGCCGGGCAGGCCTTAACGTCGCCGGTGTGGAAACCGAACTGGATGACGAGGTCGTCGTGGTCGGCGGCGGGGTGATCGGGCTGACGACCGCCGTCGTGCTCGCCGAACGCGGCAGGCGGGTACGGCTGTGGACGCGGGAGCCCGTGGAGCGGACCACCTCGGTGGTCGCGGGCGGACTGTGGTGGCCGTACCGCATCGAGCCGGTCGCGCTGGCGCAGACGTGGGCGCTGCACTCCCTGGACGTGTACGAGGACCTGGCGGCCAGCCCCGGCCGGACGGGCGTGCGCATGGTCGAAGGGGTGCTCGGCGAGACCGGTCTGGACGAGGTGGGTGCCTGGGCTTCCGCCCGGCTGCCGGGGCTGCGCGCGTCGACGGCCGCGGAGTACGCCGGTACGGGCCTGTGGGCACGCTTGCCGCTCATCGACATGTCGACTCATCTGCCGTGGCTGCGCGAGCGGCTGCTGGCGGCGGGCGGGGTGGTCGAGACGCGCGCGGTGGCCGGTCTGGACGAGGTGCGGGCTCCGGTCGTGGTCAACTGCACCGGACTGGGCGCGCGGGAGCTGGTGCCCGATGCTGCGGTGCGCCCGGTGCGCGGACAACTGGTCGTCGTCGAGAATCCCGGCATCCGCACCTGGCTGGTCTCGGCCGACCAGTCCTCCGGTGCGACGACGTACTTCCTTCCGCAGCCCGGCCGGCTCCTGCTGGGCGGGACGGCCGAGGAGGACGACTGGTCCGCCGAGCCGGACCCCGGTGTCGCGGAGGCGATCCTGCGCCGGTGCGCGGCCCTGCGGCCCGAGATCGCGGAGGCACGGGTGCTGCGGCACCTGGTGGGGCTGCGGCCGGCCCGGCACGCGGTGCGGCTGGAGCGCGAGACGCTGCCCGACGGGCGGCTGCTGGTGCACAACTACGGTCACGGCGGCGCGGGCGTGACCGTGGCCTGGGGCTGCGCGCAGGAGGCTGCCGGGCTCGCCGACCGCCGGCAGAACTGACGGAGGCGGCAGAAGGGGGAGGACCGGCGCACCGGCGCAACCGACCGGGGCCGGCGATCGAGGTACTGACAGAGGCGGGCGATCGAGGTCCGGGCCCCGTCCGGGGTCCGCCCTCGATCGCCCGCCTCCCGCACCCGTCGGTGCCGGCCGCGTCAGTCGTGCCGGCCGATCGGGTCGCCCTCCACGTCCGTGCCGGGGCCGGGGCCGATCCGGATCTCGAACTCGCCCTCGTACTGCTTGTGTCCCTCGATGACGGCCAGTCCGACGGCCTCGGACGCCATTTCGCCGCGCACGATGAGCGGGTCACGGCGCAGGTCGCGCATGAGTGCGATACACATGAAGATCATCACGATGACGAAGGGCGCCGCCGCGAGGATCGTGAGGTTCTGCAGACCGGTGAGCGCGTCCGCCTCGCCGCTGCCGATCAGGAGCATGATCGCGGCGACCGCACCGGTCACCACACCCCAGAAGACCACGACCCATCGGCTGGGTTCGAGCGCGCCCTTCTGCGAGAGGGTGCCCATCACGATGGAGGCCGCGTCGGCGCCCGAGACGAAGAAGATGCCCACGAGGATCATCACCAGCAGGCTGCTGGCCGTGGCGATGGGGTACTCCTGCAGCACGGCGAAGAGCCGGCCCTCGGGGCTCGTGTCGTCGCCCAGCCGGTTCTGCTCCTGCAGCTTCATGGCCGAGCCGCCGAAGATCGCGAACCAGATCAGGCTGACCACGCTGGGGACGAGGATGACGCCGCCGATGAACTGGCGGATGGTCCGCCCCCGGCTGATGCGGGCGATGAACATGCCGACGAAGGGCGTCCAGGAGATCCACCACGCCCAGTAGAAGACCGTCCAGCTGCCCAGCCAGTCCGCGACGCCCTCGCCGCCGCTGATCTCGGTGCGGCCGGCCAGCTGGGGCAGGTCGCCGAGGAAGCCGAAGATCGACGTCGGCAGCAGGTCCAGGATGAGGATGGTCGGGCCCGCGACGAAGACGAACACGGCGAGCAGCAGGGCCAGCACCATATTGGTGTTGGACAGCCACTGGATGCCCTTCTCGACACCGGAGATCGCGGACGCCACGAACGCCACCGTCAGCACCGCGATGATGCCGACCAGCAGTCCGGTGCTGACCTTGTCCATCCAGTCGAGCTTCTCCACGCCGGAGCCGATCTGGAGCGCGCCGAGGCCCAGGGAGGCCGCCGAGCCGAAGATCGTCGCGATGATGGCGAGGATGTCGATGACCCGGCCGCTCGCGCCGTTGGCGTGCTTCTCACCGATGAGCGGGGTGAACACGGCGCTTATGGTCTGCCTGCGGCGCCTGCGGAAGGTGCTGTAGGCGATGCCGAGCCCGACCACCGCGTAGATCGCCCACGGATGGAGCGTCCAGTGGAACAGTGTGGTGGCCATGGCCGACTCCATGCTCTCGCCGGAGTCGGCGGGGCTGGTGCCGGGCGGGGCCGTGGTGTAGTGCGCCAGCGGCTCGCTGACGCCCCAGAACATCAGGCCGATGCCCATGCCCGCGCTGAACATCATGGCGATCCACGACACCGTGCGGAACTCGGGCTCCTCGCCCTCCGCGCCGAGGTGGATGCGGCCGTACCGGCTGGCCGCGAGCCAGAGGGCGAAGACCACGAAACCGGAGGCGGCGAGGGTGAACGCCCAGCCGCCGTTGTGCATCAGCCCGCTGAGCATGCTGCTGGAGGCGTCCTCCAGCGAGTCGGTGGCGACCCCGCCCCAGACGACGAACGCGAGCGTCAGAGCGGCCGTGACACCGAAGACGATGCGGTCGGTGTGGGGCTTGTGCTCCTGCCCCGGCAGGCCTGCCTCCGAGCCCGGCAGTGTGCCTCGCTCGTGCTGTTCCTTGTCGCTTGGTCGCTCACTTGGTCGATCCTGCGTCACAGGCGGCACCTTTCAAGTCGGTCAGGCAGAAAATAGTCCTCCGCCGCCCCGTTACCACGCGCGACGCGCATCTCACCTTCTCAGCAGTGGGTGTCCGGCTCCCCCGCCGTGAGGTGATACGTCGCCCGCTCGTCCAGGAGCAGAGGCACCAGCGCCCGCAGCGGCTGGCGCAGCGGCACATAGGCGCCCTTCTCCCCGGCCGGACGCACATGTACACCGTGCAGGGCGAGTTGTTCCCGAATCGCTGTGTACTGGGAAGACGTCCGCGGGTGGCCGCAGGTCGGGTCTTTGACGGCCTCGGCGGGTCCGGCCGGGTCGTTGTCCGCGCCGCCGAGGTACACGACCCCCTTGTCCCGGCCTCCGGCCCGCCGGGCCGCCGCGGTCGCCGCCTCGATCCGGCCGCGGCGCCGGTCGGCGAGGCGGAGGACGGCGTCCAGGGCCACGAGCAGGGAGTCCACCGCACAGCGGTGCGCTCCAGGAAGTGCCGGGTGGTGCCGATGCGGTCGACGGTGACCCGGTCGCTCGCCCGGTCGGCCGCGGCGGCCGGCGTCTGCTCCTCGGGCTGGGTGGTCCAGCGGGCGCCGTGCGTCTTCTCGAAGCCGGTGCGGGGCGGGTGGCGTGCGGTGTGTCGTCCGGGTGGGCCGGCGCGGTGAGCGGGGGCGCGACGAGGGCCGCGGTGTCACGGCGAGAGCACTCGGGCGGTGCATCGTGCTCCCTTCGGTGCGCGGTGGGTCGTACGGGGGCCGGCTCGCGGCGGCGGGCAGGGGCGGCGGGCGGCGCAGTCGCGGCGGTGCCGCGGATGCACGGCGGGCGGGCCGATGTGCCGGCGCGGCGCGCCCCGCCTCGTGTGACGGCGTGACGGTGTGACGGCGTGACGGCGTGACGGCGTGACGGCGTGACGGCGTGACGGCGTCAGGATCCCCTGCCGAGGGGCCTCCGGATCTTTCGGCGCGTGCGTACCGGCATGCGCGGGACGGTACATCGGCCGACTTCTGTACAGAAGGGGGCAGGAAGTGACCGATGACGGCCGGATGGCGATCGTGTGACAGAGGTGACCGTGGACATGACGACGTGCAGGGGAGCTGAATAGGCTCCGAACAGTCTTCGTGCCCCTACGACTTGGAGCTTTCGTGCACCTCAGATTCATCGTGCCGGGCGCACTGGGCGCCGCCACCCTCATGCTGGCGGTCCCCGCGTCGGCGGCGGCCCACTCCCCCGGCGCTCCGGGCATCGGCGACCCCTACTACCCGGCCTACGGCAACGGCGGATACGACGTCTCGCACTACGACCTGCGCCTGAAGTACCAGCCGGACACGGACCGGCTGGAGGGGACGGCGACGATCCTGGCCCGCACCACCGAGGACCTGTCGCGGTTCAACCTCGACTTCCTGCTGGACGTCGGCGAGGTCCGGGTGAACGGTGCGAAGGCGTCGTTCACGACCTCGGGCGAGCAGGAGCTGGAGATCACCCCGGCGAAGCCGCTGGACAAGGACACGCCCCTCACCGTGGTCGTCCGCTACAGCGGTGTGCCGTCCTCGAAGCAGGCGTTCGGCTTCACCAGCTGGCACCGCACCCCGGACGGCGGGGTCGCCGCGAACGAGCCCGAGGCGGCGGCCTGGTGGTTCCCCAGCAACGACCACCCGTTGGACAAGGCCACCTACGACGTGTCGGTGCAGGTGCCGGACGGCACCCAGGCGATCTCCAACGGAACCCTCCAGTCGACCAGTTCGCGGCTGGGCTGGACGCGCTGGAACTGGCGCTCGGACCAGCCGCAGGCCACGTACCTCGCCACGCTGGCGATCGGCAAGTTCGACCTCACCACCGGCACCACCGAGAGCGGCATCCCGGTCGTCAACGCCTACAGCAAGGACCTGGGCGCGAACGACGGCGCGGCGCGGGCCAGCGTCGAGCGGAGCGCGGAGGTCGCCGACTGGCTGAGCGGGTACTTCGGCCCCTACCCCTACGACGCGCTCGGCGGCTATGTGCCGAACACGGACACCGGGTACGCGCTGGAGACCCAGACCCGGCCGTTCTACAGCCCGCGGCAGTTCGCGAACGGGTCGAACGTGTCCGTCGTCGTGCACGAGCTGGCCCACCAGTGGTACGGCGACCTGGTCTCCCTGCGCGGCTGGAAGGACATCTGGATCAACGAGGGCTTCGCGCGCTACGCCCAGTGGCTGTGGTCCGAGCACGAGGGCGAGGGCACGGCGCAGGAGCTGGCGGACTACACGTACGCCTCGTACCCGGCGGACGACCCGTTCTGGACGGTGAAGCCGGGTGACCCCGGGCCGGAGAACCAGTTCGACACCGCCGTCTACGACCGGGGCGCACTCGCCGTGCAGGCGCTGCGCAACGAGATCGGCGACGAGGCCTTCTTCACGGTCCTGAAGGGATGGCCCGCCAAGTACGCCCACGGCAACGCTTCGGTCGCCGACTTCCAGCGGTACGCCGAGGAGGTGTCCGGCACACCGCTGGCCGCGCTGTTCGACACCTGGCTGTTCCAGCCGTCGAAGCCGGACGCCGCGACCGCCCGCGCACAGTCCCTCGCGAAGGCGTCCGGCACGCCCGCCCAGCCCCGTTCGTGGCGGAAGATCGCCGCGACGAACGGCATCCACGAGCACGGACACTGACGCTCCGAGCTAGACGCCGTCCCCGTGGTCGTAGACGGTCACGGGGACACCGCGTTCCGTCAGCCGCCCGGTGATCAGCGGCTCGACACGGGACCACTTGCCGCCGGCCAGGCCGCAGCCTATGCGGGGCATGTGCACGGACGCCTTCAGCTCGGCCGCCCGGTCGGCCACGTGGCCGAGGGCCCTGTCGATGGCCTCGTAGCGCACGGGGACGCCCTTGCTTCCGGTGCGCGTGCCGCGCTGGCCGATCATGTTGGCCACCCACACGTACTGCTCGACCTGCACGAACTGCACGGCGCCCAGACCGAAGTCGTTGGCCGCGCGGTCGCGGTGCCAGACGCGGTAGGCCGCCTCCGGCTCGGGCCAGCGGCGGGAGACCGCCAGGACGAAGCCCTTGCCCCAGCCGCCGAGGTCGTTGCAGACGTGGGCGATCAGCTTGACGCCCTTGACCGACGGCACGGTGGCATCACCCCGGACATACCTGATTCCTGACATGACGCCACCGTAGAGGCCGCCACCGACAGCACCCCCCGCAGTCTTCGTGCTGCTCCGTCCCGGTCCTCGTGCTACTCGGGCCGCCCGGCGCGCTCGCGTCGGGCGTTCTCCGTGACCCGGCGTCGGACGCCGAACCAGCCCGCGACCAGCATCACCGCGATGACCGGGACGAGGAGGAGTGTCTTGCGGCCGACCTCGGCGTCGTTCCACATCAGGACCAGCACGGCCAGCAGGAAGGCGATCGTGACGCTCTCCGTGACGGGGCTGCCCGGCAGCCGGAACCGCGGGCGGGTGACGAGCCCGGAGCGCGCCCGGCGGACGAAGACCAGGTGGCAGATCATGATGATCACCCAGGTGCTGATGATGCCGAGCGAGGCGACGTTCAGCACGATCTCGAAGGCCTTGCTCGGCACCAGGTAGTTCAGTCCGACGCCGAGGACGCAGACCGCGCAGGTGAGCAGGATGCCGCCGTAGGGGACCTGGCTGCGGCTCATGACGGACGTGAACCTCGGCGCGGAGCCTGCGGTCGCCATGGAGCGCAGGATGCGGCCGGTGGAGTACAGGCCGGAGTTCAGGGACGACATCGCCGCGGTGAGGACGACCAGGTTCATCACGTCCCCTGCCGCCGGGACGCCGATCTTCGACAGGACGGTGACGAACGGGCTCTCGTCGCCGGAGTAGAGCGAGCCCGGCAGCAGCAGGGCCAGCAGGACGACCGAGCCGACGTAGAACAGGGCGACGCGCCACATGATGGAGTTGACCGCGCGCGGGACGACCTTCTCCGGCTCGGCGGTCTCGCCCGCGGCGACGCCGACCAGCTCCAGGGCGGCGTAGGAGAAGATCACGCCCTGCATGACGACGATGACGGGCATCAGACCCTGCGGGAAGAGACCGCCGTGGTCGGTGATCATGCTCGGGCCCGGGGTGTGACCGCCCACATCGTGCTGGGTCGCGAGCAGGAAGACGCCGATCAGCATGAAGCCGACGAGCGTGGCCACCTTGACGATCGCGAACCAGAACTCCATCTCGCCGAAGATCTTCACGGAGATGAGGTTCACGGCGAGGACCACCGCGAGGGCGACCAGGGCGAGCACCCACTGCGGGATGCTCGTGAACATGCTCCAGTAGTGCGTGTAGAGGGCGATCGCCGTGATGTCGGCGATACCGGTGGTCGACCAGTTCAGGAAGTACATCCAGCCGGCGACGTAGGCGCCCTTCTCGCCGAGGAACTCGCGCGCGTACGACACGAACGAGCCGGAGGAGGGACGGTAGAGGACCAGCTCACCGAGGGCCCTGACGACGAAGAAGGCGAAGACGCCGCAGACGAGGTAGGCGATCGCGAGTGCCGGGCCCGCGTCGCGCAGGCGCCCGCCGGCGCCGAGGAAGAGGCCGGTGCCGATCGCGCCGCCGATGGCGATCATGTTGACGTGGCGGGCCTTGAGGTCCTTGCTGTAACCGGCGTCGCCCGCGTCCGCGGGGATGGTCCCGGCCGCCTGCGGAGGGGCGGCGGCCTGTGCCGTGTCGACGGCGTCCTTGCTCACGGGTGGTTCCACTCTCTGGTGCCTCGGGCAGGGTGCGCCCGAGTCGTCCGTACCTGTTGCGGGCCCGCACCACCCAGTGACGGCACAGACCAGGACGGCACCTTCCCACGACGCCGCAAGCGCATGCGGTGTCGCGTGCCACACAGCGTGACTTCTCACAAGATCCGCCCACCGCCTGCACCAGGGGGCGTCGCTTGGATCAGGCCGGCTCCAGGCTGCGGTGCCTTGTTGCCGACCCGAGCGGGGCGACGGGGGTCCCTCCCGCGCGAGCGAAGCCGAACATGGCGGGAGCGTGCGGCTGTAAGGCGGAGGAGGGCGAAAGGGCGGAGCCCCGGCAACCGACGACGACGCGGCAGGAGGTGATCCGGAGGGGCGCGAGAGGTTTCACAGTGCTGGTGAGACAGCGATACTGCTGCACATGACGACGACCGACACCGAGGAGCCGACCCTCACGATCGACGAGCTGGCCGCGCGGACCGGCGTCACGGTGCGGACGGTCCGCTTCTACGGCACCAGAGGGCTGCTGCCGCCGCCGGTGCTCGGTCCGCGCCGGGTGGGCCACTACGGCAGGGAGCACCTGGCCCGGCTCGCGCTGATCGACGAGCTGCAGCACCAGGGCATGACCCTGGCCGCCATCGAGCGCTACCTCAACCGGCTGCCGGACGGCCTGAGCCCCCACGAGCTGGCGCTGCACCGCGCGGTGGTCGCCTCCTGGGCGCCGGAGACGGTCGAGCTCGTCACGCGTGACGAGCTGCACCGGCGGGCGGGCCGGCCGCTGACGGACGCGGAGGTGGACCGGCTGGCGGCGATGGACGTCGTCACCCGCGTCACGGAGGCGGACCCGCCGGGCGGCGACGCGTACCGGGTCGACGCCGGGCTGCTCAGGCTCGGCGTCGAGCTGCTGGACGTGCCCTTCTCCCCCGAGACGGTGCTCGCCGCCCGCAGCGCCCTGCTGGAGCACTCGCGGGCCGCGGCGCGTGATCTGTCGCGGCTGCTGCGCGACGCGGTGGCCGAACGCGACGCGCCGGAGGTGCGGTCCCTGTCGGCGCACATGCACCCGCTGGTGGTGCAGGCACTTCTGACGACCTTCCAGCGGTCGCTGCGCGAGGCACTGCGGGAGTGGCTGGACGCGGACGGAGCAGAGGGCAAGGGCAGCCGAGACGACCAGGACCGAGGCGGAGGCGACGGGGGCTGAGGCGGCGAGGGCCGCGGCGGCGGTGGCGAAGGGCTGACGCGGCGGGGACCGGGGCGGAGGTGGCGAGGAACTGAGACGGCGGGGACCGGAGCGGAGGTGGCGGGGACCGGAGCGGCGTCGTCCGGGTCCCCGCCGCGGCTGCCTCAGCGGCCGTCCGTGAAGACCTCCCCCTTCTCGGCCTTCTCCACCAGCAGCGCGGGCGGCGCGAAGCGCTCGCCGTAGCGGTCGGCCAGCTCGCGGGCGCGTGCAACGAAGCCGGGCAGGCCCACCCCGGCCCCCGCTCCGGCTCCGGCTCCGGCTCCGGCTCCGGCATCGGCATCGGCACCGCCGTCGTAGCCGTTGATGTACTGCAGGACGCCGCCGGTCCAGCCCGGGAAACCGATGCCGAAGATCGAGCCGATGTTGGCGTCGGCGACGGAGGTCAGTACCCCCTCCTCCAGGAGCCTGACGGTGTCGAGCGCCTCCGAGAAGAGCATGCGCTCCTGCATGTCGGCGAAGGGGATCTCGTGTCCGGGCCGGGTGAAGTGCTCCCGCAGCCCCGGCCAGAGCCCGGCGCGCTTCCCGTCCTCGCCGTACTCGTAGAACCCGGCGCCCCCGGCGCGACCGGGCCGCTCGAACTCGTCGACCATGCGGTCGATGACGGCCTCGGCGGGGTGCGGGGTCCAGGTGCCGCCCGCCTCCTCCACGGCGCGCCTCGTCTCGCCCCGGATCCTGCGCGGGAGGGTGAGGGTCAGCTCGTCCATGAGGGACAGCACCTTCGCCGGGTAACCGGCCTGCGCCGCCGCCTGTTCCACGGACGCGGGCTCGATGCCCTCGCCGACCATCGCCACGCCCTCGTTCATGAAGTGCCCGATGACGCGGGACGTGAAGAAGCCGCGCGAGTCGTTGACCACGATCGGTGTCTTCCTGATCTGCCGGACCAGGTCGAAGGCGCGGGCCAGCGCCTCGTCCCCGGTCCGTCCGCCCCTGATGATCTCCACCAGCGGCATCTTGTCGACGGGCGAGAAGAAGTGCAGCCCGATGAAGTCGCCCTGCCGCTCGACACCCTCGGCCAGCGCCGTGATGGGCAGCGTCGAGGTGTTGGAGCACAGCAGCGCGTCCGGGGCCACCACATGCTCGATCTCCTGGAACACCTTGTGCTTGAGCGAGGTGTCCTCGAACACGGCCTCGATCACCACGTCGCAGCCCGCCAGGTCGGCGGCCTCGGCGGTCGGCGTGATCCGGGCGAGCAGGGCGTCCGCCTCCTCCCGGCTCGTACGGCCCTTCGCGACGGCCTTGGCGCACAGCTTCTCGGAGTAGCCCTTGCCCTTCACGGCCGCCGCCGTGGAGACGTCCTTCAGGACCACGTCGATCCCCGCGCGGGCGCACGAGTAGGCGATGCCCGCGCCCATCATCCCCGCGCCCAGCACGGCCACCCTGGTGACCTCGCGGGTCTCGAAGCCCTTCGGGCGGTTCGCACCCGAGTTGACCGCCTGGAGGTCGAAGAAGAAGGCCTGGATCATGTTCTTCGAGGTCTGTCCGGCGGCCAGCTCGACGAAGTAGCGGGCCTCGACGACCTGGGCGGTCTCGAAGTCGACCTGGGCGCCCTCGACGGCGGCGGCCATGATGTTGCGCGGCGCCGGGTAGGGCGCGCCGTTGGTCTGCTTGCGCAGGTTGGCAGGGAAGGCGGGGAGGTTGGCCGCGAACTTGGGGTTGCTGGGCGTGCCGCCGGGGATGCGGTAGCCGGGCCTGTCCCAGGGCTGGGCGGACTCCGGGTGGGCGTCGATGAAGGCGCGGGCCTTGGCGAGCATGTCCTCGCGGCTGTCGGCGACCTCGTCGACCAGGCCGTTCTCCAGGGCGCGGCGCGGGTTGTACTGGGTGCCCTGGAGGAGGACCTTCAGCAGGGCGTCGGCGATGCCGAGCATCCGGACGGTGCGGACGACGCCGCCGCCTCCGGGGAGCAGACCGAGGGTGACCTCGGGACAGCCGATCTTGGAGCCGGGTGTGTCGAGGGCGACGCGGTGGTGGCAGGCGAGGGCGATCTCGTAACCGCCGCCGAGGGCCGCGCCGTTCATGGCGGCGACGACGGGCTTGCCGAGGGTCTCGATGCGGCGCAGGTTCCGCTTGATGGCCATGCCGCCGTCGAAGAGGTCCTGGGCGGTCTCCGGGGTGACGCGGATCAGGTCGCGCAGGTCGCCGCCGGCGAAGAAGGTCTTCTTGGCGGAGGTGACGACGACGCCGCGGATCGAGTCCTTCTCGGCCTCCAGGCGGTCGGTGACCGCGGCCAGCGACTCGCGGAACGCCTGGTTCATGGTGTTCGCGGACTGGTCGGGGTCGTCGAGGACGAGGGTGACGACGCCGGTGTCGTCCTGTTCCCAGCGGATGGTGGTGGGCTCGGTGCTCATGAGGGTGTGCTCCAGGTGATCCGTCGTGACCGTCGGGAAGGGCCGTCGGGAGAGGCTGTCGGAAGTGAGGCCGTCGGAACTGAGGCTGTCGGAAGTGAGGCCGTCGGAAGAGGCGCGAGCGAGGCAGTCGGGGAAGACCATCGGGCGAAGCCGCCGGGAGGCCGTCAGGAGAGGCCGGCGGGGGTCAGAGGCGCTCGACGATCGTGGCGACGCCCATGCCGCCGCCCACGCACAGGGTGGCGAGGCCGTAGCGCTTGTCCTGGCGCTCCAGTTCGTCGACGAGCATGCCGAGGATCATCGCGCCGGTGGCGCCGAGGGGGTGCCCGAGCGCGATCGCGCCGCCGTTGACGTTGACCTTGTCCAGGGACAGGCCCATGTCCTTGACGAAGCGCAGGACGACTGCGGCGAACGCCTCGTTGATCTCGACGAGGTCGATGTCGTCGATGGTCAGTCCTGCCTTGGCCAGTGCCTTGCGGGTGGCCGGGGCCGGTCCGGTGAGCATGATGGTGGGCTCGGAGCCGGAGACGGCGGCGGAGACGATCCGGGCACGCGGGACGAGGCCGTGGCGGTCGCCGACCTCCTTGGAGCCGATGGCGACGAGGGAGGCGCCGTCGACGATGCCGGAGGAGTTGCCCGCGTGGTGGACGTGGTCGATCCTCTCGACCCGGTGGTACTTCTGCAGCGCCACGGCGTCGAAGCCGCCGAGCTCCCCGATGTCGGCGAAGGACGGCTTGAGCTTCGCGAGGGAGTCGGCGGTGGTGCCGGGCCGGAGGTGCTCGTCGTGGTCGAGGACGGTGAGGCCGGCGCGGTCCTTCACCGGCACGACGGAGCGGTCGAAGCGCCCCTCCTTCCAGGCGGTGGCCGCGCGCTCCTGGGAGACGGCGGCATACTCGTCGACGTCGCGGCGGGAGAAGCCCTCCAGGGTGGCGATCAGGTCGGCGCCGATGCCCTGAGGGACGAAGTTGGTGGCGAGGTTGGTCATCGGGTCGTTGAACCAGGCACCCCCGTCCGAGGCCATCGGGACGCGGGACATGGACTCGACACCGCCCGCGAGCACCAGGTCCTCCCAGCCTGAACGGACCTTCGCCGCCGCCAGGTTGACGGCCTCCAGGCCCGAGGCGCAGAAGCGGTTCTCCTGGACGCCCGCCACCGTGTCCGGCAGACCCGCGGCGATCGCCGCGATGCGCGCGATGTCGGAGCCCTGGTCGCCCACCGGGCCGACCACACCGAGCACGATGTCGTCGACGGCGGCCGGGTCCAGGCCGGGGAAGCGGGCGCGGATCTCGTGGATGAGGCCGACGACCAGGTCGATCGGCTTCGTGCCGTGCAGGGCGCCGTTCGCCTTGCCGCGTCCGCGCGGGGTGCGGATCGCGTCGTACACGTACGCTTCGGTGCTCACTGGCAGGCCTTTCACTGGGAGTTGTGCTCTGCGGGGTCGGGTACGGAGCCGGGGCGGGGCCCCGGCTCCGTACC
>NZ_JACBYP010000249.1 GCF_018982965.1 Streptomyces mayonensis | reverse complement strand
CCGGTGAACGGCCCCGGCGGCGGCCGGCCGGGGCCGTTCACCGGCGGGGCCCGCACAAGGGTGCGCGGGCTTCAGCCCTTGACGGCGCCCGCCATGATGCCGCCGGTGATCTGCTTGCCGAAGACGACGAAGACCACCAGCAGGGGCAGCGTGCTGATCAGCGCGCCCGCCATCACGATGGACTGGTCGGGGGTGTAGGAGGCGCTGAGCTGGCCGAGCGCGACCTGGATGGTGGGGTTCTCCTGGGACAGGGCGAGGAACGGCCAGAAGAAGTCGTTCCAGGCCTGGACGAAGGTGAGCATGCCCAGCACCATCATCGCGGGGCGGGCCGCGGGCAGGACGACGCTCCACACGATGCGCAGGTTGTTAGCCCCGTCGACCTTGGCCGCCTCGATGAGTTCGTACGGCAGCGCCTCGATGAGGTACTGGCGCATGAAGAACACGCCGAAGGCGCCGACCAGGGTCGGGAAGATCACCGACTCCAGCTGGCCGCCCCAGCCGATGTCCGCCATCAGCATGAACAGCGGCACGACGCTGAGCTGCGGCGGGATGGTCAGGGTGGCGATGACGGCGGTCATCAGGACGCCCCGGCCGCGGAAGCGCATCTTGGCGAAGGCGTAACCGGCCAGCGTGCAGAAGAACAGCGTCGCCGCGGTGATGCTGCCGGAGACGATGACGCTGTTGACGATGGCCTTGCCGAGGTTGGCCTGTTCCCAGGCCGCTTCGAGGTTGCTGAACAGCCTGCCGCCCGGGATGAACGGCGGCGGGTTGTCGAGGACGCGCTGCTGGTCGTGCGAGGCGGCCACCAGCGTCCAGTACAGCGGGAAGAGGGAGCCGATCCCTACGACGATCAGCGCGAGGTAGGTGAAGGGACCGCCCTTGAGCTGCTGGCCGGCGCCGATCCGGAGGCGGCGGCCCTTGCCGGGACCGGGGGGCTGCGCCGTCGGGGCCTTGGTGGCCGGGGCGGTCTGCTGGGGAGTACTTGTCGTGGTCATCGTTGTCGCTCCCGTCAGGCCGCGCTCTTGCGCACGTACCGGCCGACGATCCAGTTGATCAGGGCGATGAGCAGCAGCAGGACGAGCATGCCCCAGGCCACGGCGGCGGACAGGCCGAGGTGTCCGAGCTTCCAGCCGTAGTTGTAGAGGTAGATGCTGAGCGTCTCGTACTGGTGCTCGCTGCCGCCGATGGAGCCGAGCGTGCCGCCCTGCAGCAGCAGCGGTTCACCGAACAACTGCATCGAGCCGATGGTCGAGATGACGATGGTGAACAGGATCGTCGGCCGCAGCGAGGGGATGGTCACCTTGCGGAACTGCTGCCAGCGCGAGGCGCCGTCGATCGAGGCCGCCTCGTAGAGGTCGCTCGGCACGGCCTGCATGGCGGCCAGGTAGATCAGGGCGTTGTAGCCGGTCCAGCGCCAGATCACGATGATCGAGATCGCGATCTTCGAGGTCCAGTGGCCGTTGCCCCAGTCGATGTCCCCTCCGCCGAAGGGCTCGAGCACCCAGTTGAGGAGGCCGCCGTCGGCCCGGAACACCAGGGCGAAGACGAGGGCGGCGGTGGCGACCGAGGTGGCGTACGGGGTGAGGATGATCGTGCGCCAGAACGTGCTGGCCCGCAGCTTGTAGTTGAGCAGGTGGGCCAGGCCCAGGGCGACCAGCAGCTGCGGGACGGTCGAGATGACGCCGATGATGAAGGTGTTGGAGACGGCCGTCCAGAACTCCGAGTCCTGGAGGATCGTGGAGAAGTTGTCGAGGCCGACCCACTCGGACTGGTCGAGGCTCGTCATCTCCACCCGGTGCAGGGCGATCCACCCGGTGTAGAGGAGCGGATAGAGCCCGAAGGCACCGAAGATGAGGAAGAAGGGGGCGATGTAGGCGTACGGCGACGCCTTGTCGTCGAAGCGCCACAGTCGCGAACGCCACGCACTGCGTTCCTTGTACGCGGTGCGCGGGCCGCCGGGGGGCGGCGGTGTGCTGGCACCCCGGGCGGGGGTTGTCGTTGCCACGGAGGGAGTCCTTCCCTGGGAGGTCGGGCCGGGTGGGGCGGAGGCGGCCTGCGGCGCTCGGAACGGCCGGCGACGGGTGGCCGGCCGGTGGTGCGTGGACGGCCGGTGGTGCAGGGGCGGCCGGGTGGTGCAGGGG
>NZ_JACBYP010000248.1 GCF_018982965.1 Streptomyces mayonensis | reverse complement strand
CCGCGGGGGGTCCGGGCGCGGCCGGGGGGGGCGCGCGCCTCCCGGCCCGCGCGGCCGCCCGCCGCCCCCCCCCCCCCCCCGCGGCGGCGGGGGGGGGGGGGGGGGGGGGGGGGGGGGGGGCGCGGCCCCCCCCCCCCCCCCGCGGCTCGTGAGGTGTGGTGCGTTGAGGGGGTCAGCCGTTGTAGGTACCGGACTTCACGGAGCCCCAGTCACCGTTCTCGACGGCGTACACGGTGAGCTGCTTGTTGGTGGCGTCACCGAACTCGTCGAAGGAGACCTTGCCGGTCACACCGTCGAAGGACACGTTCTGCATGGCGTCGACGACCTTGCTGCGGGCGTCGTCGGGGAGCTTTCCGTCGTTGTCGTCGACGACCTTCTTGACGGCCTCGATGATCGCCCAGGCGGAGTCGTAGGAGTAGCCGCCGTAGGCCTCGTAGGCCTCCTTGTATCCCTCGGCCTTGTAGTTGGCGACGAATTCCTTGGCGGAGGGGAGTTCCTCGACGGGGGCGCCGACGGAGGTCGCGAGGTCGCCGGTGCCGCCGGCGCCGGCGAGCTTGATGAAGTCGGCGCTGTAGATGCCGTCGCCGCCGACCAGCGGGATCTTGGCTCCGGCTGCCTTGATCTGCTTGCTGAGCGGGCCGGCCTGCGGGTATTCGCCGCCGTAGTAGACGACGTCGGCGCCGGAGTTCTTGACCTTGGTGGCGACCGCGTTGAAGTCCTTGGTGTCCGGGTTGATGTGCTCGGTGCCGACGACCTGGCCGCCGAGCTTCTTGAACGCCTCGGTGAAGGTGGCGGCGAGACCGGCGCCGTAGGTCTTCTTGTCGTCGATGATGAAGGCCTTGCGCTTCTTGGAGTCGTTGTAGACGTACTCCGCGGCGAAGGGGCCCTGGATGGCGTCGGTGGTGGCGGTGCGGAAGTACGACTTGTACGGCCGGACCTTCTTGGTCTGCCAGTCGACGCCCTGGCTGAGCGCGGGGTTGGTGTTGGCGGGGGAGACCTCGACCAGCTTCGCGGAGTCGAAGACCTTCTGCATCGACTCGCCGACGGAGGAGTTGAGCGGGCCGACGACGCCGAGGACGTCGTCGTTGGCGACGAACTTGGTGGCGTTCTGCTGGCCGACGGACGGCTGGCCCTGGTCGTCGAGGGACTCCACCTTGAAGGTGATGCCGTCGACGGTCTTCTCCTTGTTGGCGATCTTGGCCGCGAGGTCCACCGAGTTCTTGATGCCGAGGCCCAGCGCGGACAGGTCGCCGGTCAGCGGCGCGTCGACACCGATGACGACGGTGGTGCCGCCGCCGTTGCCGGAGTCCGAGCCGCCGCCGTCGTCGTCGCGCGAGCCGCAGGCGGTGAGTGTGAGCGCTCCCGCCGCCAGAGCGGCGGTGATGGCGATGAGCGAACGTTGACGCACGATCTGTCCTTTCCCTGGCACGGCCGCTTCCCGGTGGAGGCGGCCGAGTCGAGCGCGGGGCCGAAGTGACAAGCCGAGATGACAAGCCGAAGTGACAATCCGACTGCGCGGTGACTGGCCGTGACTCTAAGCGGGTGTGGACAACGTGGAGGAGGGTTCGACACATGCTGTGACGCTCTTGTTATGACACCGGGTAATGCAGAGCGGTACTGACTGGGGGGAAGGGCGGAATTCAGGCCGATTCGCCCTGTCTGCATGGTGAGAACGCGCAGGACCCACGGCTCGCGTTCAGGTGTCTGACGTGTTTTGGTGATTACCTGGAATCGTCACTGCAGGCGATCTCGAGGGCCTGGGTGAGGTCCTCCGTGTAGCGCGGACCCAGGATGAAACTGTGGGTCTGCATTGCGCGCGCATTACGCAGCGTTACATCCAGGAAAGGGAGTCCGGCATTCCGGGGTGCTTTTTCACATTGGGTCACCCGTAGCGTGACAATGATCTTTCGCGCTGAATGCGACTTTGTCTGGAAAGGCGCAGTGGGCGACGACGTCACCGTCACGCCGTCGTAGGGCTGGGCAAGCCGGGTCACGGTCACGGGCGGTCCGGACCGCACGCTCAGCAGCACCGCGAAGCCGAAGACGCCGACGGGGGCGCCGGACGGCACGGCCACCGGGCCCGCGTAGGCGAGGCCGACGGCCTGGGACGGGTACGGCGGCGGGGGAGCGGGCGGGGGCTGCGGCCGGCTCGCGTACAGATGTGCGGCCCCGGCCAGGGTGACGAGGGCGAGCGCGGCCGCGAGAACGGGCCTGCGGTACCGCTCGTGACGCCGGGCGGGCCGCCCTCCTGGCCGCCGGGGGTGGAGAC
>NZ_JACBYP010000247.1 GCF_018982965.1 Streptomyces mayonensis | reverse complement strand
TCGGGGCTGTGTGGCCGTCCGCTCCCCCCGCCCCCCCCCCCCCGCGGCGCCCCCCCCGCCGCGCGGGGCCCCCCCCCCCCCGCCCGGCGGGGGGGGGGGGGGGGGGGGGGGGGGGGGGGGCGGGGCCCCCCCCCCCCCCCCCCGGCTCCTCTCCCCCACCGCTCACCGCTTCCGCTCTCAGCTCGTGTTCCAAGGACACCCTCGCCATGCTCTCTGACGCTCCCCACCCCGACGATCCCGCGACCGTGAAGTTCCCGCACCGCTCGCGCCGCGGCATCCTGCTCGGCCTCACCGCACCCCAGTTGATCGTCGTCGCGACCACCGGACTACTGCTCCTCGCCGTCTTGCTCTCCTCTGGCGTGACCGGGGCCCTCGAGCTGACCCCGCTGTGGTTGCTGGTCCTGGCCGGGGTATTCGTCCGGCACCGCGGGCGCGCGCTCGCCGACTGGGCGCCGATCGTGACTCGTTACGTGCTGCGCCGCTTCCGCGGCCAGCTGCTCTGGCTCGCCCGACCCGCTACCCGGCCCCGCCGCGAGGGACTGCTGCACCTGCCGGGCACCGCTGCCTCGTTGCGCGTGACCACCGCGCCGAACGGACGCTTCGGCGCGGTCCACGACCCGCACAACGGCACGCTGACCGCCGTGGTCAAGGTCGCCTCCCGCGCGTACGCCCTCCTTGACCCGGCAACCCAGTCCGGCAACGTCTCCGGCTGGGGCCGCACCCTGGCCGCGCTCGCCCGCACCGGACACATCGCCCGCGTCCAGGTCCTGGAGCGCACCGTCCCCGACTCCGGCGACGCCCTCAACCGCTACTGGACCGAGCACGGCGACCCGCAGACCCCGCTTGCCGGCCCGATCTACACCGACCTGCTCGCCGCCGCCGGCCCTGCCGCTGCCCCGCACGAGGCCTACGTGGCGATCGCCCTCGACCTGAAGGCCGCCCGCCGCCTCATCAACCAGGCCGGCGGCGGACTGACCGGCGCCTTCGCCGTCCTCGCCCAGCTCACCGCCACCTTCGACCAGTCCGCCCGCAACTCCGGGCTCGCACCGTCCGGCTGGCTGCCCGCGACCGAGATCGCCGCCGTGATCCGCACCGCCTACGACCCTGGGGCCTCCGCCGCCCTCGACCGCTGGTCGGACTCCGGCCGGCCACAGGCCGACCCCGCCGCCGCGGGCCCGGTCGTCCTCCTCGAGAAGGCCGACCGCATCCAGACCGACTCCGCCCACCACGCCACCTTCTGGATCGAAAACTGGCCCCGCATCGAGACCAACCCGGGCTTCCTGCACCAGCTCCTGTTCACCACCGGCATCCGACGCAGCCTCTCCCTCACCTACGCCCCCAAGGGACTCGACGCCGCCCTCAAGGACGTGCAGCGCAAAAAGGCCACCGTCATCGCCGACGCCGCCGAGCGCGCCCGCAAGGGCCAGGTCGACTCCGAGGAGGACTCCGTCGAGTACGCCGACATCAAGCAGCGCGAACGCCAGCTGATCGCCGGACACGCCGATGTCGCCCTGACCGGCCTGCTCACCGTCAGCGCGGACAGCGACGAGCAGCTCAACGCCGCCTGCGCAGCGATCGAGACCGCGGCCGTCGCCGCCCTGATCGACCTGCGCCCGCTGACCTGGCAGCAGGCCGAGGCCTTCACCACCGCGGCCCTGCCGCTCGCCCGCCCGTAGCGCACCCGCACCACCGTTTTCCGCGCTCAACCGAAGGGCACCCCTCATGCCGCCCGAGCCCCTGCCCGAACCGGCTACGGACTTCGTCCCATTCGCCACCGCCGCGCTCGACTTCCACCGGGCCATCAACATGCCGGTCGCCCAGGACGCTGCCGAACGACCCGAACTGGACGCCCTGCACGCCCACCTGATCGCCCTGTACGACCTGCTGGACGCGCACGCCGCACGCACCGCACCGGTCGCCCGCGCCGAGGGAGACCACCTGAGGGCCTGCCGGGTCCGGCTGTGGCAGGCAGCCGACCACCTGCACACCGCCTTCCACGCTGCCCCGCGCCCAGACTCCGGCCATCTTCCCAGCCGGGAGGCGTGCCGGGCCCGGCTACCCGAAGGCGCCCCCGCCCTGAGTATCTGCCGACGCCACCTGGCCACCGCCGCCCGCGTCCGCCGGGACCACACACCGGCCGATCTGCGCGACCCCTTCACCGGACTGACCCGCCACTGACCACCGGAGCACCACCGCCATGCCCCTCAACTCGCCCCGCGCCAGCGCCAGCCCGCTATTTGTCCCCCACAAATCCGACCGCCGCACCGCTCGTACGGCCCGACACCAGTTCACCGCCGCCCGCGACAAGGCCCGCGACGCCAGCCGACCCGAAACCCGCCGAACCTCCCCCGGCCACGACCCCGACCTGCGCGCCACCTACCCTCCCGCCGGCCGCCCCCGCCCCCCCACCGCCCCCGGCGGCAAAAAAGGCCACCCCCCCCCCCCCCAGACCCACGCCGTCGCCCCCCGCGCCAACCCCAACCGC
>NZ_JACBYP010000246.1 GCF_018982965.1 Streptomyces mayonensis | reverse complement strand
CGCGGCTCCCCCCACCACCGTCCCGGAAGCCGAGCAGGTCGCCCCGGACGATCCTCTGGACCACCCCGACCCCCACACAGCCGCCCAGGCGGCGGCCACGGAGAACCTGCTGCGCTGCTGGGTCCGTGAAGCGGACGTACCCGCTCCCCGCGACGGAGTACTGCACGTACCGCTCCCCGCCAGCGGTACGGCCCTGGCCGTTCCGGTCCGCTACTGGTCACCGACCGGGCGGCACAGTTTCGGCCCGCCGCGCCCCGTCGGCGCTCCCGCCTCCGCGCCGCCGGTGGACGCGGTCACGCTGGCCGCGCTGCTCGTGCGCGAGAGGTCCGGCGCCCCGGGGCCCGACGGCCCCGACCTCGTCGTACGCGTCGCCGACTCCGTACGCCGGACCGCCCTGTTCCTCCGTGAACGCGGGGAGCGCTCAGCCACCGGCGCGGGTGCCCGAGCCGGTGGCGCGGACGCCGGTTGCGACCTGTTCCTCACCGCCGAGCAGGCGCTCGTCCTCGGGCACCCGCTGCACCCCACCCCGAAGAGCCGCGAGGGCCTGACGGAGTCGGAGGCACGGCGGTACTCACCCGAACTGCGCGGTGCCTTCCCCCTCCACTGGGTGGCCCTCGCCCCGTCCGTGCTCGCCTCCGACTCCGCCTGGACCGAGCGCGGCCGACCGGTCACCGCGCCCGCGCTCACCGAGCGGCTCGCGACGGACGGGTATGCCCCACCGGACGGGCCGACCCCACCGGAGGTGCCGACGCCCCCGGACGGGTACGCCCTCCTGCCGCTGCACCCCTGGCAGTTCCGCGCGGTGTGCCGGCGGCCGGAGACCGCCGCACTGCTGGACGCCGGGCTGATCAGGGACCTCGGGGTGCGGGGTGCGGCGTGGCATCCCACATCCTCCGTGCGCACCGTCCACCGCACCGGCGCCCCCGCCATGCTCAAGCTCTCGCTGGCCCTGCGGATCACCAACTCCCGCCGGGAGAACCTCCGTAAGGAACTCCACCGCGGCGTCGAGGTCCACCGTCTGCTGCGCGGTGGTCTCTCCGCCCAGTGGCAGGCCGCCCACCCGGACTTCGACATCGTCCGCGACCCGGCCTGGCTCGCCGTCGACGCACCGGACGGCACTCCCGTGCAGGGACTCGACGTCGTCGTCCGGCACAACCCCTTCCGGCCTTCGGACGACGTCTCCTGCCTGGCAGGTCTCGTGGCGTGGCGGCCACACCCGCGGGCGGGTACGGCGGCCGGGCCCGCCCCTGCCGCTCCCGTCCCTCGTTCCCGGCTGGCGTCGGTGGTCTCGGGGCTCGCCGCCCGGACCGGGCGCCCGCGCGGCGCCGTCGCTGTCGAATGGTTCCTGCGCTACCTCCACCACGTGGTACATCCCGTCCTGTGGCTGGACGCCCGTGCGGGGATCGCACTGGAGGCGCACCAGCAGAACACGCTCGTCCTGCTGGACACCGACGGCTGGCCGGCCGGGGGCCGCTACCGCGACAACCAGGGCTACTACTTCCGCGACTCCCGGCGGGCGGAACTCGACGCCCGGCTGCCCGGAATCGGCGAACGCAGCGACACCTTCGTGGCCGACGACGTCACCGACGAGCGCTTCGCGTACTACCTCGCCGTCAACAACGTGTTCGGTCTCATCGGCGCCTTCGGCTCCCAGCGACTGGTCGACGAGGAGCTGCTGCTGGCGGCCTTCCGCCGCTTCCTCGGAGCGCTCGCCTCCGGCGCCGCCCCAGTGGGCGGTTCGCTGCCCGTGCGCCTCCTCGACTCGCCGGTCCTGCGCTGCAAGGCGAACCTGCTGACGCGGATGCACGGCCTCGACGAACTCGTCGGCCCCGTGGACACCCAGTCCGTCTACGTCACCATCGCCAATCCGCTGCACGCCTGACCGGCTGCCACCCGCCGCCTCCCCTCGTTACCCAGCCTCCTTCCCTTGCCGTTCTGCACCCTTCCGTATCCGACCTCTCCGAAGGAGCGAGCCGTGACTTCCACCGACGGGAGCGCCGAGGACACCCTGGACCTGCACCTTCCCGCCGAGTTCGGCGCCTCCTTCGGGGACGCGGGACTCGATCCGGCCGGTGCCGGGGCGGCCGGTGCCCGCGCGGACCTCCTCGACCGCGTCGGCCACTGGGGGCCGGTCGTCACCTCCAAGGGCGTGTTCCACCTGGTGCCCGTAGACGCCGGACGGGACCTGCCGCTCGTCGCCCGCTGGATGAACGACCCCGCGGTCGCCGCGTACTGGGAGCTGACCGGACCGCAGAGCGTGACCGGGGAGCACGTGCGGGCCCAACTGGCCGGCGACGGACGCAGCGTCCCGTGCCTGGGAACGCTGGACGGGGTGCCGATGAGCTACTGGGAGATCTACCGGGCGGACCTCGACCCGCTCGCCCGGTACTGCCCGGTCCGGCCGCACGACACCGGCGTCCACGTCCTGATCGGCGAGGAGACCGACCGTGGGCGGGGCATCGGAACAGCGCTGATCAGGACCGTTGCCGACCTGATCCTCGAGGGGCGCCCCGCGTGCACCCGTGTCCTGGCCGAACCCGACGTGCGCAACAGACCGTCCGTCGCGGCGTTTCTCGGTGCCGGGTTCCGGTCGGCCGGTGAGGTGGACCTTCCGGGCAAGCGGGCCGCCCTCATGATCCGCGGGCGGGAGGCGCGCGACTCCCGGTGACGCGCCCGCTGCCGCTCCTGCCCGCCCCCGTCGCAGTCCCGCGCCCCCCCAGGAGAC
>NZ_JACBYP010000245.1 GCF_018982965.1 Streptomyces mayonensis | reverse complement strand
GGCGCGGCAAACGCCTCGGCCCCGTCCGGCGCCGGTCGGGTGACCGGGCCGCACGGGACCGAGGCGGCTGCGCGTGTGCGGGCCGCTCCTACTGGTTCTGCGGCGGCAGCGCGGCGACGAAGGGGTGGTCGCGCTCGATCAGCCCCAGCTTGCTGGCGCCGCCCGGCGAACCGAGCTCGTCGAAGAACTCGACGTTCGCCTTGTAGTAGTCCTTCCACTCCTCCGGAGTGTCGTCCTCGTAGAAGATCGCCTCGACCGGGCAGACCGGCTCACAGGCACCACAGTCGACGCATTCGTCCGGGTGGATGTACAAGGACCGCTGGCCCTCGTAGATGCAGTCGACCGGGCACTCCTCGATGCACGCCTTGTCCTTCACGTCGACACAAGGCTGCGCGATGACGTAGGTCACGCTGTCGTTCCTCCTAGATAGGGCGCTGGCGGGCCTCCTCAGGCTCCGCCGCCTGGCGCGCGGGAGCGCGGCGTCGTCGATGCCCGCCCCTAGTATCTCCGTTCTTGGGCATGATCCGAACAGGAGGGGTGGACCGACCCGTGGAAATCTCGGCCGCTGGGCGTCTTGAGGTCCGTATCACCGCTGCTGACGTGGGCAAACGAGTCTCCGTACGGCGCTTGAGGGAACCCGGTGTCACGGAGGAGAAGTTCACCGACACGGTGGGTGTTCTCACATCATGGACCGACGGTGTGTTGCTGATCACACGAAAGAGTGGTGAGTCGGTCCGTGTCGCGGAGTCCGCGCTCGTCGCCGGCAAGGTCGTGCCGTCCGCACCCGCCCGCCGGCGCGGTCCGGCCGCGTCCTTCGGGGAACTGGCCCGGGTCACCGCGCGGGCCTGGCGTCCGGTGGAGAGCGAGTGGCTGGGCGAATGGGAACTGCGGGCGGCTTCCGGGTTCACGCGGCGGGCCAACTCGGTGCTTCCGACGGGTGATCCGGGGCTGCCGCTCGACGAGGCGCTGACGGCCGTACGGCGCTGGTACGCCGGGCGCGGTCTGCCCGCGTACGTCCAGACCGCCACCGGTGCGGAGGGCGCGCAGGAAACGCTGTGCGCCGAGTTGGAGCGGCGGGGGTGGGTGCGCGAGGTGACGGCCGAGGTGTGGACGGGCGCCCTGGCGCCGGTCGCCGACCTGGCCGAGGGTGCCGGTGTGGTGCTGTCCCGGGAGGCGGACGAGGCGTGGCTGGCGCGGTACCAGCGCAAGGGCGTGAGCGAGGTGGCCCTGCGGGTGCTGGGCAGTGGTCCGTCGGTGTGGTTCGCGACGGTGCCCGGTGCGGACGGGGACGCCCCGGCGGCGATCGGGCGGTGCGTCGTGGACGGCCGGTGGGCCTCCTTCGCTGCCGTCGAGGTCGACCCCGCGCAGCGGCGCCGGGGGCTCGCGACCGCCGTGCTGGCGGCGCTGGCCCGGCGGGCGCTGGACGAGGGCGCGTCGGCCGCGTGGCTGCAGGTCGAGACGGACAACGCGGGTGCGCGGGCCCTGTACGCCCGGATGGGCTTCTCGGCTCACCACGCGTACCACCACTACCGGGAGCCGCGTACCACCACTGCCGGGAGCCCGTGACCGCCGGAACGCACCAGTAGCCCCGGAAGCCGGAAGCACCGGGCAACCGATCGCCGCGAGACGCAAGACGCGAGACGCGAGACGCGAGACGCGAGACCGCAGTGAACCGCCGTGAAAGGGCACGAGCCAGCCATGCGTCACCCCCGCCCCCCGCAGCCCCCGCCACCGGAACGCTCCGCCGAACTGCGCCGCCGTTTCGCCGAGGAGGCGCGCTCCGAGCGGCCCGACCTGTCCACGCTGTGCCTGCTGGTGGGCGCGGAGGGGGACGGCTCGCTGGACGAGTCGGGCCTGGACGCCGCGCAGGTGGAGCTGGACCGGCTGGCCGGGGAGCTGCCGTTCCGGCCGGGTACGCCCCGGGCGTGGGCCGTGGCACTGCGGGACCTGCTCGGTGAGCGGTACGGGTTCCACGGGGTCGCCGCCGACTACCGGCGGCTGGAGTCGTCGCTGCTGCACGCGGTGCTGCGGCGCCGGCGCGGGCTGCCGATCCTGCTGTCGGTGGTGTGGATGGAAGTGGCGCGGCGGGCGGGCGCGCCGGTGTACGGGGTCGCCCTGCCGGGGCACTTCGTGGTCGGGTTCGGCGCGGAGCCGGGGCTCGCGTCCGGCGCCGCGGCCGGAGTGGGGGAACGGGTGCTCGTCGATCCGTTCGACGGCGGGCGGCTGCTCAGCGGCAACGACGCGGAGGTGCTGGTCGCGGGGGCGACCGGGGCGGGGCTGACGCCGTCGATGCTGGAGCCCGCGGCGCCGTTGGACGTGGTGACGCGGGTGCTGAACAACGTACGCGCGTGGGCGGCGGGTCGGCCTGAGCAGTCGGCGGTGGGGCTGTGGGCGATCGAGCTGGCACTGCTGCTGCCCTCGCATCCGGCGCGGTTGCGGTACGAGCGGGCGCGGCTGCTGGTGGAGCGCGGGGAGTTCACGGCGGGCGCCGCGGCGTTGGAGGCGTACGCGGAGGTGGTGGGGGCCGTGGACGAGGCGGTCGCCGAAGAGGTCCGGGGGGAGGCGCGGGCGGCCCGGGCGCTGTTGAACTGACCGTCGTTGCGGGGGCCGCGCGAGGGACGCAGCCGGTGATGGGGCGGTTTGGCCCGGGGGGCCCCCCCGGGGGGCCGGGGGGGGGCCCCGGGCCGGGGCCCCCCCCCCCAGGGGGGCGGGGGGGGGGGGGCCCCCCCGGCGGGGGAGGGGGAGGCGCCGCATTAG
>NZ_JACBYP010000244.1 GCF_018982965.1 Streptomyces mayonensis | reverse complement strand
CCGGCCCCCCCCCCCCCCCCGCGGCCCCCCCCCGCCCCGGCCCGGGGCGCCCGGGGCGCCCGGCCGCCGGGGCGACCGCGGCCGCCTCCACCCGCCGCAGCCAGGGCAGCGCCCGGCAGCGCCGGAACAGCCGCGCCGCCTCGTCGTACGACGCCGACTCCGGTGTCCGACCCGGCCGTTCGGCGTGCAGTTCGGCCAGCGCGAAGGCCGCCCGCGCCTCCTCCAGGCCGAAGCCCAGCCCGGCGAGCCGTTCCCGCGCCGACACCAACCGCGTGAGTGCCGCCCGGTGTTCGCCCCGCGCCGCCCGCACCAGGGCCTCGGCCCGGTCGAGTACGGCCAGGACGCTCCCGCGCCCCAGCCGCAGTGCGTGGGCCCGGGTGACCTCGATGACGTCCATCGCCTCGGCCGGCTCCCCGGTGCGCACCAGCGCCTCCGCGAGGTCGCCCTGCCAACGGCCGCGCGCCGGATCGGTGATGCCCGCGCCGGCCTCCAGCTCCCGCACCCGGCGCAGCGCCCGTACGGCCGCCGCCGCGTCGCCCGACACCAGGCTCGCGTGGCCGAGCGCGGCCAGCGCCCGCGACAGGTACACGGCGTCGCCGTCCTCCTCCGCCCGCCGCACCGCCTCGCGCGCCAGCTCCAGAGCGCGGTCCGGTTCGCCGCCCGCGGCCTCGGCGAGCGCGGCCTGCATCGCGCCCGCACCCTCCCCGATGCCCGCGTCCCGCGCCAGGGTCAGGCTCTCCCGGGACAGTTCGAGCGCCCGGCCGCAGTGGCCGGAGTGCAGTTCGGTCTCCGCGAGGAAACGCAGGTAGTGCACCTCGCTCTCGGCCATGCCGCGCCGGCGCACCTCGCGCAGCAGCGCCGTGACCGTGGTCCGCGCCTCGGCCAGCCGGTCGCTCATGACCAGCCAGCGGAACCGGGACGAGCCGGCCCCGTTGTGGTGGCACGCCACCCGCGCGTCCTGCGGCTCCTCCAGCGCCCGCCGGATGGTCGCCGGGGCGTCCGGATGCCCCATCAGGGTCTCGGCCTGCGCCTGGAAGGCGAGCGCCAGCAGCTCGCTGCGCCGGTCCCCGGCCCGCGCCGCCAGCCGGGCCGCGTGCGCGGCCTCCTCCCGGCCCTGCGCGAAGTCTCCCTGCACCACCAGGCCGCGCCAGGCCAGCTGGTAGTGGACCAGGGCGAGCAGCCGGGGGTCGTCGCCCGCGTCGGCCAGGGCCTGCGGGAAGACCGCGTCCACCTCGCCGATGGCCTGCCCGGCGGCCTCGATCACCACCATCCAGGCGCGGACCCGCTCGCCGGGCGCGGTGGCCCGGGCGAGCACCTCGTGGGCCAGGTCCCGGGCGAGGTCCGGCTCACCCGCGGTGATGGCGTCCTCGGCGGCCGTCAGCCGGCGTTCCTCCGGGCCGGGCGTGCCGTCCACCGGGGTGTGGCGGGCCGCGAGCAGGCCGAGCGACGCGGCCACCGACGGCGCCCCGCGGTCCCGGGCCAGCGCGGCGGCCTCCGCGAGCCGGTCGGCGACCCGCGGGTCGGTGCCGGTGGTGGCCAGCGCCAGGTGCCGGGCGCGCTCGATCGGGTCGGAGGCGGCCGTGGACAGCGCGGCGTGCGCGGCCCGCCGCTCCGACGTCGGCGCCTCGGCGTACAGGGCGGCCGAGATCAAAGGGTGCGCGAACCGTACGGTCGGGCCCTCCGGGTCGGGCGCCAGCAGCCCGAGCGCCGCGGCCTGGGCGGTCTCGGCCTCCGCGTTCTCCCGGCCGGCCGCGTGCAGCAGGGCCGGTGTCGGGCGGGCGCCGGCACTGGCCACGAGCAGGGTGCGGCGCGCCTCGTCGGACAGCATCTCCAGGCGGGACAGGACCAGCGCGCGCAGCGAGGTCGGCACCGGCAGCGGCTCGCCCGGACGCGGTGCGGCGGGGCTCTCGGCCAGGGCCCGTCCCAACTCCAGCGCGAACAGCGGATTGCCTCCGCTGGTGCGGTGGATGTCCCGGACGGTGGCACGGTGCAGGCCCGTGTAGCCGCGTTCGCCGAGCAGCGCGGACACCTGGGCGCGGGTCAGCGGGCCGAGGCGCACCGCGCGGGTGTCGGGAGGGGAGGCCCGCAGATGGCGGTCGTACTCCGCACCCTCCGTGTCCGGGCCCTCGGTCCGCACCGCGCACAGCAGCCGGACCGGGGTGTCGCCCAGGCGGCGGGCGGCGAAGCCGAGGAGTTCCGCACTGGCCGGATCCAGCCACTGGAGGTCGTCGGCGACGACGAGGACCGGCCCCGCGGCGGCCAGGGCCCGCAGCGCGGACAGCACCGCCAGCCGCAGCGCCAGTCCGTCGCGCTGCAGGGTGGACTCGCCGCGTCCGGTGAGCGCCGACTCCAGCGCGGTGCGCTGGGCCGCGGGCAGCCCCGGGGACACCTCGTCCAGGACCAGGCCGAGAAGGTCGGCGAGGGCGAGGAAGGGAAGGTGCGATTCGGACTCCGTGGCCGAGCAGCGCAGGACGGTGCGGGCCGTGCGGGCATATTCCGCGGCCAGGGTCCGCAGCACGGTGGACTTTCCAATTCCGGCGGGCCCGTGCAGCAACACGCTGCCGCCCCGGGTCAGTTGGTCACGTGCCGCGCCGAACGAGTCCTCCCGGCCGACGACCAGGTCGGAGCGGCGTCCGGCAGACTCCGTGAAGTCCCGTGGCACGGTGACCGCTCCCCTCCGTGTGTCGTGTCCGGGCCAATATTAGGCAACGGGCCATTGCATTACGGAGGGACGACGAGGTGAACCAAATTACAAACAGCGGAGCCCCGAAAACAAACTTCCCCGGGAAATCCCCACCCGCCCCCCGCGC
>NZ_JACBYP010000243.1 GCF_018982965.1 Streptomyces mayonensis | reverse complement strand
TCTGGAGGACGGTGCGCGGGTGGTGGCGTTGCGCAGTCGGGCGATCGCCGCGGAACTCGCCGGCCACGGCGGCATGGTCGCCGTGGACCGGCCCCTCGCCGAGGTGGAGGGGATACTCGCCGGCTACGCCGGGTCCGAGCACGACGGACAGCTCACGGTCGCCGCCGTGAACAGCCCCGCCACCACGGTGGTCTCCGGCGGCACGGCGGCCCTCGACGCCCTGATGGCCGACTGCGAGGCCCGCGGCGTCCGGGCCCGCCGCATCCCCGTCGACTACGCCTCCCACTGCGCCCAGGTCGAGAACATCCGGACCCAGGTCGAGAAGGCGGCAGCCGACGTGGTGCCGCGGCCCGCGCGGATACCGTTCTTCTCCACGGTGACCGGAGGCGACCTCGCCCACACCGAACTGGACGGCGCCTACTGGTACCGCAACCTGCGGTCCACCGTCCGCTTCGAGGACACCGTCCGCGCCCTGCTCGACGCCGGGTTCCGCAGGTTCGTCGAGGCGAGCGCGCACCCCGTGCTGACCACCGGCATCCAGATCACCGCCGAGGACCACGGCACGGACGTGTCCGTCACGGGCACCCTGCGCCGCGACGACGGCGGCCGGCCGCGCCTGCTGCGCTCGCTCGCCGAGGCATTCGTCACCGGCGTACCCGTGCGATGGGCCCGCTCCTACGACGGCCGCGCGACCCGGCGGGTCGAGCTGCCCACGTACGCCTTCCAGCACCGCCGCTTCTGGGTGGCGGACGGCGCCGCCCGTCGCGCCACGCACGCGCACCAGGACGGCGCGGAGGCCACCGGGCACGCCCTGCTCGGCAGCGCGGTGCCGCTGCCCGGGACCGGCGGTGTCCTGCTCACCGGGCGGCTCTCGCCGCGGGAACAGCCCTGGCTGCGCGACCACTCCGTACACGGGCGCGTACTGGTGCCGGGTACGGCACTGCTGGACATGGTCCTGCGCGCCGGGGACGCGGTCGGCTGCGACCGGGTGGAGGAACTGACCCTGGAGACCCCGCTGCTCCTGGACGCGTCCCGGCCGACCCAGGTACAGGTGCTGGTGGCCGGGGCCGAGGCAGACGGCAGCCGCGCGGTGGACGTCCACGCCCGGCTCCAGGACGCCGCGCCCCAGGAGGCGGACTGGGTACGGCATGCCCGGGCGACGCTCGTGAACGGCACCGGGCGCCGGGAACCCGCGGCCCCCGAGAGGCACCGGGAGCCCGTGACCTCCGAGAACTGGCCCCCGGCGGACGCGCAGCCCGTGGACCTCACGGGGCTCTACGAGCGGCTGCACGAGCAGGGCCTCACCTACGGAGCGGCGTTCCGGGGACTCACGCGGGTCTGGCGCGGGACGGCGGGCGAGCTGTTCGCCGAAGCCGACCTGCCCGGGGCGGACGTGGCGGGCTTCGGCATCCACCCGGCCCTCCTCGACGCCGCCCTGCACGCCTGGCCGGCCTGCGCGGAGGACGAGCACACCGGCCGGCTGCCCTTCCTCTGGACCGGCGCCACCCTCCACGCCACCGGAGCCCAACGGCTGCGGGCCACGCTCGCCCCGACGGCCGAGGGTGCCTTCTCGGTACGGGTCACGGACAGCGAGGGGCTGCCTGTCCTGTCCGCCGACGGCCTCCTGACGCGTCCGCTCGACGAGGCGCGCCTGCCCGCCCCGCCCGAGGACGGCGTCGCCGCCGCCCACCGGGTCGCCTGGACCCGCGTACCGGACTCGTCCCGGGACTACGAACCTCCGCGCGTCGCGGTGCTCGGGGAGACGGCCCCCGGGCTCCCCGCGACGGACCCGGCCTACGCGGGATGCGCCGACCCGGGAGCACTGGCGGAACGCCTGGCGGACGGGGGAACGGCGGCTCCCGGGCACGTCCTGGTGGACCTGCGGACCGGCGCGTCCCAGGACTCCGGCGGCGACCTGGCCGCGGACGCCGAGCGCACCGCCCTGCACGCGCTGGACCTCGTGCAGCAGTGGCTGTCCGGCGAGCACTTCGCGCAGTCCCGGCTTGTCCTCGTCACCGGCGGAGCCGTCCACGTCCACGACGCGGAACGCATGGACCACCTCGCGGCCGCACCCGTGTGGGGCCTGGTGCGTTCGGCACAGACCGAGCACCCCGGGCGCTTCGTCCTCCTCGACGTCCTCGGCCACACCCCCGCGACCCCCGGGACGGTGTCGCGCGCCCTCTCCTCGGGCGAGCCCCAACTCGCCGTCCGCGGCGACGAGATCCTCGCCCCGCGCCTGGTGCGCGGCGACGCGCCGACGACGGCCCCGGTGAGCGAACGGCCCGAAACGGTCCCGGCGCACGACGAGGACCCGGCCGGGGCACGGCAGCTCACCCACGCCGGAAACGGCACCCTCGAAGGGATCGTCTGGGGCCCGGCGGCCGAGGACCGGGACGACGGTGCGCTGGACGAGCACGAGGTGCGCGTCGACGTCCGCGCCGTCGGCCTCAACTTCCGCGACGTGCTGATCCCGCTGGGCATGTACCCGGACGCGGAGAGCGCGCGCATGGGCAGCGAGGGGGCCGGCGTGGTCACCGCCATCGGGTCCGGCGTGACGGGTGTCGCGGTGGGCGACCGGGTCATGGGCGTCTGGCAGGACGCGTTCCGGTCCTCCGTCGTGGTGGATGAGCGGGTGGTGGTGGGGGTGCCGGAGGGGTGGTCGTTCGTTGAGGCGGCGTCGGTGCCGGTGGCTTTTGTGACGGCGTTCTATGCGTTGGTGGATGTGGCGGGTGTGCGGTCGGGTGAGTCGGTGTTGGTGCATGCGGCTGCGGGTGGTGTGGGGATGGCTGCGGTGCAGTTGGCGCGGTGGTTGGGGGCGGAGGTGTGGGCGACGGCGAGTGAGTCGAAGTGGTCGGTGGTGCGG
>NZ_JACBYP010000242.1 GCF_018982965.1 Streptomyces mayonensis | reverse complement strand
CCTCCCGCGGCCCCCGGCGGGCTACGCGCCGCCGCCCCCGTCCGCCGCCGCCAGCACGGCGAGGAAGGCCGCGACCTCCGCCAGGTCGACCCGCTCCAGTTCCTCCGGCCGCAGGACGATCCGCAGCTCGCGGCAGACGACCCGCTCCCGGGAGTGGGTGATGAAGGAGAGCAGGATCAGGCGCAGCAGGCTTTCCTCGTCCAGGCCGTGCAGCCGGGACAGTCCCGAACCGATCAGCGGCACCGCCACCCGGTCCAGCTGCCCGTGCCGGTACACGGCGTCCCACACCCGGCCCAGGCTCAGCCACAGCTCCTCCGTGCCGGACCGCGCCACGCAGTCGTTGCCGAGGCGGCTGTAGGCCACGCCGAAGACCAGCCGGGGCCTGCTGCCGAGCACCGCCACCGTGCCGACCGGGTAGCGGTCGAGCTTGCCGTACGGCTTGGTCTCCCGCGTCTCGGCCGCCACCGGCACCGCCCCGCCCAGCGCGGCGTCCAGCTCGTCGTCCAGCCGCCGTACGTCGCCCCCGTACCGGCGCCGGAGCAGCTGCCCCTGCACGCTCGTGCCGCTGATCAGGACACCGTCGCTGACGTCCGTGTCGAACGTGTCGCAGAACCCGACGACCAGGTGCGCCGGCTCGTCGAAGAGGTCGCCCGGCGCCACGCTCACCGACATCCGCGGCCGCGCGAACTCCTGGCGCACGGACACCGTCGGGCGGCTGCGCGCCACCGCCCAGGCCAGGCAGAGCAGCACGGAGGCCGCCGCCACCGGTGCCGGGCCTGGTATCGCCGCGGGCCACAGCTGCCCCACGAACTGGAGCACCGCGGACACCCCGCCGAAGGCCGCCATCACGCTGCCGACGAACAGCCTCCGGGTCCGCGCCCCGCCGAACCGGCGGCGCCGCCCGCCCGTGCCCCGCCGGCCGATCGTTCCCCGCCGCCCGACCGGATCCCGTCGCCCGACCGGGCCCCACCGGCCTCCTGGACCCCACCGCCCTCGCGGGCCGTGGCCGTCCCCGGTCCTCAGCCGTCCGCTCCCCCGCGTCGGACGGACGACCGGACCGGCCCCACGCGAACCGACCGATTCCACAACTCCCCCAAACGGACAATTGATACGCTGCCGGAATCTCCCCCGCGACCACCGGGCGGGGAAGGGTGGAACGAGTGGAGACCACTTGTATGGCGCGCATCCGTGTGAGCGTCCTGGGCCCGGCCCGGCTCGAAGTGGACGGCGTGCCCGCCCGGTTGACCCCCTTGACGACACGGCTGCTGGTCCGCCTGGTGGCGGCGGAGGGCGAGGCCGTACCGGTCCGCCGGCTGCACCGGGACGTGTGGGCCCTCGACGGCGACCGGCCGCGCCAGTCCCAGCGCCACCGCAACGAGGTGCAGAAGCGCGTCCTCGAACTGCGCCGCGCCCTCGACCCCGCGCAGAGCGGTGACGCGGCCCGGGTGCTGCGCACCGAGCAGTGGCTGGCCGCGCCCGTGCCGGAGACCGCGTACCGGCTGGTGCTCGGGCCCGAGGAGCTGGACAGCTCGGAGTTCACCGACCTCGTCAACTCGGCGCTGCTCGCCGCCCCCGCCTCGGCCGCCGACCGGCTGGCGGCGGCGCTCGCCCTCGTCCGCGGCCGGCCGCTGGTGGAGGCGGGCGACGAGGAGTTCGCCCGGCCGCTGGTCCGCCGCCTCACCGCCCTGTACGAGACGGCCCGCCGGCAGCTGATCCGCAGCCGCATCGACCTCGGCCGCCACGACCTCGCCCTGCCGGTCGCCGAACTCATGGCCCGGGAGCGGCCCGACGACCAGGACGTGGCCGAGCTGCTCGGCTCCCTGCGGGCGCGGCTGCGCGAGCGGCACGGGCGGGAGCTGCTGCGGCAGCCCTTCCCGGGCGGCACGGACCTCGTGGTGGTGCGCGGCGACCTGTTCGACCAGGACGACGCGAACCTGGTGGTCGGGTTCAGCGACACCTTCGACACCGCGACCGAGCAGGACCTGGTGATCAGCCGGGAGAGCGTGCAGGGGCAGCTGGTGGAGCGGCTGTTCGGCGGCGAGCGCAGACTGCTCGACGACCGTATCCAGGCCGGGCTGCGGGCCGTCACCGCGCTGCGCACGGAGCGGCCCCAGGACAAGCCGCGCGGCCGCCGGGTCCGCTATCCCCTCGGCACCACCGTCCCGCTCGCGGTGGACGGCCGCCGGGTGTTCGCCGTCGCCTACTCCCGGCTCGGCAACGACCTCGTCGCCCGCTCGGCACCGGCCGACCTGCGGGCGAGCCTGGACTCCCTCTGGCCGGCCGTCGCCCGGTACGGCATGTACAAGCCGGTCGCGGTCGCCCTGATCGGCTCCGGACTGGCCCGCATCGTGGAGCTCGACCGTACGCAGCTGCTGCTGATGATCGTGGACAGCTTCGCCGAGCACTGCCGCCGGGAACCGGCGACCGCGCCCGAACTGCGGGTCGTGATGCGCCCGTCCGACCTGGAGCGCACCGACCTGTCGGCCCTGGGCACGTACCTGCGCACCACGCCGCCCGCCCGCACCAGCACCGACGTCGGCGCCGGCACCGGGGGCCAGGACACCGGTGCCGGCGCCGGCGAGGGCGGTGGGGCGCACGGCCGCCGGTGACACAGACATGCCCCCAGCGCACCAGCCCCACCGCTTCCGGCACCACGGGCCCACCGCTTCCGAACCGCTTCCGGACCGGCTCGGGACCGCACAGGACCGGAACGGCACAGGATCGGGACCGCACAACACCGGGACCGCACCACCGGGACCAGACCGGGGGCCGGGACCAGACAGGGACCGGACCCGGAGGGGTGTTTTCGGCGGGGACGGACCGGACCGTCCCCCCCTGCGCCGTCCCCCCCTGCGCCGTCCTCCCACGCCACGCCCTACGCC
>NZ_JACBYP010000241.1 GCF_018982965.1 Streptomyces mayonensis | reverse complement strand
GCCCACAGGCCAGGGGGTCCCCGCCTCCCCCCCTCACACGTGCGGGTGTTACCGGTGGCGGGGACCCCCTGGCCTGTGGGCCGGGCCACACCGACCCGGACGTGCCGGACACGGAGGGCGCGATAGCCTGACGGCTGGATGGATCTCTTGATACCAAGAGATCGATCAAACGCCCGGGGCCGGGACGCCCCACCGCCAGCTGTCATACGGAGAACGCCATGACTCGCACTCCCGTGAACGTCACCGTCACCGGCGCGGCCGGCCAGATCGGTTACGCCCTGCTCTTCCGCATCGCCTCCGGCCAGCTGCTCGGCGCGGACGTGCCGGTCAAGCTGCGCCTCCTGGAGATCACCCCGGCGCTCAAGGCCGCCGAGGGCACCGCGATGGAGCTGGACGACTGCGCGTTCCCGCTGCTCCAGGGCATCGAGATCACCGACGACCCGAACGTGGCCTTCGACGGCGCCAACGTCGGCCTCCTCGTCGGCGCCCGCCCCCGCACCAAGGGCATGGAGCGCGGCGACCTCCTCGAGGCCAACGGCGGCATCTTCAAGCCGCAGGGCAAGGCCATCAACGACCACGCCGCGGACGACATCAAGGTCCTCGTCGTGGGCAACCCGGCCAACACCAACGCCCTGATCGCCCAGGCCGCCGCCCCGGACGTACCGGCCGAGCGCTTCACCGCGATGACCCGCCTGGACCACAACCGTGCCCTGACCCAGCTGGCGAAGAAGACGGGCTCGACGGTCGCCGACATCAAGCGCCTGACCATCTGGGGCAACCACTCCGCCACCCAGTACCCGGACATCTTCCACGCCACCATCGGCGGCAAGAACGCCGCCGAGACCGTCAACGACGAGAAGTGGCTGGCCGACGAGTTCATCCCGACCGTCGCCAAGCGCGGCGCCGCCATCATCGAGGCCCGCGGCGCCTCCTCGGCCGCCTCCGCCGCCAACGCCGCCGTCGACCACGTCCACACGTGGGTCAACGGCACCGCCGACGGCGACTGGACCTCCATGGGCATCCCGTCGGACGGCTCCTACGGCGTCCCGGAGGGCATCATCTCCTCCTTCCCGGTCACTACCAAGGACGGCTCGTACGAGATCGTCCAGGGCCTGGACATCAACGAGTTCTCCCGCGCCCGCATCGACGCCTCCGTCAAGGAGCTGTCGGAGGAGCGCGAGGCGGTCCGCGGTCTCGGCCTCATCTGATCCAGCCCGGACAGCCCCTCGCGGCTCCGGCGCCCCGCACACGGGCCCCGTTCCGGTTCCGACCGGCACGGGGCCCGTTCCCGTTCCTCGCCCGTCCGCCCCTTTGCCCCTTTGCCCCGTTGTCCCGCTGCCCTGTCCCCCGCGCCCCGGCTCCGCTCCCGTCCGGCGTTTTTCCCCGCCCCCGTTCCCCTCCTCCCCGGTGCACCCATATGCTCCGGTTCACCCCTTTCCTCAGTGATGAGCCGCACTTTCATGACCGATTCGGCATGTACCGGCGGCCGTGGGGCAGGGGCTCACGGTCCCCGGCGGTGACACGCGTGTGACGCAGGGGTTGATCAGGAGCGGAAGGCAGTAAACAACCATGGCGAAGAGCACCGAAACCGCCGCGCAGCGGGCGCAGCGGACCATTCACGCGGGAGGCGAGTGGCTGGCCGCGTCCTCCGGCGCCACCCGCGAGATCCTCGACCCCGCGGACGCCCGGCCCTTCGCCGTGGTCGCGGAGGGCGACGAGCAGGACACCGACCTCGCGGTCGCCGCCGCCCGGCGCGCCTTCGACACGGGCGACTGGCCGCAGACCCCCGTCGCCGACCGCGCCGCCGTGCTGCGCCGCGTCGCCGACCTCCTCGTACGCGACCGCGAGTCGCTCGGCCTGCTGGAGAGCCGCGACGCCGGCAAGACCGTGGAGGAGGGCCGCGTCGACATCGACTGCGTCGCCGACGCCTTCCGCTACTTCGCGGACCTGGTCGCCGGCGAGGGCGCCGGCCGCGTCGTCGACGCCGGATCGCCCGACATCCACAGCGTCGTCGTGTACGAGCCCGTCGGCGTCTGCGCGATGATCACACCCTGGAACTACCCCCTCCTCCAGGCCAGCTGGAAGATCGCTCCCGCGCTCGCCGCCGGCAACACCTTCGTGATCAAGCCCAGCGAGATCACCCCCCTGACCACGATCGCCCTGATCGACCTGCTGGCCGAGGCCGGGCTCCCCGCCGGCGTCGCCAACATCGTCACCGGCCCCGGCCACACCGTCGGCGCCCGGCTCGCCGAGCACCCCGGCGTCGACCTGGTCTCCTTCACCGGCGGTCTGATCAGCGGCACCAAGGTCGCCCAGGCCGCCGCCGTCACCGTCAAGAAGGTCGCCCTCGAACTCGGCGGCAAGAACCCCAACGTCGTCTTCGCCGACGCCTGCGAGACCGAGGAGGGCTTCGACACCGCCGTCGACCAGGCCCTCAACGCCGCCTTCATCCACAGCGGGCAGGTCTGCTCCGCGGGCGGCCGGCTCATCGTCGAGGAGTCGGTCCGCGAACGCTTCGTCGCCGAACTCGTCCGCCGCGCCCGCAGGATCCGTCTGGGCCGCGGTACCGAGGACGGCGTCGAGTGCGGGCCGCTCGTCTCCGAGCAGCAGCGCGCCAGGACCGAGGACTACGTCGCCTCCGCGCTCGCCGAGGGCGCCGAACTGCGCTGCGGCGGCAAGCGCCCCGAGCCGTCGCCCCGGCGTCCCGAGTCCGGCTACTTCTACGAGCCGACCGTTCTCGACCACTGCCACCGCGACATGCGGGTCGTACGGGAGGAGGTCTTCGGACCGGTCCTCACCGTCGAGACCTTCCGTACCGAGGACGAGGCCGTGGCCCTGGCCAACGACACCGAGTACGGTCTGGCCGGTGCCGTCTGGACCGCCGACGCGGGACGGGCCCGCCGGGTCGCGGGCCGGCTGCGGCACGGCACCGTGTGGATCAACGATTTCCACCCCTACCTGCCGCAGGCGGAGTGGGGCGGCTTCGGCAAGAGCGGCGTCGGCCGCGAGCTGGGGCCCGCGGGCCTGGCCGAGTACCGCGAGAGCAAGCACGTCTACCAGAACCTGGCGCCGAAGCCCGTCCGCTGGTTCACCGGCTGACCCGCCCGGTCACCGGCCGACCCGCCCGGTCACCGGCCGGCCCACCCGCGCACCACCCGCACCACCCCACCCGCGCC
>NZ_JACBYP010000240.1 GCF_018982965.1 Streptomyces mayonensis | reverse complement strand
GGGTGATGGGTGGTTGGTCGTTGTTTGAGAACTGCACAGTGGACGCGAGCATCTGTGGCCAAGTTTTTAAGGGCGCACGGTGGATGCCTTGGCACCAGGAACCGATGAAGGACGTGGGAGGCCGCGATAGGCCCCGGGGAGTCGTCAACCAGGCTTTGATCCGGGGGTGTCCGAATGGGGAAACCCGGCAGTCGTCATGGGCTGTCACCCGCTGCTGAACTCATAGGCAGTGTGGAGGGAACGCGGGGAAGTGAAACATCTCAGTACCCGCAGGAAGAGAAAACAACCGTGATTCCGGGAGTAGTGGCGAGCGAAACTGGATGAGGCTAAACCGTTCACGTGTGAGACCCGGCAGGGGTTGCGTGTGCGGGGTTGTGGGATCTCACTTCTGTTGTCTGCCGGCAACAGGGCGAGTCAGAAACCGTTGATGTAGGCGAAGGACATGCGAAAGGTCCGGCGTAGAGGGTAAGACCCCCGTAGTCGAAACATTAGCGGCTTGCTTGTGAGACACCCAAGTAGCACGGGGCCCGAGAAATCCCGTGTGAATCTGGCGGGACCACCCGCTAAGCCTAAATATTCCCTGGTGACCGATAGCGGATAGTACCGTGAGGGAATGGTGAAAAGTACCGCGGGAGCGGAGTGAAATAGTACCTGAAACCGTGTGCCTACAAGCCGTGGGAGCGTCGGATGGAAGCTTGCTTCCATCTCGTGACTGCGTGCCTTTTGAAGAATGAGCCTGCGAGTTTGCGGTGTGTTGCGAGGTTAACCCGGGTGGGGTAGCCGTAGCGAAAGCGAGTCCGAAGAGGGCGTTGGAGTAGCACGCTCAAGACCCGAAGCGGAGTGATCTAGCCATGGGCAGGTTGAAGCGGCTGTAAGAGGTCGTGGAGGACCGAACCCACCAGGGTTGAAAACCTGGGGGATGACCTGTGGTTAGGGGTGAAAGGCCAATCAAACTCCGTGATAGCTGGTTCTCCCCGAAATGCATTTAGGTGCAGCGTCGTGTGTTTCTTGCCGGAGGTAGAGCACTGGATAGGCGATGGGCCCTACCGGGTTACTGACCTTAGCCAAACTCCGAATGCCGGTAAGTGAGAGCGCGGCAGTGAGACTGTGGGGGATAAGCTCCATGGTCGAGAGGGAAACAGCCCAGAGCATCGACTAAGGCCCCTAAGCGTACGCTAAGTGGGAAAGGATGTGGAGTCGCACAGACAACCAGGAGGTTGGCTTAGAAGCAGCCATCCTTGAAAGAGTGCGTAATAGCTCACTGGTCTAGTGATTCCGCGCCGACAATGTAGCGGGGCTCAAGCGTACCGCCGAAGTCGTGTCAATCCAGCGTATAGCTCTAACGGGTGCTGGGTTGGGTAGGGGAGCGTCGTGTGCCGGGTGAAGCAGCACTGGAAGGTAGTTGTGGACGGTTCACGAGTGAGAATGCAGGCATGAGTAGCGATACAAACGTGAGAAACGTTTGCGCCGATTGACTAAGGGTTCCTGGGTCAAGCTGATCTGCCCAGGGTAAGTCGGGACCTAAGGCGAGGCCGACAGGCGTAGTCGATGGATAACCGGTTGATATTCCGGTACCCGCTGTGAAGCGTCAAACATCGAGCATCGTGATGCTAAGGCCGTGAAGCCGCCCTGGAGCCTTCGGGCAAAGGGGAGTGGTGGAGCCGCTGAACCAAGCGGTTAGTAGGTGAGTGATGGGGTGACGCAGGAAGGTAGTCCATCCCGGGCGGTGGTTGTCCCGGGGTAAGGGTGTAGGACGTCAGGTAGGTAAATCCGCCTGGCAATAGTCTGAGACCTGATGCCGAGCCGATTGTGGTGAAGTGGATGATCCTATGCTGTCGAGAAAAGCCTCTAGCGAGTTTCATGGCGGCCCGTACCCTAAACCGACTCAGGTGGTCAGGTAGAGAATACCGAGGCGTTCGGGTGAACTATGGTTAAGGAACTCGGCAAAATGCCCCCGTAACTTCGGGAGAAGGGGGGCCATTTCTGGTGATGGGTTTTGCACTCTGAGCTGGGGGTGGCCGCAGAGACCAGCGAGAAGCGACTGTTTACTAAAAACACAGGTCCGTGCGAAGCCGTAAGGCGATGTATACGGACTGACGCCTGCCCGGTGCTGGAACGTTAAGGGGACCGGTTAGCTCCATTTCGGTGGGGCGAAGCTGAGAACTTAAGCGCCAGTAAACGGCGGTGGTAACTATAACCATCCTAAGGTAGCGAAATTCCTTGTCGGGTAAGTTCCGACCTGCACGAATGGCGTAACGACTTCTCGACTGTCTCAACCATAGGCCCGGTGAAATTGCACTACGAGTAAAGATGCTCGTTTCGCGCAGCAGGACGGAAAGACCCCGGGACCTTTACTACAGTTTGATATTGGTGTTCGGTTCGGCTTGTGTAGGATAGCTGGGAGACTTTGATACTCGCACGCCAGTGTGGGTGGAGTCGTCGTTGAAATACCAGTCTGGTCGTGCTGGATGTCTAACCTGGGTCCGTGATCCGGATCAGGGACAGTGTCTGATGGGTAGTTTAACTGGGGCGGTTGCCTCCTAAAGAGTAACGGAGGCGCCCAAAGGTTCCCTCAGCCTGGTTGGCAATCAGGTGTTGAGTGTAAGTGCACAAGGGAGCTTGACTGTGAGACCGACGGGTCGAGCAGGGACGAAAGTCGGGACTAGTGATCCGGCGGTGGCTTGTGGAAGCGCCGTCGCTCAACGGATAAAAGGTACCCCGGGGATAACAGGCTGATCTTCCCCAAGAGTCCATATCGACGGGATGGTTTGGCACCTCGATGTCGGCTCGTCGCATCCTGGGGCTGGAGTCGGTCCCAAGGGTTGGGCTGTTCGCCCATTAAAGCGGTACGCGAGCTGGGTTTAGAACGTCGTGAGACAGTTCGGTCCCTATCCGCTGTGCGCGTAGGAGTCTTGAGAAGGGCTGTCCCTAGTACGAGAGGACCGGGACGGACGAACCTCTGGTGTGCCAGTTGTTCTGCCAAGGGCATGGCTGGTTGGCTACGTTCGGGAGGGATAACCGCTGAAAGCATCTAAGCGGGAAGCCTGCTTCGAGATGAGGACTCCCACCCACTTGATGGGGTAAGGCTCCCAGTAGACGACTGGGTTGATAGGCCGGATCTGGAAGCACCGTAAGGTGTGGAGGTGACTGGTACTAATAGGCCGAGGGCTTGTCCTCAGTTGCTCGCGTCCACTGTGTT
>NZ_JACBYP010000023.1 GCF_018982965.1 Streptomyces mayonensis | reverse complement strand
CCGCCGATGTTTTTGAACACCGGCCGGCCCCGGGGCCGGGCGCGCCGGCGGCGGGCCGGCGCCGCGGGCCCCCCCCGGGGGCGGCCGCCCTAACCCCCCCCCCGCCGCGTCGGGGCCGGGGCCGCCGGCCCCCGTCCCCCGCAGGGGCCGACGGCACCCCTCCCAGTGACCGTCCATCCCAGCCCAGAAAGTGACACCGTGACCCCGTCCGTAACGACCAGCGCTCCCGTCACTCCTCTGACACCGACCCTGCAGCGCGTCGCCCAGCACCTGGTAGGCGGCCTCACACCAAAGGAGATCGCCACCCAGACCCGGCTGTCGGCCGTGACCGTCCGCCACTACATCCGCGACATCCGCGAAAGCCTCCACTGCCCGCCCCGCTGCAAGCCCCCGGTGATCGTGCACCACCTTCTCGCCGCCCGGCAGGTGGCCACTCCCCCAGCAGACAGGCCCGCGCCGAAGCTCGGCCCGGACCAGCTGCTGCTGCTCCGAGCCGTCGCCGAGCACAGCGACCCCCGCGACATCGCCATCGCCGCCAAGCTCGCCCCCGCCGACCAGCGCGCCGCACTCGACCAGCTCCTCACCGACACCGTCGCGCAGAACCCCACCCATCTGGTGATTCTGGCGCACGGCTGGAAGCTGCTGCCGGCCCAGCCGACACAGCGCGGAGGAAGCCAGTGACCCGGGCCCCGGCCTCTGCAGCTGATCGGGAGCAGTCACCCGCGGCACCTTTCGCTCCGGCGCCTTCGGCCGCCGTGTACGAGGTGCGCACGTTACGCACGGACGCCGAGCGCGAGGAAGCCGCCGCCCTCGTCCAGGACAGCCAGCGCTGGCTCACCCTGCATGGTCTCCCCGTACCCGGGCAAGCCGACATTCCGGGCCTCCTCCGCGACCCGAAGACGAAGCCGGCCGGACTCTTCGAGGACGGGAGACTGCTGGCCTGCCTGATTCCCGAGCGCGACCCCGGCCTCAGCTGGGGCGAAGGCCCCTGTCTCTTCCTCGGCTACGTCCACACCCTGCCCGACGAGAGCGACGACATCACCCGCCTGATCACCCTGTGGGCATCGGACTTCGCCGCCCGCTTGGGGCTCCCGCACGTCCGTGCCGAGGTCACGACCCACCTCGGCTACCCCGTGGAGTCCCGAGCCGACCTCTGTCTCCGACTCATCAACTACGGCTGGAACTTGATCGGGTCCGGCCGGGCACACGACGGCAATCAAGGAGTCCGCCTCGAATTGCCAGCCGAACACCGTGCCGGACTCCACGCGCTGATCAGCTGCCAAGTCCACCTGCCTGAGCCGATCTCCCCTGATCGGAGCAGCCTGTGACAACCGACGAACCGCAGCGGCCGGACCTCGCCCGCGAGCTGATTGCCCGTGCCGCGCAATCCGCCCGGCACCGGGCCAAGCGCGTACGCAATCAGCTCGACGCCATCCAAGTGGGTCAAGGCCGTCACATCGACCACGTCAACGCCAGAATCCTGGGCCACATCCTGGCCGACCACGATTGGCCCGGCCATCGCCTCGTCGGCCTCGACGGCGCCCGCGCCGCATGGAGCATCGCCCTGCACAGCGACGACGACTACGCCCTTCAGCGCGCCGCCACCACCCTGCTCGGACGTGCGGTCCAGGCCGGCGACGCGCTCGTCCAGCACTGGGCGCACCTGCACGACCGCGCCCTCGTCACCAGTGGACGCGCCCAGGAGTACGGCACCCAGTTCCTGCTGAGCGCCGACGGGATCGAGCTGTGCCCGCTGCGCGCGCCGGGGTCCGTCGACGCACGCAGAGCCACCGTGGGTCTGCCGCCCCTTGCCGTCGCTTTCACAACGGTGCGCCGCCGCTACGCACCGGACAGCTCCGCCGACGAAGCCCCGACCGTCCTCCTCTCGGGGGCCGCGTGAACCAGCAGAACCCCGGGTTCTCTATCCGCCAGCCCACCTGCCGCAAATCTGCTCTGGGAAAGGTTCGTTGCCCGATGAAGCTCACCACCGCCGTCCTCGCTGCCGGTGCTGCCGTCTCCCTCACCACCGCCGTGGTCGGAGCCACCCGGCTCAAGCAAGACGCACGGCATCAGGCCGAGCGTAACGAGGCGTTCCTCACCGGCACCCAGCTCGACTGGCTGGCTCAGGTGTCCAACAGCCCCGCCCTCGCCAGGCTGTGGGCTCCCGAGGACCTCGACGCCAAGGAGTACATGCAGCTGCTCGCGGCCAATCGGCTCATCTGCATGCTCAGCGTTCGCGACCGTCTCGGCTTCGTCCGTACCGGACATCTGCCGTTCTACGCCGCGAAGCTGATGGAGAGCGACGTCTGCCAGCGCTATTGGAAGCGGTTCGGCGGCCTCCGTGCCGAGGAGGCCGAGGGCGATGAGCAGGCCGAGCACTTCACCCGGGTGCTGGACCAGGCCGCCAAGAATCGCCCGCAGGCGCAGCGCGCAGCAACCTGACGCGTATCTCGGTCCCGTCACCCTTCTTCGGGCTCCGTGTCCGTCCCCAATTCTCAGCCGGACAGCAGTTCTCGTGTCTGGCGAGGTGGCCGAGGAGGCCCGAGCGGCGCAGGGCATACAGCTGCCGCCCATCGGACAGAGCCGGCCGTACAGCAACACACCGAATCGAAGCGTTCCACCACATCGACCAGGAGGATTCCCGTGACTCCCAGGGTGACCGACCAACGCGTAAGGACCGTCTCGGCCTCTGCCGCGCAGGACCCGTTCGACCTCAACATCAGCGTCATCGAATCGGGTGGCACGGTCGCCTCCGACGGCGGCTGCGGCTCGACCTGCGGCAACGCCTGCATCTCCAGCGGCTCCTGACCGCACCAGACCACCGGCACGACGCCCATGTCGTGCCGGCGCCGCCCGCGCGGCACTCCCCTCGCGGCTCGATCGGAGCCGCGCACGGCAACGGAGGAATCAGCACATGCAGAACGACGAATTCGACCTCGACATCAGCGTCCTGGAGTCCGACGACGGCTCCGCCACGCTGATCAACCTGACCGACGACGGCTGCGGCAGCACCTGCTCCAGCCCGTGCGCCACCAACGTGGCCTGATCATTTTCCACCGCACGACGATTAGGGAGAAACCTGCATGAACGCGAACACCATCAAGGCTCAGGCGCAGTCCCCGGCCGCCACGGCGGAGGGTGATGCGTTCGACCTGGACATCAGCGTCCTGGAGTCCGGCGACGGCTCCGCCACGGTGATCAACCTGACGGATGACGGTTGCAAGCCGAGCTGCAAGGGGTCTTGCGCCACCAACGTGGCCTGACCCCGAGCGCGCCAATCTGCCAGCCCGTGCGGCCTTGCGCCGCGCGGGCTGGCACCCCAACGCGCCACAACCAGGGAGGGTGCATGGATTCACGGAAGGACGGTCCGCTGTACCGGTGCGCGGACGCTGCGCTGGTGCGCGCCGCCCGTTGCCCGAGGCTGCCGCTTCCCGCGTGGCCGGACCTCACCGACGACGCCCCGGATCGTGAGGTGCGGTGGCAGACGTGGCTGCGCGACGTCTGGTCGCTGTCCGAGGCTGCCGAAGCTATGGAACAGGCCAGCCCTCTGCTCGCGCAGCAGGTTCAGGCCCTGTGCTCGGTGGCCAGCCCTGAGACCCGTCAGGTGCGCCGCGCAGTGGTGTCGGTCATGCGGTACCTGCTGCGTATGACGGGCCGAGCGACCCCGAATGGTTTGTTCGCCGGCGTCGCGCACGCCTCGTTCGGGGAACGGCCGGGATGGTCCTGGGGTGAGGAGCACCGACCCGTCATCCGTGCCGATGGCGACTGGATCGCGGACCTGATCGCCCGCCTGGAAACACACCCTGAAGTTCTGCGGCACCTGCATGTGGTAGCCAACAACACCGTCTTCGTACGGGGTGATCGGCTGATCGTGCCCTACCCGTCCCGCTCACGCCACACCGAAGGCAGCCCGGCGGCTGAAGTGTCCCTCCGGTACACCAACGCCGTACGTGTCGCCGTCGATGCCGCTGCCTCGCCCGTCCCCGTTCATACCCTCGTGGAACTGATGAGGGCCGAGTACCCCGACGTTCCCGCTGACCGGGTGGAAGGGCTCGTCAGCAGCCTGGTCGAGCGCGGTGTGCTCATCAGCAGCCTGCACGCGCCCTCTGCCACCCTCGATGCCTTGGACCACCTGGTCGAGCAGGCCGAGGCCGCCGGCGCGCCGTCAGCTGCGGACCTCGTGGCAGACCTGCGGGCGGTCCGCGACGCCATCGCCCAGCACAACCAGGTTTTGGCTCCGACGGACGGCCGGTGCCTGCGTACTGCCTTACGTCTGAAGATGACCGCCTTGAGCACCGTCAAGGCCCAGCCGCTCACGCTGGACCTGCGCATGGACTGCTCTCTCACTCTGCCCCCAGAGGTTGCCCGCGAGGCTGAGAAGGCCGCCACGGTGCTGGCCCGGCTGAGTGCGTACCCCTTTGGCACGCCGGCGTGGAAGGACTTCCACAATCGGTTCTTCGAGCGGTACGGCATCAACTCGCTCGTCCCGGTCCGGGACCTGGTGGACCCGGACGTCGGCCTCGGCTTCCCGGCCGGATACCGCGACGCGGAAGCTGAGCAGCGTGAGGCCCTGACCAGCCGCGAACAGCGGTTGCTTTCCCTCGCCCAGGCGGCCGTCCTCGATGGCCGCGACGAAATCAGCCTGGACGAGGACCTGATCCGCACACTGACAGTCGGAGACCGAGACGCCCCGCAGGTACCGGCCCACACGGAGCTGCGCTTCCAGATCCGCGCCACATCCCAAGAAGCATTGGAGAGTGGAGACTTCGCCCTTCACGGCATCGCCCCCTCCCGCGGGATCGGCACCACGATCGGCCGGAGCCTGGGCTTGCTCGCACCAGAAGATCAGCGCCGCGCCGCCGCCATGCTGGGGAAGCTACCGGTCAACGCGCCCGGCTCGGTGCCCACGCAGGTCTCCTTCACTCCACTCGACCGGGGAGACACCAACGTCACCCGCGTCGCCGAACTCCTGCCAGCCGTCATTAGCCTGGCGGAGCACCGTCCGGTGGACGAGCGCACCGTCACGCTCGACGACCTCGCCGTGGGCTGCGACCGCCGCAGGCTCTACCTCGTCTCCCTCTCCCGCGCGTGCCTGCTGGACCCCATGACCCTGCACGCGCTGGACCTGCGAGGCCACACGCCGCCGCTCGCACGCTTCCTCACCGAGATCAGCCGCTCCCAGACCGCCGTCCTGAGCATCTTCCCTTGGGCGTCCGCCACCGCCCTGCCGTACCTGCCGCGCGTCCGCTACGGGCGCGCGATCCTCTCGCAGGCGAGGTGGCGACTGGACCGGTCGGAGCTGCCCGACCGCCGCGCCCCCTGGAAGGAGTGGCACAAGGCGGCCGACGAGTGGCGCACACGCCGCCGAGTCCCGGACGAAGTCTCACTGGCTGAAGAGGACCAGCTCCTGCCGCTGGACCTCTCCGAACGTGCGCACCTCGCGCTGCTGCGCGCCCACCTGGTCACCCACGAATCGGCGATCTTGACGGAAACGGAATCCGACGGAGGCTGGTTCGACGGACGGGCCCACGAGGTCATCGCCCCGATGACGGCCGTGCGCCCGCCCCAGTGGCCGGCTGTCCCGCCCGTGACCGCCGACCGACTCATCACGCGCGAGCACGGTCATCTTCCGGGCGCCGCCTTCTGGCTGCTGGTCAAGCTGTACGGGCACGTCGAACGACAGCCCGAGATCCTTGCCGACCACCTTCCCGTGCTGCTCAATCAGTGGGACGATCAGCTGGCCTGGTGGTACATGCGCTACTGCGACCCCCGCTGGCACCTGCGCCTGCGCATCGCGGTCCCCAGCGAGCAGGACTTCGCCCTCACCGCGCGGCGCGTGAGTTCGTGGGCGAACGGCTTGCGGCGTGCCGGGCTCCTCACCGACATGCAGTTCGCGACCTCCTACCCAGAGACCGGCCGGTGGGGCGCCGGGCCGCTGATGAGTCTGGCCGAGGACGTCTTCGCCGCCGATTCCCGAGCGCTGGCCGTCCAGTTCGCCCAGAGCACCCGCCCGCACCGACAGGCCCTTGCCGCAGCGAACTTCGTGTCCCTCGCTGCGGCCTTCACCGGCAGCACCGCGGCCGGCATGGACTGGCTGATCACCCACGGCCGGATCATCGACCCGCGTCCCATGGACCGGACCGTGCGTGGTCAGGCCGTACGTCTGGCCGATCCGACCGACGGCTGGGCTGCCCTGCGTGCCGTCCCCGGCGGCGCCGCCATCTCCAGAGCCTGGAGCGGGCGCGATGCGGCCCTGGCTTGCTACCGGCAGAAGCTGGATGCGTCCGGTGGTGGCATCGACCCGGACCTTGTTCTCGACTCGCTGCTGCACGCCCACCACATCCGCGCCGCCGGCATCGACAAGGACGACGAGCGGATGTGCATACGGCTGGCCCACGCCGCCGCGATGGCCTGGACTCACCGAGGAGATCACCGATGAACCTGAGTGACAGCGCACTGGCCACCGCCGACGTCCTCGCCGAGCGACTCGCCTCACCGCAGGACGTACGGGGGCTGCACCACCGCCAGGGTTGGTGGCCGCAGTCGCTCGCGCACGGCGCGGCCGGTGTCGCGCTGCTACACATCGAGCGGGCCCGCGCCGACCAGGGCCCGTGGCCACGCGCCCACGACTGGCTCGCCTGCGCCGCAGCCGAACCCGCCGTCGGCGGCCCGGACAGCCACCTCTACTACGGGGCGCCCGCGCTCGCCTTCGCCCTCCACGCCGCCGCCGACCGCCCCGGACGCTACGCCCGCGCCCTGGACACCCTCGACCGGTACGTCACGAAGGCCATCCTGGACCGGCTCGCGGACGCCCACACACGGATGGACCGCGGTGAGATGCCCTTGCTGGCCGAGTTCGACGCGATCCGCGGCCTGAGCGGGATGGGCGGGCTCCTGCTGCACCGCAATGTCCACACCGACGTCCTCCGCGAGGTCCTGACCTACCTGGTCCGGCTGACCGAGCCGGTCAAGCACGACGGGGAAGTTCTGCCCGGCTGGTGGAGCCACCTCGCCCCCTCCGGCACGATCTCCCCGGCGTATCCGGAAGGACACGCCAACAACGGCGTCGCCCACGGCATCGGCGGCCCCCTCGCCGTGCTCTCCCTCGCGGCCCGCCGCGGCATCACCGTCGACGGCCACCTCGACGCGATCACCCGCATCCTGACCTGGTTAGACCACTGGCAGCAGGACAGCCCCGCCGGCCCGTGGTGGCCGTACTGGATCACCCGCGAGCAGCTACGATCCGGCACGACCGGGCCCGGCCCCTCCCGGCCGTCCTGGTGCTACGGCACCGCCGGATTCGCCCGCGTCCAACAACTCGCCGCCCTGGCCCTCAAGGATCCGGCGCGCCAACACGCCGCCGAGTTCGCCCTCCTGCGCGCCATGACCGACTCCGGCCAACTCGACGCGACCGTGGACATGTCCCTGTGCCACGGCTTCGCGGGCCTGGCGCACATCACGCGCCTCGCTGCCGACGACGCCCTCACGCCCGGCCTCACCGCATGCCTGCCCCGGCTCCTGGCCCCGATCGCCGACACCGCGCCGGGCGCCCTGGCGGACTCCCTGATCAGCCCTCCTAGCGGCGGCGACATCGGGCTCCTCGAAGGTGCCGCAGGCACCGCACTCGCCCTGCACTCCTTCCACACCGGAACGCCGTCCGCGTCCGGGTGGGAGACCTGCTTTCTGACCAACTAGACGAAGAGAAGAGGAAACATGACTGCGGACGAATGGCCGCAACGCCTCATCCGGTTCACCAACTGGAGTCACGCGGAGGCCACCGCCGTGGAGTATTTACTCCCGGTATTGATCGCCCAGGAGTCGGAACTGGCCCAGTGGTCCTTCCTGCGGAAGCACCCCTGGTGGCGGTTGCGGTATCGGCCCGCAGGCCCGGACTCAGCAAAGGTCCTCGACGCTGCCCTGGACGAGCTGGTCGACACCGGCGTCCTCGCCTCCTGGACACGAGGCATCTACGAACCGGAAGAGACGGCCTTCGGCGGCCCCGCCGCGATGAAGATCGCGCACACCCTGTTCCACTACGACAGCCGTCACCTGCTGGACGAGGCGGCCCGCCAGCAGGCCGTCAGCGGCCCCCAGCTCGGCCGCCGCGAGCTGGCGGTCCTCCTGCTCAGCGTGGCGATGCGCGCGGCGGGACTCGACTGGTACGAGCAGGGCGACGTCTGGGCGAGGATCGCGGCCGAACGCCTCGGCGACGAGGTTCGTAGTCCGCAACGGCACCGGGCCGCTGTCCACCGGTTGATGACCGTCGACGTCGGCACCACTAGCCGCAGCGTCGCCCGGGGCCGACTGGCGCCGCTGGCCGAGTGGATAACCACCTTCGAGTGGTTCGGCCAGCAGCTCGCCGACCTCAACCGCCAGGGCCGCCTGGAACGAGGGCTGCGGGCCCTGATCGCCCACCACGGCATCTTCCACTTCAACCGCTTGGGCCTCCCCACCGAGGACCAGCACACCTTGTCAACACTCGCGAAAGAGGTAGTCATGGGAACGAACGACAACGCCGCGTCCACCCAAGCTGAGGGGGCACCGGTCACTACGGTCAACGGGGTGAACAGTGACACCATCGAAGCCCCTTCCGCCGGCCGTCTGCGCTCCCAGTTGATCGACCATCTGGTCGAGACCGGGTGCGTGCGCACGCCCCGGGTGGAGGAGGCCATGCGGACCGTGCCCCGTCACCTCTTCGTCCCGAACGCCCCGCTGGAGAAGGCGTACGGGAACGCACCCGTGGACACGAAGTTCGACGGGTCCGGGCGCTCCATCAGCTGCGCCTCCCAGCCCGACATCGTCGCCATGATGCTGGAACAGCTCGACGTCCATCCCGGCCAGAAGATCCTGGAGCTGGGGGCCGGCACCGGCTTCAACGCCGGACTCCTGGGCTACCTCGTCGGCGAGACGGGGCACGTCACCACGATCGACGTGGACGAGGACATCGTGGACGGAGCGCGCGGCGGACTGGCCGCCGCCGACATCCACAACGTGGAAGTGATCCTCGGAGACGGAGCAGTCGGCCACGCCCCCAACGCGCCGTACGACCGCATCGAAGCCACCGTCGGCGCCCACGGCGTTCCCCACGCCTGGCTCGAACAGCTCGCCCCCGGCGGACGGCTCCTCACCCCGTTGCGCCTGCGCGGCAGCGTCTCCCGCTCGATCGCCTTCGAGAACCAGGACGGAGCCTGGCGCAGCGTCGGCAGCCAGATGAACACGTTCATGCCGCTGCGCCGGGGCATCGCCGACGACCCGCGCGTCTTCGTGCCCCTGGACCCCGACCACACCGTCACCCTCGTCACCAACGGGGACCAGAAGGTCGACGCGGACGCCCTGAGCAACATCTTCCGCCAGCCGCGCACCGAGGCGTGGACGGACGTCACCTTCCGCGGCCCGGAGTCGGCGGAATACCTGGAGCTATGGCTCACCTGCGCCATGCCCAACGGCCTGAGCCGGATGCCCGCCAAGAACAAGGCCATCGAGAATGGGCTGGTCACCGCCCCCTACCCGTCCTCGACCGCGGTCTTCGAGGACGGCACCCTCGCCTACCTCACCCGGCGCCCGTACGCGAAGAAGGCCCCCGACGGCGCCACCCTGTACGAGTTCGGTGTCATCGGCCACGGCCCCGACGCCGAAGCCCTCGCCTCAGACGTCGCGGACCAGATCCGCACCTGGGACCAGGACTTCCGAGCGCTCGACGTCGGCTTCGAGATCCAGCCGCTCGACGCGACCCCGCTCGCGCCGAAGCCCGGCCGCTTCGCCTTCGACAACCCGCTCAACCGCATCGTCATCGAATGGCAGTGACATGGACGTCAGCCAGATAGCGAAGCGGTTCCCGCTCGTTGCCCGTCCACGTCCAGCGTGCCCGCCCCTCGCTGAACGGGTCCGCGAGATCACCGACCTCGCAGCCGCCGCCGAGCGCGACGGCAACGTGACCTCCGCGACCGTCGCCCTGAACAAGGCGGCGCTGATCGCGAGCGACTGCGGCATGCCGGACCTGGCGCGCACTCTGTGCTGGCGTCACGCCGAGGCCGTCCTGCGCACCCAACCCCTGGGCGCGCAGGAAGCCCGGTACGCCCTGGAACCCCTGGTCAACCTGGCCCGACTACGCATCCGCGACGGCGACGGGCACGGCGCATACCACCTGCTCGACTCCCTGACCCGAGCAGTCAGATCGAAGACCGAAGCGGTCATCGACGGCCGCACCACGTCCTTCCAGCACCTCACGACGTCGGCAGCTGATCATCAACAGGTGTGCCAATGGCTGTGGACCGTCCTCCTCGGCGACGGAACCCGTGCCCTCGTCGCAGCAGGCGAATGGGACCGCGCACGGGCGCACAGCAGGCAGCACCGGGGCATAGGCCAGCGTCTCTTCGACGGGCGTCAAGTGGAAGTGATCGTCCGCTGCCTCGGCGAGCAGTCCAGCGACGCGCTGACGTTCCTGCACACGAGCCATCTGGTGGAGCCATGGGAGCAATCCGTCGCGGCAGCGCTCACCGTCCTCTGCCACAGGGCAGCCGACGAGCACCCGGTCGAGCCGATCGACAAGATGGTGCAGCGCTACTTGGCCCTCGACTCGGCTCCCGAACTTGCCGTCTTTCGCTCCCGTGTGGGACTAGTCGTGCTCGACCTCTCCTCAAAGACCCGACAGGCCGCAGCAGTGCGCCGTCTCACCTGCGAAGCGATGACACAGACAGACGGGTACGTCGCACGCGACGTCCTGGCCCACCCTGTGTGCCGCAAAGCGCTAAGCCACGGCGAGCACCGTACGCTTTCCGCCGCCATCGCCTCAGCCGGCCTCGGTCAGGGGCACATCCCCGAACCCCTGACACAGGCCCTGCTGGCTGCTGCGTCCGTCTCGGCGGATGTATGGGAGCGCTACGTCAACCGTCGAGCCAGCCCCGGCTCGTCGCACCGCCTCGACTCTTGACCGCGACGGCGAGCCCCTTGGCGTTACGTCGCCTGCACACCGAAGGAGCTGACGTGTCTACCCGCGGGTCCCGCCCTGGGTCCCTAGCCTCCCGAACGGAGATCACCGTGACAGCCAGTACCGCCCCCACCAACCCGGACGAGGCCCTGGCCCAGCGGCTCATCGACAGCGGCCACCTGCACAGCCAGGCGGCCATCGACGCCTTCCGCACCACCGACCGGCACGCCTTCCTGCCCGGCGTCGACCTGGAGAGCGCGTACAAGGAGGACGCGGTCCCGATCAAGCACGACGAGCACGGGGAGATGATCTCCTGCATCTCCGCGCCGTCCATCGTCGCCACCCAGCTCGAACAGCTCGGCGCCCAGCCCGGTCACAAGGTCCTGGAAGCCGGAGCAGCCACCGGCTACAACGCCGCCCTCCTCGGCAAGATCGTCTCCCCCGGCGGGCAGGTGTGGACCCTCGACGTCGACCAGGACCTCGTCGCCGGCGCGAGCCGCCACCTCGCCGAGGCCGGCGTCGACAACGCCACCGCGGTGATGGCCGACGGCGCGGCCGGGCTGCCCGAGCACGCTCCCTTCGACCGGATCATCTTCACCGTCGGCTCGGGCGACGTCCCCGTGAAGATCCTCGACCAGCTCGCCCCCGGCGGGCGCCTGGTCCTGCCGATGCGCATCCGCGGGAGCATCTCCCGCTCCTTCGCCTTCGAACGCGACGGGGAGACGTGGAAGACCGTCTCCTGCGAGATGGCCACCTTCATCCCGCTGCGCAAGGGCGTCTGCGACAACGTGTACACGCTGGTGCCGATGACCGGCGAGGGCAACGTGCGCCTGGAGACGTTCAGCGAGCAGGACGTCGACCGCGACGCCCTGCGCACCGTCCTCGACCAGCAGCAGACCAAGATGTACACCGGGGTGAAGTTCCGCCAGGGCTCCGCCTGGGAGTGGCTGTACCTGTACCTGGCCTGCGTGCTGCCCAACGGCCTGTCCCGCCTGCCGGGCCAGCGCCGCGGATTCACCCCGCACTTCGGGTGGGGGCTCCATGGCCGCCCTCGACGCCGGGTCGCTCGCGTACCTGACCGTCCGCGAGGGCGAGGACGAGAAGGGCCGGTACTGGGAGGCCGGCGTGATCGGCCACGGCGAGGCAGGGGCCGACCTCGCCGAGCGCGTGGTGATCGAGATCCGCGCCTGGGACGCGACCGGCGGCAACGCCGCCCCCGAGCCGGGCTTCCGGATGGCCGTCGCCGACTCGCGCGAACGGCTGACGCCCAACGACCCGCGCTTCGTCGTCGACAAGCCTTACAGCCGGCTGGTCGTCGACTGGGCGCGCAAGGGCTGAGCCGGTGATCCCCGCGATAGCCAGCCGCATCCCCCTGGTCCGCCGCACCAAGGCGCCCGCGCTCCCCCTGCAGGCGCACTGCTGGCCCGCCGAGGCCCCGTCCCGGGAGACGATCTCGACCGCACAGTGGAGGAAGCCGTCCGGCTCCTTGCCCATCCCGATCCGCCGACCGCCGTCTTCCAGGCCCGAACGGGCCTGTCAGCCCTGGAAGTGGATCGCGCCGGCCGCCATCATGCGCGGATACTCGAGTCCCTCGTCAGCGTCGCACGACTCGACGCCTACGCCGCACGAGAGGCTCTGCACAACCCCGTCGCTGCGTCAGCCCTGGCCGAGCAGGCGACCGGAGCGCTGACCGCGGTGATCGCCGCGGCCGGACTGGGAGCCGGCGCTCTGTCCGCCCCCGACCACGAGGCCCTGAGGGGCGCGGTCGGCCACGCCGAGAGGGAGCTGGAAAAGCTGCTGCAGGCCGATTCCCATACCGGTTAGGAGGGGGTGACCTTCTCTGCCGAGGCGTACTGCTCACGTGGTGTGGCGGTGTCGGCGTTTCGGCCATTTCCTGCCCGCAGCCGCTCCAAGCCAGACCAGGGATGTGGCGCCTGCGGGTTCCACGGACGCAGGGAATCACGGGCTTTCCAGCACGACCGAATGACGTGTGTTCGATATCGCAACCGCGTCGTTAGACCTCACGACCTTGCCGCAGCGACCGTCCCAGGGGGAACGATGACCTCGGCCGTTACACAGGACCAGCCGCCACAACCACCCAAGGGGACCGCGCCGGCCAGCGAACATCGGGACGCCGGTGTTCGAGAAGAGGAATACCTCTACCGCGACGAGTCCAGGCTCCAGGCCGGCTCCCTGCTGACCTCCCGTACCATGGCGCGGCGCCTGCCCTCGCTGGTGCGGCGCTCGGTGCGGATGGCCTGGCGCGTGGACCGCGGCGCGACCGTCGGCCTGTTGATCTGCCAGATCGGCACCGGCGTCCTCGCGGCCCTCGGCCTCCTGGCCGTCACGGGCACGATCACCGCACTGGTCTCCGCAGGCGACATCACCGCACGACTGTGGGACGCGGCCCCGCAACTGGCCGTGATCGCCGCCGCCGCCGGCCTGCGCGCGTTGCTGGGCATCGCCGTCGTCTGGCTCACCGGCCGTCTGCGCCCGGTTCTCGGCCGGGCGGCGGAGCTGACGATGATCGAGGCCGCGCTCGGCGCGGAGCTGGCCGCCAACAACAAGCCCGGCTACAACGACGCCTACGACATCGCCGACCGCGGCGCCCAGGTCACCCCCGACCTCGTCGAAGAAGCGCAGGACGTGCTGGCGGCCACCGCCACGCTGGCGGCCGGCGCCACCGTCCTGACCGTCCTGCACCCCCTGCTCCTCCCCCTGCTCTTCCTTGCCTGTCTGCCGCAGGCCGCCGCGTACGTGCGCTCCGCACGCGTGCTCTACCTCGCCGGGCTGGAGACCTCCGGGCGGCGCCGGATGCTGGGCAAGCTTCGCTGGCACATGGCCTATCAGGAGTCCAGCGAGGAGATGCGCGCCTGCCTGGCCGGCCCCTTCCTGATCGGGCGGTACCGCCGGCTGGCCGCCTCGGTCAACGACGCCGAGCGCAAGGCCGCCAACACCGGTGCCTGGATGGGACTGGCCGGGGCCGTCGCCGGCGGGGTCGCCTCGACCGCGGTGTGGGCGGCGCTGCTGTGGCTCCTGGCCTCCGGGCGGATGAGCCTGGCGGCCGGCGGAGGCGCCGTCTTCGCCCTGCAGACCGCCACCGGCTCGGTGCGCGGCATCATCAACGGAGGGGCCCGCCTGGTGCGCACCGGCTGGTACGTGCAGGACTGGCAGAACTTCCTCGACAACGCCCACGGCCAGGCCATGGCCGACTCCCGCGGCACCGCGTCAGTCTCCGCGGCCCCGGAGCGCTTTGAGGTCCGTGACGTCACCTACCGATACGACGGCGCGCCCAAGGACAGCCTGAGCAACGTCTCCCTGCATGTGAAGCGCGGCGAGATCGTGGCACTGGTCGGTGAGAACGGCTCCGGCAAGACGACTCTGTCGCGCCTGCTGTGCGGGCTGCTGCTGCCCACCGAAGGGGACGTGGCCTGGGACCATGCCTCCACCGCGGACCTGGACCCGTGGAGGTCGTGGGAACACGTCGCGCTGGTACCGCAGAAGTTCACCTACCTGCCGCTGACGATGCGCGACAACATCACCTTCGGGCAGGGCGACACCAGCGACGCGGCCCTGCTCGCCGCCTGCGAGGCGTCCGGCGCCGCGGAGATGCTTCCCCATCTCCGCTCGGGCCTGAACACCCTCCTGACCAGCGAGTGGTTCGGAGGACAGCAGCTCTCCGGAGGGCAGTGGCAACGCCTGGTCCTCACCCGCGCGTTCCACCGGCAAGCAGCGCTGCTGGTGATGGACGAACCCACAGCCGCCCTCGACGCCTGCGCCGAGCACCGGATCTTCGCCGGCCTGCGCGAACTGGCAAAGGACCGCGCCATCCTGCTGATCACGCACCGCCTCAGCAACGTGGCCGTCGCCGACCGGATCGTGGTGCTGGACGAAGGGCGGACCGTCCAGGAGGGAACCTACGCCCAACTCACACAGCAGCCAGGGCTGTTCCGGTCCCTGTGGGAGCTGCAACGCCGGATGAGCGGCGACGCCCCCTGATCGCCGGGCCGGGCCACCGGTCCGCCGGACAGAGACACCAGCCCGTTCCCGATGCTCCCTCAGCCCCACGTCCCTGCGAGGTAGTCCCCATGTCGTTGTCGCACCACCACATCCGCACCACCGTCGATACCTACCTCGCCCGTCACCCTCACGAGCGCGAGCAGCTCAGCGTCCTCCCGGACGCCCTCGACCGGCCTGGCGAGGACATCGCCAGCCGCTCGACCTTCACCGGGCACGTCACCTGCGGCGCGATCGTCGTCGACCATCTCGGCCGCATCCTGCACGTGCTGCACCTGGCTAGCGGGAAGGTCCTCGTCCCCGGCGGACACACTGAGCCCACCGACGACTCCCTGGCAGCGGCGGCCCTCCGCGAACTGCACGAGGAGACCGGGATCCCGGCTCGGGCCGTCACGCCGTGGCCGGGCTACGAGACCGTGCCGCTGGACATCGACATCCACGACACCGACGCCCATCCGGGCAAGGGCGAGCCCGCACACCAGCACTTCGACCTCCGGTTCCTCTTCCGCCTGCGGACGACCGAGGTGTCGGTCGTGCTGCAGGAAGAGGAGGTCGGCGGCATCGAGTGGCGTCCCGTGGACCGGGTAACTTCCCCGACACTGCGCGAGAAGCTGCTCAAACTGCCGCTCCAGGTCGAACCCGAGACGGCCAACGCCTCCGCCCTGATCTACAACGACCGCGGCGAGTACCTGCTCCATCTCCGCGACTACTTCCCCGGACAGATCTGGGAGCCGGGCATGTGGTCCCTGCTCGGGGGCGGCCGAGAGCCCCAGGACGCCACCCTGGAACACACCGTGCGGCGCGAACTGGCCGAGGAAGCCGGCCTCGATCTCGCCAGCCTGTCCCCGTTCGGCACCGAGTACGCCTCCCACGACGATGGCACGACCGTACCCATCGCCATCTACGCCGGCCGCTGGAACGGCGACCCGCGCGAACTCCACCTGACCGAAGGAGTAATGCTCGCCTGGTTCGCCCCCGACGACCTCCACCGCCTGCGCATCGCGGACACGACCAGCGACCTCATACGGCGCCACGCCGCCGGCCACCCGCCGATGCGGAGCGGACCCGAGGCCGAGCCCGAGGAACAGCGTCTGGCGCCACCGCACGGCACGGTCCCCAACATCATCGGCGTCCACCTCTACCTGGAACGCCCGGACGGGACGGTGCTGCTCGGGCTGCGCCACCCCGACTCCGCGTTCGCGCCGTCCACCTGGCACGTCCTGGCCGGCCACTGCGAACAGGAGAACGCCACCGACTGCCTGATCAGGGAGGCGATGGAGGAAGCCGGCCTGCACATCGAGCGCCAGGACGTCCAACTCGTCCACGTCGTCCACCACATCGACAAGCCCAGGAACCCGCCCCGCATGGGCCTGTTCTTCCGCGCCCGCACCTGGAGCGGCGAGCCGGTGCTGCGCGAGCCGGACAAGTGCACCCAGTGGAAATTCTGGGACCCCGCCGCCCTTCCCGACGACCTCGTCCCCTACACCCGACAGGCCATCGAGAAGATCCAGAACGACGAGCTGTACAGCGAGACAGGCTGGCCCGCATGACCAGCGCATCCAGTCGCGTGCCCACTGCGACAGCGACCGGGCGTCCAGACACCCGCCTCGTAGTAATCCGCGGCAACTCGGCGTCCGGCAAGTCGAGCGTGGCCCAGAGCCTGCGAGATCACTACGGCCGCGGTATCGCGATCGTGGGCCAGGACGTGATCCGCCGGAACGTACTCAGGGAAAACGACACCGCGCGCGGCGCCAACATCGCCCTGCTGAGCACGATCGCACGCGCAGCCCTCGACGCCGGCTTCCACGTCGTCCTCGAAGGGATCCTGTATGCCGACCGCTACGGCCACATGATCACGTCTCTGGTACGGGACCACCGCGGCGTCTCCAGGTGCTACTACCTGGACGTTCCGCTGGAAGCGACGTTGGTACGGCACGCGTCAAAGGCGGATGCCGCCTACCTGGCGCACGTCACCGACGCCCACCTCACCTCCTGGTACCGCGAGCTGGATCTGCTGCCCGGCGGTCTGGATGCCGTAATCCCGGCCGACAGCACGCTGCGGGACACCGTCGCCCGGATCGTGCGCGAGACCGCTCTGACCGCTGCCGCCCCCGCCTCGCCACCTCAGCGCAATCCGTCACAGGGAGACTCGATGATTCCTCCGGTGTTGATGTCCGATCCGCAGGTCGCGGCGATCCCCGTGCGCGAGTGCGGAGAGCCACTCGTCGACGTGCGCGACCACAACTTCCGCGTCGACCCCCGCAAGCCCGACCCACTGGGGGCGTTCGCCCACGTCCGTGAAGGCGTCCTGGCCCGGTTGCAGCACGCCCGCTCGCTCCTGCCCGCCGGCACCGACCTGCTGTTCATCGAGGGCTACCGGCCGCTGACCCTCCAGCAACGCTACTTCACTGACTACCGGAACGAGCTGGCCACCGCCCACCCTGACTGGACACCTGAGCAACTGCACCAGGCCGCCAGCCGGTACGTGTCGCCGCCAGAGATCGCGCCTCACTCCGCGGGCGCGGCCGTGGACGTGACCCTCGTCGACCAGGACGGCCACGAACTCGACCTCGGCACCCGCGTCAACGCCTCCCCCGAGCAGAGCAATGGCATCTGCTACACACACGCCGTGAACCTCAGCGCCCAGGCGCGCCACCACCGCACCCTCCTGCTCAACGCCATGGAAGGCGCGGGTTTCACGAACTACGGGACCGAGTTCTGGCACTTCTCGGCAGCAGACCGGTACGACGCCCTGATGCGGCAGGAGCCGCACGCGCGCTACGGACCGGTCGAACTGCCGTAGCTCGCCAATGGACTCGTCCACGTGGGCCCAACGACCGGAGCGGACGGAAAGCATCGAACGGAGGCACGTATGCCTGACGACACCCAGCAAGCCATCCCAGCCATCCCGAGCCCGGCGGCCGGAGACGAAACGCCCGAGCATCACATGCACCTTCTCGGGCGGCACTACCGGCAGGTGGAAGCAGGGCGCAAAACAATCGAAGTGAGGGTGGCCACCCCGAGCAGGCGCGCCGTCGCCGTGGGCGACACGCTCGTCTTCCACGACCGGGACAGCGGGCGGGAACTCGACGTCATCGTGCAGCGGATCACCCTGTACCCCTCCTTCGACGACCTTCTCCGCTCGGAGGGCACCTCACGTATCAACCCGGACGGGTCGCCCGGCGAGCTGCTCGCCGACTTCCGCGGCATCTACCCGCCGGCCGAGGAAGCCCTCGGCGTTCTCGCCCTCGCCTTCGACCACCGCCCTGCCCGGCCCGGCCGCCCTATGCCGATGCCAGCCGAGGAGTACGCGCGGACCGTCCCTCACCACACGGTGTACGGCTGCCTGTACGTCCGCGACGAACACGACCGTCCGGTCCAGCTCCGTTCGGTCTACGGCTCAAGACTCTGGCAGTTCCCCGGTGGCAATCTGGATGCCCCGGGCGAGGACCCGCTGCAGACCGCCCGGCGGGAGACGGTCGAGGAGACCGGCCTGGAGCTCGCCCTCAACACGCCGACCCTGCTCCTGACGCACTTCCTCCACGCTGGACCGCGCCAGCCGCTGAACAAGGTGGGGCTCATCTTCGACGGAGGCCAGCTGACCGCCGCCCAGCTCGACCGGATCCGCCTCGACCCCGCGGAACACGACCTGTGGGCCGTCCACGACCTCGCGACCTGGCAGGAGCTAATGGCCCCACGCGCCTTCACGCGCCTCGACGCCATCGAACGAGCCCGACGCGGCGAAGGTCCCGCCTACCTGATCACACACACCTGACCCCCAGAACACCCGCCCACCAGGAGGCAACCGTGCCCGCCGAGGACACCAACACCCGGGCCTGGCAGATCTACGGCCAGCGCCAACTCGCCCGCGCATACACCCCGCCCGTCCCCGAACGGCTCCGCTGGACGCCCTGGCAAGGCATCGGGCCGGGAGCAGAAGTCCTCGGCGACGTCACCGGCCGCCGCGTCCTGGACATCGGCTCCGGGGCCGGCCACCACGCCGTCCACCTCGCCCAGGCACACGGAGCGCGGGTCACCGGCATCGAGCTGTCCCCGACCCAGCACGAGCGCGCCGTCTCCACCCACGCAGGCGCGGACGGCGTGGAGTTCGTCCGAGCAGACGTGGCCGAGTACCTGGGCGGAGCCGAGCCGTTCGACGCCGCGTACGCGATCGGGACGCTCGCCTTCATCGACCCGCACCGCTCGCTGCCTGCGCTGCGCGATGGTCTGCGTCCCGATGCCCCGCTGATCCTCTCGCTCCTGCACACCGATCTGCACGGCAACGGTCCGTCCACGGCAGTGGCGCCGCGCGAGGAGATGATCCTGCTGCGCGACGACCCGCCGTTGCCGACGCAGATGTGGGTCCTGGCACCGCAGCTGTGGGAGGACCTGCTCACCGAGTACGGCTTTCGCGTCGAAGCCATCGACCTGTTTCCGCACCCTGACGAGAACGCCAAGGTAGTCCATCAGCTCGTCCGCGCCCGGCGCCTTCCCGACCGGCCGACGCGCGTCTCCAGCCGACCCCGCAGCACCCGAGCCCCGGCCGCCCACGCGGCAGTCGGCGTCGGGGCGATCCTGCTCAGCGAGCAGGGCATCCTGCTGGGCCGACATCGCCGCGGCACCCTCGAACTACCCGGCGGCAGCGTGGAGGCCACCGGAGAATCCTTCGAGGAGGCGGTCGTCCGAGAACTCGCCGAGGAGACCGGCCTGGTCGCTCGGACCGGCGACGTGGAACTGCTGGGCACGCTTGTCGATCACGTCGAGGGGGTCCTGCGGGTCACCGTCGGCGCGCTCGTCCACGCCTGGCAAGGGCAGCCACTGACGCAGCCGGACGAGAGCGTCGGCGACTGGGCGTGGTACCCCCTCGACCAGCTCCCCAACGGCCTGTTCGTCTGCAGCGCCCAGATCCTCACGTCCTGGCGGCCCGACCTGCCCATCGACCACCCGCCTGCGCACTTCACCGCCTTCGCCCCAGCCAAGTAGGCCGCGCTGACTGCCGCCTCCGATGCCCTCCCGCGACACGACGTACGTGTCGCATCCCCGGTAGCAGCACACACCGCTCAACACCAAGCTGGAGTTCTTCATGCCGCGCCGACGAGGCAGTTGGAGGCTACTTCCGCAACGGTGGCCGGGCCGCGACCCTCAACCCCAATGCCCGGAGCCGGTGTGTCGGGCGCGGCTGGTGCCCGAACACCCTGGAGGCCGCCGCCGATCCGAGGATCCAGGAGGACCAGGGCCTCGATGCACTCCTGCGGGCCCTCAGCGAGCAGCACCTCCGCCGCAATCTGGCCGAATTGGAGGAGGTCACCGTCACGCCCACCACCCTGTCGAGGTGGATTCGGCCCTGGCCGCCGCCCGCCAGGTCGCCCGTGGTGGAAGGGTCCTGGCGGTGTTCCAGCCGCACCTGTTCTCCCGGACACAGCAGTTCCAGGGCGGGTTTCTCGACGTGCTCGCGTCGGCGGACCTCGCGTGGGTCAAGCCCGTCTACCCAGCCCGGGAAAATCCCGAGGTATGGACGCACGTCGCCGAGCAGCTCGCCGCCGATGTCGCTGACCGGGCACCGCAGATGCAGATGTCCCCGGGCAGAGCAAACCTCGCCCGGCTGCTGCGGGACGAGGCGACGGACGCCGACGTGATCATGCTAATCGGTGCCGGCGACGTCAACACCCTCGCTGAGGACCTGGTCGGCTGACCCTTCGCACATCACACGCTTCCTCCGGTGCCCACCCCTGTTCGGAGACATGCCAGAGGGCGCACTCGTACGTGCGGATGGGCACCGACGGGGGTGGCCTGCGCGGGGCCGTCCGGTCCCCAGCCGAGCAGTGGGCTTACCTGAACATTGGGGACGAGGATGCGTCGGTAGGTCTCCCCGGTGTCCGGGTCTGCCGACTTACAGCGGCTAACAAAATGAGCGTTGAGGCCTGCGCTTACAGGCATCCCGGATCACCGTCGGCGTTGAACCTTGTCAGGGAGCGCTCCAGTAGCTCCAAAAACTTTCGGAGGTCATCGGCCACCTTGTCGAACTCTGGTTCCTCCAGCGACGCCGTCCGCGTCCGGTAAACGGCCCCATCGGGCCCCGCGACGTAGATCAGGCCGCCGCCATTCGAGCCCATGACCAGGCCATGAGCCTTTTGGTCCGTGCCGACGTCGACAATGCCGTGCTCCTGGAGCTGCAGCAGGACGTCACCGGCCGGATCGAGGAAGAGGCCGTTGCCGACGTCCTCCCAGATGACATCGCCGATGCTCTCGTAGAAGGTGACCAGGTCAGCTGGTGTAGGGGTGATTTGGGCGAGCGTACGAGCCGCGGCTTGATCGTCGTGGTCGGCCGGCCGGACCTGGTTGGTCCCAGGGGGGAAGCCGTGCCGACGCTCGAACTCGCCTGTCATGGTCGTGAGAGTCCCGGAAACTCTGTCTGTCCACCAGGCCAGCCAGGCAGGCGCAAGCGATCGGTCACTCATGAGGCCGGATCATGGCATGAGCCACAGACATCCATGGAGTGCCTAGCGGTTCCAGCGTCAGCGCAATGTCCCGAGCTGCCGATGGGTGATGAGGCAGCAGGCGAGTTTGAGCAACGCTTCGTGGATGTCGGCTCGCCGTTCCCAGCGGATGCGCAGGCGACGGAAGCCGTGCAACCAGGCAAAACTCCTCTCCACGACCCAGCGGTAGGTGCCCAGTCCGGTGCCGTGCAGGGTGCCGCGGCGGGCGATCGCGGGCACGATGCCGCGGGCACGGACCTGGTCCCGGTAGATGTCGTGGTCGTACCCGCGGTCGGCGAACAGCGAGTCCGGCTTCCGGCGAGGATGACCAACCCGGCCGCGGACCGGCGGGATCGCGTCGAGCAGGGGCAGGAGCTGGGTGACGTCGTTGCGGTTGCCGCCGGTCAGCAGCACCGCGAGCGGGGTGCCGTGTCCGTCAGTGATCAAGTGATGCTTGGAACCGGCTCGTCCTCGGTCAACCGGCGATGGACCCGTGTGTTGCCCCCTTTTAGCGCCCTGATGTGCGAGGAGTCGACCACACAGCGGGACCAGTCCAGACGTGCGGCCGCGTTCAGTTCGGCCAGCAGGATCTCGTGCAACCGCTGCCAGACGCCGGCCTCGTTCCAGTCCCGCAACCTGCGCCAGCACGTCATGCCCGACCCGAAGCCGAGGTCCTTGGGTAGGTACTCCCACTGGATCCCGGTGTGCAGCACGTACAAGATCCCGCACAGCACCGCCCGGTCCGGCAACGGCTTGCGACCCGGATACCGGAACCTGCGCTCACGCTGCGGCAGCAGCGGCGCCACACGGTCCCACAGCTCATCCGACACGATCCACGGCGACGTTCCCACACCGGACCGAACGCTCAACTCCCGTCCGGGACACGGCAACCAGGACTGATCCACCTCATTGTGTTAGCCGCTGTTAGACCCACAAACTACCGACCGCCCGTCCATAGGCCCCCGCTGGATGGGCAGGCGTCAGAACACAAGATGGCCGGGCAAAGGTTGATGGGCCAGTCTAGCGGTCTGCCGCTGCACGCACTTCCAGCGGCAGCACACCCGGGGGCACCGGTGGGCATCTAGGCAATCGCCTCTGACTTTCCGTCAAATAGAGCCTGAAACGCTGTGGAAAATTCCCGCATCTCACCCTCGCCCCTGTGGGAGGTGACAGTCTCGAAGTACCACGCACTTTCGGACTCGGTCATCCCTCGCCAGATCCCCCACGTCACGACGATGCGCCCATCCGAACGCTGTGCCGATATCTGCAATTGCCCCTCGCTGGACCGCCAAGTACGAGGTTCACTCCAGCTGCCCGATACGTCAGCCAGTGACGAAATGAATTCCACCAGTCCGTCACCGTCCAGCGTCCGGACCAACTCGCTGACGTCCACCCACGCGCCCTTGGCCCGTACGGTCACATCAAGCGCAGGGTCGTCCCCGTATGGCCGCGTCGGCGTGGAGAACAGCAGGTGGACCCCTTGCCCCGGGTCTCCCACGCGGAGGAGTTGTCCGCCGCGCGCATCGTGAATGATCATTGGCCCATTCTATTGGCTTCTCCCCTTCCCCTGAAGGGTGACGCTTGCCACGCAGTATTGCCGCTCTCGCAGGCCCATTACAGGAGCCTCTTCCTCTGTCACGGGACGCAATTTGGTGATTGTCGTCACTCTGGCCGAACTTTGCGGAAGTCGGGCTATGGGCTTGTGAGTTGAATGCGTCGCATGAGCGTTGGGACAGTTCAACAGGCGGGAGCTGCTGGGGTTGGCACCCGCCAATACGATATAGCTGAGATCAGCGTCCCGTGGAACGCCAGTCGGCGCTCGGAGAGACCGTCGCCACGGTTGTCCTGGCAACGGGTTGACAGAGGCCGCGCGGGGGCCGCGCGCCAGGAATTCCCCCGACCGGGCCGCGGATAGCCGAGCGCCGGCGGAGGCCGGTCACATTGCTTGGACGGCCTGCCGGTCTGCTGGCTCCTGGGGTGCTCGCTGGCTCAGGATTGTCATGCGGCAACCAGGAAGACCGGCGGGTTGCAGCACATGGGTGACCAGTTCGGTCACCTGGCCGTCGAAGAGCGGGAGCGCCATCTGCAGTAGGTGGCCGTCGTAGTGGTCGGCGAAGTCGGCTGCGCCACGGGTCCACAGGTCGCGTACGGCGGGATTCTGACTGGTGTCGCTGATGAGCTGCTGAAGGTCTGGGTCGTGGGGGCGGTCTACGGCCGCGTCGCGGAGCATGCGCACGCACACTTCCGCGTCGGCCTCCCAGTTCAGGTGCTGGTCTCGCGCTTCGGCACTGAGGAGCAGCCACCGCATGAGGTTGGCCCCGGGGGCGGTCGACCACGGGAACAGGGCGGCCATCGACGTGTTGACGGCCAGGACGTTCCAGGTGGCATCGATGACGTAGGCGGGGAAAGGCTGCTGGTCCAGCAGGAGGCGCAGTTCGTCGCTGATGCGTGGTGGCTCTTGGGCTTCCGGGCTGGAGAGGCCCCCGCCGTTGCTGACGAGGAACAGCGCACGTCGCTGGACGCGATCGAGTCCGAGCAACGTGCCGATGGTGTCAAGTTCGTGACGGGTGAGGGTCCGGGTGATCGTTCCGCTTTCAAGGTCCCGGTACCATCGCTCGCTTCTATGCAGGGCGTCGGCCACTTCTCTCTGGAGGATCGGGCGGCCGAGCGTGGTGCTGGCGGCGGCCCTAAAGACGCGCAGTAGAGCGCCGACCCCGGTGGGTCCTTCTTCCCCGCCCCCGCCCCTCACGACCCCGCGCATGCCACGTTCCTCGCAGTTCTCGTCTGCACGGTTCCCGTCCTGCAAGATTGCATCTGGATCTAACCGTGCAAGCCCTCAATGCAATGTCAATCAGGTGCTGCCCCCTGCACTGCATGATAGATCGATGGCGGCGCTGCGCGACCGGCAGAAGATTGCCGGTCACCGCATTTTGACCGACTTGTCCCCCATGGATGCAGAGAGCTTGCGGCCGTCGCACCGCTCCTTGGCTCGCGAAGTCCGCGTATGCATCGGCAAGTTGAGCGGCATTACGGCGCAGCGATCATTTCGGTAGCAGACATCTTGTTACTCCGCTGTGATCTTTACTGTGCATTGACTAATGATCCGGACCAAGCCCAAGATCTGTTCGTCCATACAACGGACCGCAGGTCACGGGGACGAGTCGCGGGGGCGTGAGTGATGCCCTCGCTGGATCAGCGCGGGTGCTCCCGGTCGGATATGACTTGGATCACTCCGGCTGGGCGGTTGAAGAAGCCGCTGCAGTAGGCGACACGAGGGAGGGCACTTTGAAGATCATCTGTGAGGACGTCGGTGGATTCGAGTTGCCGCCCGCACTCCCGTTCGCCGCATCTATCGAGGGAGCCGCATTTTGGCGGCCCCTTCACCCCGCAGAGAGCATTTCAGCAAGATCTGAGTCTTGGCGCATTCCCCGCACATGTTCGTCACCCCAGCCCCAGTGCCTTGACCGGCACCCGACAGCAGGGCGAGCGTTACGCGAAGGGTGCGAATAGCCGGGCGGACAGAGGGCCACACAATCAGCGCCGACACTCACAGGGGATTCAACTGCCGGGCGCCGAGCGCCAAATGGCATTCCAGCCCTGCAGGACGGCGGATTTCGGCCCCTTTTGCGCGCTGAACCTCTCCTCCAGACGCAGGGGCGTCGGCTTCGCCAGGAGGAACGCCCCTAACCCTCCGCCCCGGGCGACGGAACAGCGCTCCCGATCGGCGCGGCAGCCGACTCTCGGCCCCAGATCGAAGTCCTCCGGCCAGCCACCCGCCCTCGGCTGCGGAATGTGATCACTCGGGGACTTTCTGCAACTAGTACAGAGTTTAAGAACCAAGTCTGGATCTTGACGCAGGTCCGTGCGTATGTTCGTCGTCCCCGGGCAGCCCGCCCACGGCGCGAAGGCGAGGAGAGCACGGCACGGACCGCGAAGGTCCAGGAAACAGCGATGGCGCCCGAGAGCGGTAACTCACGGACGCCGAACGCTAAACGGCATGACCGCCCCGGCAAGGGCGGCGACTGCCCACCATCACCACGCTGAGTCCTTCCGAGGGGCGCATCAGCGTGGCAACACTGCACAAGGGAGTATCGCATGTCTCCTGCCCTGCGCATAAGGCCCTTCCGCCTGGCCTGCGCGGCAGCCACCTCCGCCCCGGCGCCTCAGCGCTCCGAGCCGGACCCCACCACCCCGGCGCCGGCGAGTCGCCGGACCCACCGCCTCGTCGGGGGTGGCCGATGAGCAGCGAAGCCCGCGAGTGGGTATGGGAGCACAGCTCCAGCCGAGGGGCCGCGCGTCTGGTCCTGCTGTCGATCGCCGACCGGGTGGCCGACGAGCAGTGCATCTCCTGGGCCTCGCTGTCCAGCCTGGCCAAGCGCACGCGCGCCTCGGTCTCCACGGTGCGCGAAGCCGTCGAGCGTCTGCTCCTGGCCGGCGAGTTGGAACAGCTCGACGACCTGGTGGGCCCGCAGCGCAGCACGGTCTACCGCCTGCCTCTCGCTGCCGTAGCGGTCGCACAGGCGCTGCGAGAGCAGCGGGAGGAAGCGGGTGACACGGCGGTGTCGGACGCGGCCGACGGCCCTGCGAAGCTCCGGCTGTCGGCTCTGCAGCGGTACGGGATCCGCCCGCGTGAGGTGCCGGAATCCCCCGCGAGGGTCCGGAAACCGGCAGTACCGGAAACCGGCAGGTCCAGGCGGAAACCGGCACAGCGGCGTACCGGCCACCGGCACAGCGATGTACCGGCCACCGGCACACAGAACCGTAGTGAACCTGATTTGAACCGGAGGTACAGCAGTGGTGGTGCTGCCGTCCTCCCGGCTACCGAGTGGCGGGTCGACCCCGCCACCCACACCTGGGCCCGCCAGCAGGGACACCTCGACCGCCTCGGCGAGCAGGGCCTGCAGGCCGCCGACGCGAAGTGGCGTGCCCACCGGGCGGGCCATGCTCCAAGGCCGGCGGAAGCCTGGGCTGCCGACTGGCGCTCCTGGATCACCCGGGAGCACTCCCCCAGCCGCCCGAACCTCTACGCCGTGCCCGGCCAGAACACCGCCGCGCCCGGTGGCATGACACGGGCCGAAAGGCACACCGCCGCCCTTCTCGCCGCCCTGGACGAGCCGACCGGAACGGAGGGCTGAACATGGACCGCCGCGAAATCGCCGCCCTGCTGGCCTACGTCGGCCGGCTCGACCCCCGCAGCATCCGCACCGACGAGGGCGAGGCCCGCGACCAGCTCGCCCAGTGGCACGAGCTGCTCGGCGACGTGCCGATGGCCACACCGCACGGCTGGGACGCCCGCGTCGCCGCCCGCCAGCACTTCCGCGCCTCGCCGTACCAGATCCAGCCCGCCGACGTGGTGCGCCCCTGGGAGAGCTACCGGCGCAACCGCCTGGCCCTCCACTGGGACCCCACACCGTCCGCGGATCCGGACGACCAGGCCGCCTGGACCGCAGAGCTGGTCGGCACCCGGCGCGCCGTCGCCGCCGGTATGGCGCAGCCCGCGCAGGCCCCGGCCATCACCAGCAGCCAGGAAGGGATCAACCCGAGGCTGCAGGCTCGGCTGGACCAGATCGGCTCCTGCATACCGCCTGCCGCCCGAGCCGCCCTCGCACCGTTCCGGCCGGCCCGGGCAGCACGCGAAGCCGCCGTCGCGCAAGGGCTGCCCGATGCCCTGAGCGTGCGATGCGAGTGGTGTCTGGCCCCGGTCGGCGAGCCGTGCCGGCGCCGCCGGATCGGCCCCAACGACGGGGTACGTGCCATCACTCCACGCGCCGACCCGCACCCGGGCCGCTTCGACCTCGCCGCCGCTCAGCAGGCTCAGCGCACGGATCAGGCCGAGCAGCCTGCCCTGGCTTGACCGGCGCCTCCGGTGCGTGCATCCCGTCCGCTGCACCGCCGCAACATCACCGTCCCGCGCCGGCTGCGGTGCACGTCCTGTGCCGCATCCGGCACTCGACGCCGCACCCCGAGTACCGCCCTAGCCCGGCCGGTGCGGCAGCACATCGGAGATCTGCCTTGCGCCACATCACCACCCACGACGCGCCGGCCACCGGCCTGCGCGCCATCGCAGACACCAGCTGGCACGTCCGCGGTGCGTGCCACGGCATGGACGTCGAGGACGCCGACGCCGTGTTCTTCCCCGGGCCCCGGGATCATGAGGAGATCGCGGAGGCGAAGGAGCTGTGCGGCTGGTGCCCCGTACGCCGCGAGTGCCTGGACTTCGCTCTGGAGAACGTCCTCAAGGAGGGCGTCTGGGGCGGGCTCACTGAAGCCGAGCGGCGCCCGCTGCACGACAACCTGCACCAGCGTATGGACTATCGGCGTGTGACCGCGTTCTTCCAGGGACGCGACGTGCACCTGACGGAGGCCGAGCGGCAGGTGGTCATCGACCACGCCTACGTCCGGGGCTGGCAGCCCGACCGGCTCGCCGCCGCCCTGCAGATCAGTCACAAGCACGCTCGCGACCTGCTCCGGCAAGCGGCCAACAAGGTCTTCGACCGCGACCGCAATTACGGCGTGCCCCGCTCCAGGAAGAAGCGGAAGAAGACCTCCAAGGCCAAGGGCACTCCCGCGCCCGCAGCTCCCGGCACTCAGCAGCCGACAGGCCGCCCGGCGGCGTCGGCCCCGGCGCAGGCCCCTCTCGGAAAGGCAGCATGACCCATCCTGTCCTCGCCTTCGGTGCTACTTCGGACCTCCCTCTCCTGCTCGCCGCCGTCGTGCCCGCTGCCCTCGCGCTCGTGCTGACCGCCTGGGCGATCCGGCGCCGGGGGACCCGTCCGCAGAAACGTCTCGGCGGCCCGGCGGTCAAGGTCGCCGCCGTCGCCGCCCTGGGCTGCACCGCCTACAGCGCCGACACCAGCTGGCGCTTCGCCGCCGACTACCTCGACATGGCCGGCACCGCCGAGCGCGCCGGAATGTTCGCCGCCGCCGAACTCGCCCTATTCGCCACCGCGCTGATGGCACGGCAGAACCTCGCCGTCCAAGGCGCCCCCGGCCTGCCGGGCACGCTGGTCTGGGTGATCACCACGGTGCAGGTGATCCCCGCCTACGCCGAGAGCGGCCCCGTCGGCGGCACGGTCCGCGCCTTCGTCGGACCGGTCATGGCGGCGATGCTGTGGCACCTGGCCATGGGCATCGAACTGCGCCTGCGCACCCCGGGTGCCGCCTCGCACGGACTGTTCGCCGTCCTGGGCCGGGAGGCACGCGAGCGGCTGCTGTCCCGCCTGGGCATCGCCGCGCGAGGACGCGACGCCGCGCAGATCACCCGGGACCGGGCCACCGCCCGTGCGGTCACCCTCGCCGCCCGCCTCGCCGAGCGCACACCCGAGCAGCAGCAGAGCCGTCGCGGCCGACGGCTGACGCGACGGCTGTCGAAGGCGGTCGGCAGGGCTTCGGTCGGCACCGACCCTCTCCAGCGGGCACAGCTGCTCGACCAGCTCGCCGCCCGGCGACACGCACTCGCGCTCGCCACGGTCCCGCTCCCTTCTCCCTGGTCCCCGGCGCACAGCAGCGCATCGGCCGCCACGGTCCCCGCACAGCCGCCATCGAATGTGCCGGTCCCCGTCCCCGGTCCCGACGGTTCTGACGAGCCGGTCCGGGACCGAGGACCGAGGGCTCCGCGGGGACCAGTCCCCGAGGAGGCGGACCCGGAAGCCGAGGTCGACACAAGGACCAAGAGCGACGCAACGGGGACGGCCGCGGGAACCGAACCGTGTGAAGACGGTGCCGTCCCCGGGACCGAACTCGCGGGACCGGAAGCCGCAGCTGCCATGAGGACCGACCACAGCACACGAGAAGTAGCAGCTCAGGACCCGCCTCATCGAGGACCGGGCATCGCGAAGACGGGGGCCGAGGCCATCGAGGACCGAGGACCGACCGCTCCACAGTCCGGGACCGAGACCACCCAGGACCGAGGACTGACCGCCCCACAGTCCGGGACCGAGACCACCCAGGACCGAGGACACAAGGTCCCGCTTCGCCGGAAGCCGACCAGGACGTCCCGGACGAAGAACAAGGACAAGCGGGCCCGGTCCCGCACTCCGCAGACGGAGCGCCAGGCACGCGAGCTGGGTGAGTCCGAGCGTCAGCTTGTCCGTGAGGTGCGCCCCCATGTTCCCGCCCTGCTCGAACGGGACGGCAACGGCGCGATCACCCGAGTGCAGCTGCGCGAAATCATCCGCCGCCAGGGCCTGACGGGAGTCGGTAACGACCGACTCGGCCTGGTCCTCCACGAGCTGCGGAACGAGGACATCACGACGAGGAGCACAGCCCGATGAAGACCTGCCACCAGTTCAACACCGTCCGTGCGGAGTACGAGCGAGAGATCAGATTCATGCTCGCTCACTCCGAGCGGCACGCGGGCAGGCCGGCGGCGAAGTCCAGTGCGAAGCAAGCTGCCTCCGCGAAGCAGCGGATGGCCCGCGCGCTCAATAGCCATGTCGGGCGCTGCCCCGAGTGCGGCTGAACCGGCAAAGCCCCAGCTCAAGGCCCGCATCCGTAAAGGTGGCCCGGCTCAAGCCGGGCCACCGCCCCTCTCAGGAGGTACGCCATGATTCCTCGTCCCCCTCGCTTTTCCGGGCGGGCCCACCACCGCCGAGGCCGGCGCCTGGGCGGAGGTCCTCGTCCGCCGACACCTCCTCCACGCCGTCGTCCTCATGCCGACCGGGCAGTGGCTCGTCCAGGACCTTCCCAACAAGCCGGTCCGCGTCCTTGCCAGCCCCGCCGAAGTCCTTGCGCTGGAGGCAACCATCCAGCAACGCACCCGCTCTACGAGGTCCGAATCCCGATGACAACCGCACCCAAGAACGGCACCACCCCGGAACCTGATCCCGGCTCCAACTCGGTCTCGGGGCGAGCAAGTTGGGGCGGAAGCATAGCTTCCGCCGAGCCCGCCCCAGAGGGGGCGAGAGAGGACCTGCACCGGGGGGCGCAGGTCCTTGAGGCTTCGACCGGGGGCGGATCGAAGCCGGGGCAGGAGGGGAATCAGGCAGATCCGCGCGCCAGCCGACAGCTTGCTCCCCGCGCCCGTCAGCGACCGCGTCAGCCCCCTGCAAAGAAGCGTCTGCGTCAGCCCGCCACGCGATTCAACGAAGACGAGTACGCCCTGATTACATCCGCCGCCGCCCGGTGCAATCTGTCCGTCGCCGGGTTCCTCGCCCGCTCTGCACTCGCCGCTGCTCGCGATCTCGACCGCACCAGTGCTGAGATCGCCGACGAGCGTGAAGTGATCACAGCGCTGTTCGACAGCCGACGGCGGCTCGGCTGGGCCGGCAGCAACCTCAACCAGGCAGTCAAGGCACTCAACTCAGGTGCAGACGTCCCTCACCTCGAAGCGGCCGTCGCCGCCGTCCGACGTGCCGCCGACACCGCGCACGAAGCCGCCGCACGGCTGATCGAGCACCGCGGCTCATGATCCCCAGCGTCAACTCCTCAGGCTCCCGGACCATCGGGCTCCTGGCCTACCTCTACGGCCCGGGCAAGCACGAGGAACACACCGACCCCCATCTCGTGGCCTCCTTCGACGGCATGTCCCCCGACCCCGGCCGCGACCCGAACGCCACCCTCACCGACCTCCAGCAGCTCCTCGACCAGCCGGTCATGGCCCTCGCCAAGCACGCCCGTCCGGCCAAGCACGTGTGGCACACCTCCGTCCGCGCCGCCACCGGCGACCGAATCCTGTCCGACGAGGAGTGGGCCGGCATCGCCCGTCGCATCGTCGCCGCCACCGGCATCGACCCCGGCGACAGACAGCCCGGCTGCCGCTGGGCTGCCGTACGCCACGCAGAAGACCACATCCACATCGTCGCCACCCTCGTCACCGAAGACGGCCACCGCCCCGACGACTACCGCTCCGGCGCCCGCGCCCAGGCCGAAGCCCGCCTCATCGAAAAGGAACTCGGCCTCCATCAGGTCGCGCCCGGTGACGGCACCGCAGCAAAGCGGCCCACCAGCGCCGAACGCCACAAGGCCGAACGCCAGGGCCGCGAGCGCACCGCGCGCGAAGAACTGCGGGAGAGCGTACGTCGAGCGGTGGCCGGCGCCCGAAGCGAAGTGGAGTTCTTCGACCGCCTCGCCGCCGCCGGCCTGCTGATCCGCAAGCGCGAGGCCCCGTCCGGCGACCTGCTCGGCTACAAGGTGGCCCTGCCTGATGACCGCAACAAAGACGGTGAGCCCGTGTTCTACCCCGGCGCGCGCCTTGCCCCGGATCTGTCCCTGCCACGGATCCGGGAGCGCTGGTCCGCCGACTTCGACAAGACGGCGTCGCCAGATTCCGCTGGCAACGCCTCGTCCAACAGCCCTTCTGTAGCACGTCGCCGGACGGCCACGGCTGCGTGGGTGGCAATCGGGGCCGTCGAGTACGGTGACGACGCGGTCGCTGCCGCGTACATCGCCGCGACCGGCGAGATCCTGGACGCCCTCGCGAAGACGTCCGCCGCCCAAACCCGACGCGAACTACGCGATGCCGCCTTCGCGTTCGAGCGAGTCTCGCGCTCCCACGTACGCGCTGCACGCGGACACGACCGCGCCCTGCGGCAGGCGGCCCGCGACCTCGTCCACGGAGGCCCGGCCCTCGGCCGGGGCGAGGACGGCGCCACCACCGCTATGGCGATCGACATGCTGTTCTTCCTCGTCACGGCCGCCGCCCACTGGCATGCGCGGAAGGGGCACGCCCAGCAGGCCGAAGCCGCGACTCGGGCCGCCGAGCACCTGCGCAACGCCTACCGACCCGCCGCCGCTCAGCCGCTCGGCCTGCTCTACCAGCGCGGCCGACGCCTGAGCCAGCCGATGCTCCAGCGGCAGACAGCGCTTCTGCGCGAATCGCTGCCGAGCCTGGCCGAGCAGATCCTCGCCGAACCCGGCTGGTACGCCCTGGCAGCGACCATCGCAGAAGCCGACGCCGCCGGCCACGACCCGGCCGCGCTCCTGGCCGACGCCGTGGAGAGCCGTGAACTCGGCACCGCCGATTCCGTCAGTGACGTCCTGGTGTGGCGTTTGCGGCGGCGCGCAGATCTGCCGGCCGACGCTCCTGGAATCCCGGAGAACCACATGACAAGGAGTCCGGCGACCAGGCGCCCGCCGACGCCCGGGCCCACCGCATCTGGCCGCCGTTTCGGTGACGAGGCACCCGGCAACACGCGATGAGGCCGGTGCGGCTGCGCCTCAGAGGAACTCGTGGACACCGCGCACTCTCGTACGCAGCTTCGCCTGGGTCGCCCGGCTGTCGAGGCGGACGTCGAGTGCACCGGAAAGCGATGTGCCGACGCGGAGGCCCTCCGGCAACCGGGAAGCATCGAGCCCGTCCCGCTGAGCGATCAGCACACCCAGGCCGTGACGACTCACGGCATCCCTACCCGCAAGGTGGTGTACACCGCAGGCGCCAGTGAAGGCCAACTCCAGCAGAGCAGCGGCGAGGTCCCCGACATGCACGGGACAGCGGACGTCGTCGGTGAACAGCGCACCGGTTCGGGAGCCGGTCGCAAGGTCGTGCACGAGGCGGACATGCTCGGACTGGATGCCGCCGATGATCAGAGAGGTACGGGCGATGACGGCGGCGGGAGCCAGTAGCCGGATGCCCGTCTCCGCCGCTGCCTTCGCTGCCCCGTACGGAGTGACTGGATCTGGGGAGACAGGACTCGTCGTAGTGGACTCGGCTGCCGGAGAACACGGCGTCGCTGCTGACGTGAACGAGGCGGCAGTCGTACTTCACCGCGGCCATCGCCAGACGGACGGGGCCTTCGGCCGTGACGGCCCAGTCGGCGCTGCCGCTGCTCGCGTTGATGACCACGCAGGGGGCAAGCGAGGCAACGACCTCTTCGACACGACTGCCGTCTCGCAGGTCCACCTCGTGCCACGTGGCCTCCGGACCATCGCACGGCCTGGTCGCGAAGGTCGCGGCGACGCGATGCCCAGCGGCAGATGCCTGGCGGACCAGCTCGGTGCCCAGGAACCCGCTGCCTCCGACAAGAAGGACAGTCATGGCATGCCACGGTAGACGCCCCCCACCTCACTCTGAACGCCTCGCCCCGAGCGACGCTGCCTTGAGGATGCAGGGATATGCCCTTGTGACCTGCCGAAAGTCACTGTGGACTTTGTGAATTGAAACCGCCGAGGGCGTGGGGCACGATCATGAAACGCGCAGGACGAGGTGCCGAGGTAGAGGAGGACGCCAGGGTGTTTCACCGGATACGCCGCAGGGCCAAGGAACCGAGCGAAGCTCAGCGACAGTTCGCCGAACTGCACGCGCGGATGCAGGGCCAGGTCCCGCCCGGCATCGGAGTGCCGGCGCCTAAGCCGCAGTCCGCCGAGCCAGCGGCCATCGTGGACGACTTCCTCCCGGCGGAACTGCGGGTGCCGAGCCACGACCAGGTCGAAGGCAAGATGATGCCGTGGAAGCAGCCCCTGGTCCTCGACGGTGAGATGGCCACCTGCGCCGAGTGCGGCGCATACCGGGACTGGCTCATCCTCTCCACCCGCGGTGAGATCTGGCTGCGCTGCAGGGCCGGACACCAGCAATTGGAGACGCGCATCGACACCGCCTGGTACAACCGCAACAGCGGACCGGCGGATGCGACTTACGCCACGTTCGAGGACTGCCTGCACCACCTCGGGCACTGACCACCACTCCCACGACCCCACCGGGCCCGAGGGCCCGCACTGACCACCCGTCGCCTAGCACCAAGGGGTCAGTTCCGTCATGCGCGTTCGCGTCGCCACCACCGCACTTGGCATCACCGCCGCCCTCCTCGCCGTGCCCGCCTGTTCCACCGACACCACCGGGTCCGAGCACCAGACCTCCTCCTCTCGTATGGGAAAGCCGACCGACGCCGCCCGGGAGCCGGCCGCGCTCTCCTCGGCCGCACTCGAGTCCCGCCTGCTCGACCCGCGCGACCTCGGCAGCGGCTACCTTCCCAAGCCGGAGCGTCCGGCCCAGCACGACGACGTCAAGGTCATCGGCTGCCCGGCCTTGAGCGAGCTGGGCGGCGACGCGGCAACTGGCGGCACGCTCGCCTTCCCGCACAGGGCGAAGGTGGACTTCACCTACGGCGGCAGCTCCTCGGAGATCTCCGAGGAGCTGTACAGCGACAGCGTGAAGAAGCTCTCCGACGGCATCGGCCGGATCTTCGACGCCATGACAGGCTGCCCGGCCTATCAGGTCGTCTCCGGTGGCACCCCGGTCGACGTGACCTCGCAGAAGCTGCCCGCACCCACCGTCGGCGGTGATAAGCGGTGGAGCCTGCTCCTGACCTTCATCGCCGGGGGTCGGAGCACCGTGGTCAAGCAGACCGCGATCCGCGACGGCAACCTGCTACTGGTCGTCTCCGGCTCCCCGGCCCTCGTCGACCGCCACCTCGACAAGGCCCTCGCCAAGGCCACAGTCACGAGCTGACCTGCGCGCGCGTCACGCAGCTGCCTCCGACCACCGCGGGTCGGGGGCAGCAGCGCGTTACGGGGCTGCGCATGGACAACCCGTCGGCCACTTCCCCCGGGAAATAGGAAAGTCCGGCGCCCCCAACTGGAGGATGCCGGACTGGCGGTCGTCGAGAGGTGCGCAGGACGTTAGATGGCTGGCGCGCGCAGGAGGCGCTCCTGGGTGGCCTCGGGCAGGACCCGCCGCAGGACCGGTGCGGTCGAGCTGAGGGAGGCCGCGAAGGCGGCAACGAGATCGTGCGGGACGCTGGCGGCGAACGAGGCCACCCACAGAAGCGGGGCGCCGAGCACGGGCTCGGCCCACGCCTGCCATCCGGGCGGTCCCGTCTCGTCGTCCTCGGCGGACACGGCCCGTGGGTCGCCGTCCTGGATGAGGGGCGGCACCTCCCCCAGGCTGATGTGCGAGGTGAAGGTCGGATCCGTCGCCACCGCCTCGGGCTGGTCGATGTCGCGGAACCAGCCGTGGGCGGCGACAGCGTCAAGGACCAGCTCGGGCCTCGCGAGCACCGAGGCAGGCTGATTGCCTGCGTCGAGCGCGACGAGGAAGTCGACCACCGCCTCGCCGGGGACGTCACGGGTGAAGTAGGCCGACCACTGGGCGAGCGGGCTGCTCGCCTCGGCTCGGGCGGAGATCTGCCAGGCGATCGGCAGCCCACCCAGATGGAACGGTTCGTCCGGCAGCGCCCACTGGGCCCAGCGCAAGGCGTCGGGGCTGATGTGGAGGACGGTGCTGCGCAGGACCTGGCGGTCCTCCGGTTCCTCGTCCGGCTCGTGCCGTCCGCGGACGATCGTCAGGCTCGTCCAGCCCAGGCCGGCGAGCGCGTCGGCGACGACGTCGTAGAGGCGTCCATCGTCGCCGGCCAAGTGCCGGGGACCGACCCAGAAAGCAGGTTGGCCGCCGCGCGGGGCGGACGGGTCGGGCGGAAGGTCGGGGTACAGAGGCGCCTCCAATGACTCGGTGCGGGTCTAGTTGCCGCCGGCGCGGCGGCGAGGGCGGCGCGGGGGCGCCTGGACGGGGCCCTGCCAGGTCAGGGCGATGGCAACCTCCGGCAGAAGGTGGCCAAGCTGTGCGTCCGGCTCGGCTCCTTCGGCGAGGTAGACAACGGTCCGGCCGGTCTCATCGACCGACTGCAGGACCTGCGCCAAGCGATGCGCCATCGGGAAGAACGGGTTCATGGCCTGACGGACCGGAGCACTCCGGTCGCAGCCGGACAACCGATCGATGAGATCGCCGACGGTCATCTCCGAGGACGTCACGAACAGCCTCCTAGGGCTCGGGGGAAACAGGGGCGGTGAAGCCGGACCGGCCTACGGCACCGCCAGCGCTCACAGGGCGGGCGCCATGTATCGGTGGCCGCGCTGTCAGAGACGGCGTGAGGTCTCCAGCACCCTCGCCACGGCGGCGGCGACGATGTCGGCCGGCGTCTCGGTGTCGAACGACAGGTGGTAGCCGCGGACCTGGGCGGTGCCGGTGACAGCAATCTTCCACCCCTCGCCGTCCGTGCCGGGTCGGCCGAGCGGGAACCAGCCGAGGTAGAACCGGCCGTCCTTGGAGCTGACGTGCACGTCAGCGCGATCATCGACGATCAGATGGAAGTCCTCGGCGGAGAACTGGTCCATGACCAGAGTCGGCTGACCAGGGCCGAGCTGCCACTCCCGCAGTCTCAGGGCTTCCACGGTGGTGGAGAAACCGGGGCCCGCAGGGGCTACGGTCACGAGCAATCACCTCTCTGACCTGGGGTTTCTTGCAAGGTCGTCTACGTTGACATGCCCTCGCGCCCGTTGGCCAGTCTTTCCCCGATCATTCCTGTCTGCCCCCGGCGAACTGCCGTCCGTCAACAGCTGTGGCATCTCAGATTCCGTGGCCCTAACGCCAGCTGCCCCGGCGCACTCCCGCGTGGGGACTACGCCGTACAGCCCGCCGGCGACCTTGTCCCGAGTCGGGACACGCGGCGTGTCCCGACTCGGGACATCGGATCCGTCCCGAGTCGGGACAGGTATCCCACGATGACTTTGCTACTGGTTCCCCAAGCGTCACCAGCCCAAGGAGGGACACCGCCCTCCTCGGGGCTTCACAGGCTCTCTGCCGAGCCTGTCTCCTCCGACAGCGAGACGGATCGCGAAGCATCGGTCCGCCAGAGCCCCCCAAGGTCGGCAAGATGCTGGCGAAGGGCGCCGCGCTGCTCCTCAAGGTCCTGCGAGGCGGGAGACAGAAGAAAGACATTGTCTCGGTAGGGACGGAAACCCAGGCTCTCCCACCCCTGGGCAATTTTGGCGTTCACGCGGTCCCACTCGGCTCTGGCCGTCAGCCGATGGCTGCTGAGATCGGTGATGCCGGGCGAACAGGCGACGGCCCGGCAGCCGGCCATGAGCCGGGTGATCACCTCGCAGGCAAGCACGGCCGCCAGGCCGTGCCCGCGCCATGGCGGATCCAGCGTCACGCAGTCTCGTACAGTTCCTCCGACTCCTCCTCCATGGGCCAGTAGGCGTTGCGGCCTCGATCGAGGTGCACCCGGTAGAACGTCATGGAGCCGACGACTACGTCCTCGACCGTGCACGAGGGACAGTCAGCAGTCGCACAACCGCTGGAGCTGACCGGCTCGTGATGTTCACCATGGGCGCGTCGGCGGTGCAGGATGGCCACATCCCAGCACTCCAGCGTGTCAGCCTGGGGAGTGTCCCAGAGTCCGTCGTCGTAGGAGATGCGCAGGTGCAGCTCGGAGGGGTCGCCTGGCAGCGGGGAGGGCTCGGTCACCGCCGCAGCGTAACGAGGTCTCCGATCGTTCGTGGATAACGGAGCCCCAGCTCAGGGACTGCGTGCCCACGCCCACGCCGAAGCGAGGAGTTCGTGCGCTGAGACCCGCGGTCCTTCGCCAAGCTGAAAGCCGGCCATTTCTCCTGATTCGTCCGCGGCAGCTCACCGCACGCGCGTCACGGTGACCACGGCATGCCTCGTCGTCCCCGCCAGCACCTCGACGAGCAGTCCGGGCTCCGCCGCCGTGAACGACTCGCCCCCGGCCGCCCGACCTCGTGCGGCCGGGGCAACGGCCACAAGCGCCGCCGCGACCTGCGCGGCCAGCTGCGCCCCGAGCCGCTGAGACAACGCAACACGGCCGTCAGGCAACCGCACCGCCAGCGCCCGCGGTCGACCCGCCGCCCCCGTGAACCCCACCACCTCCGCGTCGATCGTCTCCGCGTGTCCGACCTTCTTCCACGACGACGACCGGCCTGCCTGATAGGGGGCGCTCCCCAGCTTCGCGACCACACCCTCGACGCCCGAGGCGACAAGCGTGTCGTACCAGACCCGCGCCACCTCGACGTCGTCCGTCGCCGACACGGCCTGAATCGGCGAAGGCGACGGGAGCCCCCCCCCCAGGACGTCCAGCATCATCGCCCGCCTCTCCTCGTACGGACGCGCACGCACGTCCCCCGTCGGAAGCGCCGGGACGTCCCACACGGAGGCAGACGGGTTCGTGGATTCCTGGAGGATGCGATCGCTGAACCCGCGCGGCATTACCCAGTTGAGGCCGGGCACCAAGGCGGGTTCATCTGTGCTTGACAGGGATGACTCGGCAGTCAGAGCGGTTGGACGCATCGGCGGTCCACGGTGCGATGAGTGCGGCGGCCACGGAGACGGTGGCCAGGAGGATGAAGAGCGGTCCGTAGCCGCCTAGGGACACGGCCAATGCGGCGCCGGCGAATGGCGCAAGGGCTGCCGCGGTGGTTGCCGGTGCCGCCAGGAGTCCGGAGAGGCGGCCGTAGTGGGTGGTGCCCCATCGGTCGGTGATGGCGGTGGCTTGGAGGAGGGTGAGGTTGCCGCGGACCATGCCGGCAACGACTGAGACGGCGATGAGTAGGGCGTACGGGCCGGGGACGGCGGCGAATGCGGCGGTGGTCAGTGCGCCGAGCGCGATCAGGATCGTTGTGCGGGCTGTTGCGGCGGTGCGATGCGCGAGGGTGGCGTACAGGGTGCGGCCGAGGGTCTGCCCAGCGCCGCCGATGCCGAGGGCCCAGGCCGCTTGGCTGGTGGTGTACCCGCGTTCTAGGAGGAGCGGGACGAGGGCGATGACGACGGCGTACATCGCGAAGCCGGACAGAGTGAAGGCGGCGGCGAGCAGGAGGAACGGTCGGCTGCGTCCGATCTCGGCAGCGCCTGGGGACCCGTGTGCGGGGCTCGTTGGGGCGTCGGGCCAGGGTGCGCGCAGGGCCAGGGCGTGGGCGGGGATGGTGACGGCGGCGAGGATGCCGGCGAGTACGAGGTAGGTGTGGCGCCAGGACAGATGGTCGGCGAGAGCTGCGGTCAGGGGCGCGAAGACGGTGGACGCAAGCCCGCCGGCGAGGGTGACGACGGTCAGGGCGCGCACGTGGTCGGGTGCCCACCAGCGGGTGAGGGCGGCGAACGCGGGCTGGTAGAAGGTGGTCGCCATCGCGAGTCCGGCCAGCGTCCAACCGGCGATGAAGACCAGGACGTTGGGGGCTGCGGCCACGATTAGCAGGCTGACCACGCCGAGCACGGAGCCGAGGGTCATGACGGTGCAGGGGCCGCGCCGGTCGAGGATGCGCCCGACGCGGATTCCGGCGAGGGCGGAGACGACGAGAGCGAGGGAGAACGCCGCGGTGGTCGCTCCGGTCGGCCAGCCGGTCGCGGCGGTGATCTGGGGGTTGAGGACGGGGAATGCGTAGTAGACGATGCCCCAGCTGGTGATCTGCGTGGCGCAGAGGGCTGGCAGGGCGGCGCGGGGTCGCGACCGGTCTCCTGTTCCGGTCGCGACCCCGCCGTCGCGGGTGTTCAGGTCGGTCACGAGCCGCAGCAGCCGCCTGCCGGGGCCTGCTCGGAAGCGGCCCCGACCGTGGCGGGGGCGCCGAGCTGGACGAGCTGCGGCGCGGGCGCGCAGCAGCCGCCGCCGTCGGCTTCCTGGGCGTCGGGGGCGTCGAAGAGGCCGGCGCCGCCGCAGACTCCGGTCTCCGGGAGGGTGAGTTCGACGCGGTCGGCGGAGGCGAGGTCGCCGGCGATTGCGGCGGCGACGGAGCGGACCTGCTCGTATCCGGTCATGGCGAGGAATGTTGGGGCGCGGCCGTAGGACTTCATGCCGACCAGGTAGACGCCCTGCTCGGGGTGGGAGAGCTCGCGGTGGCCGTGCGGGTAGACGGTGCCGCAGGAGTGCTGGTTGGGGTCGATCAGCGGAGCCAGTTCGACGGGCGCCTGGAGGCGTTCGTCGAGGCCCAGGCGCAGCTCGTCGAGGAAGGACAGGTCGGGGCGGAAGCCGGTCAGGACGATGACCTCGTCGACCGGGTCCAGGCGGCGTCCGTCCTCGCCGGCCAGGACCAGGCGGTCGTTGGCGTCGCGCTCGATCGCCTCGGTACGAAAGCCCGTGACCGCGTCCGCGTGGCCTTCGTCGACGGCGGCCTTCGCCGCCAACCCGAGCGCGCCACGCGCCGGGAGCTGGTCAGCCTCGCCGCCACCGAAGGTGGAACCCGAGATGCCCCGGCGCAGGATCCACACCCCCTTCGTGCCCTCACCGCCGTCGGACTTGGCGAGGTCGGCCAGGTAGGCGAGCGCGGTGAAGGCGGAGGCACCGGAGCCGATGACGGCGGTGCGCTTGCCCGCGTACCGGGCGCGGACGGCGGGGTCCTTCAGGTCCGGGACGCGGTAGGCGATCCGGTCCGCGGCGGCCTTCTCGCCGAGGGCGGGCAGGCCGCTGCCGCCGACCGGGGACGGCGTGACCCAGGTGCCGGAGGCATCGATGACCGCGCGGGCGAAGGCGCGCTCCTCACGGCCGTCGGCGTAGGTGATGTGCACGACGAACGGCTGCTGCTCCCGGTCGGCGTCGACGATGCGGTCCCGGCCTGCCCGGGAGACACCGGTGACAGTCGCACCGGCGCGGACGCGGTCGCCGAGGACGTCGGCGAGCGGCTGCAGGTAGAGGTCGGCCCAGTCGCCTCCGGAGGGGTAGGCGGCCGGGTCGGGTCGCATCCAGCCGGTGGGGGCGAGGAGCTTCTCGGCGGCCGGGTCGACGACCTCGCCCCAGGTGGAGAACAGGCGCACGTGGCTCCACTCGCGCACCGCGGAGGCGGCGGCTGGTCCCGCTTCCAGGACCAGAGGCTCGATGCCGCGCTCGACGAGGTGGGCGGCAGCGGCCAGGCCCGTGGGGCCGGCTCCGATGACGACGACGGGGAGCTGCTGGGTGCTCATGATGCTCGGTCTCCTTGAGGGGCGAAGGGGGTCAGCGCGCGTGGGTGAGGGCGGTCAGCTGGTGGTGTTGGCGGTGTTCTGCCGCTCGGGTGGCTCTGTCGCTGACCTGGGCGCAGCTGTCGCAGAAGCTGACGCCGGCCAGGTGGCGGGCGGTGCGGCGGGCCCGGGCCACCGAAAGCACGGTACGGAGGGCGGTGGTCACGACGACTCCTTGTTTCGATGCCTGTCGATACCTCGGAGCTTGCCACTCGTATCGACGAGTGTCAACATAGACACATGTCGAATCCAGAGGTTGTGGAGTTGCCCGTTCTGCAGGACGGCGACGTGGTGCCGTGCTGCCCGCCGATCACGGCCGGGGAGCTGTCCACGGCGGATGCGCAGAAGATGGCGGCGATGTTCAAGGCGCTGTCGGATCCCGTGCGTCTGCGGCTGTTCTCCAAGGTCGCCTCGCATCCGGGCGGGGAGGCATGCGTGTGCGACATCGCCGACGTCGGCGTCTCCCAGCCGACCGTCTCACACCATCTGAAGAAGCTGCGCGAGGCCGGCCTGCTGACCTCGGAGCGGCGCGGCACCTGGGTCTACTACCAGGTCGCCCCGTCCGTGGTGGCGGCCATGTCCGCCATGCTCGATCTGCGTAGCTGACGGCTGCCCCGAGGCGGGCGGGCTGTCAGTCGCCGCATCCGGGTGGGCAGCAGCGCAGCAGGTACTCCTTGAGCGCGTCCATGCGGCTCGCCATCGTGGCGCCGTCGGCGCGGTAGAAAACCTGCTTGCCCTCCTTGCGGGAGAGAACCAGGCCGCCGCGGCGCAGCAGGCTCAGATGCTCGGACGCGGTCGAGGACTTGAGGCCGCATCGCTCGGCGATCTCCCCGACGGTCAGCTCGCGACCGCCCGCGAACTGCTGCATGACCAGCTGGCGGGTCTCGCTCGCCAGGGCCTTGAGGAAGTCGGCCGTCGCCGGGTCGACCCCCTCGCCCGCCTCACCGTTCGCCGCCTCTGCTTCTCCCTGGCTCATATTTCGTCACTTCCCGAAACAACGACATTTACAGGAGAAGGTTCTCATGGAGCACCACGCCGACCTCATCGTCATCGGCGCCGGCCAGTCCGGTCTGGCCACCGCCGCCCTCGCCCCGCGCCATGGCTTCGCCCGCACCCTGGTCCTGGACGCCGCCGAGCAGACCGGCGGATCCTGGCCGCGCTACTACGACAGCCTCACCCTGTTCTCCCCCGCCCGGTACTCCTCGCTGCCCGGCATGCGCTTCCCCGGCGACGGCGACCGCTACCCGACCAGGGACGAGGTGGTCGACTACCTGCGTGCCTACGCCCGCCGGCTCGACGCCGACATCCGCACCTCCACCACGGTCACCTCGGTGCTGCCCCGCGACGGCGCCTGGGCGGTGCGCACACAGGACGGTGCCGAGTTCACGGCGCGTGCGGTCGTGGCCGCGTCCGGCGCCTTCCGCAGCCCGTACACGCCGGACGTGCCCGGAAGCGAGGAGTTCGCCGGGCAGTCGCTGCACGCCGCCGACTACCGCAGCCCCGAACCCTTCACCGGCCGACGGGTCGTGGTCGTGGGCGGCGGCAACTCCGCGGTGCAGATCGCCGCCGAACTCGGCACGGTCACCGAGACGACGCTGGCCAGCCGCCGGCCGATCGGCTGGATGAAGCAGCGACCGCTGGGCCGGGACGTCCACTGGTGGTTCAAGCACACCCGCTTCGACACCGCCCCGCTGAGCCGGCTGCTGGAGAAGATGCCGGTGTCCGTCCTCGACGACGGCCACTACCGCACGGCTCTGGACACCCACGGCGTCGAACGGCGCGAGATGTTCACCCGCCTCACCCCGGACGGTGCCGTATGGGCCGACGGCGCCAAGGAACCGGTCGACGCCGTCATCTGGGCCACTGGCTACCGCCTCACCCACCCCTACCTGAACGACAGCGGCGCCCTGGACGCCGACGGAAGGCCCCGGCACCGCGGCGGCATCGCCACCGTTCCCGGGCTCGGTTTCGTCGGCATCGAGTTCCAGCGCAGCTTCTCCTCCAACACCCTGCGCGGTGTCGGCCGCGACGCCGCGCACGTCCTGACCCGGCTCAGCCGCTCACGCTGACGTCAGAGCTCTCGGTCGCGCGGTTCCACTCCTCGCTGTAGACCTGGATCTCTTCCTCGGACAGGTCCAGGTCGCCGTGGACACGCACCGCGCTGGTGTCCCATGGCCGCACCCCGTCGCGGCGCGGAGTGAGCAGGACTCCGAGCGTGGAGGATTCCTCGGCCCGGCCGGTACGCGCGGTGACCTCGTGGTGGCGCAGCTGCACGTACGCGGAGAAGGCGGCCTCGATGATGGGGTCGAAGCGGGTGGCCGCGCCCACGATGAGCTGCCGGGTGCCGTCCTCTTCGAGCAGGCGCCGGAAGCGCCACTTGCAGTGTTCCTCGGGCACTTCTGGCACGTCACGGAGCATGTCCAGCAGCAGGTGACCCCACTCGGCCCGGGCCGGCACCGGCAGCCGGTCGAAGTCGGACAGCACCGTGAAGCGGTCGCCCTCGGCCACCGAGTCGCGCAGGAGGCTGGTGGCCACGTCTTCGAGCATGATGCGGATCATGAGGTGGGCGTGGGTGCCGTCCGAGCCGGCCGGCGCCTGCGGCAGCCGCGGTGTGGAGAACAGCGTGCCACCCGGACCGACCAGCTCGGTGTCGATGTCCTTGGGCGGCGCGGCGGCATCCGCGGCGGCCAGCTCGTAGAAACGGACCGGCTCCTCACCCAGCGGCACGGGCTCTTCGGCAGCTGCACGGAAGAGGTAGTCGAGCACTGCGGTGGTGGAGCGCAGCTGGTCGAACAGGAAGTCCCAGTCGCGGCGGGTCAGCGCGATGGCAGGCATCCCGATCGGCTCCCAGGTGGCCTGGGCGCCCTGCGGGACCTGGGGGTGATCCAGCAGGAACACCGCGACCCATTCGTAGGCGTTGCCGTCGACCTGCAGCGTCCGGGCCCGTCCGTTGACCATGTCGGCGGGCAGCATGCGCAGTTGCCGCACGGTGCCCTTGGCCTGGCTCATCGCCTTGGCCGCCACCTTCTGGATCCAGGCGACCTCCTGGGGATCCGGTTTGGGCTTGATCGTGCGTGCCTTGACCTGGACCACCGCGCCTCGCCTGCCGGCCAGCAGCAACCGGTCGCCCAGCTCCCGGCGCCCCGACCCCTTGGTGGCGTGATCAGCCTGCTGGAAGACGAAGTCGGGCATGCCCCACGTGGCTGCGGCGGTGTGGGCGGCGGCCTCGGCGCCGGAGCCATGGTCGACGCCGGACGGCAGGGGCAGGGCCGGAGGTATCCGCCGCACGTAGGGCCCGTTGGGAGTCTCCACAATGAGGGTGAACGCGCTGGGGTCGTCGTCCTGGACGTAGCGCCACAGCTGAGAGGGAGAGGAAGTCGGGTCGGTCATGGCGCCCATTAGACGCCGCGTGACCCGGCTGGCGCGGCGGATTTACCACCACCCCGCTGGGTGCGACAGCAAGCCCAGCAGATGGTCTCTGCTAGCCGTGCAGACCGGACCGCGAGGTCAGGTGCTCAGCTGACGCGCGATCTGCTGGACGGCCTCGCGAGCAGGGCGGCCCACGCCGATCAGGGTGGCGGAGGCCGGGCCGGTCCAGTCGCCGTAGCCGAGCAGGTGCAGACGCGGCTCGCCGAGGGCGCGCGTGCCGGCGGTAGGAATGTGCCCGCGCGGGCCACGCAGGGTCAGGGGGGCGAGATGGGCCAAGGCCGGGCGAAAGCCGGTACACCAGACAACCGCATCAGCACCGCTGTGGCTGCCGTCGTCCCACCGGACCCCGTCGGCGGTGAGCCGGGCGAACATCGGCCTGACGCTCAGGAGTCCGGCGCCGCGGGCGGAACGGACGGGCGGTACGGCCACGATGTCGCCGAGCGAGGCCACCCCGCCGGTGTCGCTACGGCCTTCCTCGAGGGCGCGGCGGCGTGCGGTGGCGACGTCGAACAGGGCACGCCCGTCGATGTCGTCCGGCAGGAAGCGCGGCGGGCGCTGGGTCACCCACGTCACCTCGACGCGGCCGTCCAGGGCGAGGTCGGCGGCGATCTGGGCGCCGGAGTTCCCGCCGCCGACCACGACAACGCGCTGCCCGGCGAAGTCGGCCGGGGAGCGATAGCTGACCGTGTGCAGATGCCGTCCGGTGAACACTTCGCGGCCGGGGACGGTGGGGAGGAAGGGCCGCGACCAGGTGCCGGTGGCGCTGACGACCGCGCGGGGCCGCCAGGTGCCGGTGTCCGCCTCGACCAGGAGGTGGTCGCCGTCGGGCCGTACGGCGTCCACGCGGGTGCCGTGCTGGACGGGCAGGTCGTAGCGCTTCTCGTAGTCGGTGAGGTAGTCCACCACGTGCCCGGCATCCGGATAGGTCTCTCCGGGCTGGGCGGGCATGAGCCGTCCGGGCAGCGAGGAGTGCTGGGCCGGGGAGAACAGGTGCAGCGAGTCCCACATGTGCTGCCAGGCCCCGCCCGGCGCCGGATCAGCGTCCAGGATCACGAAGTCGAGACCCTGGCGGCGCAGGTGGTAGCCGGCGGCGAGCCCTGCCTGGCCTCCGCCGACCACCACCACATCCGTGCGCTGCGTCACGGCGCCGTCGTCACCGCGTCGGCGGCGAACTTCCGTCGCCAGGCGAGCGCGACATAGACCAGGCCGATCAGGACCGGGACCTCGATGAGCGGGCCGACCACGCCCGAGAGGGCCTGGCCGGAGGTGACACCGAAGGTCGCGATGGCGACCGCGATGGCCAGCTCGAAGTTGTTGCCCGCCGCCGTGAACGCCAGGGTCGTAGTGCGGTCGTAGGCCAGACCCAGGCCCTTGCCGAGGAGGAAGGTGCCGAAGAACATGACCGCGAAGTAGACCAGCAGCGGCAGCGCGATGCGGGCAACGTCCAGAGGCTGGGAGGTGATGGTCTTGCCCTGCAGGGCGAAGAGGATGACGATCGTGAACAGCAGCCCGTACAGCGCCCACGGGCCGATCTTCGGCAGGAAGCGCTGTTCGTAGCCCTCCCGGCCCATCCTCTTCTCACCGACGCGGCGGGTCAGGAAGCCGGCCAGCAGCGGGACGCCGAGGAAGATGACCACGTTCAGCGCGATCTCCCTCATGGAGATGTCCAGGTGCTCGCCGTCGCCCAAGCCGAGCCAGCCCGGCAGCAGGTCGAGGTAGAACCAGCCGAGCAGGCCGAACGCGATGACCTGGAAGACGCTGTTGAGGGCCACCAGCACGGCGGCGGCTTCGCGGTCGCCGCAGGCAAGGTCGTTCCAGATGATCACCATGGCGATGCAGCGCGCCAGCCCGACGATGATCAACCCGGTGCGGTACTCGGGCAGGTCCGGCAGGAAGATCCACGCCAGCGCGAACATGACCGCGGGGCCGAGGATCCAGTTGATGACCAGGGAGGAGATCATCAGCTTCCGGTCGCCGGTGACGGCGTCCAGCTTGTCGTAGCGGACCTTCGCCAGGACCGGGTACATCATGACCAGCAGGCCGAGCGCGATCGGCAGGGAGATCCCGCCGATCTCCACCTTCGCCAGCGCGTCGTTCAGTCCAGGGATCACGCGTCCGAGACCGAGACCGACGGCCATGGCGATCAGGATCCACACCGCGAGGTAACGGTCGAGGGTGGAGAGCTTCTTGACGATCGAGTCGTCCCCGCCGCCAGCCGGACGAGGGGCGGCGGTGGTGGGCTCGGTGGAAGTCACGGGCAGGCCCTCTTGTTCTCGGCGGCGGTACGGGCGGAGGCTGCAAGCTCCGCGAACTGCTCGGACAGGCCGGCCAGGACCTCGGGCTTGAGCTTGTAGTAGGTGAAGCGGCCGCAGGGCTCGGTCTCCACGATCCCGGCCTCGCGCAGCACCTTCATGTGGTTGGACAGGTTGGTCTGCTTGGCTCCGGTCTCCTCGACCAGGTGCGTCGTGCAGAGCGTTTCGCGCGCCAGCAGGGTCACGATCTTCAGGCGGAGCGGATCGCCCAGCACCCGGATCACGTCAGGATCGACTGAAGTCAGCATGCACTGATACTCTCACATCATCGCCCGCTGATACCAGCGGGGGCTGAAGTCATTGGCGGCTGGGTTCCGCCATGCGACGAGAGAGAACGATCACCATGGCCGACAAGCCGTCCGTCCTGTTCGTCTGCGTCCACAACGCCGGCCGCTCCCAGATGGCCGCCGCGTGGCTGACCCACCTGGCCGGCGACCGTGTCGAGGTCCGCTCCGCCGGCTCCAACCCCGGCGACCAGGTCAACCCGGCAGCCGTCGAGGCCATGGCCGAGGTCGGCATCGACATCTCCAAGGAGACGCCGAAGATCCTCACCGTCGACGCGGTCCGCGAGTCGGACGTGTGCATCACCATGGGCTGCGGCGACACCTGCCCCGTCTTCCCCGGCAAGCGCTACCTGGACTGGAAGCTGGAGGACCCGGCCGGCCAGGGCGTCGAGGCCGTCCGCCCCATCCGCGACGAGATCAAGACCCTCGTCGAGGGCCTGATCGCCGAGATCGCCCCCGCGAAGCCGGAGGCGACGGCGTGAACGAGATACGCGAGGTCGTCATCATCGGATCCGGCCCCGCCGGATACACCGCCGCCCTCTACACCGCCCGCGCCCAGCTGCGCCCCCTGCTGTTCGGCAGCTCCATCTTCGTCGGCGGCTCGCTGACGACCACGACCGAGGTGGAGAACTTCCCCGGCTTCCCCGAGGGCGTCGACGGCCCGGTCCTCATGGAGAACATGCGGGCCCAGGCGGAGAAGTTCGGCGCCGAGATGATCGACGACGACATCGTGGCCGTCGACCTCACCGCCGACATCAAGCTCCTCACCGACTCCGCGGGCACCGTCCACCGCGCCAGGACGGTGATCATCGCCACCGGCTCCGGCTACCGCAAGCTCGGCATCCCAAACGAGGACAAGCTGTCCGGCCGGGGCGTCTCGTGGTGTGCGACCTGCGACGGGTTCTTCTTCCGCGACCGGGACATCGTCGTGGTCGGCGGCGGCGACACCGCCATGGAGGAAGCCACCTTCCTCACCCGCTTCGCCCGCTCGGTCACCGTCGTCCACCGCCGCTCCACCCTGCGCGCCTCGAAGGTCATGCAGGACCGGGCCTTCGCCGACGACAAGATCTCCTTCGCGTTCGACAGCGAGATCGCCGAGATCAAGGAGACCAGCGGCATGCTCGGCGGCGTCGTCCTGCGCAATGTCTTCACCGGCGCCACCCGCGACCTGGACGTCACTGGCCTGTTCATCGCCATCGGCCACGACCCCCGCACCGAACTCTTCAAGGGCCAGCTCGACCTCGACGCCGAGGGCTACATCACCGTCGCCGCCCCGACGACGCGTACGAGCCTGCCCGGGGTGTTCGCCGCCGGCGACGTCGTCGACCACACCTACCGCCAGGCCATCACCGCCGCCGGCACCGGCGCCGCCGCAGCCCTGGACGCCGAGCGCTACCTGGCCGCCTGGGGCGCGGCAGAGGTCGAACGGGTAACTGCCGTCCCGGCCTGAGCGGGCTCGCCAGCGGGGTCGTCCGGAAACCTCCGGGCGGCCCCGCTGCTGTCGTTCACAAACCGGCCTCCACTGGGAGGGCTGGGGGAACGCTTCTGCGGATGGCCACGGCACCGTAGTGCGTGGCGGCCTTTCAGCGACGGCGAACAAGTGCATCAGCTTCAGCGGATTCGCGGCAGCGCCTTATCGGGGTGCGCCGTGTGTACGTACTTCACGGCGACCCGGGGGTGGATCCCGAAGAGCCGCACGAGACAAACCGGGTCTGCCGTCTCACGAGCCTCGTCGAGCACGCGGTCGGCCCACAGCTGACGGGGCAGGAGCCCGATCTGGTCGAAGGCGGAGCGCATCCCGGTATAACTGATCTGCGGCGATGACGGATTCCGGTAGGTCTGAGCGGTGACGAGAAGGTGCGGGTTGGTGGCCTGGGGCCAGCGGGTGCGGCGTTCACGCAGCCAGTCGGCTACCAGCCGGGTGCTCAGGTCGTCGAGGTAGACGACGTGGATGTGCAAGCCCCGCCGCACCGTGATCGTCCGGTTCCTCAGATCCACGTCGGTCAGCAGGAGCCGGGCCACCTCCACAGCGTGGATGGCGTGGATGGCGACCAGGCCGACGATGAGGCGGGCGCGAGGCCCGTCGAGGCGGTCCAATGCCCCGGCGAGGCGGTCGCTGGACAGAGGCCGTGGCAGATTCACAGTGGCCTGCGCCTTCAGCCCGACGGTGGGGACGTGGAAGATCAGCCGTTCCTGCTTCAATGCCCGGAAGATGCTCCGTAGCGCGTTGAGCAGGCCGCGGGCCGCGTTTCCCCGGTGCCGGTCGAGCTCCGTCTGGATGTCCTTGCTCGTGATCTGCCGCAGGTCCTTCCCGGCGGCCGCCCACGCGGTCAGGGTGGAGGACGCCGTGCGGAAGTAGCGGCGGATGAGCCGGTAGGCGGCGGGTGGGTGCTCGTAGCGACCGGCGCCACGCATGACCTTGACCCAGGCGTGCATCTGCTCGGTCATCGGCTCGGGAAGCAGGTCGATCTGCTGCATCAGCTCCCGAGCGTCGTGTCGGTCGCGGCGCTCCACGCTCAGGCTCACGACTCTGTCCGGGGTTCGGCATTGGACGTCGGTGAGCAGCTGATGCGGTGTCTCGCGCAGTTGGTCGGCGTCGAGCAGAGAGTTGAGTGGCGGCCCCCTCGGCGGCGTCGAGGCCGTGATCACGGATGTAGGCCAGGCACCCTCGGCACAGCCCCTCCTCATGCACGGGCAGGTCGTCGCGTCGACAGCGCGGACACCGGCCAGGTGGATACCGCTCGGGCGTATGCCGCCAGGTCTCGCATCCACGGCAGCGCTTCGTCGTGATGCCCCAGCTGCCACAGTCCGCGCACGCCCTGGCCGGCCACAGTGCCGGCGGTGGAGCCGCCCGTGACTTCAAGAGCCCAGCTCGGTGCAGCAGTTCGGCCGCTGCCGCCTTCAGCGGCAACCGCACCTGATCGAGCATCTCCGGGGCGACGAGTGCCTCCCCCTCGGTATCCCGGATCGCGAGCGCGCACCGGATGATCCGCATCACCGTGTGGAGCCACGTCGCGGTCAGCCCTTGGGCTGCTGCCCGCTCCTCGGCCAACGCCCGTACCGCGCTCTCCTCCGGCCACGTCCGACCGCTGATCCGGCGCGCGTGCTCACGCTCCAGACGCCGCCGAACCGGGAACAGCGTCTGCTGTCCGAGCATCACGGCGGGACAGATCCTCGGATCGTCGATCGGCCGCTGGACCTGGCGCGGTCCCAGGTACGGGGCGGCGGCGCCGCGCGGTCGCGGGAGGTTTCGGCTCTCCTGCTGCCCGAGCCCGAGCACGTATACCCGCAGCTGCGTCGCGCCTGGGAAGACGGCCTCGAAGCCGGCTGCGATCTCCTCGCGTACCGCCATCACGCAGGGACGGCACAAACGATCTGCGTCCACCCGGTCGGGCCTGGCGCACCGGACACACCTCGCCGAGTCCGGGTGGGACTTGCGCCAGCCCACACAGCCCCAGCACAGACCGTCGCACAGCCGGTGCACACCCCAGTCCAGGCACACAGCACACTGCCGGATGACGCCCATGACCACCTCGGTCAGTTCGGCGGCCGCAGCTGACGCCGCCCATCGCGCCGCGGCACAGGCCGCACCGCCCCCGCCTCACCGCCGACCGCGCGCTGCGGCTCCTCCAAGCCCTCGGCGGGAGCTACCGGTTCGGCCTCCATCAGGTCCGCCACCGTGCACTGCAGCGCCGCGCAGATCTTGTCCAGGTCGTCCAGGCGCACCGTCACCGGGGTCCCGCCCCACAAGGCCGCGACCTTGCTCAGTGACGGGGTGAAGCCCACCGTCGCGAACGCCGCCTGCAAGTCGACAGGCCGCCAGATGTCGCACTTGGCGGCCGCCCAGCGCAGATTCCACTTCACCGTAAACTCCCGATATTCGCGACCAAGCGCTGCCCGGCCCGCGTGGCCGACTGCCGCCAGCGCTCCGCGTGCTCGGGGTCCGCCTGAGCCGTCGCCAGATAGTTCACCGTCGTAGTCGTCCAGGTATGTCCAAGAAGCCGCTGTACTTCCCACAGCGTCATCCCGCGCTCATAGTTATGGGTGGCGCAGGCGTGCCGCAGCAGATGCGGGTACAACTCGCCCACCGGCCCCGGCAGGTACAGCAGCGAGGCCGCCTTGAGGTTCCGGCGGAACGTTCCCGGGGTGATCGCCGCCGCGACCGGGATGTTCGCCGCCGCGAGCTCCACCGGCAGCCGCTCAGAGGGAAACAGCGGCGCCAGCGGATGCTCCGGGTCGTCGTGGAAGAGGCCGCGGACCTCCTCGACGTACCACCACACGAGCTCGCGGCACTCCTCGAACATGAACGCCTCGCGCGGCCTGGGCCCGGAGCCGCGGGCGCCCTTGCCCTGCACGACGAACCGGCCCCACTTGCCCAACTCCCAGTGCACATCGCACAGGCCGACACCACAGAGCTCGGACGCCCTCACCCCGGACAGATAGTCGAGCTTGGCCATCACGTAGTCCCGGCACGCGACCGCCGGCTTGCGAGCCAGCGGCAGCGCATCGCGCCACGCGGCGAAGTATTCGCGCATCGCCCGCTGCGAGGGCGGCACCCGCAGCCCGAAGTCACCACGATGTCGCGGCCGGTTGAACGGGTCGACCGGCGACTCCACCGCGGCGCCGAACCGGCGATGGATCTCACCGGCGTAGCGCTGTTCCAAGAACGCGAAGTACGCGTCGATCTTGGTGATCTTCGTACGGACAGTCGACCGAGCACGCTTCCCGGGTCCTGCGAAGTAGCAGTCGAGCAGCGTCGGGGTGAGCTGCCACGGCACGAGGTCGTAGTGCTCGCAGATTTCCAGCACCGGTTTGACCAGCTGGTCGATCGAGGACGGCATCAGCCCGGCGGAATCACGCGCCCACTGGTACTCCGCCAGCGTGTCGAAGAAGTACGACCGCTCGTCCTGCTGCCCCGCGCGGCCCGCTCGGTGGGTGTGCAGGGAGAAGACCTCTGCCAGCCCGTCCGGCGGCGACCCGATGTCGGGGTGCGAGTTTCGAGATCCCCCATAGATCCGCAGATTACGAGTGGCACTCCTGGAATCTGCGAGTAACTACGAGAACCTCACACCGTCGAGGGATGTCTCGAACAACGGTCTCTCACCTGCTCACATCCATCGATCGCGCTCTCGGGACCTCACGAGGAACTCGCGCGCACTCCAGTTATCAGCAACGCCGGGCGCTGTGCCGCCAGCTGCCGGGCCCGAGCCGGCGACGACGCCGCCCGAGACTGCGCCGCCTCGAAGGACACCCTGCCGTCGACCACGACGACCGCCTCGCCATCCAGAACCACACCCGGCGGCAACGCCATCCCAGCCACAGCCAGATCCATCCACGGGCCGGTCACATCCCGCCCCGACCGGGCCTGAAGCCGCACCGTGTCAGCCAGCCGCCACAGAACCGTACGGGGGCCGTCCATCTTCACCTCGTACCACCACCGCGGCCCCGTAGGCAGCCGCGGTACCAGCTCGGCGAGCGCCACGTCGACGGGGAACTCCACACCACCAGCCTGCGACGTTCCTCCAAGCGGCGCGCGCCGTCTACGCCCGCAAGCTCAGCACAAGGCGCCCGGCTCGTACGCCACAACCCGCTCGGCCTCCTGGTCCCACACCCAGACCGGCGTCTCCCGCCACAGTCTCGGGTAGTCCTCGTACGGCATCGCGAACGGGTTCTCGCCATGACCGGCCAGCGGATCACCGCTCTCACCGTTCACCCAGCCCACGGGCATCCGACGAGGTCGCCAGTCGGCGCTAGCGACGAGGATCGCAACCACTCCATTGATCTTGATGCTGGTTTCCGGGCGAGACAGGGGCAGCCGCCACTCCCGTTCGTGCATCCACGAGATCCCGTTCCCCGTGTTCACCGCCCAATGGCCGAGCGCCGCCCGCTGAAAACGCCGCTGAACCTCCCGCGGCACGTACGCCACCGCGCCACCACCGAGTCCGTTCACCACCTCCCGCGTAGTGACCAGACCCCATGGGTCGAAGTGCCTCCATCGGAACAGCTGAGCCATGTGCTCCGGAGAGCACTCCGAGAAGCACACACAGGGCCTCCCCGAGGCGCCGGCCTCAGCAGCGCCGAAAGGCGGGAACGCCCGGAACTGCTCCTCCCGCAAGATCGACTCCAGGCGCTGAGCCCCGTTCATCGAACGGATCTCGTCCGGCACCCAGTCCGGGCTTTCTCCATTACGGCTCGTGAAGTGATACAGGTACTCGCTCTGTGCCGGTCCAGTAACGCCCAACTCGAAAGCCATCCCCACCCCATGTCTCAGTTCGTCCCCGCCAACGTCATACAGGACGTCAAGCCGAGACGGCGCGCCGATAGCGCAACTCCGACCACCCCTGGCAGCGCGCCGAGTATGGCGGCGGAACGGAGCAGCCCCCCGGCCGCTGAGCGCGACCAGGGGCTTGGAAGGGGTTCCGTTTCAGACAGCGTTCCGGTAGCGGATGCAGCGGAGGAGCGGGACGCACGCCAGGAGGGTCATCTCTGACGGGACCTGCGGAAGCAGGAAGATCACGGTGCCGGTGATGACTGTGTTGAACGCGTCCTGCCACTCGGGGCGGCGGTACTGGAGCCCGACGGGCTTCCAGAGCTGTGGTTGCATGGTGTCGTCCTTAATGCGATTTGCTCGTATCCACGGACATCTCGGGGATCGCCCTGGCCGGGGCGGTCCCCGTCCGCGTTGCCGACGACGGTATGCGGTCGCTACAGGGGTTGGCGTCATCATGGGGCGTGCATCGGCCACCAGGGCAATTCACGGCCTGACCTGCGGAGTTGGATCACCTACCCCATCTCTGGGGCAGCTCTGCAGAACGCTGACCTGCGGGCTTCGCGGAAGCAAAGTTGATCTGCGCGGATTGCCTGCGGCGCATGGCTGAAAATCGTTCTGTGGCGTGAGCCACACACGGGGTAGCGGCGGTCACTCCAGCAGTCCCAGCGCCGTATCCGGGCGGCAAAACGTGCACGCCGGCACCTGGTGTCGAATTGCCTCCATCGCCTGTTCGCGCGACACCGGACGACACCGCTCCGACCCCTCGACGGTCCAGCAGTCCCCTGTGTGCACCGCGTCGATGTTCTTCGGGTTCAGGCCGTGTTGCAGTAGCCATTCCGGAGGGGGCGCGCCTCCCTCTGTGTGGCGGCGGCGTTCCGCTTCCCGTCGCTCCTCTGTGGCGATCCATCCGTCGATCTGCCGCAGTGCAGCACCGGCCTGCTGCTCGACCACTCGGCGGGTGAACCGCAGCAGTTCCAGACGAGAAGGTTCGCTCACAAGTTCGAATATAGTCGCCCTGCCAGCGGCCAGGGCTGCGAGGGGGCTCGTTGTCCTCTGACAAGTGATCTTGACCGATTGCCAGGTGAGTTTGACCGGCTGAGCGGCCGCAGGTCAGGTGTAGACGTTGCGGCCGTACTCCTGACGGCTCACCTGGAAGTCGCCCGGCCGGTCGCGGCGGAGTTCCTCGTATCGAAGCCCGAAGATGTCGATCGCCTCATGGAGTGTGCAGCCCGACGCGTCCATGATCGCCTTGAGTGCCAGGACGACGTGGTGGTCCAGGATGTGGCGGTCCACGATCTCTGGCAGCTTTTCCATGGATCGACCGTACCGATAGCCGTTCGACCATGGCGGTCAATATCTCTTGGCAATCGGTCGAGATCACCTGTCAGGGGGACAGTGGGCTGTCCTCTGTCACTGCGCATGGACCGATTACCAGGCAAGTTGGACAACTATGGCGTGGTCGGAGACTGTCGGGAGCGTGACCTGTGCTGGTCAGACGTGACTGTTGACAAGCGCGGTGATCTGGGCTTTCGACAGTGCACCCACCTTTGTCTGCGCCACAACCCCGTTCTTGAAAATGATCAGGGCAGGGATGCCTCGGACGCCGAACTTCGCCGGCGTCGCCGGGTGCTGGTCCACGTCGATCTTCGCAACCTTGAGCCTGTCGCCGTAGTCCTTGGCCACCTCGTCGAGAAGCGGTGCGATCATCCTGCACGGCCCACACCACGGTGCCCAGAACTCCAGCAGCACGGGCTGGGCAGAGTTGAGCACGTCCCCCTCGAACGACGCGTCAGTCACATGCAAGATCTGCTCAGGCATTGGCTCTCCTCACAGCAGTTGTCTACGCGATACACCACGCCCATGGCACCGCTTCCAGCAGCAGGCTTCCACTCAAAGCCGCCGAAAGGACCAACCTCCCGAGCAGGCACTTCACCCACGCCAGCCGCGAGAAGCTGCCGTGGGCCCCATCCAGCTTCACTGGCAATCGGTCCAACCTCGCTGTCAGAGGACAAACCAGACTGTCCCCTGACAGGTGATCTTGACCGATTGCCACTGAAGTTGGACCACTGCACGGTTCGTGTCATCGAACCCGGACCGGCCTGGTCAGGACGCTGCTGGGCGGTGCCAGTCCTCTGCTGGACGATCTGGCCATCCTGATTGCAACCAACGAGCGCGGCCACGTGGTGAAGCGTCCATCCAAGCCTGCGATCGGGACGATGCTGGCCAACCTGCGGCGGGGGAACGCCCACATGGTCCTGGAGCGGGTGGACGAGGAGCTGCCTGGTAGGCCCCGGGTTCGCTGTCACAGGACAGTCGTGTGCCATCGAACGTTGACCGCCTGTCAACGAACCTCAAGTGACAAACGATCCTGATCGATTGCCAAGCGATCTTGACGTTCCGCGGTGGCCGTTGACGGCGCTGATGGCCTCTTCTTGCGACATGCCGCAGGCTGCGCTGTTGATCGTTGCGGGAAGCGGGGTCGGCTAGGCTCCCCTGACGTCTGCACCATTACGGACTGTGATGGTTCATCGCCTTACGGAAAGGGCTGAAGTGATGTCTGTATCCCGCGAATTGCAGGTGGTGGCGTCTCCAGTCGTCGGGACCTTTCATGCGGCGCCCCCGCAGCCGAACGCAAGTCCGTTCGTGGCGGTGGGCCAGTCCGTGCGAGAAGGCGACACGCTGTGCATTGTGGAGGCGCAGGGGTTGATGAACGAGATCCCAGCGGAAAGGGCCGGCGTCATCGCGGAGCGGCTGGTTGACCACGGCGCTCCCGTGGAGTACGGCCAGCCGCTGTTCACCATCAAGTAGAGCGGGCCGGCCTGGACCGCGCGACTGGACGCCGAAGACCTCCAGCACGCTCCGTCAGCCCGCACTCCCCCGTCGCCGCCCGCGCGACCGCCGGCGAGTAGCGGCTCCTACAACGATCAGATCCCCCTCCGCTGCCGATCCGCAACAGCACCTCGCCCACCGGCTGGCGCCGTGACGCTTCTCGTGTGGAAGAGCTCATCAACCTCCTGGTCAATGCGACGATCGCCTGGCGACTGACCAACCTCTCCCGCGACCGCGCCGACCGAGCAGCGGAGAAGGAGAGCCTGCGCACGCAGGCCGACGCCCTCACCGTCGCTGTCCTCGACCTCCAGCACGCAGCCGCTGTCAACCGCATCCTCTGGGAGTGGCACGCCAGCCGAGTCCGCGAGACATTCCCGATGCCGCATCACCCTCTCGGATCCCGGTAGACGGCTATCGGTCAAAGTCCAGTGACAATCGATCAAGATCGTTTGTCAGAGGTCAAAGGATGTGTAATGGATCAAGACACTGCGTATTGAGTCAAGCACGCACCGAGGCCCCCGCACCCGGGAGGACCTGTTGGCGGTCGCCAACAGGGTGTCCATCTGGGGCTGCGGGGGCTCCGTGTAGCGAAGAAGGGTGGGTGCAGTCAGCTCCCAGTGGAGTCTTCTGTGTGGCTGTCGGTGCGACTGCGGCGTGCCACGGCGAGGGCGCCTCCACCGGCCGCGATCAGTGCGGCCGCTCCGCCGAACAGCCACGGCGTGGCGTCAGTACCGGTGTGGGCGAGGGAGCCCGTCGGCGTCTTCGGTGTGGAGTCGCCGTCCGGGGTGGCAGCAATGGTGGAGGAGTCGGGTTCCGGTGTGTCGCTATCCGACGCGGACGGCGCGGCCCGTCCTGTACCACTGTTCGGTTTGCCTGGGCCGGCGGGGGTGCCGGTGGGCGTGTGCGTGGGCTTGCCCGAGGGTTCGGGATTCAGGGTGGTGGTGGTCTTGGCGTTGGTGACGGTCACGGTCACCGGGTCGCCGGGAGCCGCGGTGAACGTCTTGGTCGGCTTGTACAGGTCGTAGCCGGCAGGGGCTTTGATCTCCTTGACCCAGAACTGGGCCTTGCGGCTCGACATGGGCAGCTCTCCGGAGGCCGTGCCCTTGGCTCCCGTGGTCAGGGTGAGCAGCGTCGAGGTGCCGGTGCCGATGTTCACGGTCGCGCCGGGCAGGAGCTTGCCGGTCTTGTCGTCCTTGGCCTGCAGGAGGACCTTGGCGGCCTTGAACGGGTCGGTGATCGTCAGGCGGGTGGGCGCGCCCGGGGTGACGATGACGTCCTGGTCTGCGACGACCTCGTGGAGCGGGCTGCCGGAGGCCGTCTCCTTGAGCCGGTAGACGCCGGGCGCGAGGTCGGAGAAGGTCAGCTTCCCCTGTGCGTCGGTCGTCCCGCGTCCGGCTTCCTGGCCGGCGGAGTCGAGCAGCAGGAACACGGCGCCGGGCAGGGCGTCTCCGGCCGTGTCCTTGGTGGTGATCTCGACACTGCCCGCGTCGGGGGCCGGAGTCTCGGCGGAGGCCGAGGGGGTCGGTTCGGAGGGCTCGGCGCTCGCGGTCGGCACCCAGGTGAGGGTTCCGGCCGCGGCGACCGCGAGGGCGGCGGCGGATCGGACGAGACGTGCGTGCACGAGGAAGAAGGCTCCTTGATCGGTCGGGGTCAGCGGGTGCGGCCGGTCGTATGGCCGGTGGGTGACATCGCGGGGGTCGGACGGTTGGGTGGCTGCGGGGCCCTGGGTGCGACGTAGAGGTGCCGGCGGGTGTGGATGGGGATCTGTTTCACGGCCCGGTGCAGCGGTTCGGTGGAGATCAGCGAGGCGGTGAAGGCCGCGGCGAGGGTGGTGGGAGCGGCGGCGGAGAACTGGGCCTGCCAGTGCGGTTCGCTCGGGTAGCCGCCCCAGGCGCGCCAGGTAGGGCCTTCGGAGCGGGTGGTGGCGTATTGGTGGCGCACGCCGCCGAGGCCGTCCGGTGGGAGGAAGGTCTGTGTGCCGTCCGTTTTGACGCTGTGGCTCCAGCCGCGCGTGAGGAGCGGTGTGTACACCTTCGTGCGGGGCCGTCGCGTCCTCGAACAGGTGGTTCTGGTCGCTGTGGCGGTCTTCGAGGTACAGGTCGAGCAGTTCGGCGTGGACGTCGCGCAGGAGTTCGGCGGGGGTGGTGGCGTCGAAGGTGGTCTCCCAGGCCCGTGGGCCGAAGGGGACACGGTCCATGCCGATGGTCCACGTTCCTTGGCCTCGCTCCTCGGGTTCGGGAGCGAAGCGGGTCCACAACCGGGCGCAGGGGCTGATGGCGAACACCATCCCTTCGAGTCCCTGGTGAAGGTGCCAGCCCTCGTCGTAGGGGAAGGCCCAGATCGTCTTCAGGTCTGCTTGGCCGGGACCTGCGAGGTAACGCGGGAGGACCCTCATGGTCTGGGCGGGGTCGAGGCCCTTGAAGGGGTCGGAGGGCGGATCGGGCAACACGAGGAGAGGCTCCTGCTGGGTGGCTGGCGCGGGTGCGGGTTTCGGGATGAGGATCAGCGGGTGCGGGCCCCGGCGGGCGCGGTCGGCGGGGGCGGAGTTCTGCGCGACGTGCGGCCGGCCGCTCGCTTGGGTCCGGAGGCGGCCCAGGCGCCGGGTAACCAGACGGCGGTGTACTGCTCGATGGCGTCGCGCAGCCCGGTGGTGACGGCCCCCTCCCATGGCGGGCGGCCGGGGCGGTGGTATTTGTCGAAGGTGCCGTACTGCTGGGTGTTCGGCCGGGTGTTGGTGGCCTCGTCGCGGCGGTGGAAGGTTCCGTGGTCCAGGAAGCTGAGCGCCACCGCGTCGATCTCGCCGCGGTCCGGGTGGACGACTGCGACCCGCAGCCCGCCATAGGTGTCCGCGTAGATGGTGCGAGTGAAGTCGATCCGAAGCCGTAGCGGCGTGCCCGGGACGGGAGCGGCGTAGTAGGTGTTGCCCACGACGGTGTAGTCGTGGAAGGGGAGGCGCAGCTCGGTGAAGAACTCGGGGGCCTGCAAGGACACGAGGGGTAGGTATCCGTTGGGGGTGGGTTGGGGTCAGCGGCGTGGGCCGGGCAGGGCAGGTCGGCTCGTGGTGCTCCAGCGCGGCACGCTGACCGCGGGAAGCGCGGCCGGGCGGCGGGAAGCGGCGGCCCGCCGGACGTCGAGCGGGGTGGGCGATGGCGGACTCTGCGGGAGGATCAGGGAGAGCCGGGCGTGGTCCTTGACGTAGCTGTCGGTGTCGTCCCGCCAGCGGGGAAGGGGTGCGGGGTCGGCCACGGCTTCGGTCACGGCTCGCAGGAGAGCGGCGGGGGTGTCGGTGCTGGCCGTGGCGTACCAGAAGGGCCGGGCCGGGGACGTGCCGGCCCACAGGTGCCAGCGGGCGTCGCGGGTTTCCAGTTCGATCGCCGGGTCGAGGTCGCCGGTGGTGTACTCCAGCGTGGCGAGCCCGTCGGGTGCGCTGATCGCGAAGGCGCTCGGGTGCGGGCGGTCGAGCTGCCACCCGTGGTTGATGAGGGGGGCGACGGCCAGGAACGGGTTGTGGTCGGCGCTGTCGGCGACCGGCCGGGCGAGGTAGTGGTCCGGCCCCTGCCGGTACGCCCCGGCGAGGGCGGTGGTGAAGGCGGTGACGAACTCCGTGGGCGCGGTGTCGTTGAAGCAGACGCCCCAGGCCGGTGGGCCGAAGGCGTCCTTGTAGGCGTTGATGCGCCACAGTCCGTCGTTGTCGCCTTCGGGGAGATAGCCGAGGCGGACCTTGCCGTCGGGAGCCGTGAGGTGCGCGTTGCCGAGGTCGTCGTGGTGCAGGTCCCAGCCGAGGTCGCGCAGCGGGTCGAGGCCGGGGTCACCGACTGCGGTGGATCGGGCCAGGTGGCGGGGGGAGACGTAGACGTCGCCGTCGATGGTGTCGTGGTCGTCGTGAGGCACTGAATCCTACGGGAAGGGGCGGGGTCAGTTGGGGGACTGCAGGGCGACTGCGAGGTCGGTGGGGCGGCCGGTGTAGTGCAGGGTGCGCAGGCCCAGGCGTCGGGCGGCGTGGCAGTTGTCGGCCCGGTCGTCCACGAAGAGGACGCGTTGTGGATCGCGCACTCCGGTGGCGTTCATCGCGTGCTGGTAGGCGGCCGGGTCGGGTTTGCATACCTGGAGCCGGGCCGAGTAGAAGGCGTGGGTCATCAGGCGGCGCCACGGGTGGCGGTCGAGGACGTCGCTGAGGTGGCGGGGTGCGTTCGACAGCAGGACCAGCGGCAGCCCGGACGCGTGGGCGTACTCCAGGACTTCCACGACGCGGTCGTCGGTGGACGTCCACATGTCGGTGTCGGCGTCGCGGAGTTCACGCAGCCGTCGGGCACCAGGGTGGTGGCCGAGGACCGTGGCCCAATACGCGAGGTCGCTGAGCTGACCGGCGTCGTAGGCGCAGCGGGCGTTCCAGAAGGCGTTCTGGAAGGCGGGGAGGTCCTCGGGCCACAGGGCGGTGCGGGCCAGGCGGATCCACTGGTCGGTGGTGGGTTGCAGGCCGATGACGCCGTTGTAGTCGAGGATGACGGCGTCCAAGCCCTGGGCGGTGGCGGGGGTCAAGGGGTGGTGTTCTCCAGGGCGCGATGGGCGAGGGCGGCGACAGTTGCTGCGAGGAGGGCGGGCAGCAGCAGGGCCGTGGACAAGGTGGTGGCGCTGGCCAGGGCACCGATGAGGGCCGGGCCGGCGAGGAGGCCGAGGTAGCCGGTGGCGGTGACCGTGGCCACGGCCTTGGCGCCTCCGGCTCCGGCCGCGGTGATGAGCGAGGGGACGGTGGTGGACAGGCCGAGTCCGAAGACCGCCCACCCGGCCAGCGTCAGCGGGGTGCTTCTTCCGATGACGCCGATGGTGAGTCCGGTCGTGGCGAGAACGGCTCCGGCCCGTACGACTGTCGGTGCACCGAATGCTGCGGTGAGCCGGTCTCCGGTCAGCCGTCCCGCGGCCATGGCCGCGCTGTAGAGCGCGAACGCGGTGGCGCTCGCGGCCGTCGGGGCGCCCAGGGTGTGCAGGTGCACGGCGGCCCAGTCGGCGGCGGCTCCCTCCCCCAGCAGGCTCGCAGCAGCCAGAGCGGCCAGAAGCCAGAGCTTTCCCGGCGACGGAACCAGGGGGGGCTTCCCGGCGTCGGCGCCCATTGCGGGGCGGTCTGCGCCGCTCAGGCTTCGGGTGACCGGCACGGCAGCGATCGCGAGGCCGGCCAGGATTGCACCTGTTGCGGTGAAGAGTGTGCTGTGCGCGGCGTGGGAGGTGAGGGCAGCCAGGGCGGCGCCGGCGAGGGCGCCAAGGGAGTAGGCGGCGTGAAGACCAGACATGATGGGCCGGCCGAAGGCCGTTTGGCATCGGACGGCCGCGGTGTTGGCGGCGACATCGAGGACGCCGTGCGCAAGGCCGAACGCGAGAGCCGCCGCCAGCAACGCGGACAGGCTCTCGCCTTGGCCCACCAGGACGAGGCATCCGGCCAGGGCAAGGGCCCCTGTGCTAAGCAGAGTCGGTAGCCGCGCCGGGCGGGCGTAGCGGCCTCCGAGCTGAAGCCCGGCGACCATGCCGACGGCGGCGGCCAGCAGGACCAGGGCCAGCCCTGCGGTGCTGAGGTGGGCAGCCTGCTGCACGGCAGGCATCCGGGCGCCCCACACCGCCATGATGGCCCCGAGGCCGAGGAAGTACCCGGTCAGCAGCGCGCGGCTGTGCCGGTCGGACACAGACTCCACGCTCACGCCGCGGTGCTGCGGGTGCCGGGGGTCTGGTCGAGGACCGCGACGACGGCACGAGCGGCCCGCTCGGCGCGTGCACGCGCCTGCTGACCGGTCGATGCGGTGGTGGTGAGGTAGCCGATCCGGCCGGTGTACAGGTTTCCCCCGTCGGTGGGGAGGAGGAGCTGGTCGCCGGTGCGGCACTGGAACTGGAGCCGGTCCAGCCACGTCGGGCAAGGTCCGTCGTAGGTGAGGTGGGTGAGGGTGCCGGAGGTGTCCGGGTAGAGGAGCCGGATGGCGGCGGCCGAGGACCTGGTGGGCGTGAGGTCGGGGGCACGGCCGCAGGCGATGTCGGCGGCGGCACGAGGCAGGTCGATGCCGGTGGCGAGACACACGAGGTGGCCGATCATGTCACCGGCGAGTCGGGCGTTGACCTCTATGAGGCGGGGTCTGCCCTCGACGAGGCGCATCTCTATGTGGCTGACGCCGTCGGTGATGCCGAGGGCGTTGATCGCCGCCCGGGCGGCCGGCGCAACGGTCTCCAGGAGCGGGTCGGCGGCGTCCACGCTGTGGGCGAGCTGCTCGAAGTGCGGCGGAGGGCTGAGGGTCTTGCGGTTGACCGCGACGACTGTGGTGTTGCGGCGGTAGGTGACGCACTCCACGGAGATCTCCGGCCCGTCGAGGTACTCCTCGACAAGGACGCTGGTGCTCTCGGTGCTCTGACCGGCTGTGCGTTCGGCTGCCTGGTAGGCGGCCGTGAGCTGGTCACGGTCATCGACGCGGCGCACGCCGATGGCACCCGCGTGTGAGGCGGGCTTGAGCACCACGGGGTAGCCGATCCGTTCGGCGGCGGCTTCGGCCTCCTGGCGGGTACGCACGCTCACCGAGGTTGCCGAGGGCACGCCGTGGCGGGCGAACAGCGACCGAGCGGTGGCCTTGTTGCGGCACCCCTGCATCACTTCGGGTGCGGTGGTGGGCAAGCCGAGCTGGCGGGCGAGGCGGGCGGTCGGGACCACGCTCCACTCGTCCCAGGTCATGACACCGGCGAGGTCGTGGCGTCCTGCCAGGGCGCGGCCCCCTGCCAGCAGCGCGGCAGGATCGCTGAGGTCCACGACGGCGTGATCGGTGATGTGCGGCTTCTCCCACGACGGTTCGGCGCCGGTGAGCAGCACGACGTCGTAGGCGTCGGCGACCTGCTCAAGGCAGTAGCCGCGGTAGTTTCTATCTCCGGGAGCGACGACAAGTACAACAGGGCGAGCGGACAAGAGGGGTTCTCCGTATCGGGGGACGGCAGGGCAGGAAGAAGCGGGGTGTCTCAGGCGGCGCGGCGGCGGCGCAGCTCGAACGCGTCGGCCCGGTGGTGGTGGTCGTCGATGAGGCGGCGGGCGTAGAGCGCGGTGAAGTTGTTGTTCAGCCCCGCGACCCCGTACGGGAGATGGCGTCGCAGGTCCTCGAAGAGTCCTTGAGGCTGATCCGGGTGGCTCCGGCGGCCAAGCGGCGGGCGGCCATGCGTTCCAGAGCGCGGTACGCGTGCGGGTTGCGGGCGTCGAAGGCGTGGAACTGCTCGGTGATGGTGCGGCCGGTCGCTCGGTGCGACCCGAGGGCGGCGATGGTCATAAGGGTTCTCCAGAGGCTGGGGACACCTGGGTCAGGTGCGCAGGGCGGGGTCGGTGCGCAGGCGGGCGAAGGCGCAGAACAGGCCGAGGGTTTGCAGGGCAGCGCAGGCGGTGATGACGTGGCCCAGCGCGTCGGGCGGGGTGAGCGCGGTGAGCACGCCGGCGACGGGGAAGGGCAGCAGGAGGATGAGGATGGTGGCCGACAGGGTGCTGCCGAACGCCTCTGGGGGGATCAGGCGGGAGCGCAGGGTACGCAGGACGACCGCCAGGCCGCCATCGGCTGCCATCAGGACCGCGACCATGACCAGGTAGGACAGGTAGTCGGGGGCCAGGGCGGCAGCGAGACAGGCGAGCGAAGCGATGACGGAGCAAGCTGCTCCCACTGGCCACAAGCCCCGGCGGTCCAGCGCGAACCGACAGATGGTCACGGCCACGAGGGTCGCCGCCGCTGCGGCGGACCACACCAGGCCGACGGCTGTGGTGGGCTGCCCAAAGTGCTGGACGACGATCACGGGACCGGCGGCCTGGAGAAGACCGGTGGCCAGGTTGGACACGGTCAGCCCGGCCACCAGCCAGCCGAGCGCGGGAAGCGCGCGGATGGTGCGCCACCCGGTGGCCAGCCCTGCCCCGGGCCGCCCCTTCGGCGCGCGGGCCGGAAGGACGGGCGAGGGCGGTGTGCGCAGGGCGAGCAGCGCGGCGAGCAGCGAGAACCCGGTGACCACCGCGAGCATCGACGGCGGTCCGGCGAGCAACAGCACGCCGGCGAGCGCCGGTCCGGCCAGGGTCGCGGTCTGGTCGATGCCGAGCAGGACGGCCTGGACACGGTGAGCACGAGGCCCCGCTCGGCGGCCGGCGGCGGCACCTGCGGTCTCGGCCGCCACGTAGCTGAACTGGGTGAGCACACCGGTCGCCGCCGCGAGCACCATCACCGTCACGCTCGCCACGGCACCGGACGGGTAGAGGTAGAGCAGCATCCCCCCGGCCACGAGGACCAGCGCCCGTCCCAGGGAGGCGAGGTGGAAGACCACCGCGGCGCCCCGCCGGTCGACCATCGATCCGGCCCACCCGAACGCTGCCAGGCGTGGGATCCACTCCAGGGTGAAGGCGGCACCGGTCAGCGTCGCGGAGCGGGTCGTGGACAGGACGAGCAACGGGATGCCGTAGGTGGACATCGCGAACGCCACCGCGTCCGCCGTGCGCGGCAGGTAGATGCTGCTCATCAGCCCGGCAGTGTGACGTGCGTGCCGGGGTGTGACCGCTGCGCTCACGCGGCCCGCACCGGCTCGGCCCCGACCACCTGGGGGTTACCGGCCAGCCACTGGATCAGGAGCGTGCGGGCACGGACCAGCTCCGCCTCACCCTCCATACCGATGGGGTGCACGTCGGGCAGGGGTCCGGGGCGGTCGGCGTTCTCGGGGGTGAGCGATGGTGCCAGCAGACCGAGGGCATGACGGACACGGCTGCTGAACTCGCAGACGGCGGCGGGGACCGAGTGGCGCCGCGCCCACCGGGCTAGCGCGTCGTACAGGTCGGCCAGCTCCGTGCCGGAGTCCGTGAGTTCCAGACCGGCACCGGGCGCGACCCGGACGAGGCCGTGGGCGCGGGCCGTGTCGTATGCACTGCGCAGTTGGTGCGCGGAAAGGTCGGGCAGGGTACCGGCGAGCCGTCGCGGCGGTATGGCGCCGTTGTCGTCGATCTCGGTGACCAGGCGGATCAGGGAGGGCGAGGCCAGCAGGTCGACTGCGTGACGTGCTTCGGCAGGGGTGAAGGAGGTGCTCATCGGCGCGGGCCTCCCGCCGGGAGGGCTGCCGTCGAGCGGACGGCGACGGCGTGCGAGAAGAGGTCGCGGTGGTGCCACGCCGGGGACGACCCAACCGCCCGAGCGGGTGGCAGCGCCGCGGGCGCCGGCCGTGACTGGCTGCTGACCCACGGCCTCGGCTTGCTCTTGGCCTGCGACTGCCCCCAGACGGGGTGGTGGGCCGCCTGGTCGAGGGGCTGTCCGGCGGACCAGGCGGACAGCGCGCCGAGCACGGGAGCCAGGGCGGCGCCGGCGGCGGACAGCCGGTAGGGCCGGCCGTTGCCCTCGGTGTCGGCCAGACCGTCGGCAACGAGCTGGCGCAGCGGCGGATAGATGTTGGTCCAGTCGCTGCTGGGCATCACGATCCGGGCCAGCACCCGGCCGCTGACCTCCTCACGCGACTTGAGCACCCACAGGATCGCGGCGGCGTGGCGCCGGGTGAGCAGGGTGAGGCTGTCCTCGATCTGCTCGATCGCGGGCAGCGGACGGTCGGCCTTCTCCAGGTGCTCCTCGGCCCAGGTGACGATCATCGGCAGGACCGGCAGCAGGGCAGTGGCTCGCTCGGTGTGGCCGTAGGTCACGTGGCGTGCGGTGTGTTCGGTGCGTTCGACGAGGCCGGCGTCGCACAGCGACTTGAGCTTGGGGTGGAGCTGGCCGTTCTGCAGCCAGGACACCTTGGCTGCCAGCTCGCTGTAGCGCAGCGGCGGTCCGGAGAGGGCCAGCAGGATCCTCACGTTCCAGCGCGGGGTGATCATGGCGAGGGCCTCGGTGACCCGGGCGATGTCAGCCTCGGTCTCCGGGGGCAGAGCGGTGATGGCCAAGGGAGAAACTCCTGGGTGAATGAAGAAGGGGGTCGCCCGCGGGTCAGCGGCTGCGCGCCGGACTCGGGGGCACACGAGGCGGCGCCGGAGCAGGCGGCGAGGAAGTCGGCGGCGTCGGGGCTGAAACGCGGGCCAGGCTCTGCAGGACGGCGGTAACCGAAGTGGCCTGGGCCTCGCGGACGGCGACGGCCTCGGCGAGCCGACGGACGCCGTCGAGGAGGTGGGAGACCTCCTGCGGGCCGATCTGCCGCTCAGGGTCAAGGGCCCGGGTGACGTGGTCGCGGTGGAAGTCGATGCTGCGCTCGGCCAGGGCGAGGGCGTCGTGCATGCCAAGCACGGCCGAGAGCATGCCGGGGGGCTGCTCCTGTGCGTGAGCTTCGAGGTCGGCGAGCGATGCGCCGTACAGGCCCTCGATCCGTCCGGCTATGTCGGTGGACGTCAGGTCGGGCAAACGGGAACTTTTACGGTCGGCGGGCCCGGGCCGCCCCGGCACGCTGAGGTGCCGGGGCGGCAGACGGGCGCAGGGTGGCGGTGGCCCTGAGCTGAGCCGTACGGACAGGCTGGGCATGCCGGTCAGGCGGGGGCATGGTGCGCAGCAGCTCGCCGAGGGCGGCGCGGTAGCCGTCGCGGGCCTCCAGTGCCGCTTCCAGCCACTGCGCGTCGAAGCGCAGCGTGTCCGCCGACAGTTCGCCCATGTCACGGTCGGGATCCATGTCGGCGTGAACGCGGTCGCGGACGCGAGCGACCTGCTCCTCGGTGAGCGCCAGAAACGAGCGCAGCTCCAGAGCGCGGGCGAGCGCGGGTGGAGCATCGGGGCCGGACACCGCCTCGTACAGGTCGGGTAGCGGGCTCCCGAAGACCTTCTGCAAGTCGGTGTCCATGGTGCTGGCCTTGTCCCGGCTCATCGGGCGGACCGTGCCGGCCGCCACGCCGACGCCGGCGCGGGTGTCCCTGGCGGCCGGTGGGGGGCGCTGGTCTGCACCGCCGGGCCGCTCCGGGGCCGGAGGCGGGCCAGGCGCCCTTCGGCGAGGTCCTTCTTTCCCGGGGCGTCCGGGTCGAGGAGCCACCGCACGACCATGGCCCGGCCGTCGCGGGTGGTGACCGCGGCGCTCACCCGGTCGTCGAGGCCCGTCGTCGGGTCGTCGACCTCGCTGGGCTGGGTCTCAAGAGCTGCGAGGAGGTCGTCCTCCGCGCGCTCCAGCACGGACTGGGCCTCGACGAGGAGGCCGTGCCACTTGACGACGTCGGTGGCGTCGGGGTTCGCGGTCGGAGCGGCGGCGACCGCGGCCTTCAGCTGGTCCATGCCCATGTCGAAGCGGGCCTCGATCCGTTCGGTGAGCACGCCCACGACATCCGCAGACTCATCGGATATGCCGTCAGTCAAAAAGGGGTTCTCCTACTCTGGAAAGGCCGGTGCCTGGGGAATGTGAGGGGCGGCTGTACTCGGCGCCCCGCCGCTTAGCGGGGCGTGCCGGATTCCGGTCAGTCCAGGCACATGCGGACGTCGCGGTAGACGTACGTGCCGGAGACCCAGCCCTTGACGCCGGTCGTCTTGTCCGTGATGTAGAGCCAGGTGCCGCTCTTCTTGGCCACGCTGAACTTGTGGGCTCTTGTAGAGCACGCCGAGCGCGGTGGACTTCGAGCTGGCCTTGGACCGGATGGTCACGGCCTTGGCGTGCACCGCGTACGGGAGCGGCGGCAGGTTGTGGCAGCTCACGCCGGGGATGGCGGTGGGTACGGTCGCGGCGCTGGCGGGGGTTGTGGACAGCGCCGGCAGTGTGAGCGCGCCAAGCATCGCCGCGGGTATGGCAATTCGGGTGGAGCGCATGCGGAAGAGACCTCCGTGAAGGCACAGGGAATGCGGGGAAGGGGCCGCGGGGGTTGTTCCGGCGGCTGTATAAGAGTCCGGAGAATCGCCGGTTTGGCTAACCGGCGATCGTCGGCTATGTTGCCCCGACCGTGTGGGGCTGAGCGCTCAGCGCGAGCGGCCGGAGGGGCGCGGGGCGGGGGTCTTGGCGACAGGGGCCGGCTGGCCGGTGGTGGCTGCTGGGCGGGCCGGCGGTAGAAGGCCGGCCTCGCCGGTGAGGCGGTCGTCGCACCACTGCATGGCCTCCCCTGCCGTGTCGAAGCCGCCCTCGCGCAGGGTGTGCGTCCACGTCCCCGTGTCGACCTCCTCGACCACCACGCGGAACGGGCTGGGGGCTTGCTCGTCTCGGGCACGCAGAACCACGACGATGACCATGTCGTCGGGGTCGTCGCTGGTGTAGGAGTAGCCCGTGGCATAGCGGTCGCCGTCTTCGGCGAGGCGTCGCTCCAGTGCTCGCGTGGCCTCGTCCGCCGGTGGTGGGCCCAGGTCGGGGTCGAGACTGATGGCGTCGGGTGGGCAGCCGCGGTGGATGAGCCAGGACTGCGCCATCGCGGGCAGCGGCAACGCCGCCTGCTCGAAGCTGAACGTCTGCTTCTCGTAGTCTCGTTGCAGGTGAACGGCCAAGACTTGAGGCATGCCGGGGCCCCAAGTGGCGGCGCGGTCGAACAGCACGTAGTAGCTGTTCGGGCCGTCGTGGTGTTGGGCGAGGGGGACGAGCATGTCCTCGTGGATAACGACCTTGCGGTAGAAGTCGAGGTATCGCTCCTCGTCGGCATCGAGGTCGTCCAGCGCGAAGTCGACGTGGGGGATGGACTTCCGGGCCGGCGCCGGTTCGGTGGGGGGCAACAAGAGCCTTTCGGTGGATCGGTGGAGGTCAGCGCCGCTTCGCGGGGGTGGACGGCGAGGCGCCGGGGCGTGCCGGGCTCTTCGGCGCATGCGTGGTGGGGGTCTGGCGGGCATCGAGCAAGGCGGCTCGTCCGGCGTCTGTGAGGGAGACGGGCTGCCCGGCGTGCACAGGGTGGCTGGTGTCCCGGACGATTAGGCCGGCGTGTTCCAGTTGCTGCATCTGGGGATAGGGGATGCGGGTGCCGGAGGAGGCGGTCACGGACAGTCGGCCTGTCAGCAGGTGTTCGTGGAGCTTGGCACCGCCAGCGATGGCGAGCAGTGCCGCCTGGTCGTCGTTCGAGAGCCGTCCTACGTCGGGCGTCGATGCTGCGGCGGCGGCCTCGATGGGCTCCAGGGCGGCAAGCACCTTTTGGGCGGCGGCGTCGCGCGCGTCGGCGGCTTCCTCCAGCTGGTCCGCGGTGCGGTCGATGCGTACGAAGAGGGCGCCGTCGACAGGGAACTCACCGCTCGTGAGGCGGTTGAGCAGCTTGAGGTAGAAGGTGACGCCGATCTGCGCGTTGGCCAGAGTACGGTGCCGGTCGACCAGCTGGGCGTGCGGTTCGTCGAGGACGCCGCGGTCACGGTAGGCCCACAGGGTGTCGATGTCGTGGCCGGTGACCGCTTCGATGCGGTGGTCAAGCTGCGTGACCGCACGCCGGGCGGACGGCGCGGGTTGAGGGGGCAAAGGTGACGCTCCGTCGTTCAGCGGGTGGGATGGTGCCCGGAATTGAGTGCGGGACGGGGTAGACCCGGCAGTCCGGTAGGCGGCGGACCCGGCCGGGGCACGGGAGCACGGGTGGTCAGCTGCGGGGAACACGAGCGGGCCGCGTGCGTCCGAGCGCTCAGCGGCCGGCGGGTCATCCCCAAGCGGCGGCCTACCTCGTCGTAGACGTCGTTGCCCGCACGCGGCCGGATCGCGACAACGTGGATCTCCTTGGAATGGGTGGATTCCGCAGGCGCCGGTCGGACGGCGTAGACGACGCGCCAGTCCTTGCGGCGGTCCACATACAGCTTTCGAAATCCCTCCAGGTCGCCGTCGAGACGCTGTCCGAAGCGCTGCGCGTTCACCACTTCCTGCAGGTAGGCGAGGGTGAGGTCGCGGATATCGCTGGGGGCCTGAAGGAGATCGGTCAGCGCGCGAGGGTCGAAGCTCAGCCCGAAGGCGGGCTCTCCCGCTCCTGCGGTCATGACGTCGGCTCGTCCGGCTCGGCGGCTTCCACCGTGGCCGCCGTCTCCGTGCGCAGGGACGGCGGCGGGCCGGGCAGAAGACGATGCGCGGGCCGGTCGGGAGAGGTCAGGCAGGCCGACAGCGGTCCGCCCGGCGCGCGGATCGCGGCGACGGCGTGGGCGAGGAAGTCCCGGTGCCACACGAACAGGCCGGAAAGACCGGCTTCGGGGTCCTTGTGCTGCTGGTAGGCGAGCCACAGGGCATGGAGCCAGGCCACCACGTCGTCGTGTTCCTGCCACTGCAGACACCAGGGCGCCGCGGTGGTGACCTCGGCTCCGTAGACCGGGAGGAAGAAGTCGTCGACCCAGTCCGAGAGGGCGTCGAGTTCGTCTTCCCGTTCCTCCCCGGCGAGTTCCAGGATCGGGCGGGGCTCGGGCGGAGCGGGCGCCGGCGGTCCGCCGAGGCCCGGCATGCCGAACGCGGCGAAGGGTGAGCCACTCGGTGCCGGCGCGGACGCGAGGTGGTCAAGCTGCTGAGCCTGTTGCGCCGACTGCTCCATGAGCTGCCGCACGCTCGCCTCGATTCCCTCCAACTGCGGATCCGGAATACGAACCGGCTCCAACTCTCCAGCGTCAGACGGCTTAGCGGATTCGGGCATTGAAAGTTCGGCCTCCTACGAGACACGGGATTGAGACAGGCGAAAGCGTCCTTGCACCGACCGGACAGTGAAAGCGCGCGTCCGCTCCGGGGTGCTGTGCCGACGGCTATGCAAGGAGCCGGTTGCGCTCACGGCGGGAGAAGACGCGGCTCAGGTTGCGAGAACCACGTCGTCCTTGGTGAGGGTTGCGCGGATCGTCCCGGTGAGCCGGTCGGCCGCGATCGACGCGTAGTGCTCGGTCTTCTCCACGCCGATGAAGTCCCGGCCTTCCAGCAGGGCGGCGACGCCCGTGGAGCCGGAGCCGGCGCAGAAGTCGAGGACCGTGCCGCCTTCGGGGCTGATCTTGACCAGCTCGCGCATCACCTCGACCGGCTTCTGCGTGATGTGCTGGCGCTTGGACCCCGAGGGCTGCGAAGCCGAGTACATACCGGGCAGGTAGACGGGGTTGCGGGAGCCGTCGATCGGCCCCTTGGATGCCCAGACGATGAATTCGCAGTTCTGGGTGAACCGGCCCTTCTGTGGCCTGGCCTGCGGCTTGTGCCAGGCCAGCACACCCCGCCACAGCCACCCGGCCGCCTGAATCGCGTCCGTGGTCGTGGGGAGCTGGCGCCAGTCGGTGAACAGCAGCGCGGTCCCGCCGGTCTTCGTCAGCCGGTGCGCCTCGGTCATGATCTGCGTCAGCCAGAAGCCGTAGGAGCGCTGGTCCATGTTCTCGCCGGTGAAGTCGGCGAGGTCGTTCTTGGCGTCGGCGGAGGTGTACTTCTGCTTCGCGGAGCGGGTGGTGCGCTCCTTCGCGGTCCGGCCTCCGCTGTTGTACGGCGGGTCGGTGATGACGGTGTCGACGCAGCCGTCCGGGAGACCGGAGAGGACGGCCAGAGCGTCGCCCTGGTGCAGGGAAAAAGGCAAAGAGGAACCCCTATTCGGGTGCGGGAACGCGGAGGGAAACCCCGCCTCGCGCAGGAGTCCTTGCGGGCCGAACATGGGCGTGCAGAAGCCCATGGCGACAGGCGAAGGAAGGCGAGGGGGAGTCCAAAAACTGTAGAGGCGAATCCGCCGACGACCAAGAAGTGCCGTGCTGAGGTGCCGGTTTCCGGCACCTCCCGCCGAGCTTTTTGGTCAACCGCCGATTCGCGCCTACTGTTTTTGAACCGCCGGGCGGGTCCCGCCGCTGGCTACTCCCCTGCCGCACCTCATGGAGGTACCCCTGCCCCGGCATACCTAGCTCACGGCACGGCCACACACGGAGCGAGCGGCAACTCGCCCCCACCGGCCCGCCTCCGATCGCCCACCCCGGCCGCCGCGTCCTTCCACCACGCCTCGCGCCCGCGGCACGCCGGACACCGCACCCCTCAAGGAGCCGTTCATGACGTCTCGCTACCCACCCAGGCCCGAAACCGCTGACCGGCGAGCGGTCCGCTCAGGTTGAAGGGGCTCGCCGCCGGCATCGGCGTCGTCTTCCTCTCCCCGATCCTGCTCGCCGGCACCGGCATGATGCTCGCCTCCTCCGCCGACGCCGTGCAGAGCAACAGCTCCTTCAGCAACTGCCTGAGCGACATCGACAGCGACAAGATCGCCGAACAGGTCACCAAGATCCTCGACGGCGCCTCCGGCAAAGACGTGCACGTCGAGGGCCTGGACCTGCCCGCCAAGCAGGTCCCCAACGCGGCGACGATCGTGGCCACCGGCCTCTCCCTCGACGTCCCCAAGAAGGGACAGATCATCGCGCTCGCCACGGCGATGCAGGAGAGCCGCCTGCGCAACCTGGGCTACGGCGACCGCGACTCGCTCGGCCTCTTCCAGCAGCGACCCTCCCAGGGCTGGGGCAGCGCCCAGCAGATCCGTGACCCCACCTATGCGAGCGAGCAGTTCTACAAGCACTTGCTCAAGGTGGACGGCTGGCAGCAGATGACCGTCACCCAGGCCGCCCAAGCCGTGCAGAAATCCGGTCTGCCGGACGCGTACGCGCAGTGGGAAAGCCTGGCCACCGCGCTGCAGAGCGCCATCGCCAAGACCTTTCCCGGCGCCGATGACGCGGACGGCAAGGACACGAACCAGGGCGAGACGCCGTCGACCGGCACGACCAGCTGCATGCCGGGCCAGGACGGTTCCGGCTTCGGCCGCATCCCCGAAGGGAGCGTCCCCAAGGGCTACTCGATCCCCAAGGACGCCGACCCCAAGGCCCGAAAGGCCATCGAGTGGGCGATGCACCAACTCGGCACGCTCTACCAGTGGGGCGGATCCTGCACGAACGCACACGGCCCCGGCCCCATGGGCCGCTGCGACTGCTCCAGCCTGATGCAGCAGGCGTACGCCCATGCCGGCATCACGCTCACCCGCACCACGTACACGCAGGTGGGCGAAGGCAAGGCGGTCTCCCCCGCTCACCTCAAGCCCGGCGACCTGATCTTCAGCCGCGGCACCGCCGCACGGCCCGAGCACGTCGGCATGTACATGGGCGAGGGCCTCGTCATCGAGGCACCGCGCACCACCAAGCCGGTGCGGATCACTCCGATCAAGGACTGGGACATTCTCGCCGCGCGCCGCATCCTCTGACCCCGGTCAGCCCGCAGTCCCGCGGAGCCGCCGTCGCCGCGACCTTGCCCATGGCCCGCCCGGCAGCCGGGCGCCGAGGCCACTTCCGCGCCCTCCGCTCGCCTCCCCCTCCGCTTTCACCTTCCCGTTGGCCCTCGCCGGGCCCGCGTATGCAAGGAGCCCGCCACACCTATGTCCGTCCCTCTCGCAGACCGCGTCATCCAGCTCGCCTACGACCCAGGAATCTCACCCAAGGGTGGCGGCCTGCCCGGCTTGAGCGTGCTGAAGAACGTCGTCAACTCGATCAACATGTTCGGGATCATCGCCGTCGTCGGCGCCCTCGCCGTCTCGCTCGGCGTCTGGGCCTGGGGCCACCACACCGGTGGCCACCAGGCCGAGGCCAACGGAAAGAAGGGCGCCGTCGTAGCCGCGGGCGCAGCCCTCGGCCTCGGCGCCGCCAACGGCATCGTCGCCTTCTTCTCCGGCCTGGGGTCGCAGGTCCACTGATGCGAAACCGCTTCCCTTCCTTTTCGCTGTCCTCGTACGGCGCTAGCTGGTCGGGCAACCGGCGTATCGCGATCGTCGTTGCCGCCGTCGCCGGCCTGCTCGGTCTCGCCGTGATCGTTGCCCTGTGGACCGGCGGCGGCAACCGCCACCAGGTCCCGGACAGTGCCGCGCCCGCCCCGACTGGCAGCCCGTCCTCCCCCGAGGCCGCCCCGAAGCCGTCCTCCGGATCCGGATCGGTGCCGGGGCCTCCGCAGGTCGCCGAACCGGTCGCCTACGCCAAGGCGGCGGCCCAGATGCTGTGGTCCTACGATACCCGCGACACCAGCCGCGACCAGCAGCTCGCCGGCATGCGCGCCTGGATGACCACCGAGACCAAGTACGTCGACTGGGCCTCGGTCGCCGGCCAGGTCCCCGACCCGGTGCTGTGGTCGCGGATGGCCGACCAGGACCAGCACGCCACTGCCCACATCACCGAGGGCCACTACCCCGGCGCGTTCAAACAGGCGCTGGCCGAGGATCCGTCCGCGATCACCGAGGCGTACATCTACGTCGTCACCGTCAACGGCAAGCAGCAGATCTCCTGGAAGAAGGGCGGCGGCGGAGCCGAGGACCGCGCTGTGACCCTCGCCGTGCAGTGCCGCCCGAACCACGACTGCACCCTGGCCGCCATCGCACCGAGCGTCACGCAGTGACCCGCGCCTGAGACACGAAAGGAGGAGTAACTCCTCGTGGGTTTCTGTGATTTCCCTCTGGCAGACAAGCTGTGCGCCGTCGGCGACGCAGTGGATTTCGCCTCGAACCCCGGCAAAGCCATCGGTGACTGGATGGCGAAGTCCGCCGGTGAACTGGCAGCCGCAGCAGCCGATCTGGCCGCCGAGGCCGTCAACACCACCACCAAGGTCGATCTGAACGCCGGGTGGTTCCGCGACAACTACGAAATGCTGCTGCCGCTGGGCCTGGTCCTGCTGGTCGCCACCTTCTGCGCGCAACTGGTCCGGGCCGCCATCAGACGCGACGGACAAGCCCTCGCCCAAGCATTCACCGGCACCATGTCCGGCGTCCTGTTCGCTTTCTGTGCCATCGCTTTGACCACGGTCGCCGTCGAAGTGGTCGACGCCGTCTCCGACGGCCTGTTCAAGACCGCTCACCTGAACATCGAGACGGCCGTGCGGCGCACTGTGAAGGTCGACGGTATTGGGGGCCTCAGCGGCCTGGGCTGGCTCGTCGCCGCCGTCGCCGGTCTCGGAGCTGCCGTCGGGGCCTTCCTGTACTGGTGCGTGATGATGGTCCGCAAGGTCGGCATCCTCGTCCTGGTCACCCTGGCGATCTTCGCGTCCGCCGGTGGTGGCTGGGAGGTCGCCCGGCGCTGGCGCAAGGGCTGGATCGAGGCCACCGCCACCCTCGTCGTCTCCAAGCTGCTGATGACCGTCATCTTCGTGCTTGGCATTGCCGCGATGGGCAAGACCGAGGCCAAGGACGGTATTGCCGCCCTGGCCGACGTCATGTCCGGCATCGTGATCATGGCTCTGGTGCTGCTGTGTCCGTACGGCGTCTTCAAGTTCGTGCACTGGGCGGCCGACGGCACCGACGGCGAGTCCATCCACCGTGCCGGCGGTGCCGGAGCACAGATCGCGAAGGCCCACGCCGAGAATGCGGCACGCAAGACCGCAGCAGCCGCGGCCACCGCCGGCACCGGTGGCGCCGCAGCCGGAGCAGGTGGCGCTGCCGCCATGGGTGGTGCCGCGCCGCAGGGCCCCGACGGCGGATTCCCCGGTGACGTCGCCGCCAACCCGATCGGCGGCGGCGAAGGCAAGGACGGTTCGCAGGGCGGCGGAACGGGCGGCTCGCCCGGCGGCGGTGCCCTCAAGGCCGGCCTGGAGAAGGCCGTCCAGCCCGCGCCGACCAGTGTGTCCGACGACACCAGTGGCCAGGTGGGAGGCAGCCCCGGTCCAGGCGGATCCGGCGCGAATACCGGGTCCGGCCAGGGCGGCGGGTGGCAGGCCACTCCGCCGACGACGACACCGCCTCCGCAGGGCGCACCCCCGTCCTCCGGCTCACAGGACGCCGCGTCGAGCGGGTCGGCTCCGCCGCCGCCTCCGACTGGCCTCTGACCCCTGCCCGACTCCCGGGGGCGGGACGTGCACGCCACCTCCCGCCCCGGGCTCCACCGCGCCTCCAGGACCTGTCCCATGACTGATCTTTCTGTCGCTCCGGTCACGGTGAAGTTTCCGCACCGGAGCCGCCGCGGCATCCTCCTCGGCCTCACCCTGCCCCAGCTCGTCCTCGTCTCCTGCACGCTGGCCCTGCTGCTCATGACGGTGATCTCCACCGGGCTGCTCGGCGCCCTCGCCCTGGCCCCGCTGTGGGCGGCATCTGGTGCACTGGTCGCGATCCGCCGCCACGGCCGATCCCTCATCGACTGGGCACCGATCGTCACCAGGTACGCGCACCGCCACCGCACCGGCCAGACGCTCTGGCTCGCCCGGCCCGTCACCCGGCCCCGGCAAGACGGCGTCCTCCACCTGCCCGGCACCGCCGCTTCCCTGAAGGTGGTCACCCCCGGCGACTCCGCCAACCAGGCTGCAGCTGTCTACGACCCGCACCAGCAGACCCTGACCGCCATCGCCCGCGTCACCAGCCGCGCCTTCGCCCTCCTCGACCCGATCACCCAGAACCACAACGTGAACAGCTGGGGACGCGCGCTGGCGGGTATCGCCCGCACCGGGAACGTCGCCACTGTGCAGGTGCTGGAGCGCACCGTGCCCGACAGCGGTGACACGCTCACCCGCCACTGGACCCAGAACGGGCAGCCCCAGGCCCCCGTCGCCGGACAGGTCTACTCCGAACTGGTCGCCTCAGTCGGCCCGGCCGCCGCCCCGCACGAGACCTACCTCGCCATCTCCCTCGACCTCAAGGCCGCCCGGCGCCTGATCACCCAGGCCGGCGGAGGACTGCCCGGGGCGTTCACCGTCATGCAGCAGACCACCGCCTCCATCGCCCAAGCCGCCCGCAACGCCGGCCTGGTGGTCACCGGATGGCTGAGCGCGCGGGAGATCGCCGCCGTCATCCGCACCGCCTACGACCCCAAGGCGCTCGCCGCACTCCAGCAGTGGTCCGAGACCGGCCGTGCCGAGGCCGACCCTGCAGCCGCCGGTCCCGTCGTGCAGTTCGAGGAGTACGACCGCCTCGCCACCGACAGCGCGCGGCACGCGACGTACTGGGTGGAGAACTGGCCGCGCACCGAGATGGGGGCAGGGTTCCTGCACGGGATCATGTTCACCGCCGGCGTGCGCCGCAGTCTCTCCCTCATCTACGTGCCGCAGGGGCTCGAGTCCGCTCTGCGGGACGTCCAGCGCAAGAAGGCCGCGATCATCGCCGACGCCAACGAGCGCGCCCGCCGCGGGCAGGTCGACTCCGAAGAGGACTCCGTCGAGTACGCCGACGTCAAGACCCGCGAACGCCAGCTCATCGCCGGGCACGCGGATGTCGCCCTGACCGGTCTGGTCACCGTCACCGCCGAGACCGACGCCCTCCTGGACGCCGCCTGCGCACAGATCGAGACTCACGCCGTCACATCCGGAGTCGATCTCCGCAGGCTCAACTACCAGCAGCCGGACGCCTTCGCCCTCTCCGCGCTCCCGCTCGCCCGCACCGCCCTGTGAACCAACAGCGCCCATGGGCGCTGGCCCACCGCACTCCGGATCACCCGCGACGGGACGTCCCTCACCACCCTGCCGACCGGCAGGAAGGACCACCACCTTTGACCCCCTCCACGCGCCCCGACGACGCGCACCCCTACCTCCGCGCCGCGAGCGCCGGCATCCGCCACCACACACGCGCCCTCACGCCCTCGGACTCAGTCCCGCCCAGGCCCGTGGACCGTGTGCACCTCGACGTACTGCACGCCCACCTCACGGTTCTGCTCCAGCTTCTGGACCGGCTCGCCGACCACACGCGGCCCCCTCACCCGGCCGCCGGACGTCACCTGGCCACCGCCCACACCAGGCTCTGGCAAGCCACCACCGAAGTCCACGCCGCCTTCCACGCGCTGCCCGGGGTCCCCCAGGCCGACGCCGAGACCAGCAGCTGCCGCCCAGAGCGGCTTCCCGAGGGCCCTCCCGTGCTAACGATCTGCCAACGCCACCTCGCCGCCGGACACGTCGTCCGTCGCAAGACCACTCCCACCGACCTCCACCCGCACACCACCACCTGCGCGCGATGAGCACCAGCCGCAGAATCGAGGGCCCCCGATGAACCACCGGCCCGCCCGCCGCGCCCGCCGCGCCTCCGCATCCCCACTCTTCACCCCTCACGGCACCGACCGCGCCAGCCGCAAGGCCGCCCGCCGCCAACTCGCCGAGGCCGCCGCCAAAGCCCGCACCGAAGCCAGCTCCCACCAGAGCGAAAGCACCTTCCCCGAGCAGCAGATGCCCACCGCGCTCTACCCACCGGGCGGGCGCCCCGGGCCCACCTCCGCCCGCGGAAACCGGCTGAAACTTCCCGCCCACCGCATGACCACCGCCATCGCGGCCGGCGCCTATCCTTTCCTCGCCGAAGGCGGACTCGGCGCCGAAGGCATCTACATCGGCCGCGACGTCCACGCCGAAGCATCATTCGTCTTCGACCCGTTCGCCCTGTACGGCAAGGTCGAAGGATTCACCAACCCCAACCTGCTCCTCGCTGGCGTGATCGGCCAGGGCAAGAGCGCACTGGCCAAGTCCTTCGCGCTGCGCTCGGTCGCCTTCGGATACCGCGTCTACGTCCCGTGCGACCCGAAAGGCGAGTGGACGCCAGTGGCCGAAGCCCTCGGCGGCCGGTCCGTCGCCCTCGGCCCCGGACTGCCCGGACGCCTGAACCCCCTGGACGCAGCCCCGCGCCCGGACAGCGTGGCCGAGGCCGACTGGGTCGGCGAGATCCGCAAGCGGCGCCTGCTCCTGCTCGGCTCCCTGGCCCGGACCGCCCTGGGCCGGGACCTGATGCCCATGGAGCACACCGCCCTGGACGTCGCCCTCGACGCCGTCGTCACCCGCGCCGCCGACACACACCGCACCCCGCTCCTCGGCGACATCGCCGCCACCCTCAACAACCCTCACGCGCTCGACGAGGCCGCCGGGATGATGTCGGGCCAACTCGGCGACGCAGCCCGCGACCTGGCCCACGCCATGCGACGTCTGGTCCACGGCGACCTGGCCGGCATGTTCGACGCGCCCTCCACCGTCGCCTTCAACCCCAACGCGCCGATGCTCACCATCGACCTGTCCCGCCTCGGCGGCTCCGGAGACGACACTGCCCTCGTCCTCGCCATGACCTGCGCGTCCGCCTGGATGGAATCCGCGCTCTCCGACCCCGGCGGCGGCCGGCGCTGGATCGTCTACGACGAAGCATGGCGCCTGATGCGGCACGTCGGCCTTCTGCAGCGCATGCAGGCCCAGTGGAAACTCTCCCGCGGCCTGGGCATCGCGAACCTGATGGTGATCCACCGGCTGTCCGACCTGCTCACCGCCGGCGACGCCGGATCACAGGGCCGCGCCCTGGCCGAGGGCCTCCTGGCGGACTGCTCCACCCGGATCATCTACCGCCAGGAGACCGACCAGCTCCACGCCGCGGCCTCCCTGCTCGGCCTGACCTCCGTCGAGATGGACGCCATCGCCCACCTCAACCGAGGGCGCGGCCTGTGGAAGGTCGCCGGCCGATCCTTCATCGTGCAGCACCTCCTGCACAGCCACGAACTGGCGCTCTTCGACACCGACGCCCGCATGCACTGATAAGCCCGCGGGTTCGCCATTTCTGAAGCGTCCAGGGGGCGGAACCCACGGACTGGCGGACAGCACCGATTCGCGAACCCTCACGTCCTCCACCCACTACACGGAGACCCGTCATCGAATCCCATCCCACCAACGTCTTGATCCCGCCGCTGGACGAGGACGACCTTGCCGTCCTCATGCACGACATCCAGGAGAACGGACTTCTCCAGCCCATCGTTCTGGACCGCTCAGGACGGATCCTCGACGGCCGCGGCCGGTTGGCGGCCTGCGAGCGCCTGCACATCGAGCCGGCCTTCGTCACGTACGACGGTGCCGGCACCGACACCTACAGCCTGTCCGTCAACCTCAAGCGCCGCAGCTTCTCCAAGGGAATCTGCGCGATGATCACCGTCAAAGCCCGCGCGAACCTCGGCTACTCCTGTCCCGACTCGGGACAAGAGGCCCGTCCCGAGTCGGGACAGGACGCTTGTCCCGACTCGGGACACACCGTTCGAGACATCGAGGAGCAGCTCGGAGTCGCACGCGCCGTCATTGGACGGGCGAATGTGGTCTGGCAGTACGCCCCCGAACTCGTCGACTCTGTGATCAGCGGAGCCGTCGGGTTGGACCGCGCGTACGAAACCGCCCGGCAGAAGAAGGCGCAGACCGCCTCTGCGGAGGCCCAGCTGGCCAAGCTCCGCGCCGAGGACCCGGCCCTCGCCGCCCGCGTGCAGGAAGGGGAACTGACTCTGCAGGGCGCCTGGGCGGAGCGTAGAGCCCGGCAGGAGGAGGAGATACGTCAGCGGCGGGTCGCCACGCAGCTGCTGTGCGAGGTCCTGCCCTCGCTCGCCCAGGCCCGGGGCAGTCGCACCTTCGCCCTGTACGACCCCGAGTTCGCGCCGCCCGGCCGGGCCGTGACCCAAGAGGTCATCGAGCATGCGACCACGGCACTGGCCGAGATTGCTTCGGTGTGGAAGGAGCGCAACCTTCCGTGAACTTCACCTCCGACCCTGTTCTCCGGAAGATCGCGCTGGAAGCCGCCCGGCAGGTCACCACCGACACCGGCCGCATTCACCAAGACGAGCTTCTCGACGCGCTCTGCGAGCGGCTTGCTCCGCGCAAGGAACTGCTCGGCCTGGTCATCAAGAAGGCCGGCCAGGCCATGATGCGAGACCTCGGAGAACGCCACAGCCCCCGCCGAAACCGCACCCCCAACGGCATGTATCACCCCAAAAGCATCATGAAGCTCGGCAACGGCATCTGGGTGTGGATGAAAGACAGCACCCCCACCGACATGACCGAATGGGGCCGCATCTCCTCACGCAACTTCGTCCGAACCGCCACGGCAGAAGCACACAAACAGGAATACGTCAGCAGCCGAATCGACGCCTACCGGGAAAACCCCCACTGCAAGCGGCTCGCCCCGCTCGAAGAGACCGTCTTCGGCTACCGGCAGAGCGCCTTCGACGACCTCGGCTTCGACTCCGACACGACGTGACCGGCTCTGGCCTTCCTCACACAGGCCCACCCGACCCTGCCGTCTCCTTAGCAATTGCCTTCAACTCTTCGGACTAATCACCCTGATGGACACCTCCGCCACCCAGCCTTCCGCTGCACCCGGCTCCCAGATGGTGCAGCAGGCCATCGGTAAGTCGCCGTCAGAACTCCGGTTCCTCCACGAGGGCACCGAGCTGGCGCTGGCATTCCTCGTGACCAGAGCCGCACGTCACCTGGACGACGTGCACCGGCAATTCACCGATGCCGCCCAGCAGGCAGCCACCACCCTGACACGCGCCGTCGCCGGCACCACATCGATCAACTCCCTGGGCGTCCTGCAGCACTCCGCCACGCAGATCGACATCCTCGCCGCACGTCGGGCTGACGCAGTCGACCGCCTCGGGGAAGCCATCACCACCTACCGCCAGGTAACGGCGGACAAGCCCACCGCCACTCCCCCTCCACGCGCCACGCCCGCACCATCCACAGCTGCTCGCCGCACTCGCCAATAACCAAGACGCTCACAGCCCGCCACTGCAAGCCCCGAGGGACTTCCGCATCACCTCGCGCGACCCAGACTTCGACCTGTACGACAACGTCGGCCGCGACGCCGACCAAATTCACGCCGCCCGTTACAACCTCGCCACCCGCGGCGACCTGAAGCGGTGGGCACGACGCGACGCACAGCCCTTCCGCGCCGCCCACCCCCTGCCCGACCAGCCTTGGCCGGCGCCCGACCTCACCCTCTACCTGGATGCCCTCGCCGCAGCCCAGAGCCCGGCGGAGATCGACGCGGTCACCGATCACGTCCTGGACGCCGCCGAACCCGCACTGCGTGCCCTGAGCGACTACCTCGTCGCCGCTGCCCGGTGGAAGCAGGAGAGCCGCGGCGCGGCCAAGGGATCGCCCTCGAACCTGCTGATGACAGCGGCCAGCCGGGCGCTGTCGGTCCTGGCCCTCGCCGACGAGGCCAGCATGAACAGGCTGCGTGCCACCTACGACCCGTCCCCCACCCCCGCGCCGCCGACCAACCCCCAGCAGGGGACTACCGCGAGCCTGCCGCCCTCGCCACCGTCTCCCGGCACCGGGCCCCGGCGGTAGCTCCCAGCTCCAACCGCCTCCCAAGGCCCGGCCCCGCTGCGAACGCCCCCGTCCACCCACACCCGGAGTCCCTTTGCCACACCCCCTGCACGTGAACGCCACCGAATGGGCCGAAGCCCAACGCAGCCAAGCCGAACTCGACGCCCTCACCGCTCAGCTCGCCGACCGCGAAGCCAAGAAGGAGCACGACCTGAGCGCCGCCTGCGACGACTGCGCAGTCGACTGCGATCAGGTGCCAGGGCCGGAGACCGACCTCGCTCGCAAGCCGACTCCACGGCACCGGCCGGCATCCCGGAGGAGGAGCCGTGGCCGCTGACGAGCCGAACCCTTCAGACGCCCGTACTCCCCCGCTCGCGCCGCTCCCCGACCATCAAAACGTGAAGACGCGATGGTGGCAGGAACTGTGGCGTCGCCACACGCACATCACCACCCCGCTACGGACACGCGGACTCCCGTGCGACATCGAATTCGGCCTCAGCGCCTACATCGTGCGCGTCTCGCTCCCCGACGACAGCTACCTGATCATCAGCCCGCCGCAGGATCCGCCCTCCAACCGCCGCCCCGGAGACCCCGAGGGCTGGATCGCGACCCGCGAGGACCCGGACGACGAGACGCTGTTCGAGGTCATCTACGACTCACTTCCCCCCGACGACCCCAGTGCTCCCCATCGGCCTGAAGCCCGTCACGGCGGCAGCACCCAACCCCTGATCGAGGCGATCGACCACCGCCTCGCCCAGTTCGGGCTGCTACCACACCCCTCCTTTCCCCACGAGGGTCCACACGTGTCCCCAGCCCCGCCCGAGGCCCGGGATGCCCCCGCCACACCACAGCGCGGACCCCACTGCGTCTACGGCGACGCGCTGCGCGATCTGACCGACCGGCTCAACGGAACCGAGTCACCTGCGGATGCCGCTGCCTTGCTGCACCAGATCCTGGAACCCACCAAGGGCCTGCTGGCGCAGCTCGGCGAGTTCTTCGAAGCAGCCGGGGAAAAGGCCAAGGAGGCCGAGGAGGACGACGGCTTCGACCTCTCCTACGACCTGGCCGACGCCGCCGCCGAGATCCGCAACCTCTCAGAGGTGCTGCACGTGGCCGAGGGCCGCATGCGGGCCCTCACTCCACTCGCACCCCCACCGCAACTGCCCTCTACCCCGGCCGATACGTCACTCCTCCCG
>NZ_JACBYP010000239.1 GCF_018982965.1 Streptomyces mayonensis | reverse complement strand
AAGGTCGAAGGCCCGTACAAGCCGGACCACTACCGCTACTGAGCCCACCCGGGCCCCCACGGCTCGACCTCCGAGACAGGCCCCCGCACCCCCGTGCCGGGGGCCTGTCCCGTTGCGGCCTCAGCGGCCGGACCAGCAGCCCGTCACCACCCAGGACCTCCATGCCCCGCGGCCGGTATTCGCTCCACGATCCGCACGACCACACCCCTCTCGCAGCAGAACACTTCCAGTGCGCCCCCGGTCCCTCCGGCTGGCGCTACGTCTCCCGGCTGACCACGCCCACCGGAGACCAGCACGGCTCCGTCGATCTCGCCCTCGACGAACTCGGCCGCCCCCTCCGTCTCGAACTCCACACCCGCGACTGGCAGGTGCGCGGCGCCGCCATCGACGGCATCACCTGGGTCCGTACCGACCCCACCGGAGTCCACGCCACCGAAGGCAATGTGCGCGCCCACGCCTTCACCGGCACCTCTCCGGCCTTCCTCGTCGCCGTCACCCGCCTCCTGCGCCTCACCCCCTCCGCATCGGCCACTCGCATACGCCTCGTCGCCCTCACCGGACCGGTCCTCGCCCCCCGCACCGTGGACCAGTCCTGGGCGCTGCTGAAAAGAGAAGCACACGCCACTGACAACGGCCCCCTGACCGTGGACGAATACCAGGTCACAGCCCTGGACACCGGCGAGCAACACCTCGTGCACATCACCGGCGACGTAGTGCTCGCGGCCCCCGGCATCGAGCTCGAGGACCTGCAATCCCCGCCGTCCGCGTTCCCGTGAGACGTCGTCGGAGCCGACGGACGCCTTCCCAGTCGCCTCCCACCACGCCCACGCCCTACGCCGGCGGAACGAACCCGGTGCCGCGCCGATGCTCAGGCCGCCCGGCCCGTACGTCCCGCGGCTCGTCCGGGTATCCGCCCTGCGACGGTGCGGCGGACGACTCGTCGGACGGTGTTCCCGGCGCTCCTTGCGGCGAGGTCATGTGCGGTGCCACGGGAAACGTCTGCGGTGCGGCAGCCTGTCCGCGCCCGGCAGTCCCACCCTCCGACGGGGGACCACCGAACGCCCGACGAGCCTCCCGGGCCTGCCGCTCCTGCAGCACCGCCGCGAGATACGCGGGCGGCGGAACCTCGCGCGGCACCGGGACACCCGTACGCGCGGCCACATCACCGGCGAGCCGTTCGGCCATGGCCCAGCCGACGCGGGCGTCCAGCTGCCCCATCCGCGCCAGGTACTGACGGACGGCGAGCCACAGGTCGTCGGGGACCGCGGAGAGGTCGAGCCCGGAGAAGCGGCCCGCCAGCCAGGGCGGGGGAGGCGGCATGAACCCCGCCGAAGCGACCGGTACCCGCTCCCGCACGACCAGGGTGCCCGCGAACACATCACCCAGCCGACGCCCCCGTGCCGAAACCAGCGAGGCGATACAGGCAACGACCCCGAACGTCATGAGGATCTCGATCACCCCGATCAGGCCCCGCACCAGAGAGTGCCGGAACCGCACCGGTCCACCGTCGTCCCGCACCACCCGCAGCCCGCACGCCATTTTTCCGAGCGACCGACCGTGACTGAGCGACTCCACGGCGATCGGCCCGCCCACCAGCACGAGAACGAAAGCGGCGAGGGACAGCGCGGTCTGTGCCGCAGGGTCCAACGACGCCGTGGAGGCCACCAGCGCGATGGTCACCGCCACATACGCGGCCACGGCCACCACCAGATCGAGCAGGACGGCCAGCGCCCTGCTGGGCAGCTTCGCGGGGCGCAGCTCCAGTGCCACCGCCTCGCCCGTCACCAGCTCGCTCACACCCGTCGTCCTTCCCCTGCCCGCCCCGTCCCCGCCAGTCTGCCAAGCTGAACACGCACCGCGCCGCAGTACGACAAGCTGATCCACGACGAGCCGCCGACGATAGCCGAGGAGCAGGCACACCGATGGACCTCGACGTCTTCGTCTCCGCCCACCGCGCGGAGTGGGACCGACTCGACGCCCTGCTCCGCCGCCGGCGCCGACTGACCGGCGCCGAGACCGACGAGCTCGTCGCCCTCTACCAGCGCACGGCCACTCACCTCTCCCTGATCCAGTCCAGCGCGCCCGATCCACAGCTGACGGGGCGGCTCAGCCAACTGGTGGCACGCGCGCGCAGTGCCGTGACAGGAACGCGGCGAGCCTCCTGGCGCGACGTCACACGATTCCTGACCCAGCAGTTCCCGGCAGCCGTTTACCGCGCGCGGCACTGGTGGGTCCCCACGGCCCTCCTGTCGACCGCTGTGGCGGCGCTCCTCGGCTGGTGGATCGGAACCCACCCGGACGTGCAGTCCACCATCGCGGCCCCGGGAGAGCTGCGGGAACTCACCCGCCCCGGCGGCCAGTACGAGACGTACTACTCCAGCAACCCGGCGGCGTCCTTCGCCGCACAGGTGTGGACGAACAACGCCTGGGCCGCCGCGCTCTGCCTGATCCTGGGAGTCTTCCTCGGCCTGCCCGTCATCTGGATCCTCTTCCAGAACATGCTCAACCTCGGTGTGGGCTTCGGCCTGATGTCCTCCGCCGGCCGCCTGGACACCTTCCTCGGCCTGGTACTGCCCCACGGCCTGCTCGAACTGACCGCCGTCTTCGTGGCAGCGGGCACCGGCCTGCGCCTCGGCTGGACCCTGATCGACCCGGGCCCCCGTACGCGACGCATCGCACTGGCCGAAGAGGGCAGGGCAGCCATTGGCATGGCGGTCGGTCTGGCCCTGGTCCTCTTCCTCTCAGGTGCCATCGAAGGCTTCGTCACCCCCTCCGGCCTGCCAACCTGGGCCCGCATCACCATCGGCGTGATCGCCGAGGCGGCCTTCCTCGTCTACGTCTACGTACTGGGCGCCCGTGCCGTGCGCGCGGGCGACACGGGCGACGTCGAAGAGTCCGAGCGGAGTGCCACGGTGCCTACGGCCGCCTGATGTGCATCCCAACCCGGTGAGCTGCTACTGTCCTCTTCGTCCCCGCAAGAGCCGTTGACACGGAACAAGCGGGGAGGTAGATTTGAACAGTTGCCTGGAGACGGGTTCACCCAGAGGGCAACAGTGAACATCTACTCGCTTCCTCCGAATCTCTCAATGAGAGGAAGCGCCTCCCGATGAATCGGAAATGAACAGCCGGTCAGACCGGCTCAGAACTTCTGATAAAGTCGGAACCGCCGGAAGGGGAAACGCGAAAGCGTGGACCTGGAAAGCACCGAGGAAATCGGATCGGAAAGATCTGATAGAGTCGGAAACGCAAG
>NZ_JACBYP010000238.1 GCF_018982965.1 Streptomyces mayonensis | reverse complement strand
CGCGTACCGGCCCTCGTGGACGCCGAGGTAGACCCGCCCCATGCCCCCGACCCCGAGCCGGCCCAGCAGCGGTATCGGTCCGATCCGGCGTGGATCGTCGTCCTCCAGCGGCTCGGCACCACTGCCCATGAGGCCGCTTGCGGCTTCCCCGTTCAACTGTCTCCCCGTTCACCCGCTGCCGAGCCCGGCCCCTGTGGGACCGGCACGACCGTTCCTCGGAAAGCTACATCTTTAGCATGAGCCTCCCCAAGTACGTTGCCTTGTACATGCAGTGATGCTCCGTCAGAACGCGGAAGCGTGCTGGTTCGCGGATTCTCGGAGCCGCCAAACCGTGAACCGACCCGCCTGCCGGATCGCCATCCGAGACAGATCCGGGTCGGGTTTACGGTGTTGCAGGCCGGCGCGGTGGACGAGGAATCAGCAGCAGCCGCAACCAGGGCTGCAGGCGCACTGGTTTGCTTCAGCGCCAGCGGAAGGAGCCGCCGCGGCTGTGGGGGCGCAGTAGCCCTTGCCAGGCCAGGCATCGTGGCCCTCCTTCCCCGCCACGGCTGCGATGACGATCGCGGCGATCACGTCGGCCCAGGACCAACTGAGCGCGGCGTTCAGCACGAGGCCGACGAGGCCGGGTTCCCCTTCATTCCCGAAGGCAAGGAAGTCACCCCGCGCATCCTCCAGCAGCTCACCGACCCCTCCGTCCCCACGCCCACGGCGAAGTGACCTCACTCGCTTCGGTCAGTCGGGTCACCTTGCGCCCTCCCACTCACGGATTCGGAGAGAACGAACATGAACGGACTCGAAGGGAACGCCTTCATCGTCGCGGGAGGCGCCACCGGGATCGGCGCCGCGACTGCCCGCAGGCTGGCCGAGGAAGGCGCGAACGTCGTCATCGGCGACATCAACATCGCGCGTGCCCGGCAGACGGCGTCAGTTCTGTCCGGTGTCGGCGGCGAGGTCTTCGCCGTCGAGTTCGACCTGGCGAGCGACGCGTCAGTCGATCGCCTGGTCGCCCACTCGATCGAGCGGTTCGGCACCGTGGCGGGCCTGTACAACGTAGGGGCGGATCTGTCGGCGAAGAACCTCGGTCAGGACCTCGACATCCTCGCCGTGGACCTCGCGGTGTGGGAACGCACTCTGGACGTCAACCTCCTCGGTTACGTCCGCACCATCCGGGCGATACTGCCGCACTTCCTCGAAACCGGCCGCGGAGCCATCGTCAACACCTCGTCCGGCGCGGCGTTCGCCGGCGAGGACGCCAGGGCCGCCTACGCGGCCTCCAAGGCGGGCGTGAACGCTCTGACCCGTCACGTCGCCCGGACCTGGGGCAAGCAGGGCGTCCGCTGCAACGCGGTCACACCCGGCATGGTCATGGGCGAGACCCAGACCGCCCAGAACGACGACACCCTCCAGAACACGCTCCTGGCGATGACGTCGCTGGGCCGGCTGGGCGAGCCGGCCGACCTCGCGAACACCGTCGCGTTCCTGCTCTCCGCGGAGAGCAGCTGGATCAGCGGCCAGGTATGGAACATCGACGGAGGCATGACCTTCCGCGACTGACGACCCGCCTCCTCCCAAGCGGTTTGCCATCTGCCCTCACGCCGCATCGGGGCCGCGGAGGGACCGGGCCGGATACTCGACCGTCGTACTCGGTCAGCGACAGGCGCACGGGGGCACGAGGTCGCAGTGCTCGCAGATTTCCAGTACCGGTTTGACCAGCTGGTCGATCGAGGACGGCATCAGCCCGGCCGCATCACGCGCCCACTGGTACTCCGCCGGCGTGTCGAAGAAGTACGACCGCTCGTCCTGCTGCCCGGCGCCGCCGGCTCGACGGGTGTGCAGGGAGAAGACCTCGGCCGGCCCGTCCGGCGGCCGCTCGATGCCAGGGTGTGAGTTTCGAGATCCCTCACGGATCCGCAGATTACGAGCGGCAATCCGGGAATCCGCGGGTATCCGCGAGAAGCTCACACCGTTGAGGGTTGCGTCGAACAACGGTCTCCCACCTGCTGGCATCCGTCGATCGCGCTCTGAGGCCCCCGTGAGGAATCCTTGCGTACTCCAGTTGTTGTCGCGACCGTCAGCGGGCGACGCCGGCGAACTTCTCGACGGCGGCCGGGGTCACCGGTGTGAAGAAGTTGACCAGGTTGCCGTCGGGGTCGCGGAAGAGGAGCGCGCGGTTGCCCCAGGGCATGGTCGTGGGCTCCTTGACGAACTCGGTGACGAAGCCGGTCAGATTGCGGTGCACGGCGTCCACGTCGTCCACCAGGAACTCGATGATGACGCTGCGGTTGTCGGCGGGCCGGGCGGAGCCGGGCGCGAAGAGCGGCACGGTGCGGGTACTGCCGATCGCGAGGGTGCCGGAGGCGGTGGGCAGTTCCGCGAAGTCCTCGGTGGACCAGGTCGCGCGCAGCCCGGTGGCACGCTCGTAGAAGTCGACGAGGCGGGCGACGTCGCCCGTGATGACGCGGATCGAAACGAGGTTCATGAGGGCCTCCCGGCCGGTCGGTGCGCACGGCTCGACGTCTTCGCGTCGATGCCTGTGACCTCACGCTAAGCGGCATGTGGGACAGTTTCCGACCTAGTACGGCGGACCTGCTCGGCCGAGCTGTACGGCCTACCTGCTACGTGCGCGTCCAGCGCTGCGACGACCGCCCCGACTCACAGGTCTGGGCGTCGACGCCGGAACCGAAGGCCAGGTCGAGGCAGCCGTCGTTGAAGACACTGTGCAGGGTGCCGCCCGACCCGGACCGCCACAGGATCGCGGTGCCGTACGTGGCGCAGTCGGCGGTGGCGACGGACTGGCCCTTCATGTTGGCGCTGAGGCAGGAGCCCGACTCGTTGACGATCTTGACCGCGCCGTTCGCGCCGCTCCGGAACGTCCAGCGAGCCGACGCGCCCGTGCAGGACCCGGTGTCCGCGGCGCTGAAGACCTGGGTGAGGCACGTGCCCTTCTCGCCGTTCTTCAGCGCGAACCAGCCGGAGGCGGGGGCCTCGGCGTCGCCGGACCCCGCCGAGCCGTCCGACCCGCTCGAACCACCGGCGCCACCGCCGGCGCCGCCGGCACCCGAGCCGTTCGAGTCGCCCGACCCGGCTGATCCGGCCGAACCGGCTGATCCGGCCGACCCGTTCGAGTCCTCTTCGCTCCCGGAACCGGCGCCTCCCGCGGCCCCCGGACGCCCCGCGTCCGCCCCGTCGCCACCGCCGCCGGGCCCCTGCGACCCGTCCGAGGTGGAGGACGCAGAGGACGACGACGTACTCGCCGTGGGACCGCCCGTGCCCGACGCCGACGCCGACGGCGATGCCGCCGGGTCGAGCGGGGCCGACGCGGAGGAGGACGGGCCCGCGCCCGCCTCCGCGCCCGAGTCGGCCGAGAAGGGCAGGAGCTGGATCGCCAGCGTGCCTCCGGCGGCCACCACGATCGGGACGACGGCGAACAGAGCCCGCCTGCGGCCCCGCCGTTCCTTCGGCTTCTTCGGCTCCTCCGACTCCTTCCGCTCCTCCGGCTCCTTCCGCTTCGGCTCGCCGGACTCGCCGCCGGGCGCGCCGCCGGGCTCCGCGTCCGGCGCGGGCAGGTCGTCCGCGTCCGGCAGCGTCCGCGCGAAGGCGGCCCGTTCGGTAAGCCTCTCGGTGATGTCCTCCGGCCACAGCGGGTGCTCGTACGGCCCGTGCCGCTCGGCGAGTTCGAGGAGTTCGGCGGCGGTCGGGCGGCCCTCGTGGTCCTTGTCGAGGCAGGACGCGACCACGTCCGCCA
>NZ_JACBYP010000237.1 GCF_018982965.1 Streptomyces mayonensis | reverse complement strand
ACGTCCAGTGGATCACCAACGCCTACTTCCTCGGCCAAGCGGGCGCGCGGCAAGACCCGGGCCACACAGGCCCCCCCCTCGGGCACCCCCGCACGGCCTCTCCCGTCCCGTCCCACGAATGGCCTGCTCATGACCGACACCGCGCCCACGGCCATACCGCCGTCGGCCCAAGTCACCCTCCCCGACGGACGCGTGGAGCTCGCCCCGGGCTCCCCGCCGCCGAGCGGCCGCTACGCCAACGAGGACCTGCTGCCCGTCCCCGTCGGCAAGCGCACCTGGACCACGTACAACTTCTCCGCCCTGTGGGTCGGCATGGCCCACAACACCGCCTCCTGGACCCTCGCCTCCGGTCTGATCGCCGTCGGCATGGACTGGAAGCAGGCGGTGTTCACCATCGCCCTGGCCAACCTGATCGTGCTCGTGCCGATGCTGCTCACCGGGCACGCGGGGCCCCGCTACGGCATCCCCTTCCCGGTCTTCGCCCGCGCCTCCTTCGGCATCCGCGGCGCCAACCTGCCCGCCGTCGTACGGGCGTTGGTGGCCTGCGGCTGGTTCGGCATCCAGACCTGGATCGGCGGCGAGGCCATCTACTTCCTGGCCGGCAAGCTGATCGGCGACGGCTGGACGAACGCCGCCGCGTTCGGCGGGCACGCCTGGACCATGTGGCTGTCGTTCGCGATCTTCTGGGCGATCCAGGTCGTCATCATCTACCGCGGCATGGAGACCATCCGCCGCTTCGAGAACTGGGCGGCACCCTTCGTCCTGGTCGGCGCCTTCGTGATGCTGTGGTGGATGACGGACAAGGCCGGCGGCTTCGGCCCGCTCTTCGACCAGGAGTCGAGGCTGGGCTGGGGCGGCGACTTCTGGAAGCTGTTCTGGCCCTCCCTGATGGGCATGATCGGCTTCTGGTCCACCCTGTCCCTCAACATCCCGGACTTCACCCGGTACGGAAAGAGCCAGAAGGCCCAGACCCGCGGCCAGGCCCTGGGACTTCCCACGACCATGACCCTCTTCGCGTTCCTCTCGGTGATGGTCACCTCCGGTTCGCAGGCCGTGTACGGCGAGCCGGTCTGGGACCCGGTGCAGCTCGCCGCGAAGACGGACAACGTGGTCGGCCTGCTCTTCGCGCTGGTGACCGTCCTGGTGGCCACGCTGTCCGTGAACATCGCCGCCAACCTGGTCTCGCCGGCCTTCGACTTCTCCAACGTCGCGCCGCGCAGGCTGAGTTTCCGGGCCGGCGCGCTCATCACGTGTGTGCTCGCCGTGCTGATCTTCCCGTGGAAGCTCTACTCCGACCCGCAGGGCTACATCTTCACCTGGCTCGGGCTCGTCGGCGGACTGCTCGGCACGGTCGCCGGCATCCTCATCGCCGACTACTGGATCCTGCGCCGCGCCCGGCTCGACCTCGTCGACCTGTACCGGCCGGGCGGCCGCTACTGGTACGCGGGCGGCTGGAACTGGCGCGCGGTGCTCGCCTTCGCCGTCGGCGGTGTCCTCGCCGTCGGCGGCGCCGACTTCCACCCCCTGGTCGACGGCCGCCCGCTGCCCTTCCTCGAACCGCTGGCCGACTACGGCTGGGCGGTGGGCCTGGCGACGTCCCTGGTGGTGTACCTGGCACTGATGCTGCTGCCCACCACCCGGCCGGACAGCACCCGCTAGCCGTCCTGCAGGGCGGCCACGGCCTCCTTGGCCGCCTTGAGGGCACCCTTGTTGATGTCGGTCGTGCCGGGTGCCTTCTTCGACTCGAAGTCGCTGCCGTTGTACGTGATCATCACCAGGGCGTTGGCGGCGCGCACCAGCACGGTGCCCTCGCGGGTCTGCTGCTTGTCCTCGGTGGTGAGGTTGACGACGGAGTAGGCCTCGTCACCGAGGCCGGGTACCTCGCCGCCCCCGCTGCGGTCGGCGACCCGTTCCCGGTACGACTTCTGCGCCGCCTCGTCCGTCTTCATCACCTCGTAGGAGACGTCCAGCCAGCGGTAGTCGTAGCCCTTGAGCGCGTTCCAGGAGCAGGTCCGGCGCACGTCGGTGTCCGTCGACGGGATCTCCTTGCCGTCCTCCTTGGCGCCCGGCACCAGTGAGGTCACCGTCTTGCCGGCCAGGCTGTCGCACGGTGCCGGCGCGGCGGCGTACGTCCTGGTGGCCGCCTCGGTCGCCGGGGCGGACGCGGACGCGGACTTGTTGGTCGTGTCGGGCGGCGCCTCGTCCTTCGCGGCCGACGAGGTGTCCGGCCCGGACGACAGTGCCCAGCCCGCGGTGGCGAGCACGGCGACCGGCGCCAGGCGCGCGGTCAGGGCGAGCGGCAGGGGAAGAGAACGCACGGCGCACTTCTCGTGGGGGATGGTGCGGAGGGGTCCGCACTGCGGACGGGACGCCAGTGTCACACGAGTCCCCACAGGGCGGAAGGGGCGAACTCGGTACGTGGCCGTGCGGTCACGCAGAAGCGGCAGAGGCTCGCCCCGCCCGCCGCCGGGATCAGGGCACCCGGGACGTCCACTCGGCGGAGGAGAACTTCTCGCGGGCCAGGTCTCCGGCGCGCGCGGACTCGTCGTCGGTGACCTTCCCCCGGCTCAGTCCGTACCGGTCGCGGAAGGAGGCGACCATCCGCTCGATCACGGCCTCGCGCGCCAGCCCCGTCTGGCGGCGGAGCGGGTCGACCCGCTTCTTGGCGCTCCTCGTGCCCTTGTCGGACATCTTCTCCTTGCCGATGCGGAGCACCTGGAGCATCTTGTCCGCGTCGATGTCGTACGACATGGTCACGTGGTGCAGCACGGCGCCGGGGCCGCCGCCGGGGCCCACGACACGCTTCTGGGCGGCGCCCGCGATCTTGCCCTGCTCGGTGGCGATGTCGTTCAGCGGCTGGTACCAGGCCTTGATGCCCATGTCGCCGAGTGCGCCGAGCACCCACTCGTCGAGGTAGGCGTAGCTGTCCTGGAAGGAGAGGCCCTGCACCAGCGCCTCCGGGACGGAGAGGGAGTAGGTGATGGTGTTGCCGGGCTCCACGAACATCGCGCCTCCGCCGGAGATCCGGCGCACCACCTCGACGCCGTGGCGGGCCGCGCCCTCGGTGTCCACCTCGTTGCGCAGGGACTGGAAGCTCCCGATGATCACTGCCGGGGAGCCCCACTCCCACACCCGCAGCGTCGGCGGACGCCGGCCCGCGGCGACCTCGGCGGTCAGCACCTCGTCCAGCGCCATGTGCAGCGCGGGGGACTGGGGCCCCTCGTGGATCAGCTGCCAGTCGTAGTCCGTCCAGTCGGTGGCGTGCGCGAGTGCCCGGCGCACGGCGATGCCGACGCCCTCCGACGTCAGCCCGTACATCACGGTGCCCTCGGGCAGCGCCGCGTCGATCCGCGCGGCCAGTCCCGCCGCGTCGGTGTCCGCGGGGGCGCCCTCCAGCGCACGGTTCACGGCCTGAAGGGCCTCGTCCGGCTCCAGGAAGAAGTCGCCCGCCACCCGCGCGTGCCGCAGCACGCCGCCCTCGGACTCGACGTCCACCACGACCAGCTTGCCGCCGGGGATCTTGTATTCACCGTGCACCGTTGCGCCTCCGTTCCGCTTCGGGGGACAACAGCGGGTCCGTCCGGTGTGTTCCCGGTGGCGGAGGGGTCCGGGCGGGGCCGGGCGGGCTCGGACGGGTCTGGACGTGGCGCCCCCCCCCCGGGGGGGGGGGCCCCGCGGGGGGGGGGGGGGGGGGCGGGGGGGGGGGGGGGGGGGGGGGGGGTGGGGGGGGGCGGCGGGGCCCGGGGGGGGGCCCCCCGCCCCCCCCGCGCCCCC
>NZ_JACBYP010000236.1 GCF_018982965.1 Streptomyces mayonensis | reverse complement strand
GTGCGGGGTGTCGAGCGGTGGAGGGCTTCGGTGAGGCAGTGTGCGGGGTGTCGAGCGGCGGAGGTGTTCGGTGAGGCAGTGTGCGGGGTGTCGAGCGGCGGAGGTGTTCGGTGAGGCAGCGCGTGGTGTGTCGAGCGGTGAAGGGTCTTCGGTGAGGCAGTGCGGGGCGGCGGGGGCGCGGGGCGGGTGGCCCGGCGTTCTCGGGAGTGGTGCACCGGCGGCGGGCGGTGCCCGGTGAACCGGCGTGCCGTCCTGCGTGCCGCGTGCGGCACGGCTGCCGCGGGTGCGCTCGGCGGCCTGCTCGCGGGCGACCTCGCCCACGGGCGGTCCGGGCCGAGCGGCCTGCTGCGGCTGGCCAGCGGTGAACCGACCGCCTTCTACGCCGCCTTCGGCGGGCTCCTCGCCGCTCAGCTCGAGGCGACCCACTCGGGGCTGCGCTGCCGCGTCCGCACCACCGCCGGCAGCATCACCAACATCGAACTCCTCCGCGACGGCCGCGCCGACCTCGGCCTCGTCCTCACCGACACCGCCCGGGCCGCCCAAGGCAGCAGCACGGTCTTCCCGCGGCCCGTGCCGCTGAGGGCGATCGGCCGGGTCTACGAGACCTACCTCCAGTTCGCCGTGCGCGCCGACGCCCCGGTGCGCAGCGTCGCCGACCTGGCCGGGCACCCCGTCTCCCTCGGCGCGGTCGGCTCCGGGGCGGCCCACCTCGGCGCCCGCCTGCTGCGCGCCGCCGGCCTGTCGCCGGACACCGACGTCCCCGTACGGCACCTGCGCCTCGCCGACGCGGCCGCAGCCCTGCACTCCGGCAGCGTCGTCGGGCTGCTGGTCGCGGGCGGCGTGCCCCTGCCCACCCTCTCCGCCCTCGACCGCGATCCCGGCCTGCGCTTCCTCCCGCTCGCCGACCTCCTGCCCGGCCTCGCCGGCGGCCGGGACGGCATGGCCGCCGCGGGACTGGAGGAGGTGACCCTGCCGCAGAGCGCCTACCGTTCCTCGGCCGGTGTCGCCACCGTCGGCGTCTCCAACCTGCTCGTGTGCCGTCCCGACCTCGACCCCGAGATCGCCGGCGCCCTCACCCGCCTCCTCGTACGGCGCGCCCCCGAGTTCGTGCCCGAGCACGCCGTCGGGGCCCAGTTCCTGGACGTCCGCAGCCTCATCGGCACGGGCAGCGTGCCGCTGCACCCCGGCGCGGTGGCGGCGTACCGCTCGCTGCACGGCTGAGGGCGCGCGCCCCGCGCACCGGCCCGGTCCCGCAAGCCGCGACGACCGGATCCGTCGGCCGTCCGCGCTGTTCTAGAGTTGCCGGTGCCAGTGCAGACCAACTGTGACCTGTGAGGTACTCACCAGCCATGACGACCGAAACGTTTGAGTTCCAGGTAGAGGCGCGTCAGCTGTTGCAGCTGATGATTCACTCCGTCTACTCGAACAAGGATGTCTTCCTGCGCGAGCTGGTCTCCAACGCCTCCGACGCGCTGGACAAGCTGCGCCTGGCCTCCCTGCGGGAGGACGCGCCCGACGCCGACGTGAGCGACCTGCACATCGAGCTGGAGACCGACCCCGACGTCCGTACCCTCACCGTGCGCGACAACGGCATCGGCATGTCCTACGAGGAGGTCACCCGGCTGATCGGCACCATCGCCAACTCGGGCACCGCCAAGTTCCTCGAGGAACTGCGCGAGGCCAAGGACGCGGCCGGGGCCGACGGGCTCATCGGCCGGTTCGGCGTCGGCTTCTACTCGGGGTTCATGGTGGCCGACGAGGTCACCCTCGTCACCCGGCACGCCGGCGAGACCCAGGGCACCCGCTGGACGTCGAAGGGCGAGGGCACCTACACCCTGGAACGGCTCGACGAGGCTCCGCAGGGCACCTCCGTCACCCTGCACCTCAAGCCGGCCGACTCCGACGACCAGCTCCACGACTACACGTCCGAGTGGAAGATCCGGGAGATCGTCAAGAAGTACTCGGACTTCATCACCTGGCCGGTCCGTCTGCTGCCCCGGCCGGGCGAGGACGACGCCGCCGAAGCCCGTGAGGCGGAGACGCTCAACTCGATGAAGGCCCTGTGGGCCCGCCCGCGCGACGAGGTCTCCGACGAGGAGTACCACGAGCTCTACAAGCACATCGGGCACGACTGGCGCGACCCCCTGGAGACCATCCGGCTCCAGGCCGAGGGCACCTTCGAGTACCAGGCCCTGCTCTTCGTGCCCGCGCACGCCCCGCACGACCTGTTCACGCAGGGCTACCAGCGCGGCGTGCAGCTCTACGTCAAGCGCGTCTTCATCATGGACGACTGCGAGGAACTGCTCCCGCCCTACCTCCGCTTCGTCAAGGGCGTCGTCGACGCGCAGGACCTCTCGCTCAACGTCTCCCGCGAGATCCTGCAGCAGGACCGCCACATCCGCATGATCCAGCGCCGTCTGACGAAGAAGGTCCTCTCCACGGTCAAGGACCTCAGGACGTCGGCGCCCGAGCGCTACGCCACCTTCTGGCGGGAGTTCGGCGCGGTCCTGAAGGAAGGCCTGGTCACCGACTCCGACAACCGGGACGCGATCCTCGCCGCCTCCTCGTTCGAGAGCACGCACGACGCCGACGCGCCGACCGCGCTGAACGCCTACGTGGAGCGGATGAAGGACGGCCAGGACGCCGTCTACTACCTGACGGGCGAGTCCCGCGGCGCCATCGAGAACTCCCCGCACATGGAGGCGTTCCGGGCCAAGGGCGTCGAGGTCCTGCTGCTGACCGACGCCGTCGACGAGGTCTGGGTCGACGCGGTGGGGGAGTACGACGGCAAGCCGCTGCGCTCGGTGGCCAAGGGCGAGATCGACCTCTCCGGCACCGAGGACGACAAGAACGAGGAGGAGAAGGAGAAGCAGGGCGAGGAGTACGCCGGGCTGCTCGGCTGGATGTCGGAGCACCTGGCCGAGGAGGTCAAGGAGGTCCGCCTCTCCTCGCGCCTCACGGTCTCACCGGCCTGTGTCGTCTCCGACGCGGGCGAACTCACGCCCGCCCTGGAGAACATGTACCGGGCGATGGGCCAGGAGGTGCCCGGTGCCAAGCGGATCCTCGAACTCAACCCCGAGCACCAGCTGGTGAAGTCCCTGAACCGGGCCTGGACCGACCGGGCCGACCGCGCGGAGCTCACCGAGACCGCCGAACTGCTGCACGCCCTCGCCGTACTCGCCGAAGGCGGCCGGCCCAAGGACCCCTCCCGGTTCGTGCAGCTGATGGCGGACCGTCTGGAGCGCACGGTGTAGCCGGACACGGCACGAGGTGGAGCCCCGTGGCGGTCGCCCCGGGGACGAGGTGGGCCCCCGTGGCAGTGGCCGCGGGGGCCCACCGGCGTGGGGGGGGGGGGCCGGCGCCGCGGGGCGGCGGGGGGCGGGGGGCGGCGGGCGGCGGCGGCGGGCCGGGGGGGGGGGGCGCGGGGGGGGGGGGGGGCCCCGGGGGGGGGGGGGGGGGGGGCCCCCCGGGGGGGGGGCCCCCGGCCCGGGGGGGGGGGGGGGCCAGGGACGCACGGGCCGGAGCGCCGCTTCCGGTGGGCGGACGTCCGCCATCCGCATGGCGAGACGGTGTGGCACCCGGAGCGCCGTCCTCCGTATATTCGCACGCATGTATGCATCCGCTCCGCTGCTGTGCCTCGCGCTCTTCGCGTGCTCGGCGTGGTGCGTCGACGACGGCCTCTGTCGCCGCTGAGCCCCCCGCCGGCCGGTGCTCCCGCGCCGCCGGAGCCGCCAGCGCCCGCCGTCCCCGTGCACCCCCTCCCGGAGAATCTTCCGTGACCACCGCGCC
>NZ_JACBYP010000235.1 GCF_018982965.1 Streptomyces mayonensis | reverse complement strand
CCCCCCCCCCCCCCGCCCCCCCCGGCCCCGCCCCCCCCGCCCCCCCGCCCCCCCCCCCCCCCCCGCCCGCCCCCCCCCCCCCCCCCCCCCCCGCGCGCCCCCCCCCCCCCCCCCCCCCCGGGGGGCGGGCCCCCCCCCGCCCCCCCGCCCCCCCCCCCCCCCCCCCCCCCCCCGGCCGTCAGGGGCGGCCGGTGAGGTAGCCGCCCATGGCAGTGAAGTACTCGGTGGCGGACAGCTCCCGTCCGTCGTCCGTGCGGACGCGGGTGACGGCCAGGCCGTGGTTGCGGCCCGTACGGGCGTCGGCGCCGGCCACGACGACCACGCCGTCGCCCTCGCGGTAGAAGATGCGCCCGGGCGTGCCGCCGTACCGGCCTTCGGAGACCACCGCCGCGAGCACTTCGAGGCGCCTGCCCCGGTGGAAGGTGTAGGCGCTCGGGTAGGGCTCGGACTGGGCGCGGACCAGGCGCTCCAGGTCCTCGGCCGGCCAGCTCCAGTCGATGCGGATGTCTTCGTCGGACCGCTTGTGGAAGAAGCTGGCCCGTGACCTGTCCTGCCTGGTGAACTCCGTCTGCCCGGCCGCGATGAGGCCGAGTGCGCCGATGGTGACCGGGGCGATCAGGTCGACGGTCTTGTGGAAGAGGTCGGTGGCGGTGTCCTTCGGTCCCACCGGCACGGCCTCCTGCCGGACGATGTCCCCGGCGTCCAGCTCGTCGTTCATCATGTGTGCGGTGACGCCGACCTCGGACTCGCCGTTGATCAGCGCCCAGATCACCGGGGAGAACCCGGCGTACTTCGGAAGCAGCGAGTCGTGGACGTTGAGCGTGCCGTGGCGGGGGAGGCCGAAGATCCGCGGCGGGATCCAGGTCCGCCAGTTGTTGGCCACGATGATGTCCGGGTCGGCGTCCTTGAGGCGCTCGAACAGCTCGTCGTCGTCCGGGCGGTTGCGGATCAGCACCGGGACCCCGTGTTCCTCGGCGAGGCCGGCGACGGAGTCGCTCCAGATCTTCTCGTACGCGTGCTCGCTCTTGGGGTGCGTCACGACCAGCACCACGTCGTGCTCGGAGTCCAGCAGGGCTTGCAGGGTGCGGTGGCCCCAGGTCTGGTAACCGAACATGACGACCCGCATGGGCGTTCCTCCTCGTCGCAGGGCTGAACCGGGCAAGTTAAGCAAGGCTTACCTTAGTCCGCAACACTGTCGCCCGACACCCCAGTTGGCGGGCTCGCCCCTCCGTTCGCCCTATCGACAGCTTCATAGCATTAGCTTAGGCTCACCTAAGTTTCCGGCGGGCCGCTCCGTCGGCATGTCCCATTTCGGCAACCTCCACGCCTTCAAGGCGACTGTCCCGCACGATGGGAGTGACATGTCACAGGTTCTTCCTGGTGACGCAACGCTGGTCCACGACGTCATCGGAATCGGCTTCGGCCCGTCCAATGTCGCCATGGCGATCGCGGTCCGCGAACACAACGCACAGGCCGGGCCCGAGGAGGCGGTCACCGCCCGCTTCTTCGAGCAGCAGCCGCGCTTCGGATGGCACCGGGGCATGCTGATCGACGACGCGACGATGCAGGTGTCCTTCCTCAAGGACCTGGTGACACTGCGCAATCCGGCCAGTGAGTTCAGCTTCCTCTGCTACCTGCAGAGCAAGGGACGCCTGATCGACTTCATCAACCACAAGAACCTCTTCCCGCTGCGGGTGGAGTTCCACGACTACTTCGAGTGGGCCGCGGCCAAGGTCGACGACCAGGTCTCCTACGGCCGCGAGGTGGTCGGGGTGGCACCCGTCGAACGGGACGGAACGGTGGACCACCTCGAAGTGACGGTCCGTTCGGGGCAGGGCCTCGAGGTGCACCGGGCGCGCAACCTCGTGATCGGCACCGGTCTGCGCCCCCTGCTGCCCCAGGGCGTCGAGCGGAGCGAGCACGTCTGGCACAACTCCGAACTGCTGGCGAAGGTCGACGCGTTGGAGGGCACCGCACCCGCCCGGTTCGTCGTCGTCGGCGCCGGGCAGAGCGCTGCCGAGAACGTCGCCTACCTGCACCGCCGCTTCCCCGAGGCGGAGGTCTGCGCGGTCTTCGCGCGCTACGGCTACAGTCCCGCCGACGACAGCGGCTTCGCCAACCGCATCTTCGACCCGGAGGCCGTCGACGACTACTTCGCCGCTCCCGCGGACGTCAAACGCCGGCTGATGGACTACCACGGCAACACCAACTACTCGGTGGTGGACATCGACCTCATCGACGACCTGTACCGGCAGATGTACCGGGAGAAGGTGCTCGGCACCGAGCGCCTGCGCTTCCTCAACGTCTCCCGGCTCACCGGCGTCGAGGAGACGTCCGAGGGCGTGCGTGCCGCCGTCACCTCCCTGGTCACCGGCGAGGAGACGCTCCTGGACGCGGACGTCGTGGTCTTCGCCACCGGCTACAGCCCGGTGGACCCGCTCGGTCTCCTCGGCCGGGTGGCGGACCGCTGCCTGCGCGACGACGACGGCAGGGTGTGCGTCGAACGGGACTACCGCGTCGCGACCGACCCCGGCCTGCGCTGCGGCATCTACCTCCAGGGCGGCACCGAGCACACCCACGGCATCACCTCCTCCCTGCTGTCCAACACGGCCGTCCGGGTCGGCGAGATCCTGGAGTCGCTGCTCGACCGGAGCCTCAAGTCCGCCCCGGACGAGGCCCGGACGGTCGCCGACGGGGCCGGTACGAGCGCGCGTTAGGGTACGTCGCCATGGCCACGACTGCGACGGAGCGCCCCGCGCCCGGGGGTACGAGCAAGGCCCGTCACAGACGGGTCGTGGGACTGGGCGCCCTCGCGGCACTGCTCGTGGTCGCGGCGGTGGCGTCGCTGGCCGTCGGTGCGCGCGCGCTGAGCCCCGCCGAGGTCTGGCACGGACTGTTCGCCGGGCCCGGGTCCGACGGGCGGCTCACCGAGATCAGGCTCATCGTGCAGACGGTGCGGGTGCCCCGTACGGTGCTCGCGGTCGTGGCGGGCGTCGCCCTCGGGATCGGCGGGGCGCTCATCCAGGGGTACACGCGCAACCCGATCGCCGACACCGGACTGCTCGGGGTGAACGCCGGTGCGTCGTTCGCCGTGGTCTCGGTCATCGCCGTCTTCGGGTTCACCAGCCCCTTCCAGTACGTCTGGTTCGCCTTCCTGGGCGCGGGTCTCGCGGGCGTCGTCGTCTTCGGACTGTCGAGCATCGGGCGCGGGGCCGGCAACCCGCTGACCCTCGTGCTGGCCGGGCAGGGGATCACCGTGTTCCTCACGGCCATGACCACGGCGGTCTCCCTGACGGACAAGGCCTCGCTGAACGCGCTGCGGTTCTGGAACTCGGGGTCGGTGGCCGGCGTCGGGTTCGACGTCATCGGGCCGGTCGGCGTGTTCGCCGGCGTCGGACTGCTGCTCGCCCTGACGACGCTGCCCGCCGTCAACCTCCTCAACCTGGGCGACGACGTCGCGCGCGGGCTCGGCGTGGACATCACCCGCACCCGGACCGTCGGTGTCGTCGCCATCACGCTGCTGGCGGGCGCGGCGACGGCGGCCTGCGGTCCCGTCGCCTTCCTCGGGCTCATGGTGGCCCACGTCGCGCGGTACCTCACCGGCCCGGACTACCGCTGGCTGGTGCCGTACGCCGGGCTGCTCGGGGCGGTCGTACTGCTGGTCTGCGACATCGTGGGGCGCCTGGTGGTGCGGCCGGGGGAACTGGACGCGGGGGTCGTCGTCTCGCTCGTCGGGGCGCCGTTCTTCGCGGTACTGGTGTGGCGCGGCAGGTTCAAGAGCGCATGAACGGGGCGGACGTGGGGCCGGACGGAGCGACGACGAGGGCGGGCGG
>NZ_JACBYP010000234.1 GCF_018982965.1 Streptomyces mayonensis | reverse complement strand
CCTGGGAGGTACCCCCAGGGCGGCACGGGTGGGCGCTGCGGCACCCCGTAAGCGCCGGGCTGCGCGACCCACCCCCGCCCCGCACCCGCGCCGGGCGCCATGGCAACGCCGGGCTGCGCGACCCGCACCCACGCCGGGCGCCAAGGCACCCCCCGCGTCACCGCTCGCGCAAGCGACAATGGCCCCGTGCGGTACAAGATCCTGGGCGTCGCCCAGACGGAGGACCACGGCACCGTCGTCACCCCCGGCGGGCCCCGGCTCCGTGCGCTGCTCGCCGCCCTCGCCCTGCGGCCCGGCCAGGTCGTCGCCCCGGGCACCCTGATCGACGAGGTCTGGGCGGACGCCCCGCCGCAGGACGCCCCCGGCGCGCTCCAGGCCCTCGTCGGCCGTCTGCGCCGTACCGTCGGCAAGGACGCCGTCGTCTCCGCCCCCGGCGGTTACCGGCTCGCTGCGACCCGCGACGACGTCGACCTGTACGTCTTCGAACGTCTCGTACGGCACGGCACCGACGCCCTCGACCGCGGCGACGCCCGGGCCGCCGCCCGGGATCTCGACGAGGCGCTCGGTCTCTGGCGCGGCCCCGCCCTCGCCGACCTCTCGGGACACGCGGCCCGGCCCGAGGCCCTGCACCTGGAGGCGACCCGCGCGCGCATCGAGGCCGGACTGCGCCTCGGCGACACCCACGACGCCGTACCGGAACTGCGTGAACTGGTCGCCGCCCACCCCTACGACGAAACCCTGCGCGCCCTCCTCATCCGCGCCCTGCGAGCCGCCGGCCGTGACGCCGACGCCCTCGCCGCCTACGACGACACCCGCCGCGCCCTCGCCGAAGGCCTCGGCACCGAACCCGGCCCCGCACTGCGCTCCCTGCACGCCGAACTGCTCGCCGCTCCGGCCATACCCAAGGCGCCGCCCGAGCGGACGGGAAACATCCGGCCCCGGCTGACCTCCTTCGTCGGACGGGAGGCCGAGATCGACGCCGTCCGGGCCGGACTGGGGACGGCACGGCTCGTCACCCTCACCGGACCGGGCGGTTCCGGCAAGACACGTCTCGCCGAGGAGGCCGCCGCCGCGCTCCCGCAGGCCTGGCTGGTCGAACTCGCCCCCCTCGACCGGCCGGAGGCGGTCCCCGGTGCCGTCGTCAACGCCCTCGGGCTGCGGGAGACCGTGCTCGTCACCAGCGAGCGGCCGGCCGTGCAGGGCGACCCCGTCGCCTCGCTCGTCGAGTACTGCGCCCCGCGCGACCTGCTGCTCGTCCTGGACAACTGCGAACACCTCGTCGGCGCCGCGGCCCGGCTCGCCGAGACGCTGCTGACCCGCTGCCCCGGCCTCACGATCCTCGCCACGAGCCGCGAGCCCCTCGGCGTACCGGGCGAGGCCGTGCGCCCGGTCGAGCCGCTCACCCCGGACCAGGCACAACGCCTCTTCACCGCCCGCGCGGCCGCCGTACGGCCCGACGCGGACGCCGTGTTGGGCGACGGGCAGGCGGTCGCCGAGATCTGCCGGCGGCTGGACGGGCTGCCGCTCGCCATCGAACTGGCCGCCGCACGCCTGCGGATGCTCACCCCGCGCGAGATCGCCGACCGGCTCGACGACCGCTTCCGGCTGCTCACCTCCGGCAGCCGCACCGTCCTGCCCCGCCAGCAGACGCTGCGCGCGGTCGTCGACTGGTCCTGGGACCTCCTCGACGACGCCGAACGCACCATGCTGCGCGAGCTGTCCGTCTTCGCCGGAGGCTGGGACCTCGAAGCCGCCGAGGCCGTCGGCACCGGCCCCGCCGCGGACCTCGTCGGAGCCCTCGTCGACAAGTCCCTGGTCGTGGCCGACCCGGGCACGCGGGCCGGCGCCGGCATGCGGTACCGGATGCTGGAGACCATCCACGAGTACGCCGGTGAACGCGCCGCCGAACTCCCCGGGCTGCGTACCGCCGCCGAGCGCGCCCACCGCGCGTGGGCGCGCGCCCTGGTCGAGGAGGCCGACCCTCAGCTGCGGTCCGCCGGGCAACTGCCCTGGATAGCCCGCCTGGAGGCCGAGCACGACAACATCCGCACCGCACTCGACCGCTCGCTCGAGGACGGTGACGAGGAGGAGGCCGCCGCCCTCGCGCTCGCCATGGGCTGGTTCTGGTGGCTGCGCAACTACCGTCACGAAGGCGTCGAACGGTTCGACCGGGTACTGCACCTCGCGGCCGCCCTGGACGCGGGCGGGCCGGCCGGGGACGACCTCGCCCGGCGTACCGCCGCCGCCGACCCCGTCGAGGCGCTGCTCGCCGTACCGGAGGGCGACACCGGGCACCCGCTGCACAACTTGCGGATGCGGGTGCGGATGATGCACATCCTCCTCACCTTCGAGGCCGGGCCGGGAGACAGGCCGCCCGACGAGCGGATGCGGCAGTACGTCCTCAGGGTGCGCAACCACTTCGCCGCGGGCGGGCCGGAGGCGGCCCGGATACCGGGCATCATCTGGCCGCTCACCGAGTTCTTCGTCAACGACTCGAACGACGTCCGGCCCGCCATGGACGCCTCAGTCGCCAACTGCCGTGTGTACGGCGGGGAGTGGGAGGTCGCCGCCAGCCTCATGTTCCGGGCCCACGCGGTGGTCGACACCTCCGGGAACGTGTCCGACGTCGACGAGGACCTGTCCGAACTGCGGCTGCTCAGCCGCCGGCTCGGCGACCGCCTGGTGGAGGCCCAGGTGTGCAGCGCCTTCGGCGAGTCCGCCATGGTGCACGGCCGGTACGACGAGGCCAGGAGGGAGTACGCGGAGGCGCTGCGGCTCGCCGAAGAGGTGGGTGCCTTCGCCGAGTCGCCGTTCCTCATCGCCCGGCTGGCCGAGATCGCCTACCGCGCGGGGGACCGGTCTGCCGCGCTGGCCGTGCTCGACGAGGCGAGCGCCGCCGCCGACCGGTACGGCGTCGTGGACTCCAAGGCCTTCGTCCTGTTGCTGCGGGCCGGGATCGCCGTGGAGGACGAGGACTTCCCGCGGGCGCGCGCCCTGGCGCACCAGGCCCGCGAGGAGTGCGAGCGCGGCACCCCGCCGCCGCAGTTCCTGGCGATGCTGGGGCTGGTGGAAGCGCTGGTCACGGCCGGCGAGACGGGGCCGGGGGCGGCCCTGCCGCTGCTCGCGGACACCGTCCGTACGGCGGTCGACAAGCGGTGTGCCGACCTCGTCGTCGCCGCTCTCGTGGACAACGCGGCGGATCTGCTGTCCGACCTCGGCGACCACGCCCGCGCGGCGCGGCTGCTCGGGGCGACCGGCCACTGGCGCGGCGACCGTCCGGCCTCCGCACCGGACCGCGCCCGCGGCGAGCGGGCCGCGGACGCCGCCCGTGCCGCCCTCGGCCGCGAACGGTACGCCGCCGAGCGGGCCCGGGGCGCCGCCCTCACGACGGGCGACGCGACGGCCGAGGTGGATGCGGGCCTGCGGGCCCACATCGAGCGGTGGCCGGTACCGCCGGTGTCTACGCGCAGGTGAAGCGGGACTGCGCCCAGTCCGCCAGGGCCAGCGAGTCGAACGGGCTGTGCGGCTCGGCCACCAGCCGTACGGTCTCGCGCCCCGAGATGTCGACATGGACCGGCACCGCCGGGTCCCCGCCCTTCACCGTGCCGGAGTTCCACAGCCGGACGCCGTCGGCGTACACCGAGAAGTGGACCTTGCCCAGCTTCATCGTCAGGTCGTCCACGCCGACCAGCGCGTCGTAGGACGAGCAGGTGCGGTTGAGGTCGATCGTGACGGAGGAGCGGCCGCGCACGGTGACGCCGTGGGCGTACCGCACGTCGTCGACCGAGAGCGCGGAACGCTGCCACACCCAACTGCTCCCCGCCAGCCGCATTTCGGGCCCGGTGCCGTCACCGCTCACGTCGTACGCCAGCTCGCTCCACGGGTACACCTCCGGGGCGGGCGGCGGGGGTGGCGTCGGG
>NZ_JACBYP010000233.1 GCF_018982965.1 Streptomyces mayonensis | reverse complement strand
CGCCGACAGCCGACGAAGGACAGCCGATGACCCGACCCTCCCCCGCCACGCACACCGAGCTGGACCAACTGCTCACCGGACTCGTGGAGCGGGTCGCCGACGTGAACCAGGCGGTCGTGCTCTCCGAGGACGGACTGGTCGTCAGCAAGTCGACCGGGTTCCTGCGCGACGACGCCGAGCGGCTGGCGGCGACCGCCTCGGGTCTGATGAGCCTGAGCAAGGGCGTCAGCATGGACTTCCGCGGCGGCCCGGTGCGCCAGGCGCTCATCGAGATGGCCAACAGCTACCTGATCCTCACCTCCGCCGGCCCCGGCGCGCACCTGGTCGTGCTCACCGGGCCGAACGCCGACGTCGGCGTCGTGGCGTACCAGATGAACATGCTGGTGAAGAAGATCGGCGAGCACCTGAGCGCGGCACCGCGGGCCACCGCCGGCCCCGGCGAGTGACGTGACCGGAGGCGACGCGGGGGGCCGGCTCGTGCGGCCGTTCACCCTGACCGGCGGCCGGACCCGCCCCAGCCGCGCCGACTTCACCCTGATCACGACGGTGACCACGTGCGACCCGCAGCCGGACCGGGCCACGCGTCCGCAGCCCGAACACCTTCGGATCCTGCGGCTGTGCGCCGAGCCGATGGCCGTGGCGGAGGTCGCGGCCCGCCTCGACCTGCCGGTGAGCGTGGTGGTCATCCTGCTCTCCGACCTGCTGGAGGCCGACCGCATCACCGCCCGGCCGCCGCACCCGGTCAACCGCGCCACACCGGACCTGGACCTGCTGCAGAAAGTGAGGGACGGCCTTGGCCGGCTCTGACCGCGCCGCTCCGGCGCCCACGGCATCCGCCCGCTCCACCGCGCGCTCCGCCGCGCCCGATGCCGTCAAGATCCTGATCGCCGGGGGTTTCGGCGTCGGCAAGACCACCATGGTCGGGTCGGTGAGCGAGATCTCCCCGCTGCGTACCGAGGAGCCGCTGACCGCGGCGGGACTCGACGTCGACGACCTCGCGGGCATCGAGGAGAAGCGGGCCACGACCGTGGCCCTGGACTTCGGGCGGATCACCATCACCCGGGACCTGGTGCTGTACCTGTTCGGCACACCGGGTCAGCAGCGGTTCTGGTTCATGTGGAACGACCTGTCGATCGGTGCGCTCGGCGCGGTGGTCCTGGTCGACGTCCGCAGGCCCGAGTCGAGCTTCGCCGCGATCGACTTCTTCGAGCGGCGGGGCATCCCCTTCGTCGTCGGCGTCAACGGCTTCCACGGCCGCCACCCGTACCCGGCCGCGGAGATCCGCGAGGCGCTCGCACTGCCGGACCACGTCCAGGTGCTGCTCTGCGACGCGCGGGAGCGGACCTCGAGCCGGGACGTCCTCATCGCCCTGATCGACCAGCTGATCGACGCCGCGACCGGGGCCGCGGCGTCGTGACGGTGGTCTCCACCAGGCGTGACGGCGGTCTCCGCCAGGCGTGACGGTGGTCTCTGTCAGGCGTGACGGCGGTTCCCGCCAGGCGTGACGCGGCGGTTCCCGCCGGCGGTCTCCGTGAGGAGACCCCCGGTCGGGTCAGGAAAGGCCCGCGGACTTGAGCCACTCCTTGGCCACGTCCAGCGGGTCCTTCTTGTCCAGCTGGACCTGGGCGTCCAGGTCGAGGAGCGTCTCGGTGTCCAGCTTGGCGGAGACCCCGTTGAGCGCGGCGACGCCCTCCTCGGACAGCCCGTCCCTGGTGACCAGCGGGGTCACGTTCGCGTGGCCGAAGAGGTTCTCCGGGTCCTTCAGGACGACGAACTTCTCCTTGACGATGGTCGGGTCGGTGGTGAAGACGTCCGCCGCCTGCACGTCGTTCTTGGTCAGCGCCGACTGGGTCAGCGGACCGCCCGCGTCGAGCGCCTTGAACGACTTGAACTTCAGGCCGTACACCGACTCCAGGCCCTTGAGCCCCTGCTGCCGGGTCTGGAACTCGGGCGAGCCGCCGATCACCAGGTCGGGCGCGGCGTCCTTGAGGTCGGCGAGGGTCGACTCGGCGGTGAGACCGTGCTTCTTCGCGGTCTCGGCGTTGACGGTCACCGAGTCCTTGTTCTCGGCCGGCGAGGACTCCAGCAGCGTCAGCTTCTTGTCGAGCTTGCCCTTGACCGCCTCGTTGACGGCGTCGACGGACCCCTGCTCGGCCTTGGGGTCGAGGTAGGCGAGGAGCGAGCCGTTGTACTCCGGCAGCACCGTGACCGAGCCGTTCTTCATCAGGCCGTACGTCGTCTCGCGGCTGCCTATGTTGTGCTTGTAGGTGACCTTGAGACCCTTGGCCTTGAGCGCCTCGCCGTAGATGTCGGCGAGCAGGGTGCTCTCGGCGAAGTTGTTCGAGCCGACGACGACGGTGCCCGCCTCCGCCTTGTCGCCCGCCAGCGGGTTGTCGGAAGTGTCGCCGGAGTCGGAGGAACAGCCCGCGAGCAGCGCCGCCGCGGCGGTGAGCGCGACGGCCGCCGCGCCGGTGTGCCTGGTCCTGGACCTGCTGCTCTTCGCGCTAGAAGTCATCCACCGATCCAAACGATCCGCTTGTACGGGAGTCAAGTACGGCCTGGTTACGGTTTGTGCACCGCCACTGCACCGCCACTGCGCCTCAGCGCCTGCGCACTCCCGGCGAGACGGCCAGCCGTCCGGCCGCCCAGAAGACGGCGAGGGTGACCAGCGCCAGGACGGCCACCAGCGTGGCGCCGCCGACGACCTTCTCGTAGTTTCGCTGGTAGAGCCCGTCGATGATGTAGCGGCCGATTCCGCCGAGGCTGACGTAGGCGGCGATGGTCGCCGTCGAGACGACCTGGATGGCCGCCGAGCGCAGTCCGCTGAGCACCAGCGGGAGGGCGACGGGCAGTTCGACGCGGAAGAGGATGCCCGCCTCGTGCATGCCCATGCCCCGGGCGGCGTCCACCGGCGAGGGGTCGACGGAGCGGACCGCCTCGTAGGTGGTGACCAGGATCGGCGGGATCGCGAGCACGACGAGCGGCACCATCACGGGCAGCAGGCCGATGCCGACGACCACGGCGATCAGCACCAGCAGGCCGAAGCTGGGCAGGGCGCGGGCGGCGGTGGCGACGAAGGCCACGGCGTTGCCGCCGCGTCCGGTGTGCCCGGTCAGCAGCCCGACGGGCAGTCCGACGGCGGCCGCGAGGCCGAGGGCCAGCAGCGTGTACTGGACGTGTTCCAGCAGGCGTTGCGGGATGCCGTCGTAGCCCTGCCAGTGCGCGCTGTCGCTGAAGAAGGCGTTGACGAAGTTGAGGACGTTCACCGGGTCGCCGCCTCCTGCGGTCCGGGCCGCGCCGCGGCCTCCTTCGGGCGGCGCCCGCTCCTGCCGCGCGGCATCCACGGCGTCAGCAGGTTGCGGACCAGGACGAGCAGCGCGTCGCACAGGACGGCCAGTACGGCGGTGGTGAGCACGGAGTTGACCGCCAGCTCGGGCCGGCCGTACTTCTGGGCGTCCGCGAGCAGGTTGCCGAGGGCGCCCTGGTTGCCGATGAGGGCGCCGACGCTGACCAGGGAGATGCTCGCCGACACGGCCACGCGCAGCCCGGCGAGGATCGCGGGCACGGCGATCGGCAACTGCACCTGGAGATAGCGCCGTACGGGTCCGAAGCCCATGGCGGTGGACGCGGCGAGCGTCTCCTCGGGCACCGACCGCACTCCGTCGACGATCGCCGGGACGAGCACGACCAGGCTGTAGACGGCCAGCGGGATCATCACGGTCAGCTCGGTCTGGCCGGTGTAGTCGATGAGGACGACGAAGACGGCCAGCGACGGGACGGCGTAGAAGACGGTGGTCACACCGAGCACCGGCGGGTACAGCCAGCGGAAGCGCACGCAGAGCTGGGCGACGGGCAGCGCGGCCAGCAGGCCCGCCAGCACCGGCAGCAGTGCCTCGCGCAGGTGCAGGCCGATCAGGCCGAAGTACGTGTTGTCGAGGTCGCTCGGGATGTCGAAGAAGCCGTTCACGGCGCGACCTTCGTGAC
>NZ_JACBYP010000232.1 GCF_018982965.1 Streptomyces mayonensis | reverse complement strand
AAGCTAAGCCTTACAGCGCCGATGGTACTGCAGGGGGGACCCTGTGGGAGAGTAGGACGCCGCCGAACAATTATTGCAAGGAAGCCCCGTACCGGGATGGTACGGGGCTTTCTGCGTTGTATCGGTGGATCTCCTGCTGCCCTTTCTCATCCCACCAGCTTTGTCTCGTACGCCAGGATGACGGCCTGGACGCGGTCCCTCGAGCTGGTTTTGGCCAGGATGCGGCCCACGTGTGTCTTGACCGTCGATTCGGCGAGGTGGAGGCGCTCCGCTATCTCCGTGTTGGTCCAGCCCTGCCCCATCACCCGCAGGATCTCGGTCTCCCGGTCGGTGAGAGCGGCCAGGCGGGGATCGGGAGAGTCCGCCGGTGCCGTGTCTCCGGTCGGCAGGTGGTGGACGTAGGCGTTGAGGAGGCGGCGGGTCAGGCCGGGAGCCACCACCGCGTCGCCGGCTGCCACCGCGCGGATGCCGGCGAGCAGCTCTTCCGGCTGGGCGTCCTTGACGAGGAAGCCGGAGGCGCCGGCGCGGAGGCCGGAGTAGGCGTACTCGTCGAGGTCGAAGGTCGTGAGGATGAGGACGCGGGTGCGGTCGCCGCTCGCGACGATGCGGCGGGTCGCTTCGATGCCGTCGAGTCCTGGCATGCGGACGTCCATGAGGACGACGTCGGGGTGGAGCCTTGCCGTCATCCGGGTGGCTTCGGCGCCGTTCGTCGCCTCGCCGACGACCGTCATGTCGTCCTGGCTCTCCAGGAGCATCCGGAAGCCGAAGCGCTGGAGTGGCTGGTCGTCGGCGATGAGGACGGTGGTCACTGCTGGGGTTCCTCCGGGAGGTGTAGGTGGACGCGCCAGCCTCGTTCGGGGGCGGGGCGTGGGCCGGCTTCCAGTGTGCCGCCGTACAACGAGGTGCGCTCCCGCATTCCGGGCAGACCGCGGCCGCCTCCGGCGGACGGGTCCCGCGGGCCCCCGCGGCCGGTGTCCGTGACGGTGAGGGTGACGGCGCCGTTGCTCGCGTAGGAGAGAGCGACGTGGGCCGTGGCGTCGGGGCCGGCGTGCTTGAGGGTGTTGGTGAGGGCTTCCTGGACGACGCGGTACAGGGTGAGTTGGCGGCCCTCGGGAAGGGCGGCCTGGCCCTGGACGGTCGTGTGGACGGGGAGGCCGGCCTTGCGGACGCCGTCCAGGAGGCGGTCGAGGTCGGTGAGGGCGGGCTGGGGGGCCAGTTCGGCGTTGCCGGTGGGGGCCTGGTCGTCGTCGCGCAGGACGTCGAGGAGGCGGCGGAGTTCGGCGAGGGCCTGGCGGCTGGTGCTGCCGATGGCGTCGAGGGCCTGGGCGGCGCGGTCGGGGGACTTGGCGGCGGCGTAGCGGCCGCCGTCGGCGAGGCCGGTGATGACGGAGAGGTTGTGGCCGATGATGTCGTGCATCTCCCGTGCTATGCGGGCGCGTTCGGCGGCGGCGGCGAGCCGGAGCTGCTGGTCGCGCTCGGTCTCCAGACGGCGGGCGCGGTCCTCGAGGGCCTCGGTGTAGTCGCGCCGGGTGCGGACGGTGATGCCGATGAGGACGGCCACGCCGATGGACAGGAGCTGCCCGCCGAGCTGCTGGTTCCACGGGCCGGCGCTGTCCCCGTAACGGGCGAGCGTGACACAGGTGGGGGCGGTCACCACCGCCACCGACCACCACAGGTTGCGCAGCGGTACCCGGAGGGCGACGTGGTGGACGAGGAGGAGTTGGAGGAGCGCGGCCTGGAGGGCGGCGCCCGTCCAGGCGCTGACCAGGGCCGCGGGCAGGGTGGCCAGGAGGGCGGCCCGGGGGTGGCTGCGTCGCCAGAGGAGGGGGACGGAGAGGGCGAGGCTGAGCACGAGGACCAGGGCGACCGGGACGTCGGTGTTGTGGGCGACTCTGCGCCAGCCGTCGGACGCGTCGATGAGAGCCGCCACCACCCAGAACCCGGCGAGGTGCAGGTCCCACACGAGCGGGCGGCGGCGGTCGAAGGCGCGGACCCGCCGGTTGACGCGCTGGACGTACTCGGTGAGGGGCTCGGCCGTCCGGTCCTCCGGGACGGGTGGCGGGGTCGGCGCGGGGTGCACGGGGTCCATCCGACCATGGTCGGGGGTCCGCGGCCGGTGGGCGTAGGCCCTGCGGCCGTATATGAGATGAGGCGCCTGGTACCCGGGTACTACCGTGACCGGCATGAGTGTCTCGGTCCCGGGTGACTACGTGATTCGCTTCATACGCGCCGACGAGTGGCCCGCGGTGAAGGAGCTGCGGCTGCGCGCGCTGCGGGACCCGGTCGCGGACCTCGCGTACCTGGAGACGTACGACGACGCGGCGGGCCGGCCGGACTCCTTCTGGCAGGAGCGGGCCGCCCGGAGTGCCGAGGGGGCGCCGGACGGGTCCGGGGTGCGGCAGATCGTCGCGGAGGGGCCCAGCGGGCTGTGGATCGGCACGCTGACGGTGCTGGTGGAGGAGGCCGGGACGACGGACTGGGCCGGTTTCGCGGTGGATCGGCGGCAGGGGCACGTCGTCGGAGTGTTCGTACGGCCGGAGTGGCGGGGGAGCGGGCTGGCCAAGGCGCTGTTCGACGCCGGCCTGGAGTGGGCGTGGGCGAACGGTGCGGAGCGGGTGCGGCTCATCGTGCATCCGGAGAACGGGCGGGCGCTGGCGGCCTATCGCAGGGTGGGGTTCGTGCCGAGCGGGCGGACGGTGCCGCTGGTGGGCGGGCCCGGTGACCACGAGCTGGAGTACGTGCTGGAGCGCTGACGGCGGGTTCCTCCGGCCGCTGTGGGCCTGGAGCCCGGAGGGGGAGTCAAGACGGGGAGTTCAGACCCGGAGTTCAGACCGGGAGTTCAGACCGGGAGTTCAGACCGGGAGTTCGTCGTGGGGCCAGCGGGCTCGGGCCTGTTCGCGGGAGCGGAGCAGGGCCAGGGTCGGCATGCCCGCCTCCGCGCCGGTGGCCAGCAGCCCGGGAAGCTGGGGGAAGGGGGCGACGGCCGCGACGTCGTCCAGGACGAGGGCCAGTGGTGGGTCGAGGCGACCGGAGGATGACCGTTCGGCCATGCGCCGGCCGCGCTCGACCACGCTGGAGACGAGCGCCGTCAGCAGCGGCATGGCGCCGGGGCTCGTCCGGGGGTCTTCGATGGATTCCCCCACCACGTAAAGGGTTCCCTGTTCGTGAATGAAGGAATCCAAGGTGAGGGCATCAGTTCGGTTGGGTGTGCAGGACTCTCGGATGTTGACGGTGGAGAGGGCGGCGAGGGCCCGGGTGGTGAGCTGCTGGGCCATGTCCCGGCGTTCGGGGTGGGCGGTGAGGGCCCCCTCGAGTTCGCCGGCGGAACCGGGGGCGGCCTTGGGGTGGGTGCGCAGGACGCGTACGGCGTCCTGGATCTGCAGGCCCTGGGACCAGCGGTGGACGTGGCGGACGGTGCGGCCGTCGATGGCGGCGGCGTGGAGGTAGCTGCGCAGCAGCAGTTCGGCCGTGTCGCCGAGTGCCTGGTCGAGGCGGGCGGCGGGGCGGACCGGGGCGAGGAGGGCGGCGGCCCTGCTCGCGGCCGTCGGTCTGTCCTCGCAGCCGACGGTGGGGGACCAGTGGAGGCGGGCCGGGGTGTCGCAGAGGTGGGTGGGGTCGTAGAGGAGGACCGGGCCGAGTTTGGCGCGGGCGTCCTTGGTGTCCGTCCACAGGGCCGGGGCGGAGGTGATGACGAGGGCGGCGCCCTCCGCGTCCCGCAGGGCCTGGGCCGCGGTGGAGTGCCGCATGTCCGGCGGGCCGTAGTGCACCGCGTTTCCGGGGCGGGCCGTCTCCCAGTCGCCGGGTCTTCTGCCGCCTGCAGCGGGGAGGGAGGCAGGGGCCGAGGGCTCCGTCTCCGGGGGCACCGGGGCCTTCGGGGCCTCCTGGATCCGCGTGGCGTCCGTGGGTTCGGGCTCCTGCTGCGGTGCTCTCGGTGTCGGCACCTCGTGGACCACCGGCTCCGGCTCCCGGTCCCGCGTCGGCCGTGGGGGCGGTGACTGCACTGCTTCCGACCCCGACCCCGGCCCCGACTCCAACCCCCCCCCCCCCCCCCGCCCCGGCTCCCCCCCCCCCCCCCCCCCCCCCCCCCCCCC
>NZ_JACBYP010000231.1 GCF_018982965.1 Streptomyces mayonensis | reverse complement strand
TCACCTCACCGCATAACAGACCTACGAAACGATGGGGTCATGGCGACCTTGCAGTCCGAAAATTCTATGCAAATGCCTGTGCAGGAGCCGGTCGCGTTCCGGTAACGGATCTCCCGGCGGACAGGGCGTGAATCGATTCCAGAGGGCCGGCAAGATACCCGCGAGCGTGCGCGACATGTGCTCCCGGTCCGTGACTGCACCTCTATCGCGCTAGACATCAGCATGACCGCCAGTTCGGCACCAGCTATGAAGCCCCGAGCGACGCCACGCGCCAGGGCTGACGTTCTTGAGGAACAGACTTCAGCTCGCCGTTCCGCAGGCGCCTGCGGAGGGCTATAGGTCGGACAGCGCCTTCTCGCTCTTCCGCGCTGCTTCAGAAGGCCAGATCTGAGTCCGGTCAAACTGACCAGGACTTTCGCCTCATCGTCTGCCTACTTCCTGAAGTCCGTCATGACGGCGACGACGCGGCGTCTTCTTCCCGAGGGTCGACATTGACGGGATCGTGCATGTGCTCAAATCGCCGCCGCTGACGCTCCTCGTGCCGGGTCACCCTGGTCTGCTTCTCCACCGTCTGTTCGGAGAGGGGCGGGAGGGCGTCATCGCGGATGTATGCCGCTAGGACGTCGACCATGTCCTTTCTCAGTTCGCCGAACCAGCGGATCGCGAAATAGTGCCGGACTCCGGCAGCCCGGTAGCGGTTCGCGAGTTGGAGATGAAGTGTTACCCGCTCACGAACGTCCCGGTTTGGAATACGGGTGACGGCCAAGTCGGTGTTCTTCAGGTGCCCGAACACGGTGTCCAGATACGGCAGCCTTTCGTCTGTATGCGCTGTAACGACGTCATTGCCCCCGACGGTCTCCAGAAACGCACCCAGGGCGATCAGCTCGTTCAGTGCCTTGTCCGCCGCGACCTGACCGATCTCCAACAGACGGGCTTCCCGTGCCAGATCTTTCTGATGCGACAGTGTGAGCCATACACCGCCGAATGACGCGGCGCCACCTATGAGGGCACCGCCCAGGCCGCTGATCAGTCCCACCAACGTCTCCGTCTGCACAGCGATTACCCTGCCGGACAATGGCCCTTGATGGAGGTGATTCCGTCAGGTTCATACGGCGTTCGTCAACGGTGCCCTTCCTCGTATGCCAGCGCCAGCTCTTCCATGTGCACGGAGTAGAGCGTCTCGACCCGCCGGGCACGGGTCAGGCCGACTCCCTCCGGCGGAAGCTGTTCGTCCCGGACCAAGGCTCCCAGGCAGTCCAGAGCGTGATCACAGAGCTCTGTGAGGACCTGAGGCGATCCTTCAAGAGCAGGTTCCGAGATGTCGGACCAGGCCAGCAGCTCAGCGATCTTGCTCAGCCTCAGCCGGAAGGGCTCGTCGCGGATTCTCAGCAGGATCGGCTCCAGCTTGTTCACTTGCTGCTGTAGGGACCGCTGCCACACATCGATACGCTGCTGCGCCTCCTCCTGGAACTCGGCCGGCCTTCCACGTACGTGCTGCTTGATCTGGAAGAACATCTGGATCGCCGAGTCCACGGCGGTGTCGGTTCGCTGAGCGATCACAAGCTGCCGCGAAGCACGAGTCTGCTGCCGCTGGGCAATGACTGTCGCCCACAGCGAGAGCCCTCCACCAATGATCGTGCCACCCACTCCGAAGATCGCCCCCACCCACACCGATCCGTCCATGGTGGGCATCATGCAGACCGGAACCAGTCCTGTGAGGCTGATCCCATGAAATTTCCGGCGGCCCACGCTGCGCTTGGGGACGGGGCGGGACGTACCACCACAAGGCAACGAGGAAGTCGCGCAATCAATTGGGCGCAATCCTGAACTTCACCACCAAGCAGCACCAGCATTCGGCCCCCCATCTGCCGTCCTCCTCCCGGAGCATCGTGCGCAGGTCGCACGATGGGGCACGCGAGGGGCAATAGGATCCTGACGAGCTTGATGCTGGTGGCCTGAGCACTCCGGGAAAGGCCATGACGTTGCCAAGGGTTACTCGTATCTTCGGACTATGACCGCAACTGCCCGGCGCGAGCTGGTGAGTCCAGCGTCCCGAAACGCCGTCCGCTCACTCGCCACGTCTTTGACCGTCCGTATCGTGTCCGAGCTGTGGGAGGACCAGGGCTTCGCGCCGATCCCCCCGGAGGAGCTGAAGTACCAGGATCCCGGCCAGCGGCGGACTGAGTTCATGCTCTACGCCGAGGGCGTGGACTGGACCGACCCGGACCACGTGCGTCGCGCGCTTCTCGTGTTCGAGGACTTCCTCCGCAAGTACGACGAGGAGACGTATCAGTGGAGGCATGAGTCTTCGCCAACACCCGATGCGTGGCGCGAGGACATCCGGGTCCGACTGGAACGGGACGGACTCGTACTTGACGGAAGCGGCAAGATCACGTGGAGCGCTCCGCCTGTTCTGGCCCGGGACCTGAGCGCGCTGACTGACGCTTCGGGCATCTTCGTCGAGTTGGAGCGCATCCGCCGGGACTTGACGACCGACCCTCACGGTGCCATCGGGGCAGCCAAGCAGCTCATCGAGGCGACGGCCAAGACGGCTTTGCGTGAGCTGGGCGTCCCTATCGACAAGAACGCCGCGCTGCCGGCTCTCGTCAACACGGTGCAGAAGGCGCTGAAGCTCGATGCCGGCTCTGCTCCCGACGGGCCCGACGGCAGCAAGGCTGTGAAGAAGATTCTCTCCGGCTCTGTGAACATCGCCGTGGGCGTTGCCGAGCTGCGCAACCAGGGCTTCGGAAGCGGACACGGAATGGCGAGTGCCCCGTCAGGACTCGGGGTCCGTCATGCCCGGCTGACGGTGAACGCCGCCGTGACGTGGTGCGAGCTAATTCTTGACACGCTGGCGGATCCGGCCGCTCCGTGGCGCAGGGGCAGGAGTTGATCGTGGGAAGAACTAAGAAGGGTCTCAAGCGGAACAACCACACTGTGCCCAGGTCCTACCTGGAGCGCTTCGCCGGTGAGTTCATGCAGGTGTCCCGCCTTCGGTTGGAGGATGGCGTCTGCAAGTCTGAGCCCATTAAGCGGTCGACGGTGGTCAGGGACTTCTACCTCATGGAGACTGCGGACGGGCACTGGTCTGACGCAGCGGAGGATGCGTTCGGAGTGATCGAGAGCGGCGGCATCCAGGCGATCCGAGCAGCCGTTGACGACCGACTCTGGCCATTGCCGGATGAGCACCGTGCAGCCCTCTCGGCATGGGTTGCGCTTCAGTACGTAAGGGTCCCGGCCATCCGGCAGGGTGGTGACGAGGTGGCGGACTTCATGCTAAAGCTGAATGTGGCGGTCAATGGCAAGCCGCGAATACGGCGGTTCCTTGCGGAACGGCTGGGGCGGCCCCCGACGGAGGAGGAAGTCGATGGGCACTGGGAGAGGCTCACGGACTTCAACTCCTACAAGGTCAAGCAACACCCGAACAGGCACCTGAAGCTCATCAAGGAATTGGTCCCCAAGGCGGCCGGGCATTTCTTCGATAGTGCTTGGTGGATCTGCCGTTTCGAGAGTGAAGCACTGCTTACGGCGGACTGCCCCGTGGTCCTAGTCCCACGAGCTGGTGACGAGGGCGACGGCGTTGGTCTTGCGACAGCCCAGATGTTCCTGGTTCCCCTGGACCGCCGCGCGGGACTTGTGATCCAGAACTGCCGAGGCGCGGACCGCGAGTTTCCACCAAGCGGGGAGATCGCGCATACGTTCAATCAGCAGCTCGTACTGAACGCTCACCGGAGCGTGTTCCATCACCCGGACGACCAGCCGCTCAAGGGATTGCACATTCCTGGTGTCAGGGTCAGTGAGATCTCGATCGAAGCGGATCCCAAAGAGTTCCTCATGCCTGATGGGTGGCGAGGCGGCAAGGCTTGATCACCTCCGCCGCACACTGGCTCTGTTGCCCGGGAGGCGTTCGAGCCGGTAGGCGAAGTCACACCAATCCAGGGCGCACCGACGGTCCAGCCTGCCCGTGCTGCAAGCGTGGCAAGCGTGGCAGGCGTGGTATTCGCACCAGTGTCAGGGCCCTTGGCGGCCCATGGAGTGAGCCACGAGCCTGCCTCCCAGAGCTCTTCCCTAGGTCTGTTATGCGGTGAGGTGG
>NZ_JACBYP010000230.1 GCF_018982965.1 Streptomyces mayonensis | reverse complement strand
GTCGGCGGGCCCGTCGGGCCGCGCGTCGCCGTTGCCGGCCCCGGCACGTGCGGCGCCGGTGTCCGCACCGGCCCGCGCGGCGCCGGTGCGGCCCGTGCCGTGGGCGGTGCGGATGGCCTCGCCGATGGCGGCCTGCGACGCGACGCCGGTCACCCGGCCCTCGGTGTCGACCGCGACCGCCCAGCCGGTGGGCGACAGCACGGCGCAGTCGAGGGCGGCGCGCAGCGAGTCGGTGCCGGGCACGAACGGCCGCCCGTACGGCAGCAGCGCGTCGGCCGCGATCTCCCCGGACCCGGCCCCGGCCCGCAGCTCGCGCGGCTCGCCCCAGCCCAGCGGGCGGCCGTCCGCGTCGGTCACCAGGAGGTAGGGGGCGTCGGGCGCGGCGAGCTGTTCGGCGGTGGCGTCCACCGGGACGACGGGGCCGGTCGTCAGTTCCAGGCCGGCGGACGGGAAGAAGGACAGTCCCCGGATGCCGCGGTCGGCGCCGAGGAAGTCCTCGACGAACGCGTCCGCGGGGTCGGACAGCAGTTCGGCGGGCGGTGCGAACTGGGCGAGCCGGCCGCCGGTGCGCATCACCGCGACCATGGTGCCCAGTTTGACGGCCTCGTCGATGTCGTGCGTGACGAAGACGATGGTCTTGCCCAGTTCGTCCTGGATGCGCAGGAGTTCGTCCTGCAGTCCCTTGCGGACGACGGGGTCCACGGCGGAGAACGGCTCGTCCATGAGCAGGACGGGCGGGTCGGCGGCGAGCGCCCGGGCCACGCCGACGCGCTGCTGCTGGCCGCCGGAGAGCTGGTACGGGTACCGCTTGCCGAGGGCGGAGTCGAGGCCGACGCGCTCCATCAGCTCCGCGGCCCGCTCCCGGGCCTTCTGCTTGCCCCAGCCGGTCATGCGGGGCACGGTGGCGATGTTGTCGAGGATCGTCCGGTGCTGGAAGAGCCCGGCGTTCTGGATGACGTAGCCCATCGAACGGCGCAGCGTGGTGACGGGCTGCTGCTGGAGGTCCTCGCCGTCCAGCAGGATCGTTCCCTCGGAGGGTTCGACCATTCTGTTGATCATCCGCAGGGTGGTCGTCTTGCCGCAGCCCGAGGGGCCGACGAGGACCGTGATGGCGCGGTCGGGTATCTCCAGGGACAGCCGGTCGACCGCCACCGTCCCGTCCGCGTACCGTTTGGTGACTGATTCCATGCGTATCAAAACGCCGAATACCCTTCGGGTCTGGCAGAAGCTGCCCGCTCCGGCCGCGGTCGGTGGGGCCGTCGCCGGTCGAGTGTAGACGGCGGATCTGCGGGGCCCTTCACGTCGGGGCGACTCCTTCCCGCAGATCGGGGGTTCACACCGGCGCCCCGGACCCCACCCTCCGGAGCCTCACACCGGCGCCCCGGCAGGCTCCTTTCCGGCCGCGGGGCCGGACCCGTAGCCGAGCCCCGGGCCGGGTCCCGGGCCGGGTCCGGGAGCCGCCCCCGCGACCGGCAGCCCGGGGGTGCGCAGCACGCGCCGCCGGGCGTCCACGGCGAACACCTCGCAGCCCTCGCGCGCCGCCGCCCACCCGGCGCCCTCGGCGCCCATCGCGAACGCCGCCGTGGCGGCCGTGTCCGCCTCGGTCAGGGTCGGCGCCACGACGGTGACGGCGAGCAGCCCGGTCGCCGGGCGGCCGGTGCGGCCGTCGACGATGTGGTCGCCGCGCTCGTAGCGGGCGGAGGTGGCGACCGCCCCGTCGGTGACCTCCAGGACGGTGCACAGCCGGTCCCGGCGCTCGGGGTGGCGTACGCCGACCCGCCAGGGGCCGCCGGCGGCGACCACGTCACCGCCGGCGTTGAGGCAGAACCGCCGTGCCCCGGCCGCGCGCAGCGACTCGGCCGCCCGCTGCACCGACCAGCCCTTGACCACCGCGCAGGGATCGAGACCCCGTCCCGGCAGCCGTGCGTCGAAGGCGCCGCCGGTCGCGATCCGGTACTCCTCGCACAGGTCCAGCACCTCCCGCAACCCGGCGCTCACCCGCGGCACTTCGCCCCGGTCGAGACGGCACACCTCGCTGTCCGGCCGGAACGGGCTGAAGCGGGCGTCGACCTCCCGCAGCCACGCGAAGACCCCGTCCACGGCCGCCTCGGGAACGCCGCCGGTGCCTACGCGGTCGTCCAGCCGGAGGGAGACCGGGAAGCCCATGACGTGCTCGACGCGCACGTCAGGCGCCCGTGCCCGGTGCGGCGGCCCGGGCGTCGATGGCGGCCTGCAGCGACTCCCGGTAGCCGTCGCTGGTGACCGTGGCGCCGGAGACGGTGTCCACGTCGGCGCTCTGCGCGTCGAGCGTCTCCTCGATCAGCTTCGGCACGGCGGCCGTGGTCTGCGGGTGGTCGGGCTGCCGGAGCATGCGTACGGCGCTGATCCGCCGCTCCTCGAAGGTCACCTCGACCTGGACGGGTCCCTTCTCGGTGCCGACGGTGGGACCGGCGACGACGGTGGAGCCGTCGGCCGGCGCGGCGGGGGCGACGGACGCCTCGGACGAGGCGGGCGGGGCGGCCGTCACGGCCTCGGGGGACGGGGCGTAGCGCCAGACCGGCACGAGACCGGCGATGCTCAGGACCAGCACGGGCAGTGCGCGCTTCACGGTGTGGGGGTTCCTCTCAGGGGGACCGGAACGTCGGACCATGCTCGGGGGACCGAAGCGTCCGACCGGGTTCGCTGGGCCGGATCGTCGGGCCATGCTCGGTCGGCCGGAGCGTCCGACCGGGTTCGGTGAGCCGGAGCACCCGACCGGGTTCGGTGGGCCGTGGTCATCCGGCGAGGCTGAAGCGTTCGGCGTGGATCTGCGCCTTTGGCACGCCCAGTTCGCGCAGGGTGCGCAGGACCGCGGTGGTCATGCCGGGCGGACCGCACACGTAGACGTCCCGGTCGGCGACGTCGGGGACGAGGGCGGCGAGGTCGCGCGGGCCCAGCTTGTCGGGGACGGCAGGGCCGGTGACCAGGTGCAGTTCGGCGCCCTTGGCGTGCGCGAGGTCGCGGAGTTCGTCGTGGAGGACGGCGTCGGGTCCGGTGGCGACGCGGTACAGCAGCACGGTGTGACCGGGCAGTTCCTCGAGCAGGGCCCGGATCGGGGTGACGCCGACGCCCCCGGCGATCAGCAGGGTGCCGGGGCGGGTGCGGTGCAGGGCGGTGAAGGCGCCGTAGGGGCCCTCGGCGAAGACGCGGGTGCCGGGCGCGAGGTGGCGCAGGGCGGCGGTGCCGTCGCCGGCGGCCTTGACGGTGAGGCGGAGCTGCCGGCCGTCGGGGGCCATGGAGAGCGAGAAGGGGTTGGCCTGCCACCAGCGGTCGCGGGTCAGGAACCGCCACAGGAAGAACTGCCCGGCCCGCGCGGGCAGCCGGTCCAGGTCGCGTCCGGTGAGGTAGACGGAGACGACGTGGTCGTTCTCGGGGACGACGGCGGTGACGCGCAGCCGGTGGCGCAGGTTGCGCCACAGCGGCAGGACGACCCGCCCGGCCAGGACCGCGCCGAGGGCCGCGCCCCACAGCGTGTACCAGTACGCCGTCGCGGCGGGCGAGGAGGTGAAGGACGTGCCGGCGGCCACCTGGTGGGTGACGGCGAGGACGACCGCGACGTAGGTGTACAGGTGGAGGAAGTGCCAGGTCTCGTACGCCATCCTGCGCCGCGCGGCACGCGCCGACACACCCCCGACCACCACGAGGAGGACCAGGGCGACGAGCGCGCGCAGTACGCCCTCGACGGTCTCGGCGAGGTCGACGAGCTGGTTGAGCGGGTCCAGGCCGGACGAGCGGCCGTAGCCGAAGGTGATGAGGACGACGTGGGCGAGGAGCGTCCACAGGACGGCGAAGCCGGTCCAGCGGTGCCAGGAGGTCAGCCGGTCCATGCCGATCCGCCGGTCGAACCAGGGCAGTCGGGCCACCAGGACAAGCTGGAAGGCCATCAGCAGGGCGCCGTAGAGGCCGGTGAGGCGGCCGAGGACGACGAGCGCGTTGGCGGCGAAGCCGGCCTGCACGAAGAGGACGGCGACGACGACGGCGTTGGCGGCGAGGATCGCGTACAGGCCGGTCCGGGCCACGGCCTTGGGGCGGAGGGCCGGTGCGGGGGGCGGCGG
>NZ_JACBYP010000022.1 GCF_018982965.1 Streptomyces mayonensis | reverse complement strand
CCCCCATCCCGCCCCCGCCGCCGCGGCGGCGGCCGCATCCGCCGACCGGCGGTCCCGGGCGGACCCCCCGCCTCGCGGGCGCCCCGGGCGCGGTACTGCCACACCCGGCGCCCGTGAGGAACCGGAACCGGGCCCCGGACGCGCGTCAGACCTTCCGGTAGGAGTACGCCTCCGCGGCCGCCGCCTCCACCGCCGCGAGGTCGGCACCGGTCGAGGCCGTGACGACCGCGGCCACCGCTCCCTCGACGAAGGGCGCGTCCACCAGACGGGTGGGCTCCGGCAGTTCGTCCCCCTCGGCGAGCAGCGCCTTGACGGTCAGCACGGCACTGCCCAGGTCGGTGAGGACCGCGACACCCGCGCCCCGGTCCACGGACGCCGCGGCCCGGGCCACCAGTTCGGCGCTGGTGCCGAACTCGCCGGACGCCGTCCCGCCCGCCGGGGCGACGGGCACCGCCCCGCCACCGCCCGACAGCGCCTTCGCCAGCTCCGCCACGGACGCGGCGACCTCGGCACTGTGCGACACCAGCACGATCCCGACCAGCTTCCCGTCACTCACCGGCAGCCTCCTCCAACGCGGCGACGAGCAGGGCCGCCGATGTGGCCCCGGGGTCCTGGTGCCCGATGCTGCGCTCGCCGAGGTAGCTCGCCCTGCCCTTGCGGGCCTGCAACGGCGTGGTCGCGGCGGCTCCTTCCCCGGCCGCCGCGCGCGCCGCTGCGAAGGAGTCGCCGAGCGCGTCCACGGCCGGCACGAGCGCGTCGATCATCGTCTTGTCGCCGGGAGCGGCACCGCCGAGCGTCCGGACGGCGTCCACACCCGTCCGCAACGCCTCGGCCAGCTGCTCCCTGCTCACCTCCGCGCCGTCACCGAGCGCCTTGCCGGTACGGCGCAGGAGCGTCCCGTACAGCGGTCCCGAGGCACCGCCGACCGTGGAGATGAGCTGCCGCCCGGCGAGGACCAGGACCGCGCCGGGGGTGCCGGGTGCCTCCTTCTCCAGCGTGGCGGCCACGGCGGCGAAACCCCGCTGGAGGTTGCTGCCGTGGTCGGCGTCGCCGATCGGCGAGTCGAGGGCGGTGAGCCGGTCCGCCTCACGGTCGACCGAAGCGGCGGCCGCCGTCATCCAGCGGCGGAAGAAGTCGGCGTCGAGCACGGGATCTCCTTGCCTGGTAGGTATGTCGGCGTTTCCCTCCCCGTCCACGGCCCTCACATGCCCCACCGCAGTCCCGGCGTCCGGACCGGCGCGTCCCACAGCCCGAGCAGCTCCTCGTCGATCTCGCAGAGCGTGACCGAGGCACCCGCCATGTCCAGCGAGGTGACGTAGTTGCCGACGAGGGTGCGGGCGACGGCGACACCGCGCTCGCCGAGCACGCGCTGCACCTCCGCGTTGAACCCGTACAGCTCGAGGAGCGGCGTCGCTCCCATGCCGTTGACCAGGACCAGCACCGGGTTGCGCGGGGCGAGGTCCGTCAGGACGGCGTCCACGGCGGCCTCGGCGATCTCGCCCGAGGTCATCATGGGACGCCGCTCCCGGCCGGGCTCCCCGTGGATGCCGATGCCCAGCTCCAGCTCCCCGGCGGGCAGGTCGAAGGTGGGACTGCCCTTGGCGGGCGTGGTGACGGCACTGAGCGCGACGCCGAAACTGCGGGAACTCTCGTTGACCCGGCGGGCGAGCGCCTCGACCTGCTCCAGCGGACGCCCCTCCCGCGCCGCGGCGCCGGCGATCTTCTCGACGAACAGCGTCGCGCCCGTCCCGCGCCGGCCGGCCGTGTAGAGGCTGTCGGTGACCGCCACGTCGTCGTTGACCAGGACCTTCGCGACCCGGATGCCCTCGTCCTCGGCCAGTTCGGCGGCCATGTCGAAGTTGAGCACGTCACCGGTGTAGTTCTTGACGACGAACAGTACCCCGGCCCCGCTGTCCACGGCCGCCGCCGCCCGCACCATCTGGTCCGGCACCGGGGAGGTGAACACCTCACCGGGACAGGCCGCCGCCAGCATCCCGGGCCCCACGAACCCGCCGTGCAGGGGCTCGTGCCCGGAACCGCCGCCCGACACCAGGGCCACCTGCCCCGCCACGGGCGCGTCACCCCGCACGACCACCCTGTTCTCGACGTCCACCGTCAGCTCGGGGTGTGCGGCGGCCATACCGCGCAACGCATCCGCGACGACGGTCTCGGGAACGTTGATGAGCATCCTCATGGGTACCTCCTGGGAAGGGCGTCGGGCGAGTCCGGGACCTGCGGATGCGCTGGTCACAGTGGGGCGAGCGGTTCCTGATCCTGGCGTTCCGGGACGGTCCGGAGCGAGCTTCGACGGTGCTGACGCTGACGTGGTGCTGACTTTGGTGACGGGTCGGGCGGTGGTGCGGACGGTCCGAAGGATCTCGGCCGGAGTGTCGCTGTCGGCAGTATCGACCTTGCGGCACCGAAGGTCACGTGGAGAACGCCATGGGGATCGCCGACGTCCGTGCTTCCCGGACGGACGGCGACGGGCGCCCGTGCCTTTCGCGTCGCGCCGGCGTTCCCGGCCTGACAACGAGAGCCAGATGGGTTAGGTTAGGCAAACCTAACCCACTGACCTCCGGGAGGACGTCGGATGCGTCGCACCCCCGTGCACGGAGACACGCCGACAGTCGCCGAACGCGCCCGTTCGGTCCTGGCCGCCGCCCACTCGATGACCGTGGTCACCGACGGGCGGCACACCGAGGTCCAGCACCTCGACGGCTCCGGGGTGATGGGCCACGTCCATCTGCACGCCCCGTTCGAGGGGCGCGGTGCCCCGCCGGCCGGGCGGGTGCCGGTCCGGCTGGAACTCACCGACATCGCCCCGACCCCCGTACGCGACCGCCTGCGCGCCCGCGTCACCCTGACCGGGCTGCTGGCCGCGCCGTACGACCCGGACTCCGCCGAGAGCACCTGCATGGAGTTCGGCCAGTGCGTTCTCGAGGACGCCTCCGGGCGTACCTTCGTGTCCCTCGCGGAACTCGAGGCGGCCGACCTCGACCCCCTGGCGACCAGCGAGGCGGGCCTGCTCACCCACCTCGTCGACGACCACCCCGAACTCGTCCCCCTGCTCCTGCGCCTGGTGCACCCCCTGCCGGGCAGGGCGGTGCGGCGGGTGGTCCCGGTGGGCATCGACCGCCACGGACTGACGCTGCGGCTCGAACACGCGACGGGCCACCGCGACGTCCGGCTGCCCTTCCACAAGACCGTGCGCCACATCGACCACGTCGGCCCGCAGATTCACGCCCTGCTGGCCGCGTCCCGCCGCCTCTCCCACACGCGGCACCTGCTGACCTGATGGGAGGCGGCCGCGACCGCGACGCCGTACCGGACGGGCCCGCCCCGGCCCCGGATGGACTCGCCCGCATGGTTCGACCGTCCCGTGGTGAGGCGAGCCCCGGGACGTGGCGACGCGAGGCGGGCACCGTGGTGCGCCGGACGGTGGCGCTTCCGGAACGGGCGACTGCCCCGTTCGTCATCACCGCCGGGTTCCGGATTCCCCGCGTCCCGACCGAGTGGGCACCGCACTCGCACCCCTCGCACGAGCTGGTCTGGGTACGCGGGGGAACGCTGACGTCACGCGTGGCGGACCGGGTCTTCACCGTGTCCGAGGGGTACGGGCTGTGGATGCCCGCCGGAGTGGTGCACGGGGGCCGGGCCACGGCCGGGGCGCGCTTCCACGACGCCTTCTTCGCTCCCGACCGCATGCCGTTCGCGTTCGGGGAACCGAAGGCGATCGCGATGACGCCGTTGCTCGAGTCCCTGCTGACCCATCTGGCCCGTACGGATCTCGACCCGGCTGCCCGGGCACGGGCGGAGGCGGTCGTGTTCGACGTACTCCGGCCGGCCGAGCGCCAGTTCGCGCTGCAACTGCCCAACGACACCCGGATCGACGCGATCGCCGAAGCCCTGCTGGATGATCCCGCCGACTGCCGTTCGCTGGAGGAGTGGGCCCTGCGGCTGGGGATCAGCGACCGCACCATCACCCGCGCGTTCCGGCGGGCGACGGGTCTCTCCTTCGCACAGTGGCGCCAGATGCTCCGGGTGCACCGGGCGCTGACCCTCCTCTCCGAGGGCTTCGAGGTGACGACGGTCTCCGAGGTGCTCGGCTACGCACAGCCCAGCTCGTTCATCGCCGCCTTCCGGCGGGTCATGGGCAGCACGCCCGGCGCGTTCCTCGGCGCCGCCTACGGCTCCGGGGATGTCCCGAATCCCGTATCGCGTGTCGAGAACTCCTGATTGTGGACCCGACGAGCGGAATATAGCCTTCTCGGAGTTAGGTAACCCTTAGTTGTTGCTCGACGTGAACGGGGCTGCCCGCGCGCGGAGGAGCACGCGGCGCGCCCGGTGAAACCGGACGGAGGGTGCCGCAGTCCCCGCCCCTCTCCCCACCCCGGACTCATCGATGTTCCTACGCCCCCTTCGGCGCGCCGCTCGCCCGCCTGCCGACCCCGCCGCACCGTCCGCCGCCCTCAACGGGTACGACCTGGTGCTGCGGTACGACGGCCGGGCGGTCGTCCACGGCGTCTCGATCGACCTGGCGCCCGGACGGGTGACCGCCCTGGTGGGGCCGAACGGCAGCGGGAAGTCCACACTCCTGCGCGCACTCTCCCGACTGCACCGGGTGGACGGCGGCCGAGTGACGCTCGGTGCCCCCGACGGCCGGCCCGAGCGCGACACGGCTCTGCTCAGCGCCCGCCAGTTCGCCCGTGAGGTCACGCTGTTCTCCCAGTCGCGGCCCGCGCCCCAGGGACTGACCGTCGAGGAGGTCGTGGCGTTCGGCCGCCACCCCTACCGCCGTGGCTTCGCAGGACCGGCCACCGAGGACCGCACCGCCGTCGACCGGGCCATGGGGATCACCGGCGTACGGGACATGGCCGGCCGCCTCGTCGGGGAACTCTCCGGCGGCGAGCTGCAGCGTGTCTGGCTCGCCGCCTGCCTGGCCCAGGACACCGGCGTCGTCCTGCTCGACGAACCGACCAACCACCTGGACCTGCGCTACCAGATCGAAACCCTCGACCTGGTGCGCGACCTCGTCGAGGACCACGGCATCGCGGTCGGGATCGTGCTGCACGACCTCGACCAGGCGTCCCGGGTCGCGGACACGCTGGTCCTGATGCGCTCCGGCCACGTGCACGCGGCGGGCGCGCCCGCCGATGTCCTCACCGCCGAGAACATCGGCGAGGTGTACGACATCCGGGTCGAGGTCGGCGTGGATCCCCGCACCGGCCGGCTCCGCATCGATCCCGTCGGCCGGCATCCCGCCTGACGCGGACCCCCTCGCACCACCGCAGCCACGTCACATGCGCAACCACGTCACACGAAAGAGGAACCCTTCATGAACCGTGTCCGTCGCCTGGCGGCGTCAGCCTCCACGGGGCTCGTCCTCCTCGCCGCAGCGGCATGCGGCACGACCGACGTCGACAAGCCCGAGGCCGGCGGCAGCGCCGACGCGTCGCCCGCGTCGAAGGACTGCGCGTCGGACACCACGGCCACCTCCACGGCTCCGGTCTCCTTCAAGGACGGCGTGGGGCGGCAGGTGAAGCTCGACAAGCCCGCCCAGCGGATCGCGGTCCTGGAATGGCAGCAGGTCGAGGACGCGCTGACCCTGTGCGTCACCCCCACCGCCGTCTCCGACGCGAAGGGGTACAGCACCTGGGTCAGCGCGGAGCAACTCCCCAGCGGGGTGACCGACATCGGCACCCGCGAGGAGCCCGACCTCGACACCCTCTACGCGGCCGAGCCGGACCTCGTCGTCGTGGAGGCGTTCGACGCCGACGACGAGACCATCGCCCAGCTGGAGAAGCGAGGCGTTCCCGTGATGGCGACCAAGGGCGCGGACCCGGACGACCCGATCGGGAACATGCGGGACGTGTTCGGCATGATCGGCAAGGCGACGGGCCGCACCGAGCGGGCCGAGCAGGTGCTGGAGGAGTTCGACGAGCACCTCGCGAGCGCGAAGCAGCGGGTCGCCGACGCCGGTCTGCCCACGAAGGAGTTCCTCTTCTTCGACGGATGGCTGCAGGGCGGCAACCTCACCGTCCGCCCCTACAGCGACGGGGCACTGTTCACCGAGATAGGCAAGGAACTCGGCATGAAGCCCGCGTGGACCGACGCCGTCAACAAGGACCACGGGGACGGAGGCGTCGACCCCTCCTACGGCCTCGCCCAGACCGACGTCGAAGGACTCACCGCGGTGGGCGACGCCAATCTCTTCTACGCCAACGACGAAGGAGCCGGCGGCTACGTCGAGGCGTTGCAGAAGAACCCGATCTGGAAGACCCTCCCGGCCGTGAAGGAGGGCCGCGCGCACTCGTTCCCGGCACGGGTGTGGGGCGCCGGCGGACCGCGCTCCTGCGCGCAGGCGATCGACGCGTACGTCGACGTGCTCGACAAGAAGTGAACACGTCGCACGAAGTGAGCACGCCGCAGCACGTGAGTACGTCGCAGCACGTGAGCACGCCGGGAGAAGAGGGCGCGCCCGGGGCGACGGCGCCCCGGGCGGACCCGCCGTCGCGGCACGGGGGCGGCAGCGGGCCCGGCGGGGTCGCCGTCCTCGTCGCCCTGACCGTCGTCATCGCCCTCGTGGGCATGTGGCATCTGACGCAGGGGACCTCGCACGTCGGCGCCGGTGACCTGGTGCGCCATTTCGCCGGGGAACGCGAGCACGGCGGCGGGGCGCCGGTCGCCGAGATCCTCATCGGCTCGCGCCTGCCGCGCCTGCTCGCGGGCGTGGCGGTCGGTTTCGCCCTCGGCACGGCGGGGGCGCTGCTGCAGTCCGTCACACGCAACGCACTGGCCTCACCCGACACCCTCGCGGTCACGGCCGGGGCCTACTTCACCCTGACCGCCGTCGCGGCCCTCGGGCTCGCCGTCCCGCTGTGGGCCTCGGGCGCCGTCGCCTTCGCCGGCGGCCTGGTCGCGGCCGCGCTGGTGCTGCTGCTGGCGGGCCGGGCCGCGGGCACCACGGGCACCCGGCTGATCCTCGCCGGATCGGCGACGGCGATGGCCCTGGACGCGGCGACCGGAGCGGTCCTCATCCTGTTCGACCAGAACACGACCGGTCTCTTCGCCTGGGGGAGCGGCTCGCTCGCGCAGTTGAACATCGACGCCTCGGTACGCGCCTGGCCCCTCCTCGTGGCCGTGCTGTGCCTCGCCCTGGCACTGTCCCGGCGGCTGGACGTGATGAGTCTCGGCGACGACACCGCGGCCGGTCTCGGCGTGCCGGTCCGGACCACCCGGGTGACCGCGGTGCTCTGCGGGGTGCTGCTGACCGGCATGGCGGTGACGCTCGCCGGCCCGATCTCCTTCGTCGGCCTCGGGGCCCCCGTCCTGGTGCGCCTGATCGCGGGACGGGTCCGGGCGTTGCGCCGGCACCTGTACTCGGTGCCCGCGGCCGGGCTGCTCGGCGCGCTGCTCATCCTGCTCGCGGACGCGGTCCTGCGCGCGGTGCAGGGCGCGGACGGGGCCGCCTCCATCCCCACCGGTGTACCGACCGCGCTGCTCGGCTCCGTCGTGATCGTGGTCCTCGCGCTGCGTCTGCGGGACACGGGGCAGGTCGCGAGACCACCGCACGCGCGGGTCGCCGCACGCTCCCGCCGTGCGTTCCTCCTCGTGGTGTGCGGGGCGGTGGCACTCCTGGCCGTGGCGGCCGTCACGGCCGTGCTGGCGGGCAGTCTCTGGTTGCGGAACGGGGACATCGCGCTCTGGGCGGAGGGCACCGCGCCGGACCTGATCGGCCAGGCGCTCGACGACCGGGTCCCGCGGGTGACCGCCGCGGTGCTCGCCGGCGCGGCGCTCGGACTGGCCGGATGCGTCGTGCAGGGCGCGGTGCGCAACCCGCTCGCGGAGCCCGGAGTGCTCGGCATCACCGCGGGTGCCGGCCTGGGAGCGGCGGGCGTCGTCACGGCCGGGATGCCCGGCGGCCGGCCGGTCCTCGTCGCCGTGGCCGTCGCGGCGGGGCTCGCCACGTTCGCGATGATCGCCCTGCTCTCGTGGCGCGGCGGCTTCCTGCCGGACCGGTTCGTACTGATCGGCATCGGCTGCGGGTACGGAATCAGCTCCGTCACCACCTTCCTCCTCCTGCGCGCCGACCCGTACAACACCCCCCGCATCTTCACCTGGCTCTCCGGCACGACCTACGGCCGCACCCTGCCCGACGTCGTCCCGGTCGCGGTGGCCCTGCTGCTCGCACTGCCCGTGCTGTTCGCCCTGCGCGCCCGGCTCGACCTGCTCGCCGTCGACGAGGACACCCCGCGCATCGTCGGCGTCAGGGTCGCCCGCACGCGCTTCGTCGCCCTCGGGATCGCGGCGGTGCTCGCGGCGCTCAGCGTGGTCGCCGTCGGCGTCGTCGGTTTCGTGGGACTCGTCGCCCCGCACCTCGCCCGGTCACTGGTGGGGGCCCGGCACGGCCGCGCCGTCCCGGTCGCCATGCTGCTCGGCGCGGTGCTGGTCTGCGTGGCCGATGCCCTCGGGCGCACACTCGTCGCACCGGCCCAGATTCCGGCGGGCCTCATGATCGCGCTGGTCGGTGCGCCCTACTTCGTCTGGGTGCTCAGGCGGTCCCGCGCATGACGGACGACCTGCCGCGCGCCCACCGCCCGGCACGGCCGTCCGGATCCGCCCGTGCCCGACCGACGGCGCCTGCCCGAGTCCGCCACCGGCCCACAGCCCACTCGCAGAAGCACTCGGACACCGCCCCGGAAGGAAGCGCCCGTGCGCAGCACCGTCGTCCCGTTCGCCCCCGGCACGTCTCCGGCCCCGTGGGGGCGGCTGGGGCACCGTCACCCTGAGGTGCTGGATCGCTGGCGGGCGGTCAACCGCTCCGCGCACACCCCTCGGATCGTGGCCGTCACGGGTGACGACGGCGCGGAGTGGACCGCGGCGGCGCTCGTGACGGCTCGCCCGCACACGGCCTACCTGAAGATCGTCGACGCATGCGGCGACGTCCGGGCAGCCGCCCTGGCCGTCCTCGCCCACGCACGCCGCCAGGGGCTCGCGCAGGTCAAGTGGGAAGGATGGACGGCGAGTCCGGAGGACGCCGCGGCCGTGGGCTTCGATCCGCTGAGCCCTCCGCTCACGCCCACCGCGCACGCTGCGGGGCCGGACACCGGCTACGTCCGCTGGCTGCGGGGCGGCACGGTGAGCGCGCCTCCCTACTACGGGCAGACGACACACTTCACCTGCGGCGCCGTCACCGCCCTGGCCGCGGCGGCGCACGCGGGGACGCTGCCGCGGGAGGCGCTCGACCGGGAGGCGGAGCTGACCCTGTGGCGCGACGCGACCAACTTCCCCGCGTGCGAGCCCGTCGGACTGGGCGTCGCCGTGCGCCGGGCGTGGCCGTCGGCTCCCGTCACGGTCCACCTCGACGTGGACCGGCCCGTCCTGCTCGACCACTACCCCGAGGACGAACAGGCATGGCGTGCCCTGCTCCAGCGGGCGTCGCGTACGCAGGCCGAACACATCGGTGTCCCGGTCGACCCGCACCACCTCCCCATGACCGGGATCCGGAGCGCGGCAGGCCGACGGGAGCACGTGCTGCTGCTGATCTCGCTCGCCGGGATGCAGGGCTTCGACGTCCCGCACTGGGTGCTGTGCCACGGCACCGTACCCGGCGCCGTCGTCGTCGAGGACCCGTGGGCCAACGCGTCAGCCGGGGACACCTGGGTCGATGCCCACCTGCTGCCCGTTCCCGACGCGTCGCTCGACGCGATGGCGACACTCTCGCCGGACGGCTTCCGCGGTGCCGTCACCGTCGGCCACGCGCCGCGGAGCGGCGCGCCTCTCCCGTGATGCCGCAGACGGTCAGGGCCCCTCCGTGCGAGGCCCCCGCGCGTCCTGCCGCCGTGCGTTCGTCTCGATGGCGGCCGGCCGGAGCTGCGCCCGGCGGATGGGCTCGATGTCGAACTTCGGCGAGCGGTCGAAGCCGAACAGCCCGTTCTGTTCCTGGAAGACGTCGGTCAACTGCGTGTAGCAGTAGCCGAACATGTCCGGGTGGTCGAGCAGGGCGCTCACCAGCCCTTCGAAACGGGCGTGGAACTCCTCGACACTGCGCACCCGTTCGCCGTAACCCCACGAACCGGTGGCCGACTGCGGGCGGCCGACCTCGGCCGGATTCCACCAGATGCCGCCGAACTCGCTGACGAAGAACGGCTGCCCGCGGTAGCCGATGGACCACGACTCGCCGGTGGTGTCGGACCGGTTCACATACGGGTCGCCGTCGCTGAGCGGACGGTGGTTCTCCGCGAAGGCCGCCGGATCCTGTTCGTAGTCGTGGCTGTCGAACACGTCGGACTCCGGGATCCGGTGCGCGTAGCCGGACGTGTCGAGCACCGGGCGCGAGGTGTCGTGCGCCTTGGTGGCCAGGAACATCGCGCGCATCACGTCGTCGAGCGCGGTGATCCGGTCGCCGTAGTCCTGCCAGGTCTCGTTCATCGGGCACCAGCCGATGACCGCCGGGTGCGAGTGGTCCCGCTCCAGCACCTCCAGCCACTCCTGTACGTACGAGGCGTCCGGTTCCTGGTTGGTGGACTGTCCCTGCCAGGAGTTGCAGCCCCAGTCGCCGAACTCGCCCCAGACCAGGTAGCCGAGACGGTCGGCATGGTAGAGGTAGCGCTCCTCGAAGACCTTCTGGTGCAGCCGCGCCCCGTTGAAGCCTGCCGCCAGGCCCAGTTCGATGTCCCGGACCAGGTCGGCGTCGCTGGGCGCGGTCATCAGTCCGTCGGGGTAGTAGCCCTGGTCGAGGACCAGCCGCTGGAAGACGACGTCCCCGTTGATCCGGATCTGCTTGCCGGTGACGGCGATGCCGCGCAGACCGGCGTACGACTCGACGCTGTCGACGACCCGCCCGCCGGAGTCCCGCAACTCGAAGTGGACGTCGTACAGATGAGGATCCTCGGGCGACCACAGCCGGACGCGGTCCGCCGGCAGCACCAGGCTCAGTCGCGGGCTGAGGTCGAGATCGGCGCGGACGGTGCCGCTCAGCACGTCGCCGGCGGCGTCGCCGACGCGGACGTGCACGGTGGCGCCGGGCAGGTTCGCGGAGAGCGGCACCTCCACGTCGAACGCCCCGGCCGCGACGTTCGGGGTGATGCGCGGGCGGCGCAGCGCGACCGCCGGAACCGGCTCCATCCAGACGGTCTGCCAGATGCCGGTCGTGCGGTTGTACTTGGCCGCACTCGGTGCGAACGCCACCGACTGCTTCCCCCTGGCCTGTGGAGCCGTGGGCTCGTCGCGGGCCCGCACCACCAGGGGCACCGGCACGCCGGCGGGGGCTGCGTCGGTGATGTCCACCGTGAACCCGGTGAACCCGCCCCGGTGCCGCCCGACCTCCGTGCCGTTCACCCACACGGTGGCGTCGTGGTCGACCGCACCGAAGTGCAGCAACAGCCGCTCGCCGTCCCACTCCCGCGGGACGGTGAGCGTGCGCCGGTACCAGACCGCCCGCATGAAGTCCTGCTCCCCGACCCCCGAGAGCCGGGCCTCGGGGGCGAAGGGGACCATGATCCCACCGGCCAGCTCCCGCTCGACGAGCCCGCGCTCCAGGCCCGTGTCGGACCGGTCGATCTCGAACTCCCACCGTCCGTTGAGGTTCAGCCAACGCTCACGGCGGAACTGCGGGCGCGGATACTCGGGTCGGGGGAGTTCCTCGTGGTCAACCGACATGGAGTCACCTTTCGTCGGGCTCTTGCGGGCCAGGGGGCTCTGTCAGGCCGCCGGGTCGCGGAATCGGAGCGTGAGCAGTTCGAACGGGCGCAGTTCGACCTCGACCTCGCTGCCGGGCGTCGCCGCCCGGACCGCCGCGCTGTCCGTGGCGCGCTCGAGCAGGTCGGTGGCCTCGGCCGCGCGCCAGGAGAAGCGGGTCCGCACCGCCGCACGGGACCGGTTGCCGTGCGCCTCGTACAGACGTACGACGAGGTCTCCGGAGCGGTCCTCCGCCAGCTTGACGCTCTCCACGACGACGGCCGGGTCCGTGACCTCGAACAGCGGCTCCGTCGCGGACCCCGGCACGGTGCGCAGCGGGAGGTGCTGGGCATACCCGTCCACGACGGCGTCGGGGATCGAGCCGGGACGCAGGCTCACGGTGAAGTCGTGCCGCCCCTGGTCCGCGTGCGGGTCGGGGTAGCGCGGCGCGCGCAGCAGGGACAGCCGTGCCGTCGTCATCGGCCGGCCGTCGGGAGCCTGCCCGGTGCGGATGTCGTGGCCGTAGACCACGTCGTTGGCGACGGCCACCCCGTAGCCGGGCTCGCCGACATGGATCCACCGGTGGGCGACGGTCTCGAAGCGGGCGGCGTCCCACGAGGTGTTCTGGTGGATCGGACGGTGCAGATGACCGAACTGGATCTCCGAGGTGGACCGGTCCGCCCGGACGTCCAGCGGGAAGGCGAGCTTGAGCAGCTTCTGCGACTCGTGCCAGTCGATGTCGAAGGCGTAGTCGACCCTTCCGTCGGCCAGCCGGACGGTCATGGCGATCGACGTGTCCCCGCGCTCGTGCCGCACCACGACCGTGTCGCCCACGACGTCGACGGACGCGGGCTCCACCAGCTCGAGGCAGCTCCGCTTGTCCTCCTCGTTGATGTCCCACGCGTCCCACTCCCGCGGGGTGTCGCGGAAGAGCTGGAGGACACCGCCCGCGACGCCCTGCGGGAGCAGCTCGCGGTCCGCGGCCAGGTCGACCACCGAGACGAGTGTGCCGCGCCGGTCCATCTCGACGTGCAGCTGCCCGTCGTCGAGCACGATGCGGTCGTCCGCCCACCGCGGCACGGCCGCCGCCGGCGCGGTCACCGGGCCGATCCCCATCGCCGGTACGCCGTGCCGCGGGTACGGTCCGGCGTTGGCGGCGACCCGGGGGCCTTCCCCTTGCGGGTCGCCCTCCCCGTCCCCGTCGCCGCCGAGCGCGTCCAGCGCGGTGTCGACCAGGGCCGTCAGTTCCCGGGCCACACGGTCGTAGTCCCGCTCGGCGTCCTCGTGGACCCACGCGATCGACGTGCCCGGCAGGATGTCGTGGAACTGCAGCAGCAGCACCGTCTCCCAGATCCGGCGCAACGCGTCGTACGGGTACGGGGTGCCGTGGCGGACTGCGGCGGTGGCCGCCCACAGCTCGGCCTCCCGGAGCAGCGCCTCGCTGCGCCGGTTGCCCCGCTTGCCGCGGTGCTGGGACGTCAGCGTGCCGCGGTGCAGCTCCAGGTACATCTCACCGACCCACACCGGCGGTGCTTCCAACTCCGCCTCGGCGGCGCGGAAGAAGCTGTCCGGATCCGTCAGCCGCACCCGCGGCGATCCGTCCAGGTCCTGCTTGCGCTCCGCCGCGGCCAGCATCTCCCGGGTGGGACCGCCACCGCCGTCGCCCCATCCGTACAGGCCGAGGACGTTCCGCGCCCTGCCCTTCTGCCGGAACGTCCGCTCGGTGCGTGCGAGGTCCGCGGCGCCCAGGTCGGAGTTGTACGTCTCCGCGGGCGGGAAGTGGGTGAACACCCGGGAGCCGTCGATGCCTTCCCACTGGAAGCTGGAGTGCGGCATCGGGTTGGTCTCGTTCCAGGACGGCTTCTGGGTGAGGAAGTAGCGGGCGCCCGCCGCCCGGGCGATCTGCGGCATCGCCGCGGTGTAGCCGAAGGAGTCGGGCAGCCACACCTCGTCGCTGTCCACCCCGAACTCCTCGAGGAAGAAGCGCTTGCCCAGCACGAACTGCCGGGCCAGCGCCTCACCGCCGGGCATGTTGGTGTCGGACTCGACCCACATGCCGCCCACCGGGCGGATGACCCCGTCGGCCACCGCCGTACGGACCCGCTCGAACAGGCCCGGCTGGGTCTCCTTGAGCCACGCGTACTGCTGCGCCGACGAGGCGGCGAACACGAAGTCGGGGTGACGGTCGCTGAGGTCCAGCACGTTGGCGAACGTCCGCGCCACCTTGCGCACGGTCTCCCGGGTCGGCCACAGCCAGGCGCAGTCGATGTGGGCGTGGCCGACCGCCGACACGACCAGGGAGCTGTCCGCCGCACGGCCGGCCAGCACCGGGGCGAGCACCTCCCGGCCGCGGGCGGCCGTACCGGCCACGTCCTCGGGATCCATGACGTCGACCATCCGCTCCAGGGCGTGCACGATCTCGGCACGCCGCGACCCGTGCTCCGGCAGGACGTCGGTCAGTCCGTCGAGGGTGGCCACGTCCTGCAGCAGCTCCCACACCTGCCGGTCGCGCAGGGCGACCGACAGGTCCGTGAGCCGGTACAGGGGCCGTTCGCCCGCGGTGGCCTTGTGGCCCATCGCCGTGGGCTCGTACTCGTAGGGCACCTGGACGATGGGGTTCGCGGCTGCCTCGATCAGCAGCCGGAACGGGCCGGGCTCGGGCATCGGAACCCACGAGTTGTACGGCTCGATCGCCTTGACGACCTCTCCGTCCGGCCGGTACACCAGCGCCTCGGCCTGGAACCCCGGCTGGTCGCCGGTGAAGCCCAGATCCACGACGAGTTCGGCGCCCTGCGACTCGGCCCAGTCGGCCGGCACCTCGCCACGGACGTCGAACCAGGTGGTGTCCCACGGACGCCCCCACTCGCGGCCGAGCTCGAACGGCTCGAACCGCTGCGTCACGGCGTCGGCGAACGGCACCGGTTCTCCGCCCACGGTCCAGGCGGAGATCTGTGTCGGACGGCTGTCCCGGTAGACGGCGGGCGCTATCCGGAACTTGGTGAACCGGCGGACCCGGAGCATCGCCAGCGCGGTGGCGTCGAGCTGCGATCGTCCGTGGGGATTGTCGTCAACCAAGAGAACGTCTCCTCATACTCACTGCTGGGTGTTTCTGGCACAGCACGTCGGCAGCTCGCCGACCGGGGGTACGGACGGACGGGCGCGTCAGCCCTTCAGGGCGCCGCCGAGACTCGAACGCATCAGGTGGCGGCGGAGGAAGAGGTACAGCACGGCCGGCGGCGCCATGTAGACGACGGCACTCGCGGCCAGCACCCCCCAGTCGACCTGGTTGAAGGCGGTGAACGAGCGGAACAGGCCGATCGAGAGCGGATAGAGGTCCGGCGACTGCAGCAGTACCAGCGGGGTGAGGAAGTCGCCCCACACCGCCATGAACGTCAGCATCGCGGCGGCGCCGAGACCGGGCCCGACCAGCGGCAGGACGACCCGGCGGATCGCGCCGAAGCGGGTGTTCCCGTCGAGCCAGGCCGCCTCCTCCAGCTCGAAGGGAACGGCGTCGATCGTCCCCTTCAGCAGCCACAGGGTGATGGGCAGCGCCGCCGCGGCCTCGACCAGGATCAGGCCGATGTAGCCGTCGTCCAGGTGCATCTTCACCATCAGCAGGTACAGGGCCACGATCGTCGCGGGCGGCGGGATCACGCGGATCAGCAGGATCGCGAACATGAAGGCCGTCCGGCCGCGGAACTTGTAGCGGGACAGCCCGTAGGCGCCGAAGACGCCGCAGGCCAGGTTCAGCGCGGTCGCGGAGAACGACACGATGATGCTGTTCAGCAGCAGCCGCGGGGTACCGCCGTCGGTGAAGAAGCTGACGAAGTTGTCCAGCGTCAGCGTCGGGACGGTGACCGAGGGCCCCCCGTCCGCGTCCACCGCCGTCAGTACCACCCAGGCGAACGGCGCGACGCAGAACAGTGCGAGCAGCACCATCAGGAGGTACTGCAGCGCCCGTTGCACGAGCTTCCACCCCGGCGTGCGGCTGCGCCGGCCGGCGGGGACCTGGGGTTCGGCGGGTGCCGTGGTCGCGTGTGTCATCAGACCTTCACCTTCGCCAGTCGGGCGTACGTCAGGCCCAGGACCATCAGGAGGACGAGCAGGATCACCGAGGCGGCGCTGCCCATGCCGATCTGCGAGTACTGGAAGGCGCGCTGGAAGATGTAGATGGAGGTCAGCTCCGTGTCCTGTCCGGGGCCGCCCTGGGTCAGGAAGTAGACCAGTCCGAAGACGCCGACCGTGGTGATCGTGGTGAGCAGCAGGTAGAGGAAGACCGGACCGCGGATCAGCGGCAGCGTGACGTACCGGAACACCTGGAAGGCGTTCGCGCCGTCCATCCGGGACGCCTCGATCAGTTCGTCGGGGACGTCCTCGAGCGCGGCCTGGAACATGATCATGGCGAGCGCGATGCCCCGCCAGACGTTGATGATGATCACCGACAGCATCGGCGAGTCCTGCAGCGGAGCCGCCGCTCCGGAGCCGAACAGCGCCAGGAGCCGGTTGAGGGTCCCGCTGTCGTCGGAGGAGAGCACGCTCGCCCAGGTCAGCGATGCGACGACCTCGGGAACCACCATCGGCAGCAGCACCAGCGCCCCGAACAGACCCTTGCCGCGCAGCCACTTCGCGCGCAGCAGGAGCGCGGCGAGCATGCCGAGCACCGTCTGTCCGACGATCGCCGACCAGAACACGAACTGGCCGGTGCGCCCGAGGGACGCGAGGAAGTCCTCGGAGCCGAGCAGGTGCCGGAAGTTCTCCAGGCCGACGAACTGCGGGTCGCGTGCGGCCCAGCCCGTCAACTGCGTGTCGGTGAACGAGAGGTAGAGGCCGTAGCAGGCAGGAGCGATCACGAAGACCGCTATGAGGAGGACGGACGGTCCGAGCAGCAGCGACAGGGCGCCGCGCTCCCGCCACCGTGGGCCCAGCCGGCCCGGGGCCTTGGCGGCGGTCACTTCGCCACCCGGGGGCGGCCGAGCAGTTCCTCGGCCTCTTCCGCGAATTCGTCGGCGGCCTCGGCGCCGTCCGCGTCGCCCGACACCAGCTTGCCCGTCGCCGCCTGGACCGCCTGGGCCACCTGGTCCTGGCCGTCTCCCAGCGGCGGCTGGACGGTGGAACCCAGCTTGCGCTCCGCCTCCAGCAGCGTCGGCTCGTCCTTGTAGGGCGCCGTGCCCGCCAGGTCCTTGCGCGGCGACACCGCGCCCACCGCGGTCAGCTGCTTCGCCAGGGGCTCACCGGAACTCAGCCACTTCACGAGCTCGGCCGCGGCGTCGGGGTGCCCGGAGTCGGCACTGATGCTGAAGCCGTAGCCGCCACCGCTGACCGCGTACGGCTTCGTGCCCGGCACCAGAGCCGGGTAGTCCCAGACGCCGACCTTCTCGCGCACGTTCTCGATCGGTGCCGCGCCCTCCGGACCCCAGTCGTACTTCCATCCCCAACTGCCCTGAGCCGCCACCGTGATCTTCCCCTCGGGGAACTTCTGGTACTTCGTCGGCTCCCACGGGTTCGGGTTCTGCAGGTCCCGGACCGGCATCAGACCGCTCTTGATCAGCTCGTCGTACAGGTCGAAGGCGGCCGACAGCCCCTTGCTCTTCAGCGTCCACTTCCGGGACTCGTCGTCGTAGAGGGTGCTGCCGGTGCCGGCGACGATGGGGAGCAGGCCCTCCGACCACGAACCGGCGCCCCACGCGGTCCCCGCGGGGATGACCATGGGTGCCTCCCCGGTCTTGGCCTTGACCTGCTTCATCCTGCCGATCAGTTCGTCCCAGGTGCGCGGCTGGGACGTGTCGACGCCCAGGTCCTCCAGGACGTCCTTGCGGTAGAAGAGGCCCTGCACACTGGCCTCGTGCGGCAGCGAGTAGTAGCCGCCGTCGGGCTGGCGCGCACCGTCCTTCGCCGACGCGTAGTACTGGTCCCAGCCGTCCCAGCCTTCCAGGTACTCGTCGAGCTTCAGCAGGTAGCCCGCGCCGGCCAGGCCGGTCACGTTGCTGCCGCCCATGTCGATGACGTCCGGTGCGGAACCGGAGTGGAGCTGCTGCGTGATCTTGGTGCGGAACTGGTCGTCGGTGAGGGTGTCGGCGATCAACTCGACCTTGACCTGCTGCCCCTGCCGGGCCATCGCCTTCTCGAACTCCGGTAGCAGGGGTTTGATGACGTCGGCGCGGGCCTTCTGGTACTCCAGCAGCTTGATGGTCACCGAACCGTCGCCGTCGCCGGAGTCCGAGCAGGCCGTGAGTGCGCCTGCGAGCAGTACTCCGGCGACGGCAGCTGCCCGGACACGATTGCGGCTCATCGCGTCACCTCTCCCGACTGCGGTCCACCGGATGCTTTTATCCAGTGGATCGGATAAAGTTCAGCGATCGTAAGGAGCTCTTTCGCGCCACGTCAAGGCTTTCCATGAGGCTCTACATGACTCTGTAACAACCTGATGGTCAGACGTGGCCGACGTATATCATCCAATCGATTGACGAACTGCCGAGTGATCCCGGATGATCCTCGACCGATCCCGGGCGACCCCCGACGATCGCCGGTCGTCGGCAGAGGCTGAACCCGACAAGCCCGAGGGGGGCGTGCATGCGCCGCGGCAGCAACCAGCTCCGGCTGGCGGACTACAACCAGGCGGTGGTGCTCGACCTGGTCCGAAGGTCACGCGGCGTCAGCCGTGCCGACCTCCAGCGCGAGTCCGGGCTGAGCTCCCAGACCATCTCCAACATCACCCGTCGGCTGATCGACGAGCAGCTGATCCGCGAGAGCGCACCGGCCGGCAACGCACGCGGCCGCCCGAGCATCCCGCTGGTCACCGAACCCGACGGGGCCTTCTCGGTCGGCGTGCACATCGACCCCGCGCGCCTGACCGTCGTACTCCTCGACCTGGCCGGCGAGGTCCGGCTCGGACGCCAGGAACGCACGCCGCAAGCCACCAATCCGTCGGAAGTGACCACCTTCATCGCCGACACCGTCCACAGCCTGATCGCCGAGGCGGGCGTGGACCGGACCCAGGTGCTCGGACTGGGCATCGCGGCCCCGGGGCCACTCGACGTGGACGCGGGCGTCCTCCTCGATCCGCCCCAACTCCCCAACTGGCGCGACGTCCGGCTCGGCGCGGACCTCCGCGAAGCGACCGGCCTGCCCGTCCTCCTCGACAAGGACGTCACCGCCGCCGCCACCGCGGAACTCCGGGCCTCGCAGCAGGCGTCGAACACGTTCGTCTTCCTCTATCTGGGATCCGGCGTGGGCGCCTCGGTCGTACTGGACAACCAGGTCGTCCGGGGCACCACGAACAACATCGGAGAGGTCGGCGACCTGCTCGTCGACTCCGACGCCGAACAGCTGGAGTGGAGCGGTCGCCGTGGTGGCCTGGCAGCGGCCTGTGTCCCGGAGGCGCTCGTTCTCCAGGCCGCCCGAGTGGGCCTGATGCCCCTGCCGAACCTGAACGACTACGTCGCCGTGGACGACGCCTGCTCCGCGTTGTGCGCTCGCGCGGCCGCGGGCGACGCGGTCGCCGCCCGCCTCCTGCGGCGCGCCGCACGGCGGGTCGCCGTCGGCCTGGGCGTACTGGTGAACCTGCTCGACGTGCCACGGGTGGTGATCGGGGGACCGCTGTGGGGCAGGCTGAGCCCGGCGTTCCTCCCTGTCATCGGCGACCTGGTCGCCCGCGAACTGGTGGCGGCGCGCGACGGGGTCGCGGTCGAGGGGTCCGCCGTGGGCGACCGGGTGGTCGCGCAGGGCGCCGCCGAACTGGTGCTGGACCATTTCCTCGCGCCTCGCGCGTCCGCGCTGATGGTGGGCTGACCGCGCCCGCGGTGCGCGGTTGTGGTGCGCGGCTGTGGCGGCCGGCATCCTTGGCGGCCGGCACTCTTCAACTCCTCGACGTCGCCCCCGGGTCGGCCACTCGGACCGGGTCACGGCAGTTGCCGGACGAAGGCGACGACGAACAGGGTCCCGGCCAGCGCGCACCCGAGGGCCGTCGGCAGTGCCCAGCGGACTCTCCGCTCGCCGCGCAGGGGTGCCGTCACCCGGTGGTGCAGGGCCGTGATGCCGTGGAGCGCGCCCAGCGCCGCGCATCCGGCGGGCACGGCTGCGGCGAAGTGCGCGAGCCAGGCTCCCGCGCGGCTCGGGCCGCCCCACGAGGCGTCGTAGGGCCCGCGGTCCACGAGGCCGTACAGCGCGCCCCGGGCCAGGGCCAGGAGGATCACGGCGGCCAGGACCAGCGAGAGGGCGCCCAGCAGTACCGCCAGAGCGGCGTGCGCCATCACCCGCACCCTGTCGGGCCGGGGCGGTGCCCGTCGCTCTTCCGCGGGTCCGGCGCCGGCCCGCAGGAGCGTGCGCCCGGTGTTCTCGCGCCCCACGGCGACCGCGCCGAACGCGAGGGCGCCGCGCGGCAGCAGGGCGAGGGCGTCGAGCAGCGGCCGGACGAAGCGCCGGATCCCGGACAACTGCGGGCCGGTCGGGCCGGACGGGGAGGACGGCAGCGGTGAAGTGCTCATGGGTCATTACGCTAGGTGACGGCCGACCGCTTCCACGATGTACCTGAGAGCCAACCCGCACGTCATACCCAGGTATCCCGTCATATCCAGGTAGGGGGCGGACCGGGTCGGCCCTCGCGCAGCGGGCACCCCCCGGGGCGCTTCCCCCCCCCGCCCGGCGGAAGACTCGCTCAGACTCGCTGCCCCCGTGGTCAACAGCCCGAACAGAGCCGTGCCCACCTGCCCCGGGCACCGGCCCGATACGCTCTCGGGGTGACGCAGCAACCCACCCGGGACGAACGGCGGCCCGCGAACGACGGGCGCAAGGCGGCTGCCCGCAACCGGGCCGCCCTGATCGCCGCCGCCCGGGAGATCTACGCCGACTCCGGGCTGAACGCCCCCCTGTCCGCGATCGCACGCCGGGCCGGAGTCGGCCAGGGCGTGCTGTACCGGCACTTCCCCGACCGGGCCGCAGTGGCGACGGCCGTCCTGGAGGAGAACGTACGGCAGATCGAGCAGGCCGCGGCGGAGCCGGGAGCGGGCATCGTCGGGGTGCTGGGGGTGCTGACGTGGCACCAGACCCAGTCGGCCGCGTTCATCAGCCTGCTGCACGCGGAGGGGGCGGGCGGCGCCACGGGCGTTCCCGCGTACGCCTCAGCGCTGTCCCGGCGGGTCGAGCGGGCCCTGCGGGCACACCTGCCCGCAGGACATCCGCTGGCGGGCGAGCGGGACGACCTCATGGTCGCCGTCGCCATGGTCTCCGGTGCCGTCACCGGCCCCACCCGTGAGCACCGGGAACGCCGGGCGCTGGCGGCGTGGCGGCTGCTCGGGGTCGAGGTGGGGCCGGTGCTCCCCTTCGAGGAGTGAACCGGAGGGCTGGTTCGAGGAGTGACCGGCGGGCGCGGCGTCAGCCCCCGTTGGACTGGCGAGTACCCCGCGCCAGTGCGTCGAAGGCGTACAGGTAGCCGCCTGCGGGACCGCTGACGGTCAGGTAGGCCCGGGTGCCGCCGGGCGTGATCGCGACATTGGTCGCCGACTCGAGGCCGTCGGCGTCGCGTGCGGGAACCTCGACGGTCGCCAGGCGTTCACCGTGCCGGTCGTACACGGCCATCGCGGGACGGCCGTGCAGGGCCTGGTAGAGGTTGCCGTCCGCGTCCACGGCGATCGAGTCGGTCTGGGCGATGCCGCCGTCGACCCGGACGGCGGTGTGCCGCGAGGCCACGCCGCCCTCGTCGTCCAGGAGCAGGTACGAGATGCGGTTCTCGGTGAGTTCGCTGATCCACAGCCCCCGGTACCGTTCGTCGAAGGAGATCCCGTTCGGTGCCGCCAGCCCGGCCGCCAGGACGGTGGCCTTCTCACCGGTCCGGTCGATCCGCACCACGCGCCCCTTCGGCTCGCCCTCGGACATGCCGCGCGAGTCGCTGACGTACAGGTTGCCCTCCCGGTCGAAGGCGAGGTCGTCGGGGTTCATGCGGGCCCCCTCGACCTCGCCCGAGAAGAAGGTCCGCGGGTCGCTGCCGTCCGGGGCCAGGCTGACGATGTCGCCGTGGGAGAAGTCGGTCAGGTAGACGCGGCCGTCGTAGGGGCTGAACTGCGCCGAGGTGTAGGTGCCGCGGTCGTCGGTGTGGGCCTGGCGCGACGTCTTCCTCCGGACGTCGACGCGCAGCACCTTGGGCTCGCCCGCGGGCGCGGTGACGTCGACGACGAGCAGGTCGCCGTCCTCGTCGAAGGTGGGTCCCTCCAGCAGGGTCATGCCGGTCTCCTCGTGGGGCTCCGTCAGCCGCATGACCTTCTCGGCGTGGAGTGTCCTGCCGGGACCGGTACCGGCGGCCGTGCCCGCGGCGGGACCCGCGGTGTCCGTGCCGCATCCGGTGAGCGTCAGCAGGCCGATCGCGGTGAGCCCGGTCAGGGTTCGGATCGGGAGTCGTCGCATGGGGGTCACTCTTCCTGTCCGAGGTATGCGGAAGCTGTTCTCGACCGCAACCGGACAACGGTGTCCGGTACTTGCTACGGTAGTGCATGCCTGCTCAAGTCCGGTGCGTTGGTGACGACTTCGCGGACGGGGCGGCGGCTCCCTGGCAGTGAACCGGAAGGATCGAGGCCCCCCGCATGACGAACCCCGAAGCGTTGTCCCCCGAGGAACTGTCCGAGTTGCGGCTGCGCTACCGCCTCGAACGGGAGCGCCGGGTACGGCCCGACGGCGCCCGGCAGTACCTCGCCGCCGAGGCCCGTTTCGGCTACTACGCCGAGGACCCCTACGCGGGGGAGGTGCCCGAGCGCGAGCCGTTGCGGGACCGGGTGGACGTCGCGGTCGTCGGCGGCGGGTTCGGCGGCGTCCTCGCGGGCGCCCGGCTGCGCCGGCGGGGAATCGGTCGCGTCCGGGTCGTCGAGAAGGGAGGCGACTTCGGCGGCACCTGGTACTGGAACCGGTACCCGGGCATCCACTGCGACGTCGAGTCGCACGTCTACCTGCCGATGCTCGACGAGACCGGTTACGTGCCGGAGTGGAAGTACGCGCCCGGCGAGGAGATCCGCCGGCACGCGGTGCGGATCGCCGAGAAGTTCGACCTCCGGGCGGACGCGTTGTTCTCCACGGCGGTGACGTCCCTGACCTGGGACGAGACCGTCGGGGCGTGGATCGTCACGACGGACCGGGGCGACGAGTTCCGGGCCACGTACGTCATCACCGCCACCGGCACGCTGACCGAGCTGAAGCTGCCCGGCATCCCGGGCATCGAGGACTTCGAGGGGCACACCTTCCACACCTCGCGCTGGGACTACGCGTACACGGGAGGGACCCCGCAGGGCGGCCTGACCGGCCTTGCGGGCAAGCGCGTGGGCGTCGTCGGCACCGGTGCCACCGGCGTCCAGGTCGTGCCGGAGCTGGCCGAGGACGCCGGACACCTCTACGTCTTCCAGCGCACCCCGTCCACGGTGGACGTCCGCGGCAACCGCCGCACCACCGCCCGGGACGTCGGCGCCGACCGCGACGGCTGGGCGCGCGAACGCCGCGACAACTTCCTGGGCATCGTCTCCGGCGAGCAGGTCGAGGACGACCTCGTTGCCGACCGCTGGACGTCGTCGGCGAGCCTGCTGGAGAAGCTGCTGTCGAGCTTCCGCAGGCAGGACGACCGCGCGGCCCTCGAAGCCGCCTACGAGGTGGCGGACGCCGCCAAGATGAACGAGGTCCGCTCCCGCGTCGAGCGGGTCGTCAACGACCCTCGGACGGCGGAGGCGCTCAAGCCCTGGTACCGGTACGCGTGCAAGCGCCCCACCTTCTCCGACCTGTACCTCCAGGCCTTCAACCGGGACAACGTCACCCTGGTCGACACCGCGGACACGCAGGGCATCGAGCGGATGACCGCACGCGGTGTCGTGGTCGGCGACACCGAGTACGAACTCGACTGCCTGATCTTCGCCACCGGGTTCTCCGTCGGGAACTCGGGCGTCCACTCCGGCAGTCTGCCCGTGCACGGCAGGGGCGGAGTCGCACTGCGGGACGCCTGGCGCGAGCAGGGGCCGAGGACCCTGCACGGGTTCACCGGCAACGGCTTCCCCAACCTGATCCAGCTGGGCGGCACCCAGAGTGCCCCCAGCGTCAACTTCACGCACGTGCTCGACGAACACGCCGTGCACGCCGCGGCGCTCGTCGCCGCCGCCGAGGAACGGGGCGCGGTGGTCGAACCGTCCCGCGAGGCCGAGGACGCCTGGCTCGCGGTGCTGGCCGAGGGTGCCCCGGACCACGAGTGGTTCCATGCCGAGTGCACTCCCGGCTACTACAACGGAGAGGGACGCGGCCGGCCCAACGGCCCGCACGCCTACCCGCACGGCGCGTTCGCCTTCCACCGGCTGCTCCGCCGGTGGCGGGAGGAGTCCATGGACGAGGTCCTCACGACCGGGACGTCGTCCGCCCGGAAGTAGGCCCGCGCGCGGCCGAGGTGCGACCGGGCGGCCACGGTGAAGGCCGTCGCCGCCCGGTCGCGGGGCCGGGTCGCGTCCCCCGCGCGGTGCCTCCTCTCGCGGAACGGCCCGTCACACGGCGGACCAGCCGTCGTCGACCGGCAGGATCGCGCCGTTGATGTTGCTCGCGGCGTCCGAGGCGAGGAACACGATCGCGGCCGCCTGCTCCTCCGGCCGGGACACCCGTCCGAGGTTGACGAAGTGCGGACCGATCGCTGCCGGGCCGTGTGCCGTCCGGTCCGCCTCCACCGCGATGGCCGTCGCGGTGCCTCCGGGGCAGATCGCGTTGGCGCGGATGCCGTTCTTGCGATACATCACCGCCAGCGACTTGGTCAGCCCCACCACGCCGTGTTTCGACGCCGTGTACGCGGCGCCCGCCGCGCTGCCCCGCAGGGCGGCCTCGGAGGCGGTGTTCACCACGGCGCCCCGGCCCGCGGCCAGCATGTGCGGCAGTACGGCACGGGTGAGCAGGAAGGGGGCGGTGAGGTTGACCCGGATGAGGCGCTCCCATTCCGCGTCGCCCACGTCGGCCAGCGCCGACATGCTGTCCATGATCCCCGCGTTGTTGACCAGGACGTCCACGCCGCCGAACCGCTCGACGGCCGTCGCCGTGACGCGGTCCACCACGGCCTGCTCGCTCAGGTCGCCCGTGACGGCCACCGCGGTGCCGCCCGACTGCTCGATCACTCCGACGGTCGCCGCGGCCCCGTCGGAGTCGAGGTCCGCCGCCACGACGCGGTCGCCCCGGGTGGCGAAGGCGAGGGCGGCAGCGCGGCCGATGCCCGATGCCGCTCCCGTGACGATCACGCTGCGTCCGTTCGGCTCGCCGGTCATGAAGTGCTCCGTCCAGTGAAGTGCCCGTGCGGTGGAATGCGGTGGACCTGTGTTCCGCCGCGTCGACAGCCTACTCATTAATGTCTCTGAGTGACATAAAGTAGGAAGAGGCAGGGGTGGACAATGGGCGCGGCGTTGATCACCGGGACCGGAGGAGCAGATGACCGCAGCCAGCGGACGGACGGGGCGGCCGCCGTTGACCGAGGAGCGAAAGGCGGCCGTCCGGCTGCGGATCGCCAGGGCCGCGGTCGGCCTGTTCGTCGCCCAGGGCGTGGCCGCGACCACGGGCGAGCAGATCGGACAGGCGGTCGGCGTCTCGGCGCGCACCGTCTGGCGCTACTTCCCCACCAAGGAGAGCTGCGTACACCCGCTGCTGTCGACCGGAGTCGACACGATCGCCGAAGCGCTGCGGCACTGGGAACACGGCCGGCCCCTGCCGGACGCCTTCGACCACCTGTGGTCCACCGACGACGCCCTGCCCGGTCCGGACGTCGGGGCCCTGCTGCGTCTCGCCCGGACCGAACCCGCCCTGCGCGCGGTCTGGTTGCGGACCCACGACGAAGCCGAGCCCGTCTTCGCACGGGCCCTCGCCGAGCGGGCCGGGCTGCCGGCCGACGACGTCCGGCCCGCCGTCTGGGCCGCCATGCTCAACGCCGCCCTGCGCGCGGCCGTCGAGCACCACGCCTTCCGCGCCGCCGAGACGCCCGCCGACCCGGCGGCCGTGCGGGCGGACCTGACGGCGCGAGTGCGGACCGCGGTGAGTGCCGCGGCGGCCGGCATCCCCTGAGGCCGCCCGGCCGGGTGGGAGGGGGCAGCCCCCACCACCGGTTCGGGGGGCTGCCCCCTCGTGGCCGCGGTCGTGCGGCGGGCATCGTGGACAGCCTGCCGGAGGACTCCGAGCGACGAGGACGGACACGTGAACAGACACAAGCGGGTGCGGGCCGTCGCCCTCGTCCTGGCCGTCACGGCCGGTCTCGTGGGCGGCGCGACGACGGGCGGCGCCGCTGCTCCCACCGCCCCCGCTGCCGAAGCCGGCCTCACTGCCGAAGCCGGCCGCGCCCCCGGCACGGCACGGCTCCAGGAGATACTGGACCGTCTGACCACGGTCGACGGCGGACCCGGGGCCCTGCTCGATCTGCGGGACCGGCGCCGCTCCACGGTGCTGACCAGTGGCGTCGCCGACGTGCGCAGCAACAGACCGGTGCACCCCGACAGCAGGTTCCGGATCGGCAGCGCGACCAAGATGTTCACGGCGACGGTCCTGCTCCAACTGGTGGGAGAGGGCCGGGTGGACCTCGACGCGCCGGTGGAGCGCCACCTGCCCGGCGTCGTACGCGGACACGGCAACGACGGACGGCGCATCACCGTGCGTCAACTGCTCCAGCACACCAGCGGCCTGCCCGACTTCCTCGATTACCTGAAACCGCAGGAGATCGTCCGGGACCCCCTGGTCCACCGCGACGCCCGGCAGCTCGTCAGGACGGCCCTCGCCCACCCGCCGGTGTTCGAACCCGGCACCGGCTGGGACTACTCCAACACGGGCTACCTGCTGGCCGGCATGATCATCGAAAAGGTGACCGGGCACCCCTACGGCGACGAGATCCACCGGCGCGTCGTCCGCCCGCTCCGACTGCGCGGGACCTCGGTGCCCGGCGACTCGCCGAGGATTCCCCGGCCGCACCCGCGCGGCTACGCCCACACCGGCGCGGACGCACCGCTGCTGGACATCACCCGCCTCAACCCCTCCGTCGGCGGCGCGGCCGGCGAGGTCATCTCCAGCGGCGGCGACATGAACCGGTTCCTGGCCGCACTGCTGGACGGAAGACTGCTGCGCCCCGCCCAGCTGCGGGAGATGACGGCGACCCGGCCGACCGGCGGCACGGACGGCCGCGCGTACGGGCTCGGCCTGGAGAGCAAGCCCCTGCCGTGCGGCGGCCGTTACTGGGGGCACACCGGCGACTTCCCGGGATTCGAGACGGCGAGCGGTGCCGTCCCGGGCGGCGGGGGAGCGACGGTCGTGGTGAACGCCGGGCCGGGAGGCTCCGACGCGCAGAGCGACGACATCGAAGCCGCCGTCGAGACGGCCCTGTGCCAGGGCCGCCCCCGGACCGCCCGGTGAAACACCCCGGCCGCCCGACGGCGGGCCCGCCGCCCGGGCAACGGAGGCAAAGCAGCCGGGGAAGCCGCGACGACGCGACGACGCCCTTCCCACGGGTTTCCTGAGTTCTTCCAGTCCCTCAGGACGGTTCCTCTTTCTCCGCCGATGAATGATCGTCGGCGGAGAACGGGTTCCCTTTCGCCGGGTGACGGTAAAGTAATTACCAAAGCCAAAAGGGGGTCGTCATGGATCCGTGGCTGATCTGGTTGATCGTTTCGGCGGTTCTCGTCGTGGCGGAGATCTTCACTCTGACCGCCGCGCTCGGAATGCTGGGCGCGGCCGCCCTGATCACGGCCGGATCCGCTGCGGCAGGGCTTTCGCCGCCTTTTCAGTTCGTCGTTTTCACCGTCGTCTCCACGGTCACTCTTCTTTTCGTGCGCCCCGTCGCCCTGCGGCACGTACTCCAGCCCCCGACCGAGCGCTTCGGTGTGGACGCGCTGGTCGGCAAGGCGGCGTACGTCGTCTCCGACGTGACGGGCAGGGAGGGCAGGGTCCGTATCGGCGGTGAGGAATGGACGGCCCGAGCCTACGACGAGACGCTGGTGATCCCCCGGGGCTCGACCGTCGACGTCATGGAGATCAGCGGGACCACCGCATTCGTCTATCCCCGGGAGTGACCATGGAAGCCTCGGCGTTCCTCATCGCCGGTGTGATCGTCGCGCTTCTCGCGGTGTTCACCGTGGTGCGGGCGGTACGCATCGTTCCCCAGGCCCGCGCCCGCAACGTGGAACGGCTCGGCCGGTACCACCGCACGCTGAAACCCGGACTCAGTCTCGTCATCCCGTACATAGACCGCGTCTATCCGGTGATAGACCTGCGGGAACAGGTCGTGTCCTTCAAACCGCAGCCCGTCATCACCGAGGACAACCTGGTCGTCGAGATCGACACCGTGCTGTATTTCCAGGTGACCGATCCGCGCGCGGCCTTCTACGAGATCGCCAATTTCCTCCAGGCCGTCGAGCAGCTCACCGTCACCACGCTGCGCAATGTCGTGGGTTCCATGGACCTCGAGAAGACCCTCACCTCCCGCGACACCATCAACAGCCAGCTCCGCGGCGTGCTCGACGAGGCCACCGGCAAATGGGGACTGCGGGTGAACCGCGTCGAGATCAAGGCCATCGACCCGCCGCAGACCATCAAGGACGCGATGCAGAAGCAGATGCGGGCCGAGCGGGACAAGCGGGCCGCGATCCTCGGCGCCGAGGGGCAGCGCCAGTCGCAGATCCTCACCGCCGAGGGCGACAAGCAGGCCGCGGTCCTGCGCGCCGAGGGCAACCGCACCGCGGAGATCCTCAAGGCAGAGGGCCAGTCCCGGGCCATCGACGAGGTCTTCCAGGCCGTCCACCGCAACGACCCCGACCCGGGGCTGCTGGCCTACCAGTACCTCCAGGTGCTGCCGCAGCTCGCCCAGGGCGCGGGCAGCACCTTCTTCGTGATCCCCAGCGAGGTCACCACCGCGCTCCAGGGCGTCTCCCGCGCCTTCACCGAGTCGCTGCCCCAGTCGCCCGCCACCCGCGAGCAGGCCACGGACGAGGGCGCCGCCCAGGCGGCCAGCGACACGGCGCAGGCCGCGGAGGCGGCGGCCCAGGCCCTCGCCGACGCGGCCCGGGCCAACCGCGCGACACCGGAAGGGCTGCGCCGGGCCCCCTGACCGACGACCGACGACCGACTGACGACCGCCGAGCCCTCAGGGGTCACTGCGAGGTTTCCATGTTGGACGTGCCCTTCTGGCTCTGGATCGCCTTCGCCGCCACCGTCGTCGTGTCGCTGGCGGTCGACCTGCTCGCCCACCGCGGCGCCCATGTCATCGGCTTCAAGGAGGCCGCCGCCTGGAGCGGCCTGTGGGTCGGCCTGGCCCTCGTCTTCGGCGCGGTCGTCTTCCTCGTCCTCGGCTCCACGGCGGGGACGGAGTACACCACCGCGTGGTTGCTGGAGAAGAGCCTCTCGGTCGACAACCTGTTCGTCTTCGCCCTGATCTTCGCCTACTTCAAGGTGCCGCGCGCCTACCAGCACCGGGTCCTCTTCTTCGGCGTCATCGGCGCCCTGGTGTTCCGCGGTCTCTTCCTCGCCGCGGGCGTGGCGGTGGTCAACCGGTTCACGGCCGTCCTGTTCGCCTTCGCGGCGGTTCTCTTCTACAGCGTGTACAAGATCCTCAAGGGCGAGGACGACAGCTTTGACCCGGGGCGCAGCCTGGCCGTCCGCCTGCTGCGCAGGGTCGTCCCGGTGCGGGACACCTACGCGGGCCCCAGGTTCTTCGTCAAGGAGGCGGGCAAGCACGTGGCGACGCCGCTGCTCGCCGTCGTCGCCGCCATCGAGGCGGCCGACCTGGTCTTCGCCGTGGACAGCGTGCCCGCCGTGCTCGCCGTCAGCGACGACACCTTCATCGTCTACACCAGCAACGCCTTCGCCATCCTCGGCCTGCGGGCCCTGTACTTCATGCTGTCGGGGCTGCTGGACCGCTTCCACTACCTGAGCACGGGGCTGGCGGTGATCCTCGGATTCATCGGCGTCAAGCTCGTCCTGCAGGCGACCCACAAGACGGTCAGCACGTCCGTGCCGGAGATCCCGTCCCTGGTGAGCCTGGCCTTCATCGTGGTGGTCCTCGCGGCCTCGGTGGTCCTCAGCCTGCGCCGCCCCGCCGGCACCGCCGAGGGGGCGGCGGACCCCGACGGAGAAGCCGCGGACCCGCCCGGGCATGAAAACGCAAAGCGCGGGTAAAGCACTGTAAAGCACTCTTAAAGTCCGCTCCAGGCCTGGACGTGAGAGCCATGAGCAGTCACAGGCAGCAGAAGAAGCCGATACGGACCGTGCCGCAGCGGGTCGACCCGCAGTACAGGGACATCTGCCCGACCTGCGGCCACCTCGTCCCCGCACAGGTCACCCGGCACAAGTCACTGGGCATCTACGTCCCGGTCTGGCGCCGGGGCACCTGCAAGAACCCGGACTGCGGCACCTCGGATGGTGAGCCGCCCCGGTGACGCGCCCCCGTGACCCGCCCCGGCGACCCGGGCCCGGCGGCGGGCCCGGTCCGGCTCGGCGCACCGGGTGGCCCGCCGGCCCGCCACGGCGTGGCCCGCGACTGAGGTGAGGGGCCCTGGGTACCCTCCGCCGCATGGCGGTGGACAGGAGTACCGGGGCGCCGCGTCGGGCACCGGCGCGACAGCGGACGAACCGGACTCTCGGGCGGGCGCTGGCGAGATGGGCGACGACGGCCGATCACAAGGTGATCGGCAACCTGTACATGACGACGTCGTTCGGCTTCTTCCTCTTCGGCGGCGTCCTCGCGCTGCTGATGCGCAGTGAACTGGCCCGCCCGGGGCTCCAGCTGTTCAGCACCGAGCAGTACAACCAGCTCTTCACCGTGCACGGCACGATCATGATGCTGCTGTTCGCGACGCCGCTGTTCGCGGGCTTCGCCAACGCCGTCATGCCGCTGCAGATCGGCGCCCCCGACGTGGCGTTCCCGCGGCTGAACGCGCTCTCGTACTGGCTGTACCTGTTCGGCGGACTGATGGTGGTGGCCGGGTTCCTGACACCCGGGGGAGCGGCCGCCTTCGGCTGGTTCGCCTACGCGCCCCTGAACAGCGCGGTGTTCAGCCCCGGTGCCGGCGGGGACCTGTGGACCATGGGCCTGGTGCTGACCGGTCTGTCGACCACACTCGGCGCGGTCAATTTCATCACCACCATCCTGTGCCTGCGCGCCCCCGGCATGACGATGTTCCGGATGCCGATCTTCACGTGGAACGTGCTGTTCACGTCGATCCTGGTGCTCCCCGCCTTCCCCGTGCTCACCGCGGCGCTGCTCGCGCTGGAGGCCGACCGGAAGTTCGGGGCGCACGTCTTCGACGCCGCGAACGGCGGGGCGCTGCTGTGGCAGCACCTGTTCTGGTTCTTCGGCCATCCCGAGGTGTACATCGTCGCGCTGCCGTTCTTCGGCATCGTCTCCGAGATCATCCCGGTCTTCAGCCGCAAGCCCATCTTCGGCTACGTGAGCCTCGTCGGCGCCACCATCGCGATCACCATGCTGTCCGCGGTGGTGTGGGCCCACCACATGTTCGCCACCGGGGCCGTGCTGCTGCCGTTCTTCTCCCTCATGTCGTTCCTCATCGCGGTGCCGACCGGGGTGAAGTTCTTCAACTGGATCGGCACGATGATGCGCGGCTCCCTGTCCTTCGAGACGCCCATGCTGTGGTCGTGCGGCTTCCTGGTGACGTTCCTGCTGGGCGGCATGAGCGGCGTCCTCATCGCCTCCCCGCCGCTCGACTTCCACCTCACGGACTCGTACTTCATCGTCGCCCACCTGCACTACGTGCTGTTCGGCACCGTCGTCTTCGCGATGTTCGCCGGCTTCTACTTCTGGTGGCCGAAGTTCACCGGCAAACTGCTCGGCGAACGCCTCGGGAAGATCCACTTCTGGACGCTGTTCGTCGGCTTCCAGACCACCTTCCTCGTCCAGCACTGGCTCGGCGAGCAGGGCATGCCCCGCCGCTACGCCGACTACCTCGCCGCGGACGGCTTCACCGCGCTGAACACCGTCAGCTCCATCGGTGCCTTCCTCCTCGGCCTGTCCACCCTGCCGTTCCTCTACAACGTGTGGCGCACCCGCCAGTACGGCAGCAGGGTCGAGCACGACGACCCCTGGGGCTACGGACGCTCCCTCGAATGGACCACCACCTGTCCGCCCCCGCGGCACAACTTCACGTCGCTGCCGCGGGTCCGTTCCGAGTCCCCGGCGTTCGACCTGCACCATCCGGACGTCAGCCGACACGATCAGAGGCATGTGCAGTGAGGACCGAAGCCCGTCTGTTCACCGGTGTGGCCGTCTTCTTCGCCCTCACCGCGTCCGGCTACGGCTGGTGGTCCGCCGAACCCGCCGGCACCGCCGCCCTGACCCTCGCCTTCCTGATGGCCTCGCTCATCGCCTTCTTCCTGCGCGTGCAGCACCGCAGGCGCGGACCGCGCGCGCAGGACCGCGGGGACGCCGAGGTCCAGGACGCCGCCGGGCCGCTGGAGTTCTTCCCGCCGCACAGCCCCTGGCCGATCACGATCGCCCTCGGCGCCCTCGTCCTCGCCCTCGGCATCGTCTACGGCCTGTGGCTGGCCCTGATCGGCTTCGGCGTCCTCGCCACGGCCGTCTCCGGCCTCGTCTTCCAGTACGCCGGACGGGGCGATCAGCGCTCCGGCGCGCCCGGGTCCGGGCCCGGGCGCACACCCGGGGACGACTCCGGCCCCGCGTCCTCCGCGTCGACCCGGTCGCCGTAGTACCACTCGCTGAGCGTCGCCCGCAGCCGCCCGACCTGCGGGGCGCCCCCGGCGTCCACGGCCCGGTCCCCGGCTCCGTCCCGGGCGGGCACCGGGGCCAGCGGCTCCGGCTCGTTGCGCGACCGCAGCACGTACCGTTCCCCGGCGTCCAGGGGCGCGTGCTCCTCGACGTATCCGCCCGCCAGCGTCTGCCGGACCTCGCCCGTCTCCTCGCCCTCGGCCAGCTGTTCGCGCTCGCGTTCCTGCAGGGCCAGGCAGACCCGCTTGGTCACCATGAACGACAGCGGCGGCAGCAGCACCAGGGAGACCCGGAAGACCCAGGTGAGCAGGTTCAGCGAGACATGGAAGGTGTGGGCGAGGATGTCGTTGCCGCCGGCCAGCAGCAGCACCCCGTAGAAGCAGATCGCCGCCACGCCCAGCCCGGTGCGCACCGGCTTGTCCCGGGGCCGGTCGCACAGGTGGTACTCCTCGTGGTCGCCCGTCACCCACCGCTCGAAGAACGGGTAGGCGTACAGCACCGCGAACAGCGCGCCCGGCAGCAGGACCGCGGGCACCAGGACGTTCCACATGACGGTGTGACCGGCCACCGCCGTCTCGAAGGGCGGCATCAGCCGGAGCGAACCCTCCAGGAAGCCGACGTACCAGTCCGGCTGCGACCCGGAGGAGACGACGTCGGGCCGGTAGGGGCCGTACGCCCAGATCGGGTTGATCTGGGCCACCGCCGCGAGCACCGTCAGCACACCGAAAACCATGAAGAACAGGCCGGTCGAGTTCGTCATGAACTGCGGGAACAGCGGCTTGCCCACGGCGTTGCGGTTGGTGCGGCCGCGCCCCGCCCACTGGGTGTGCTTCAGGTAGAAGACCAGGATCAGATGGACGGTCACCAGCGCGAGCAGCAGTCCGGGAACCAGCAGGATGTGCAGCGAGTACAGCCGCGGGACCAGGTCGTGGCCGGGATACTCCCCGCCGAACACGAACATGCTGACGTACGTCCCCACCACCGGAATGGACAGCATGATCCCCTGTGCGATGCGCAGCCCCGTCCCGGACAGCAGGTCGTCGGGGAGCGAGTAGCCGGCGAAGCCCTCGGCCAGCGCCAGCACGAACAGCGTGACCCCGATGAGCCAGTTGACCTCACGCGGCCGGCGGAACGCCCCCGTGAAGAAGATCCGCAGCAGATGCACCCCGATGGCCGACAGGAACACCAGGGCCGCCCAGTGGTGCAGTTGCCGGATCAGCAGCCCGCCGCGCACGTCGAAACTGATGTCCAGCGTCGAGCGGTACGCCTCCGACATGCTCACCCCGAGCAGGGGCTCGTACGAGCCGTCGTAGACGACCTCCGTCATCGAGGGCTTGAAGAACAGCGTCAGCCAGACACCCGTCAGGAGCAGTACGACAAAGCTGTACAGGGCGATCTCGCCCAGGAGGAACGACCAGTGCTCGGGGAAGCTCTTGCGCAGCAGCCCGCCGCCCTCGGAGACGGGGAGCCGCCCGTCGGCCCAGTTGACGGTGTGTTCGGCCGCGTGGCGGGCCCGCGCACCCGCGCGGGCCCTTCTCCTCTGCAACAGCACGGCGCATGGGTTCCCCCGGGCCCGTGCCGGAAACTACGCGTTACGTACGGTCACCCTTGGGCTTGCCCCACTGGTCCGGCGTCCCGTGCGGCGGCGGGGAGAACGGCTGCGGGGAGGTCGCGGGGGACACGGGGGAACCCGTACGGCCCCGGCCCTGCTCGGGACGTACGGCACCGGGGTCGCCCCCGGAAGGGTCGGCTCCGGACCGCAGCTGGTCCAGCCGGGCCGTCAGCACCTCCGTGGCGGGCACCCGGTCGGCGTGCGTGCGCTCGTAGGCGAGCAGGTCCTCCACCTCCCGCGCGCCCAGCGACCGGATCCGGCTCTCCAGCCCGCCGATCGGCAGATGGTCGTAGTCGGGCAGGGGCAGGCCGTCGCGCTCGGCGTCGGACATGGCTCTCACTTCTTCCTGTACGGCCACTTCTTCCTGTACGGCTTCTGCGCGTACGGCGTTCTTCTTCCTGGTACGGCGTCCTCGGGCCTCCCTGATCGCGGGGCTCCCCGGCTGCGGACGGGTCAGCGCCCGCCCGGTCCGCCGCTGCCGAACGAACCGCTGCTGCCCTCGTCCCAACGGGGCCGTTCCTGCCCGGAGGCGGTGCGGCTGCCCTGGTGCCCGAGGTCGTGCGGCAGTGTCCGTTCGTCGCTCTTCGGCATCTCGGCGGGCTCGCGCCGCTCCCGCACCTCCTGGACGGGCCCGTCGTCGGGCAGGTGCGGCTGGTCCTCCGGACGCGGCGGCGGGGACTCCCGCCGCTTCTGCCGACTGCCGAAGGCGAACGCGCCGATCAGCACGGCCACCACGACGACAGCGGCCACGATCAGCCAGACGGCGGCTCCGCCGGAGCCCGCGGCCAGGTCCATCCATGCGATGTTCATGGAGCGCGGGTACCCCCGGTCCACCTCACCAACCTGTCCCGCCGTCCGCTACGACGACCGCGACTGCCGCGACTGCCGTGTCTGGGAACGGTTGGCCTTGCGGACGGCCGCGAGCAGGTCCGCCTTCGACATCCGCGAGCGGCCCTCCACCCCGAGACGCCGGGCGACGCCGTACAGGTGCTCCTTCGAGGCCTTCTCGTCGACGCCCTCGCCGCTGCGCCCGCCCTGCTGCCGGGGCCGTCCGGACTGCGGGTCGGAGGGACCCTTGCGGCCGCCCTCCTTGCGCTCCCAGTGGTCGCCGACCTTCTCGTACTTGTGCTTCAGCGCGCCGTACGCCACCCGGTGGGCCCGCTCGCCCTCGCCGTACTCCTCCACGGCCGAGTCGTGGGCCTTGATCCACGTGCGCTGGGCCTCGCGGGGCGAGCGTTCCAGGGTCGACGGCAGCTCCTGTCGTCCCGGCATGTCAGTGCACCTCCGTGTCTCGTCGGGATCATCGCCCACCTGGGTTCACATGGGCGTTCGGGAAGAGTCCACGGGTGCCCTCCGGCCCGTCCGCGGAAACGGGTCCCAACCCGCTGGGCGTGCCGGGGCCGGCGGTTTGGTGCCGCTCTCGGCGGCAACCCGCCCGGTGTGACATCGACGACGACTTCCCAGCAGGAGCTGTTCCGCTTCCTCGAGGACCGCTTCGCGTGCGCACAGGCGTGCACCGAGTGCGCCAGGGCCTGCGCGCTGCGGGCGAGCCTCGTGGACCCGGACGGAACCGAGAACCAGGAACTCGTCCGCCGACGGGGCATCATGTGCGCGGAGGTCTGCGACGCGACCTGCCGGGTGCTGTCCGAACAGAACCAGGTGGACGAGGCCGCCATCCGCGTCCAGCTGGAGTGGTGCCGGCAGGTGTGCCTGGAGAGCGCCCACGCGTTCGACGAGCAGCCCGGCGCCGAGGAGAGCGCCCGGGCCTGCCGCGACTGCGCCCGCGCCTGCGGAGAGTTCCTCGCCACCCTGCGCTGAGCCTCTTCCGGGGCCCCGTCGTGCGATCGGGACGAGAACGACTCCCGTGCCGCCCGCCCCCGCCTCTCCCCGAGGGTTCCGGTGCGCGCACCGCTGGGACGGTGGATGGTCCGTCCTGCGTACGGCCCGCTACCGCCGTACGCGCACCGGCTCTACGGCAAAACCGCACCCCCGGTCGCCGGCCTCGCCGGCCGGCCGCACGCCACAAGGCGTCATCGGCGGGACGTTCCCGCAGGTCCGCGGCGGCGGCAGGCGCCCGGACACCTCCCGCGCGCCGTGGCGCGGCCCGGACCGGCCGCGCGCCCGGCACCGTACAAACCCGGGCCGGGAGCCGCCATACTGGACCGGCCAGGGGGAGTGCGGACTGCTACGGGGGCGGGCAGCGCGATGGGGGACAGCACGCTGATCCAGGGCCGGTACCGACTGCTGGAGCGGATCGGGCGCGGCGGCACCGGCGAGGTGTGGCGGGCCAGGGACGAGTCACTGGGCCGGCGCGTCGCAGTCAAGTGCCTCAAACCGCTGGGCGCACCGCACGACCACGCCCTCACCCGCGTCCTGCGGGAGAGGTTCCGGCGCGAGGCCCGGGTGGCCGCCGCCCTCCAGCACCGGGGGGTGACCGTCGTCCACGACTTCGGCGAATGGGACGGCGTGCTGTTCCTGGTCATGGAGCTGCTGGAGGGGCGCGACCTGAGCCGGCGGCTGGAGGACAACAGGCACCACCCGCTGCCGGTGCCCGAGGTCGTCGACATCGCCGAGCAGGTCGCCTCCGCGCTCGCCTACACCCACGACCAGGGCATCGTGCACCGCGACCTGAAGCCGGCGAACCTTGTGCGGCTCGCCGACGGCACCGTCAAGATCTGCGACTTCGGCATCGCGCGGCTCGGTCACGACGTCGGGTTCACCACCCGGCTGACCGGAACCGGCATCGCCATGGGCACCCCGCACTACATGTCGCCGGAACAGATCGGCGGCGACGAGGTCGGCCCGCGCAGCGACCTGTACTCGCTGGGCTGCGTGCTGTACGAGATCGCCACCGGCGTCCCGCCCTTCGACCTCCACGACGCCTGGGCGATCCTGGTCGGCCACCGCGACACCGAGCCCGAACCGCCCCGCACCCACCGGCCCGCACTGCCCGGGTACCTGGACCGGATCATCCTGGACCTGCTGGCCAAGCGGCCCGAGCTGCGTCCGGACGACGCCCGTGAGCTGGGCCGCCGGATCACCGCTGGCCGTACCGCGCAGGCGCAGGCCCCGGTCCGGGCGGCCGGCCGGCCAGGGGACCGGCAGGGGACGCCCCGGCCGGCCGCGGGCCGGGCCGCGTCGCCGTCCTGGACGCAGGCCACGGCCACCGGCCACGACCCGTCCGGCACCGGAGCGCGCTCCACCCCCGCGGACCCGGGCACCCCGCCGGGCGGCCGGGGCGCCGCGCTGCCCGCCGGAGCGCGGACCGGTCCGGCGCCCGGGACCCTCGCCGCCCTGGCCGCACGGCACGCCGCGGCTCTGGGCCTGGGGCGGCTCGGCCGCTGGGCGGAGGCCGCGGACATGCACCGGGCGGTGGCCGCCGAACGCGAGCGCCTGCTCGGCCCCGAGCATCCCGACACGCTCGCCAGCCGCTACGAGGCCGCCTTCGCCCTCGGCCGCACCGGCCACGCCGCCGACGCGCTGCGCGCCCACACACGCGTCGCCGAGGCCCGGACCAGGACGCTGGGCGCCGACCACCCCGACACCCTCGCCGTCCGCCAGGAGATGGCCTACGCCCTGGGCCGGCTCGGCCGGCACGCCGACGCCCACCAGGTGTACACGTCGGTCCTGGCCGCCCGCGAGCGCACCATGGGCCCCGAGCACCCGGACACCCTGCGCTGCCGCCACAACCTCGCCTCCAGCCTCGGTCGCCTCGGCCGGGTCGAGGACGCCCACCGCACGGCCCGCGAGGTGGCCGCGGCCCGCGCCCGGGTACTCGGCCCCGAGCACCCCGACACCCTCGCCACCCGCTGCCAGGTGGCCCACGAGCTGGGCCGGCTCGGTCGCCGGCAGGAGGCCCTCGCGACCCACCGGGAGGTCGCCGAGGCCAGGACCAGGACCCTGGGCCCCGACCACGCCGACACGCTCGCCGCCCGCCACGAGGTCGGCATCGGCCTGGGCCGCCTGGGCCGCAGCGCCCAGGCGCTGACCGTGTACGAGGAACTGGTCGCCGACCGCACCCGGCTCCAGGGCCCGGAACACCCGCAGACGCTGCGCGCCCGGCACGGACGGGGCGTCAGCCTCGGCCGGCTCGGCCGCTGGACAGAGGCCCTGGCCGAGGCCGGCGAGGTGTCCGCGATCCGCGCCCGCGTGCTCGGCGCCGAGCACCCGGACACCCTGGTCAGCAGGCGCGAGGTCGCCGTCGGCCTGTGCCGGCTCGGCCGCTGGGCCGCCGCGCTCACCGAGTACCGCCTGGTCACCGCGGCCCGCGAACGGGTCCTGGGTCCCGACCACCCCGACACCCGCACCGCCCGCGACGACGAGGCCCACTGCCTGGCACAGCTCGGCCGGGCCGGCGAGGCCGCGGCGCTGTACCGAGGGGCCGGGACACGGAGCCGAACGGCCGCGGCGCGCTGATCGCGCCCTGGCCGCGTCCGGGCGGCCCGTGTTACCAAGAGCCATGACGCCCCCGCCCCGCACCGCCCGCAGCTACGACGCCGTCGTCGTCGGCGGCGGCCACAACGGTCTGGTCGCCGCCGCCTACCTGGCCCGCGCCGGCCGCTCCGTGCTGGTTCTGGAACGGCTGGACCACACCGGTGGAGCGGCCGTGTCCACGCGGCCGTTCGCCGGCGTCGACGCACGGCTGTCCCGGTACTCGTACCTGGTCAGCCTGCTGCCCGGGAAGATCGTGCGGGACCTGGGGCTCCGCTTCCGGGTGCGCGGGCGCACCGTTTCCTCGTACACGCCCGTCGAGCGCGACGGGCGCCCCACCGGACTCCTCGTCGGCGGGGGCGAACGGCGCACCCGCGACTCGTTCGCCCGGCTCACCGGATCCGACCGGGAGTACGAGGCCTGGCAGCGCTTCTACGCGATGACCGGCCACGTGGCCCGGCAGGTCTTCCCCACCCTCACCGAACCCCTCCCCACCCGGGACGAACTGCGCCGCAGGGTCGGCGACGAGGCCGCCTGGCGGGCGCTGTTCGAGGAACCGGTCGGCCTCGCGATCGAGCGGCACTTCGCCGACGACACGGTCCGCGGAGTCGCCCTCACCGACGCCCTGATCGGCACCTTCGCGGACGCCCACGACCCCTCGCTGAGCCAGAACCGCTGCTTCCTCTACCACGTGATCGGCGGCGGCACCGGTGCCTGGGACGTGCCCGTCGGCGGCATGGGCGCCCTCACCGACGCCCTGGCCGACGCGGCGCGCGCCGCCGGTGCCACGCTCGCCACCGGACACGAGGCGGTGCGGATCGACGCCGACGGGCACACGGCCGAGGTCACCCACCGGTCGGCGGACGGCGAGCACGTCACCGCCGCACGCCACGTCCTGGTGAACGCCTCACCACGGGAACTGGCGCACCTCACCGGACAGGCGCCGCCCCCGCCCGCCGAGGGCGCCCAGCTCAAGGTCAACATGCTGCTGACCCGGCTCCCGGCGCTCCGCGACCCCGCGGCCGACCCGCGCGAGGCCTTCGCCGGGACCTTCCACATCGCCGAGGGGTACGAGCAGCTCGCCGCCGCGCACGCCCGGGCGGCCGCCGGCTCACTGCCCGCCGTCCCGCCCTCCGAGATCTACTGCCACTCGCTGACCGACCCCACCGTCCTCGGCCCCGACCCGGCCGCGAAGGGCATGCACACGCTCACCCTGTTCGGGCTGCACACCCCCGCCCGCCTCTTCGCCGGGAACAACGAGGCCGTCCGCGAACAACTCCTGGAGTCGACGCTCGCCCAGCTCGACGCCCACCTCGCCGAGCCCCTCGCGGACTGCCTGGCGGCCGACGCCGACGGACGGCCCTGCATCGAGGCCAGGTCGCCGCTCGACCTGGAGCACGACCTGCGGCTGCCCGGCGGCAACATCTTCCACCGGGAGCTGTCCTGGCCCCACGCCCAGGAGGGCACCGGCCGCTGGGGCGTGGAGACCGGGCAGGCGAACGTCCTGCTGTGCGGCGCGGGCGCCGTGCGCGGGGGAGGGGTCAGCGGCGTACCCGGGCACAACGCGGCGGCTGCGGTGCTGGAAGGAGCCGCGGGCTGACGGGCGCATGCACGGAACGGGGCGGGGTACCGCGACATGACGGATATTCCGCCCGTGACATCGGCGCGGGAACACGACGAAGGAGCCCGTCATGGCGGACCTCAGCCCCATCGACCTGCAGAAGGCCCTCAACGGCATGGACTACCCGGCGGACAAGAAGTCGCTCGTCGACTGCGCCCGCAAGAACAAGGCCGGCGACAAGGTCGTGAGCCGGCTCGACGGCCTGAAGGAGAACAGCTTCGACGGCCCGAACGAAGTACAGAAGGCCGTCTTCAACGGCTAGCCGGCAGAAGCCGCCACCGGCCGACGCCGGGTCGGCCCGTGCGCCCCGCCCGTCCGGAAGCGGGTGCCGGGGTGCGGCGGAGCGGGTGCACACGGGTTGACCCGTCCCCGGCGACTCGCCGAGGATCCCGGCATGACGCCCGGACACGGACACGGACACGGCAGTACCGTCGACGGGGTGCTGCGGCGCAGCGCCCGGCGCACTCCGGCCCGCGTCGCGGTGGAGTACCGCGACCGCACCTGGACGTACGGGGAACTCGACGCCGCGGTCTCCCGCGCGGCGAGCGTCCTGCTGGCCGAGGGGCTGTCCCCGGGCGACCGGGTCGGCGCCTACGGCCACAACTCCGACGCCTACCTGATCGCCTTCCTGGCCTGTGCCCGCGCGGGCCTGGTGCACGTCCCCGTCAACCAGAACCTCGACGGCGACGACCTCGCCCACATCGTCCGCCAGTCCGGCAGCAGCCTGGTCCTCACCGACCCCGGCCTCGCCGGCCGGCTCCCCGGCGAGGTCCGCGCCCTGCCCCTGCGCGACACCGGCGACTCGCTCCTCGCCCGCCTCGCCTCCGCGTCGCCGCACGACGGGCCCGAGCCCGCCGCCGAGGACCTGGTGCAGCTCCTGTACACCTCGGGCACCACCGCCCTGCCCAAGGGGGCGATGATGACCCACCGGGCGCTGGTGCACGAGTACCTGAGCGCCATCACCGCCCTCGACCTCGGCGCGGGCGACCGCCCCGTGCACGCGCTGCCGCTCTACCACTCCGCGCAGATGCACGTCTTCCTGCTGCCCTACCTCGCCGTCGGTGCCACCAACATCGTCCTGGACGCACCGGACGGCGACCGGCTCTTCGACCTGATCGAAGCGGGCCGCGCGGACAGCCTGTTCGCCCCGCCGACGGTGTGGATCGGCCTCGCGAACCGCGCCGACTTCGCCACCCGCGACCTGACCGGCCTGCGCAAGGCCTACTACGGCGCGTCGATCATGCCGGTGCCCGTCCTGGAGCGGCTGCGCGCCCGCCTGCCGGACCTCGCCTTCTACAACTGTTTCGGCCAGAGCGAGATCGGCCCCCTCGCCGCGGTCCTGGGACCGGACGAGCACGAGGGCCGCATGGACTCCTGCGGCCGGCCCGTGCTGTTCGTCGACGCCCGTGTGGTCGACGAGGAGGGCAAGGACGTGCCCGACGGCACACCCGGCGAAGTCGTCTACCGCTCACCGCAGTTGTGCGACGGCTACTGGGACAGTCCCGAGGAGACCGAGGCCGCCTTCCGCGACGGCTGGTTCCGCTCCGGCGACCTCGCCGTCCGGGACGCGGACGGCTACTACACGATCGTCGACCGCGTGAAGGACGTCATCAACTCCGGCGGTGTGCTGGTCGCCTCCCGCCAGGTCGAGGACGCCCTCTACACCCACGACGCCGTCGCCGAGGCGGCGGTGATCGGCCTGCCCGACGAGCGGTGGATCGAGGCCGTCACGGCCGTCGTCGTCCCGCGCGGCCAGGTCACCGAGGACCAACTGATCGCCCACGTCCGGGAGAAACTCGCCGCCTTCAAGGCGCCCAAACGGGTCCGGTTCGTGGACGACCTGCCGCGCAACGCCAGCGGCAAGATCCTCAAGCGCGAGCTCCGCGACCGCTTCACCGGGGCCTAGAGACCGTCGGACAGGCTTTGGGTACCGCGTCGGAGCGGCCGTGCCCGGCCGGCCGGTCCCGCATCTCGTGCGAAGGCACCCCTCGCACGGCCTGTCGGCGCTCCGGGACGATCGCTAGGCTGGCCGCGGACGACGAGACCGGGAGGAGCACGGACGTGGCCGAGAGCACCACCCACCAGCGCCCGCTCATGGGCTGGGACAAGCCGGAGCTGGACCTCAGCAACGCGCAGTGGCAGTCCAGCAGCCGGGGCCTGGGCGATGTCCAGATCGCCTTCGTCGAGGGGTTCATCGCCATGCGCAACAGCGGCAGTCCGCAGAGCCCGTCACTGATCTTCACCCCGGCGGAGTGGGGCGCGTTCGTGTCGGGGGCCCGGGAAGGGGAGTTCGACCTCACCTGAGCCACCGGGCGGGGTCCGCCGACCGGCCGAACCGGGGGTGTCCCGTCCGTCGCCGGGGGGAAGGCCGTACTCCGGAGGTGAGGCACCCATGAGCACCCTGCCGGTCATCGCGGCGGTCGACGGTTCCGACGACAGCCTGCGCGCCCTGGACTGGGCGCTGGAGGCCGCACACCGGCGCGAGGCACCCCTGCGGGTGGTGCACGTGCGCCAGTACGCCGCCTGGGCCCAGGCCGACGTACTGGTCGCGGGTCCGCCGGACACCGGCGAGGACCCGGTCCTCGACCAGGCCCGCGACCACCTGCAGGGCAGGGCCTACGCGGTCGCCACGGAGTACGTCGGCATGGAGGGGGTGCCGGCGGCGGTGCTGCCGGAACTGGGCCGCGACGCCCAGTCCCTGGTGCTCGGCTCCCGCGGGCGCGGCGGCTTCGCCAGTCTGCTGCTCGGTTCCAACGGTCTGGCCGCCGCCCGCGACGCGGAGTGCCCGGTCGTCGTGGTGCCCCGCCCCGGGCGCGAGGTCCACGGCGAGGCACCCGAGGAGCCCGGCCCGCGGGTCGTCGTGGGCCTGCACGTCGACAGCCCCGACGAAGCCGCGCTGTCCTTCGCCTTCGAGGAGGCCGCCCTGCGCGACGCCCGCCTCCAGGTGGTCGCCGCCTACCCGTGGCCGGTGCAGACCTGGGCCGCGGCGGGTCAGGTGATGCCCGCGGTGATCGACGAGGTCTCCGTCGAGAGCGAGACCCGGGTCCTGGCCGACGGTTTCCTCGCCCCCTGCCGCGGACGCCATCCCGGCGTCCGGGCCGAGACACACGTCGTGCCCGGCGACGCCGCCGGAAACCTGGTCGCGGCCTCCCGCGACGCCGACCTGGTCGTCGTCGGCCGCCACCGGCGGCGCCTGCTGGCCCCCGCCCGCATGATGGGCTCCGTCACCCACGCCGTCCTCCTCCACGCCGTGGCCCCGGTCGCGGTGGTGCCCCCCGCTCCGCCCGCGGAGTGAGGGCGAGGGCAGGGGGAGGGCCGGAGCGGAACCTGCGCTCGCGTGCCCGCGCACGGTGCACCGGCCGACCCGGCCGCCGCCCCCGGGCAGCGGGTGATCCGCCTGCCGCGCCGGGGCCCGGCCGGGAGCCCTCGCGGGCCTGCCACCCGCCGCGCTGCGGGCGCCGGTTCACCGAGCAGCGCCCGGCCGCACCCCTGTCGGGAGTGGGGCGGTCCCTTTCGCGGTGACGGGCGAGGGCGGCCCGCCGCCACGGACGCACCGGCGGGCCGGGCAGCCCGTCAGGGGCCCCGCCCGCACACCGTCCGCGGGGCCCGGCCACGTACCATGGCCGCATGTCGTTCCTCCGCCGCCGCAGCGCAACGCCCGCCGGGCCCGACTTCGACGTTCTGGCCATGGATCCGGGCGACTGGCCCGGCAATCTGGGCGCCGGCCTGCTGCCCGCGCCCGACGGCAGCTGCCAGGGCGTCTTCCTGCGCTACGACCTGTTCGGCGGCCGCGGCCCCGCGATGATCATCGGCAATCTGCCGGAAGGTTCCCCGGCGCGCGAGGTGCCCGAGGGCGAGATCCCCTTCGAGGTGGGCCAGCTGCTCCTCGCGCTGGAGAACGACGAGGAGGTCACGGTCGTCGGCGCCGAGGACGTCCCGGTGATGCAGGGTGACAACCTGCTCGTCGTACGGCGCCTCAAGCTCTCCGAGGGCCGGATCTCCTGCGTGCAGTTCGACCGCAGCGACGGCGTCCTGGTCACCATCGCCGCCTGGGACCGCCCCATCACCGACGACCTGTACGCCCTGCTGAAGCCGCTCCCGGCGGAGCTTTTCCAGCAGGGCTGAGGCGGCGGCTACCGCACGGTCGAGAGCGTGACGTCGGCGGCGCGCACGTACGCGACGCGGTGACCGTACTGGATCTCGTAGTACTGGTCCTCGCCGGTCACGACCCGGTGCCCGGCCTCGTCGAAGGTGACCGCGTAGTAGTACTCGCCCGGCACCTTCTCACCCACCACGTACTTCTGCCCCGCGGACAGGGTGTAGGGCAGCGCCGACACCGTCTGGGCGGGCACGTCCGCGGGGTAGGCCGCCTTCTCCGGGTACGCGCGGCCGTACACGGGGACGCTGTCCAGGCCCTTCCTCGGCGTGACCACCCGGCCCGAGGCGGGGACCGCCGCCGGCTCCTTCGCGGGACTGTGGAACCACGCCTTCTGCCCCAGGTACCAGATGGCCGTCCAGTCCCCCCACCGGTCGGCCACCGCGTACTGCTGGCCCGTGGAGACCCGTGAGGACAGGTCGTTGACGCCCGTCGTGGGTGCGGTGCCGAGGCCGGCGTCCTTGATCAGGGGCGCGTTCACGTCGTGGTCGGAGTACAGCCGCACCGCGCTGGAGCCGTGCGCCGCACAGGGCTCGCCCGCCGTCTCGCAGCCGGTGTACCCGGGGCGGTTGGCGGCGTAGTCGGGGCGGATCGTCACCAGGCCGGAGTCCTTGCCCGCGGTCGGCTCGAAGGGGCGGCCGAGCAGCTGGAAGTAGTGCCTCCAGTCCCAGTAGGGGCCCGGGTCGGTGTGCATGCCCGGGATCGTCTCCGCGGTGGCGCCGGGGACGTTGTCGTGGCCGAGGACGTGCTGCCGGTCCAGCGGGATGTCGTACTTCGCCGCCAGGTACTTCACCAGCCGCGCCGACGACCGGTACATCGCCTCCGTGTACCAGGCGTCCGGGTCCGCCAGGAAGCCCTCGTGCTCCAGCCCGACCGAGTTCGCGTTGACGTACCAGTTGCCCGCGTGCCAGGCCACGTCCTTCGCCTTCACGTGCTGGGCGATGTGGCCGTCGGTGGAGCGGAGCGTGTAGTTCCAGGAGACGTAGGCGGGGTCCTGCACCATGTTGAGGACGCCGTTCCAGGTGCCCTCCGTGTCATGCACGACGATGTACCGGATGCGCTGCGAGGCGGGCCGGCCGCCCAGGTCGTGGTTGCCGTAGTCGCCGTCGCCGAACTCCTCGTACGGCGCCGGGACCCACTCGCACGACACCGACTCGGGGCACTCCGTACCGGCGGCGGAGGCGGTGCGCAGGCCCGTGCCGCCGAGCTGCGCGACGTCGGGCGCCAGGCCCGGGCGGGCGGCCAGGGCGACCCGCTGACCGGCGTCCGTGGTGCGCCGTTCGCCCGTGCGGATGACGTCGTACACCTCGTCGGCGTAGGCCGCCGCCGTCGCGGAGTCCTCGGCGCCCGAGAACCGGGCCACCGCCCCGTACCAGTCGGCCGGGTCCTCGCTGAGCGGCTCGCCCAGTTCCCGCTGGGCGGCGGCCAGCAGCGCGGCACCCCCCGAGACGTTCGCCGACGGGTCGGTACGCAGGGCCTCGGGGCTCAGGCCGGTCAGTTCGGCGGCCCTCGGCAGCGTGGTCAGCCGGTCGGGCAGGTCGGCGGGCGGCGCCGGGGCCGCCGTCGGACGGAGCGGGGCGCGGGCGTCGTCGCCGCGCGGATCCTCGCCGCCCGCGCCGTGGTGCGCGGCCCCGGCCAGGGCCGTACGGGCGTCGGTGAGGTGCAGCGGGCCGTAGCCGCCGGTCACGCTCGGCGCGCCGCCGTGCGCGTCCCAGCGGGACTGGAGGTATGAGACGCCCAGCAGGACGCTCTGCGGCACGTGGTACTCGGCCGCCGCGGTGGCGAAGGCCCGCTGGAGACGGTCGGGGGCGGGCGCGTCAGCGGACTCGGCGGCGGACGGGGCCGCGCCGAGCAGCGGCAGCAGCAGCGCGGCGGTGGCCAGGGCGGGCACGGCGGGGGATCCTCGCAAGGCGGCCTCCTGTGACGGTCGGGCATGGCGGGGCGTGCGGGCCGGGGGTGGATCAGTGGTACCCGGCGGTCGGACGATCCGTCAATCATGCCGTCAGCACGGCGATTTCCCATGTCAACGAGGGGTTCGGCGAGTTTCGCGGCGGCGGCCCCCGGGCCTGCGCGGCGTCAGTGGCGTACACCAATGGCCCGTACACCTACCGGGAGAGCGAAAAGTCCGCGGTGCGCCCCGAAGGGCACACCGCGGACCTCCGCACTGCGGGTCAGCGCGTGCCGACCGCCGCCCGGACCGCCTTGCGGGCCGTCTGGCAGTCGTCGTGCAGACGGCGCAGCAGCAGCCGCTGCTCCTCGCCGGTCGGCGTGGCGCCGGGCGGGAGCGGCACCGCCGGCGCCGCGACCGTGTCGTGCAGGGTGCGCTGCACGGCCGTCTCGTAGGTGCGGATCTCCCGGGTCAGCACGAGCATCAGGTTCACCAGGAAGGCGTCGCGCGCCGCCGTGCCCGTCGACTGGGCGATCTGGCTGATCTGACGGCGGGCCACGGGGGCGTCGCCGAGCACCGCCCAGAGCGTCGCCAGGTCGTATCCCGGGAGATACCAGCCCGCGTGCTCCCAGTCCACCAGCACGGGACCGGCCGGGGACATGAGGACGTTGGAGAGCAGGGCGTCACCGTGGCAGAACTGCCCCATGCCCTGCCGGCCGCCCGCGTGGGCGATGCCGTGCAGCAGCTTCTGCAGGTCGCCCAGGTCCCGGTCGGTGAACAGCCCCAGCTCGTGGTACCGCGAGATCCGCGCCGCGTAGTCCAGCGGGGCGTCGAACGCCCCGGCCGGCGGCCGCCAGGCGTTCAGCCGGCACACCGCGCCCAGCGCCGCCCTGATGTCCGCCCTGGGGGGAGTCTCCAAGGGGTGGCGCTGCAACGCCGCCACCCGCCCCGGCATCCGCTCGATCACCAGTGTGCCGTTGTCCGGATCCGCCGCGATCAGCCTCGGCACCCGCACCGGAGGGCGCTGCCGGACGAACGAGCGGTATGCCCCTATCTCGTGCCGGATCCGCTCCGACCACGCGGGGGAGTGGTCCAGTAAACACTTGGCGACCGCCGTGCTGCGCCCCGTCGTACCGACCAGGAGCACGGAGCGTCCGCTGCGGCGCAGTACCTGTACGGGGGAGAACTCGGGGCAGATGCGGTGCACGGAGGCGATCGCCGTGCGCAGTTGGGCCCCCTGGGGGCCGGACAGGTCGATTCTTCCGCTGAGCGGCTGCGTGCCGGGTCCCGTGCCGCGCCGCGCCCTGCCCGCCCCGAGCACCGGGGCCGCCGGACGCGCGGGGGCGAGATAGGGGCCGCCGCCCGCCGCCGGGCGGGGGTGCAGTGAGCGCTGCGGGGCGGACACGGAGGACGATGCTGCGTACATGGGCGAGACAGATCCCTTCGTGTGCCTGCTGTGCCTGCCGTGAAGACCGGCGCCCTGCCGTCCGTAGTACGGAGAGGGCCGCCTTCCGAGCCGTGGCGCCTCCCGACCGGCCGTCGGAAGACACCCTGGGGAGTACCCCCGCGGCGACCGGGTCGGGGTGGCGCATTCCTACCTGACACCCGCCCGCCCGTGGCACACCATGTGGCGCACCCTGGCGAACGGTGGCGAATAGTCGCCCGGCAACCCGCACGGGGCTACTGTCAACTCAGCCGAGAACCTGGGGGCTTGACGTGAGCGGAGAACCCAACACCCGTCTGTCGGACCTGTTCGGCCTGGCCGGCTGGTCCAAGGGCGAACTCGCGAGGCTGGTCAACCGGCAGGCGGCGGCCATGGGCCACCCCCAGCTGGCGACCGACACCTCGCGGGTGCGGCGGTGGATCGACATGGGAGAGATCCCGCGCGACCCCGTGCCGCGGGTGCTGGCAGCCCTGTTCACCGAGCGTCTCGGCCGTGTCGTGACCATCGAGGACCTCGGTCTGGTCCGGCACGGGCGTGCGGGGAAGCGGCCACACGGCGGGAGCGAGGAGCATCCCGACGGAGTGCCGTGGGCGCCCGAGCGGACTGCGGCGGTCCTCACCGAATTCACGGGAATGGACCTCATGCTCAACCGACGCGGCTTGGTGGGCGCGGGCGCCGCGCTCGCCGCGGGCTCCGCACTCAGCAGTGCCATGTACGACTGGCTGCACACCGACCCGGCCCTCGCGGCCGACGCCCCCGACCTCCACCACCCCCTGCACGCCGACCCCGCCGGGTTCGACCGCTACGAGGCCGCCCCCATCGGGTCGCAGGAAGTGGAGGAACTGGAGCGCTCGGTCGAGGTGTTCCGCGCCTGGGACGCCGCCCGTGGCGGCGGGCTCCAGCGCAAGGCGGTCGTGGGCCAGCTCAACGAGGTGGGCGGCATGCTCGCCTACCACCACCCACCCCATCTCCAGCGGCGCCTGTGGGGCGTCGCAGCCAACCTCGCCGTCCTCGCGGGCTGGATGTCGCACGACGTCGGCCTGGAGCCCACGGCCCAGAAGTACTTCGTCATCGCCGCGCACGCCGCACGCGAGGGCGGCGACCGGCCCCGGGCGGGGGAGGCGCTCTCCCGCGCCGCCCGCCAGATGGTCCACCTGGGCCGGCCCGACGAGGCGCTGGACCTCATGAAACTCGCCCAGTCCGGCTCGGGCGAGCAGGTACTGCCGCGCACCAGGGCCATGCTGTACACCGTCGAGGCCTGGGCCGAGGCCTCCATGGGCAAGGGCCAGGCGATGCGCCGCACGCTGGGACAGGCCGAGGACCTCTTCGTCTCCGACAAGGCGGACGCACCGCCCCCGGACTGGATGCAGACGTTCAAGGAGGAGGACCTGTACGGCATGCAGGCCCTGGCCTACCGGACGCTCGCCGAGTTCGAACCGGGGGCCGCCGCGCACGCCCAGCACTACGCGGACAAGGCCCTGGCCCTCAGGATCGACGGCCGGCAGCGGTCGAAGATCTTCGACTACCTGTCGATGGCCTCCGCCTGCTTCATCGCCGACGACCCCGAACAGGCGGACCGGTACGCCCGCCTGGCCCTGGTGTCGATGGGGTCCAACTCCTCCCAGCGGACCTGGGACCGGCTGCGCCAGATGTACCGGCTCACCGCCCAGTACGCCGGCTACCCGAGGATCCAGGAGCTGCGCGAGGAGATCGAACTGGCGCTGCCCAAGGGAATGAAGGGAACCAAGGGGGCCATGGGGAAGCCGTCCAAGGGCGGGGGGAGGGGCGGAGCGGCGCCGGTGTAGGGCACGGCGCGGATCGCGTCGCCGCTCAGGAGGTCACCCGGGCCAGCAGCACGCAGGCATCCGTCCGTTCCGTGGCGGAGTCGGCGAGTTCCCGGGCCACGATCCGCGCGCCGTCCTGCGCCGAGCCCGCCCGGGACAGGCGGAGGGCCAGGGAGAGGAGGTGCGCCACAGCTGGCGGTGCCGGTGCGCCGGTGTGCAGGAGCAGCAGGTCGCCGGGCTCCAGGGTTGCCTCGTCGTGCCCGGACAGCCTGTGCCCGGTCCCGCCGCGGAACAGCAGGGGCGGGACCGGGTCTCCGGTGCGGGCCCAGCTCAGGGCGCGGGTGCCGGGCCGGTAACCGCAGTACACGGCGTCGCACACCGGGTCCAGGGCGGTGTGCTCGAGGAATCCGGTGATCCGGCCCGGGAACTGCCCGGGCCGGCTGCCCGCTGCGGCCAGGCCGCGCAAGGCGCCGATCAGCACCGCGGGCCCTCCGGCCGCACCGGATCCGGGGAGACGGCCCGTGGCGAGCAGGGTCTCCTCGCCGTCGGCCAGCGGGCAGGCGTCGTACCAGGCGCCGTGCCGGCGGGCGTGGGCGGGGGACGCGGCGGCAGGCAGGTAGGCGGCGGCCAGGTCGAGGCCGGGCCGTCCCTCGTGCGGAAACCGCAGGAGGCCGTGCCAGGGGGGTGGTGCGGCTTCTCCCGTGGTGTCCGGGTCCCGTGCCCCGAGGTCCGTCTGCGGTGGCGGGCGGTGCAGGGAGTCACGGGACTCGCTCACCGCCCGCCGGCAGCGCCGCAGTTCGCTGACGTCCCGCAGGACCGCCCACATCGAAGCGGTGCTGCCGTCGGTGTCGAGGACGGGCTCGCCCATCATGTGCACGGTGCGTACCGTGCCCCCGGGGTGGACGACGCGGAACTCCCCGTCGATGGGGCGGCCGTCCACGAGACAGTCCGTGACCATCGCGGTCAGCATCGGGCGGTCCTCGGCCAGCACCAGGGACGGGAGTTCGTCGAGGCTGAGGGGGACGGACCCCCGGTCGCGGCCGAGGATCGCGAAGAGCTCGGCGGACCAGTCGGCCTCGTCCGTCAGCAGGTTCCACTCGGCGCTGCCGACCCGGCTGAGCAGCGAACCCGGGCGCGGTGACGGGGCCGGGCCGTCCCTCAGCTGTGCCAAGTGGGCGTCGAGGTCGGTGAGTTGGTGCAGTGCCAGGTCGTACAGCGCGCGCTGCCAGCGCCCCTGTGCATCGGTCCCGGCGCCCTGGCTGTCCCGGCGCACCGCGTCCACGTCGCCCCGCAGCCGCCGCGTCTGCGATATGAGGGACTCGACGGAGCCGCGTCCCGGCGGCTGTGCGGCGGGGTGGTCCGCGGAGAGAGGGGACGACATGACGCACTCCGATGTGCAGAGGGTACGACCGAGAAGGAGCCGGGGCCGGCGGAAGGACCGTTACGACTGTTGCACAGCCCGCCACGCCCCGTAAGGGATTTGGCAAGACACGATACGGTGGTGCTCGCGGCATATGCCAGCGTCTCCCCGGAGTGACTCCTGTACGCGGTCGGCGTACGTGTCCGGACCGGCAAGTCGTAGGAACCCTACGAGAGTTGATGGAGGAGGGTGCTCCCTGCCGTCGTCGCCCCGGCGTTCGGTGGACCCGTGTTCCCTCAGGGTCCGCGTTCCCCCGGCTCAGGGCTCGCGGCGGGACGGGCGGGGCGCCAGCTCGACGGGAGTGCGTGCGCCCGTCTCCAGTGCCCGCACCCCGGCCTCGGCCACCGCGGCGGCCGCGTACCCGTCCCAGGTGCCCGGACCGGTGACCCGCCCCCGGCGGGTGGCGTCGACCCAGGTCTGCACCTCGCGGTCGTACGCGTCGGCGAACCGCACCAGGTAGTCCTGCGGCACCTCCTCCCGGGCGTCGCCCGCCGCCGTCACCACCATGGTGTGCGCCTGGCCGATCCGGGCGCTGCCCGCCTCGCAGACGGCCTCGCAGCGCACTTCGTAGCCGAAGCCGCAGTTGACGAAGATCTCCACGTCCACCACGGCGCCGCCCTCGGACTCGAAGAGCACGAGCTGCGGATCGAGCAGCCCCTCGGGGGCAGCCGCCGACGGCCGCGGCCGCAGCACGGTCACCGCGGTCAGTTCCTGGCCGAGCAGCCAGCGCGCCGCGTCGATCTCGTGCGAGACGGAGCTGGTGACCAGCATCGCGGAGGTGAAATGCGGCGGGGAGGAGACGTTGCGGTGCACGCAGTGCAGCATCAGGGGCCGGCCCAGCCGACCGCCGTCCAGCAGGTCCTTCAGCCGCCGGTACTCGGCGTCGTACCGCCGCATGAAACCGATCTGCGCCAGCCGCCGGCCCAGCCGCGCCTCCGCCTCCACCACGCGCAGCGCACCCGCGGCGTCCGGCACCATCGGCTTCTCGCACAGCACCGGCAGTCCCCGGGCGAAGGCCGCGAGCAGGGCCTGTTCGTGCGCCTCGCCGGGCGAGGCGATCAGGACGGCGTCGACGCCCGGGGCGTCCAGGGCGGCCTCGGTCTCCGTGTGCACGGTGACCCCGTCGATCCCGCCCACGGCCTCCTTGGCGCGCTCGGGGTCGGGATCCGCGACCGCGGCGACCCTGGCGCCGCTCACCACCCGGTCGAGGCGTCGTACGTGGTCGGCGCCCATGTGTCCCGCGCCCAGGACCGCCACACCCAGAAGTCCGCTCACGTTCCGCATGCTCCTTCCCCACCCGCCGCGCACCCGCCGACGGCGGGTGCCTGTCCGGCGATCAGGGTTTCATGGTCGTCAAGCGTGGTCGTAGAACGCGGTCGTCGAGCGTGGTCGTCAATAGCGGGGCGGGGCCTCGCGGCGGGCGGGCCCGGGCCGTCAGTAGCGCAGCACTCCCGCGATGCCGTCCGCGTCCCCGAGGGCGCCGTCCGGGACGAAGCGGACCTCGGCGCCGGTCTCCAGACACTGCTCGACGATCTCGTCCACGACGTCCTCCCGGGCGTCGAGGTCGCCGTCGTCCGCCGGGATCAGGTGCTCGCCGTCGTCGCGCATCGTCACCCGGAAGTTCTCCTCCACGGCCAGCAACCGGACACGGCCCGTACGGGCGCTCTCCCACAGCTCGTCGACGCCGGCCGCGAAGTCCTTGCGCCCGCGGGCCGCGTCGAGTTCCCTCGCCACCGCCTCGACGGACCTGCGCGCCTCGGCGTCGAGCACCGGCCGCATCGCCCGCCGGACGTCCTCGGCGGTGCCGTGCGCCAGGCCGCCGTGCGGGACCGGCACCGCGTCCCGCGCCAGGGTGCCCGCCTCTTCGAACAGGGACAGCGCGGGCTCGGGGCCGGTGACGTACAGCGGGCGCGGCCGGGCGCGCAGGACCCCGCCCATCGCGGCGCCGGCGTCGCGCAGGAACCTGCGGGTGCCCTCGTCCCGGAAGGTGCTCGGCGCGTCACCGATCCGTTCCTGCCGCTCCGGGTCGAAGTCCTCCGCCGGCCGGTCCATCGGGAAGCCGCCGGCGTGCTCCTCGACGACCCGGCCGGCGCCGCCGCTCCACAGCCTGGCGCGGTCGGCGGCCACCGACAGCACCCAGAACGGCCGCTCGGCGGCCTGCGCGGCGACGAGGCCGCGGGTGAGGAAGGTGTCCGAGAGGACCACTCGTTCCGGGACGGCACGCGAGAGGGTCCAGACCTGGTGCTCACCGGGAGCGGCGAAGATCGCCAGACCGTCCTCGGTATGCGCCGGATCCACCTCGGTGAGGGCCCGGTCGAGTTCCCGGGACACCTCCGCGCGCCGCTCCCGGCCGACCGCCGGGTCCTCCTCCAGGCGCTTCTTGGCCTCGGCGACCATGGTGCGCAGCCGGATCCGGTCCTGGGCGCCCTCCGGTTCGCGGCGGTGCGTGGGCGCCAGTACGGACACGGCCGGGTAGGGGCGGGGGCGCCGCAGTCCGGCGAGGGCGGCGGGACTCAGATCGTGCTCCATGCCGACACGATAGGCCGGAAGGGCGTACGGGGCATTCGGGGCGTTTCGCGCTCAGTCGGACTCGCTCCCGCCCGGGCCGGTTCGTGCCCGCTCAGCCGGACTCGCTCCCGGAGTCGTCGGGCCCGCACGAACTGCCGTCGGGCGGCAGGGACCCGTAGAGCAGGAAGTCGTCGACCTTGCGGTGCACGCAGCCGGAGGAGGCGTAACCGGTGTGGCCCTCGCCGCGGTTGTCGAGGACCACGGCCGGGGAACCGAGCCGCTTCGCCGTCTCCGTGGTCCAGCGGTACGGCGTCGCGGGGTCGCCCCGGGTGCCGACGAGCAGCATCTTCGCGGTGTCGAGGTTCTTCACCTCGTCACGGATGTAGTCCGTTCCCCTGGGGCGCCCGTAGCACATGAGGACCTGGGTGAGCCGGTAGCGCCCGAAGACCGGCGACGCCTCCCGGTAGCGGGCGCGCAGCCGCTCCAGGGACCCGGTGATCTCCTTCGCGCCGGGACGGTCCGGGTCGTCGGCGCAGTTGACAGCCATCAGGGCGGCCGGGAGGTTGTCCATCGGGACGTCCTCCTCTGCCGTGAGGCCCGCGCCCCCGTCCCCCCGGTCGGCCGCGCGCAACCGCTCACGCACGGGGAAGGTCACACCGCCCAGGGAGAAGCCCTGCAGAGCGCTCGGGTCCCCGTTCTCGACCAGCTGGGCCAGCGCGTGCTCCAGCGAGGGCCACAGCTCCCGGCTGTAGAGCGCCTGACCGACGGCACCGACCAGGTCCTGGCCGGTGAAGGGCTCCCCGAACGCCGACGGCACCGGCTCGGAGTCCAGCGAGGCGACGAGCCGCACCACCTGGTCCCGGGCGTCCCTGGTGTCCCGGCCGAACGGGCAGGCCACGTCCCGCGCACACCAGTCGAGGAAGTTCTCCAGCGCCGTCTGCTGCCCGCGGGCGCCGGCCAGTCCCTGCTCGGTGAGCGACTCGGTCAGCGTGTCCACACCGTCCAGCACCATCCGGCCGACGCTGTCCGGGAACTGGGCGGCGTACACCGCGCCCAGCCGGGTCCCGTAGGAGAAGCCGAGGTAGTCGAGCCGGTCCTCGCCGAGGGCCCGGCGCATCACCTCCATGTCGCGTGCGGCGTCCACCGTGCCTATGTGCGGCAGCACCGGTCCGGAGTACTTCGCGCACTCGGCGGCCGCGTCCCGCAGCCGCTTCAGCACGTCCGCCGGGTCGGCGATCCCCTCGTCCGAGTCGGTCGCCTCCATGATCTTCAGGCTGGCCGGGCCGCAGGTCACCGGGGAGGACCGGCCCACGCCGCGGGGATCGAAGGTCACCACGTCGTAGCCGTTGGTGAGATGCATGAACTCCTTGCCGCCGGCCGCCAGTTCGTTGATGCCCGAGCCGCCGGGACCGCCGAAGTTCAGCAGCACCGAGCCCTGCGAGTCGCCCGTCGCGCGGTAGCGGGCCAGGGCGACGTCCAGGGTCCTGCCCCCGGGGTGCGCGTAGTCGAGGGGGACGGTGACCTTGCCGCACTGGAGGTCCTCCGGCATCTCCCGGCCCTCGCAGGTCGACCATGCGACCTTCTGGTCGTAGAACCGGCTGAGGCGGCCGGGGTCGGTCTCGCTCGCGCCGGCGGGGGACGGTCCGGCGCCGGGCAGCCCCGTGCCCAGCAGGGTCAGGCCGAGCACCCCGGTGACCGCGCAGCGCCGGACCGAAGGCCACGTCTCCAGCTTGACCTGCATCGATGCCTCCCGGGCGCCCGTCGCGGACCCGTGGTCGGCGCCACCCGATCACCATAAGCGGGCCCCGGGCCCGGCGCCTCCGGGCGGTGTCGCGGCCCGAGGGGCGCGGGTGCGGAGGCAGCGCCGACGGGCGACCGACGGCTCACCGGGTCGCCGCATGGTGGTGGACGGGACGGTGCCCTTCCCGGGCCCCGGCCCGCGGCGCAACGCGTGGACCTCCCCGGCGAGTTCCGGTACCGGCCCGTCCGCCGTCACACCGGGCGCCACGTCCCGCACCGCCGGGGTCCGCACCCCGGGGGCGCCGGAACCTCCAGTTCCGGCTGCCGGTGTTTCACCCGGTTCCCCGTCCGGAGGCGGGAAGCGAGCGGATCTCGTCGCCGAGGTCGGCTGCGTGGAGGGTGTGGCCCCGTGCGAAGCTCTTGAGTTTCGCCGGCCCGTCGGCCTTGTCGGCCCACACGGCGTAACAGACCTCGTCCTGCCCGCACTGCGGACAGAACCGGCTGGCCACGAAGGGCGTCAGCATGACCGGGACGCCCGCGTCCAGCACGTGGAACACGTTGGTGGCCACGGGTTCGGCCCAGTTGAACTTCCGGCGTTCGAAGTCGGGGTGGTCGCCCGTCGCGTCACGTGCTTCCACGTCGAAGGTGCGTGTCGCCGGCCGGTACGAGGACGTGACGGTGAGCAGCCAGGGTGTCCGGGTGAGGAATCCCGCCTTCACCAGCGCCTGCTCGAGGTGAGGCCTCATCTCGCGGACCCGCAGCGCGGACTCGCCCGTGCTCTGAGGTCTGTCCCCGTGCGCCGCCCGATTCCGCTCCGCGCGCAGGGCGTTGAGGTGTTCGACCAGAAGAGGACCGTGCGAGTCGCCGCTCAGCGGCCCCAGCTCGGTCGGCAGCGTCGTGGGGTGGCTGTTCGCAAGGTGGCTGACCTCCTGCAGCCAGTTGGTCCAGGTGCCGAAGGTGGCGTCCCTGCCGAGCAGGGCACCGCGGAGCAGCGACACATGGTGCAGGGCCGCCCCGGCCCCCGGCGCTGAGCTCTCACCGTACTTCCGCAGCAGTGCGGCCGATGTGACACTGACGCAGATCGCCAGGGTTTCGGCCGCGTCGAGGACCGCCTCGTACTGCCCCTTGCTGGAATGCGCCTGCTGCAGCGTGCGGACGGCGCGGGCCACGGGGTGAGGCATGGTGCTCCGGGCGCGGGCCAGGACCGTGGAGACGGAGAGCGTCGTGTCCTCGGCGCCGCCCGCAGTCGCGCCCCTCGCCCGGGTTCCGCCCGAGCCGTCCGCCGGCGGTGCCTGACCCGGGCCCGGGGACCGGGGCGGCGGCAGGAAGGGCTGCTCGGGCGGCCTGGGGGCGCTGGAGGCCGCACCGGCGTGAGTCCCGACCGAGGCCTGCCGTGCGCGGCGGCGTCTGCGCGCCCGCCATCGTCGGAACAGCAGCCGGATCCAGCTCGGAAGCACCCCGAAGAGGCCGGCGAACGTCAGGGCGGCGAGTGATGTGTCGAGCCACGCGGGCATCGTCCTCGGCTCGTCGCTCGTGCCGATGGCCAGGCCGGTGAGGACACCCCAGCCGGACGTCATCCAGAACGCCCAGTCCCTGTGCAGCGGGCTGTCGTACAGGCCCAGCACGGCGTTGCGCCGCTTCGTGCCGGTGGTGCCGGTGGTGATTGCCACAGAGTCGTTTTCCCGTCGACGGCCGTCCGAGCCCTGCGTCGGACGGAGCGCCCGGCGCGCTCGCAGGTACGACTTGTGGAGATGTTGTGCGGTTGCGAGGGGTCTCGTGAAATCACCCGATCGAGTGGCTGGGGTGACGGGAGTGACCGGTTGTGGTCAGGACCTGACCAGTAGCTGGAAGTCGAACGCGTACCGGGACGCGCGGTAGATGTGGGTGCCGTACTCGACCGGCCGGCCCGTGTCGTCGTAGGCCGTGCGCTGCATGGTGAGCAGTGCGGCGCCCTCCGGTTCGTCGAGGCGCGCGGCCTCCTCGCGGCCGGCCGTGCGGGCCCCGACGGTCTGGCGGGCGCTGTGCAGAACGATGCCCGACGTGCGCAGCAACCGGTACAGGCCGGTCGACTCCAGCCGGGCGTCGTCGAGCTCCAGCAGGCCCGCCGGAAGGTAGTTGCACAGCAGCGCCACCGGCTGGCCGTGGGTGAGCCGCACCCGTTCCAGGACGACGACCTCGGCGTCCTCCGCGACGCCCAGCGCCGCCGCCGCGTCGGCGGGTGCCGGGACGCACGCGTGGCGCATCACCCGCGTGCCGGGGCCCTGCCCGGCCGCCTCCAGGTCGTCGTAGAGGCTGCTCAGCTCCAGCGGGCGCTTGACCTGGCTGTGCACCACCTGGGTGCCCACCCCCCGCCGCCGGACCAGCAGCCCCTTGTCGACGAGCGACTGGATGGCCTGGCGGACGGTCGGCCGGGACAGCCCGAGGCGCACGGAGAGGTCCACCTCGTTGCCCAGCAGGTTCCCCGGCGCGAGGACGCCGTGCTCGATCGCCGCCTCCAGCTGCTGGGCGAGCTGGTAGTAGAGCGGCACCGGACTGCTCCGGTCCAGGGCGAAGTCCAGGGTGCTGAGCGCGGCGGCGCTCACGGCACGTGCGGGGCCGCCGGTCTTCGCCATGGACGGACCTCCCTTGCGTAGGCGACGGGCAGTGGGGCGGGCGCGAGACGTCAGAGGTGGTGGCGGCGGTCGGCGACGGAGCGCTCGTAGGCCGTCCGGGCGTTCGTCGCGGCGTCGCGGGCCGACACCTCGGCCACCGGCACGTCCCACCAGGCCTCGGCCGGGAGATCCGCCGACGCGGGTGCCGTCTCCACGTACACGCACGTCGGGCGGGTCGCCGCGCGGGCCGTCACCAGGGCCTCGCGCAGCTCCCGCACCGTCTTGGCGCGCAGTACGTCCATGCCGAGGCTGGCCGCGTTGGCGGCCAGGTCGACGGGGAGCGGGGCGCCCGTGAAGGAGCCGTCGGCGGCGCGGTGGCGGTAGTCGGTGCCGAAGCGTTCGGCGCCCACCGACTCGGACAGGCCGCCGATCGAGGCGTAGCCGTGGTTCTGGACCAGGACCAGCTTCACCGGCAGCTTCTCCTGGACGGCCGTGACGATCTCCGTCGGGTTCATCAGATACGTGCCGTCGCCGACCAGGGCCCACACCGGTGCGTCCGGCGCGGCCTGCTGGACGCCGAGGGCGGCCGGGATCTCGTAGCCCATGCAGGAGTAGCCGTACTCCAGGTGGTACTGGCGCGGGGACCGGGCCCGCCACAGCTTGTGCAGGTCGCCGGGGAGCGAGCCCGCCGCGTTGATCACCACGTCCTCGTCGCCGACCACCGCGTCCAGGGCGCCGAGGACCTGCGTCTGGGTCGGCACCGCGCCGTCGTCGTCGGCCCGGAAGGCCGCCCGGACCGTCTCGTCCAGGCGGACCTTCCCCGCGCGGTACTCCGTCTCGTACGCCGCGTCCACGCGGTGGCCGGACAGCGCCTCCGTCAGCGCCGCCAGCCCCGCCCGCGCGTCGCAGACCAGGGTGCGGGCGGCGAGCTTGTGGGCGTCGAAGGCGGTGATGTTGAGGTTCAGGAAGCGGACGTCCGGGTGCTGGAAGAGGGTGCCGGAGGCCGTGGTGAAGTCCGAGTAGCGGGTGCCGACGCCGATCACCAGGTCGGCGGTGCGGGCGAGGTCGTCGCTGACCGCGGTGCCGGTGTGGCCGATCCCGCCGAGGTCGGCCGGGTGGTCGTGGCGCAGGGCGCCCTTGCCCGCCTGGGTGGAGGCGACCGGGATGCCGGTGGCGTCCACGAGTGCCTTCAGGGCCTGCTCGGCCCCGCTGTGGTGGACTCCGCCGCCCGCGACGATCAGCGGGCGTTCGGCGGCGCGGACCGCCCGCACCGCTTCGGTGAGTTCGTCGGGGTCGGGCGCGGGGCGGCGGACCCGCCAGACGCGGTCGGCGAAGAACTCCTCGGGCCAGTCGTGGGCCTCCGTCTGCACGTCCTGCGGGAGCGCCAGGGTGACCGCGCCGGTCTCCGCCGGGTCGGTGAGGACCCGTACGGCCCTCAGCGCGGAGGCGACGAGGGCCTCGGGGCGGGTGACGCGGTCGAAGTAGCGGGAGACGGGCCGCAGGGCGTCGTTCACCGACACGTCGGCCTCGACCGGGTGTTCCAGTTGCTGGAGCAGCGGGTCGGCGGCGTGCGAGGCGAAGTAGTCGCCGGGCAGCAGCAGGACCGGCAGGCGGTTGATGGTGGCGAGCGCGGCGCCGGTGACCAGGTTGGTGGCGCCGGGGCCGATGGACGTCGTCACCGCCTGCGCCGAGAGCCGGTCCAGCTGGCGGGCGTGGCCGACGGCCGCGTGCACCATGGCCTGCTCGTTGCGGCCCTGGTGGAACGGCATCACGTCGCCGTACTCGACGAGCGCCTGGCCGAGTCCGGCCACGTTGCCGTGGCCGAAGATGCCCCAGGTGCCGGTGATCAGGCGGCGTCGTACGCCGTCGCGCTCGGTGTACTGCGCGGCCAGGAAGCGCACCAGGGCCTGGGCGGTGGTCAGTCGGCGGGTGGCGGCGGTGCTCATGCGGACCTCTCCGGTGCGGTGTAGAGGGGGAGTCGGGGGTCGACCGGGCTGTCGGACCAGGTGTCCCGGATCCACGCGTGGTCGGGGTGGTCGCAGATCAGCCAGGCGCGCTCGGCCTCCGGACCGGCCATGACGTTGAGGTAGTACATGTGGTGGCCGGGGACCGCCATCGACGGGCCGTGCCAGCCGTCGGGGATCAGCACGACGTCCCCGTCGCGCACCTCGGCCAGCACGTCGGTGCCGTGGCCCCGACCGGACGGGGAGACCCGCTGGTAGCCCAGGCCGGGGGTGCCGTCGTGGTCCGCGAACTCGAAGTAGTAGATCTCCTCGAGCACCGACTCCTCGCCCGCCCGGTGCTCGTCGTGCTTGTGGGGTGGGAAGGAGGACCAGTTGCCGCCGGGCGTGAGCACCTCGACGGCGATGAGCTTGTCGCACTCGAACACGCCCGCCGCGCCGAAGTTGTTGACCTGCCGCGAGCAGGATCCGGTGCCGCGCAGCTCCACCGGGACCGAGGACGCCGGCCCGTACCGTGCGGGCAGCCGTCGGGTGCAGCGGGCCCCGGACAGGGCGAACCGGCCGCCGCCGGTGGACGTCACCGTCGTACGGGACTCGCGCGGCACGTACGCGAAGTCGGTGACCCCGGCGAACACGCTGTCGCGTCCGGCGAGTTCGAAGGTGTCCTTGCCGAAGTCGTCGGCGGCCGTGACCGTGCAGCCGCCGCTCAGCGGCAGGACGATCCACTCGCTCTCGCCGCTGTCGAAACTGTGGCTGCCGCCGGGCGGCAGGTTCACCACGCGCAGGCTGCTGTAGCCCCAGCCGGCGCCCTCGGGCGTCACGTCCACGGCGTACGGTCCGTCCGCCGCGGCCCCGCCCGCGGGAAGGTGGTACGTCATCGTCTGCTCCTCCGCGTCCTTGCGCGCCTCTTGTCGTGTCCGTTCCCGGCCGCAGCCCTTGTCTGTTCCCCGGCCGCAGCCCGTGTCCGTCTACCGGTCACGGCTCGTGTCCCTTCCCGGTCACAGCAGTCCGACGGCCGTGTCCACGGCCTCCTCCACGCTGCCCCCGGCCGGGTAGAGCAGCGAGCGGCCGACGACCATGCCCTGCACGGTGGGCAGCCGCAGTGCCTTGCGCCAGCGTTCGTAGGCGGCGTTCTGGTCCGCGGGGGAGCCCCCTATGTCCCCGCCGAGCAGGACCGCGGGGAGCGTGGAGGTCTCCAGGACCTCGGCCATGTCGTCCGGGTCGTGGGTGACGGGCAGTTTCAGCCAGGTGTAGGCGGACGTGCCGCCGAGGCCCGACGCGACCGCGACGGAGCGGGTGACGGCCTCGGCGGAGAGGTCGTTGCGGACCCGGCCGTCTACCCGGTGGGAGATGAACGGCTCGACGAAGACCGGGAGTTCGCGCGCGGCCATCGCGTCGACCGCACGGGCGCTCGCCTCCAGCGTGGTCAGCGAGCCCGTGTCGGCGTAGTCGATGCGCAGCAGCAGTTTGCCCGCGTCGAAGCGCAGGCGCTCGATGTCCTCGGCGCGGTGGCCGGTGAAGCGGTCGTCCATCTCGAAGGCGGCGCCGGCGAGGCCGCCGCGGTTCATCGAGCCCATGACCACCTTGTTCTCCAGCACCCCGAGCAGCAGCAGGTCCTCGAGCACGTCCGCGGTGGCGAGCACTCCGTCGACGCCGGGCCGGGACAGTGCGGTGCACAGGCGTTCCAGCAGGTCGGCCCGGTTGGCCATGGCGAGCCGGCGGTCGCCGACACCGAGCGAGCCGCGCGCCGGGTGGTCGGCGGCCACGATCATCAGGCGGCCGGAGTCGCCGATCAGGGGCCGGCGCACCCGTCGGGCGGCGGCCTCGGCGATCGCCTCCGGGTGCCGGGCTCTGACCGTGGTGAGGTCGGCGATGCTGGGGATGCTGGGGGACAAGACGAAAGCTCCGTTCAGGCAGTCGTGCGCGCGAGGAGGTCGTCGACCTCGGCCCCGGTGGGCATCGCGGAGGAACAGGCGAGACGGGAGGCGACGAGGGCGCCGGCCGCGTTGGCGTACCGCATGGTCCGCTCCAGGTCCCAGCCGGACAGCAGACCGTGACACAGGGCGCCGCCGAACGCGTCGCCCGCGCCGAGGCCGTTTACCACGTCGACCGGGACCGGCGGCACCTCGGCCGACCGGCCGTCGCGGTGCACGGCGAGCACGCCCTTCGGACCCTGCTTGACGACGGCCAGCTCCACGCCCGCGGCGAGCAACGCCTCGGCGCACGCCCGGGGTTCGCGCTCGCCCGTCGCCACCTCGCACTCCGCCACGTTGCCGACCGCCACGGTCGCGTGCCGCAGCGCCTCGGCGTAGTGCGGGCGTGCCTGGTCCGGGTCGGTCCAGAACATGGGGCGCCAGTCGAGGTCGAAGACCGTCGTGCCGGACTTCGCGCGGTGGGCGAGGGCGGCCAGCGTCGCCGTGCGGCTCGGCTCCTCGCTGAGCCCGGTGCCGGTCATCCAGAAGATCGAGGCCGCCCGGATCGCGTCGAGGTCCAGTTCCTCGGGGTGGATCTCCAGGTCCGGTGCCTTGGGGCGGCGGTAGAAGTACAGCGGGAAGTCGTCCGGCGGGAAGATCTCGCAGAACGTCACGGGTGTCGGGTACGCGGCGACCGGGGTGACCCATCGGTCGTCCACCCCGAACTCCTTGAGCGCCGTGTGCAGATAGGCTGCGAAGGGATCGTCGCCCGTGCGGGTGACGACGGCCGAGGCGCGGCCGAGCCGGGCCGCCGCGACCGCCACGTTGCTGGCCGAACCACCGAGGAACTTGCCGAAGGTCTCGACCTCCCCCAGGGGCACGCCGGTCTGCAAGGGATAGAGATCAACACCGATGCGACCCATCGTGATCAGATCGAAATGCTGGACTGACTCGGCCATGTGCGACGCTCCTCGGGCTGGGCGGGGGCCTGCCGCCTCCCAGGTGTATGACTCCTGGACGACGCTGTCAATACTTTGTACTTACATTCGGACCTGTGAGTGAAATGATGTCTTGACAAAGCATTGACAGCAGGCGTCTCAAGGACTTGTATCCGGTCCCAGCGCAGCAACAGCCGTTCTTCCGGTCTGGCACACGGCCTTCCCCGTCGCACAGTCGCACAGTGAGGTGCAGGAAAAGATGGACCGCTCTTCGCACGCCCGCCCCCGCAGATTCGCCCCTGCCGTGGCCCTCGCCGCCGCCGCGGCCCTGACCCTCGCCGGCTGCTCCAGCAGCTCGGGCGGCAAGAAGGCCGACGAGGAGGGGGACTCGGGTGCCTCCGCGGGCAAGGCGAACACCCCGCGCATGACCGTCGCCCTGGTCACCCATCAGGCGGCCGGCGACACCTTCTGGGACATCGTCCGCAAGGGCGCCCAGGCCGCCGCCGACAAGGACAACATCAAGCTCGTCTACTCCTCCGACCCGAGCGCCGGCAACCAGGCCAACCTGGTGCAGAACGCGATCGACCAGAAGGTGGACGGCATCGCCGTCACCCTCGCCAAGCCGGACGCCCTGCGCAGCGTCCTCGGCAAGGCCCAGAAGGCCGGCATACCCGTGGTCGGGCTCAACTCCGGTCTGGCGGACTGGAAGAAGCTCGGCCTGATGGAGTTCTTCGGCCAGGACGAGACCGTGGCCGGCGAGGCGCTCGGCAAGCGGCTCAACGAGGACGGCGCGAAGAACGCGGTCTGCGTGCTCCACGAACAGGGCAACGTCGGCCTCACCCAGCGCTGCGACGGCGTGAAGAAGACCTTCGAGGGCTCGATCGAGAACCTGTACGTCGACGGCACCGACATGCCCTCGGTGAAGTCCACCATCACCGCCAAGCTCAAGCAGGACGCCGACATCGACCACCTCGTCACGCTGGGCGCGCCGTTCGCCATGACGGCCGTGCAGTCGGTGGACGAGTCCGGCAGTGACGCGAAGGTCGCCACCTTCGACCTCAACAAGGAGCTGACCGGCGCCATCGACAAGGGCGACATCGCCTTCGCCGTCGACCAGCAGCCCTACCTCCAGGGCTACCTCGCGATCGACGGCCTGTGGCTCTACAAGAACAACGGCAACTACAGCGGCGGCGGTGAGCAGCCGGTGCTGACCGGACCGGCCTTCGTCGACAAGTCCAACGTGAAGGCCGTCGCCGAGTTCGCCTCGAAGGGCACCCGGTGATGAGCATGACCCAACAGGCTGAGCCGGCGGTGACCACACCGCCGGCTCCCGGACCCCGGCAGACCGACGGGCGGACCCGCGAGCGCTCCGTGGCGCTCAGGCTGCTCGCCCGGCCCGAGGTCGGGGTCTTCCTCGGCGCCGTCGCGGTGTTCGTCTTCTTCCTGATCGCCGCCCCCACGGTCCGCGACGGCAGCTCCATGGCGACGGTGCTGTACCAGTCGTCCACCATCGGCATCATGGCGCTCCCCGTCGCCCTGCTGATGATCGGCGGCGAGTTCGACCTGTCGGCGGGTGTCGCCGTGGTCACCTCGGCCCTCACCGCGGGCATGCTCAGCTACCAACTCACGCTGAACGCCTGGATGGGCGTGATCGTCGCCCTCGTGGTATCCCTCGCCGTGGGCGCCTTCAACGGCTGGGTGCTGGTGAAGACCGGCCTGCCGAGCTTCCTGGTCACGCTCGCCACCTTCCTGATCCTCCAGGGCGTCAACCTCGCCGTCACCAAGCTCGTCACGGGCAACGTCGCCACCGACGACATCAGTGACATGGACGGCTTCGACCAGGCCAAGGCCCTCTTCGCCTCCTCCTTCGACGTCGGCGGCGTCGAGGTGAAGATCACGGTCGTGTGGTGGCTGGTCTTCGCCGCCCTCGCCACCTGGGTGCTGCTGCGCACCAAGTACGGCAACTGGATCTTCGCCGTCGGCGGCAGCAAGGAGTCCGCCCGCGCGGTCGGCGTGCCCGTCACCTTCACCAAGATCACGCTCTTCATGCTGGTCGGCTTCGGCGCCTGGTTCGTGGGCATGCACCAGCTGTTCTCCTTCAACACCGTGCAGTCGGGCCAGGGCGTGGGCCAGGAGCTCATCTACATCGCGGCCGCGGTGATCGGCGGCTGCCTGCTCACCGGCGGCTACGGCTCCGCCGTCGGCCCGGTGTTCGGCGCCTTCATGTTCGGCATGGTGAACCAGGGCATCGTCTTCGCGGGCTGGAACCCCGACTGGTTCAAGGCCTTCCTCGGTGTGATGCTCCTCGGCGCCGTCCTCATCAACCTGTACGTCCGCCGCGCCGCGACCCGGAGGTGATCGCAGTGACCAGCAAGACCACCGGCACCCACGGCGCCGTCCTCGCCGACCCCGCGCCCGAGCAGCACGACCGGCCGTTCGTCGAACTGCGCGGCGCCGGCAAGGCCTACGGCAACATCCGCGCCCTGCACGGTGTCGACCTCGCGGTCCGCCCCGGCCGGGTGACCTGCGTGCTCGGCGACAACGGTGCCGGCAAGTCCACCCTCATCAAGATCATTTCGGGGCTGCACCAGCACACCGAGGGAGAGTTCCTCGTCGACGGCGAGGCCGTGCGCTTCGCCACCCCGCGCGACGCCCTGGACCGCGGCATCGCCACGGTCTACCAGGACCTCGCCACCATCCCGCTGATGCCGGTGTGGCGGAATTTCTTCCTGGGCTCCGAGATGACCAAGGGCCCCTGGCCCGTCCGCCGCCTCGACATCGCCCGCATGAAGCGCACCGCCGACGAGGAACTGCGCAACATGGGCATCGTCCTGGACGACCTCGAACAGCCCATCGGCACCCTCTCCGGCGGCCAGCGCCAGTCCGTCGCCATCGCCCGCGCCGTCTACTTCGGCGCCCGCGTCCTCATCCTGGACGAGCCCACCGCCGCGCTCGGCGTCAAGCAGTCCGGCGTGGTCCTGAAGTACATCGCCGCGGCCCGCGAACGCGGACTCGGCGTCGTCTTCATCACCCACAACCCGCACCACGCCTACATGGTCGGCGACCACTTCAGTGTGCTGCGCCTGGGCACCCTCGAACTGAGCGCGCCGCGCGCCGACATCACGCTGGAGGAACTCACCAACCACATGGCGGGTGGCGCCGAACTCGCCGCGCTCAAGCACGAGCTGGCGCAGGTCGGCGGGGTCGACACGGCCGCGCTCCCGGACGACGCGCCGGTCACGCCCGAGGTCAACGCGCCCGCCCGCCCGGCGTCGGCCGCCTCCGCGGAGGAGCCGACCGACGCGCAGGAGCCGACCGACGCGGACGAGCCCGCCGCCGTGGACAGGAGCGAGGGCGCAGCCGAGGCCGCCGGGGCGGGAGAGACTGCCGGCCCCGAGACGGCCACCGGCCCCGAGACGATCACCGATTCGGAGACGTCCACGGGCCCCGAGACGACCACCGACCCCGAGAAGCCCGCCGGTACCGGGAAGCCCCCCGGCGCCGAGAAGTCCGACAGCACACCATCCGGTACCGCCGAAGGGAAGGCCTGACATGCCCTCTGCCCTCGATCGCATCCGCGTCGGCTCGGCCCCCGACTCCTGGGGCGTCTGGTTCCCCGACGACCCCCAGCAGGTGCCGTGGGAACGGTTCCTGGACGAGGTCACCGAGGCCGGGTACGACTGGATCGAGCTGGGCCCCTACGGCTACCTCCCCACCGACCCGGCCCGGCTCACCGACGAGGTTACCCGGCGCGGTCTCAAGGTCTCCGCGGGCACCATCTTCTGCGGGCTCCACCGCGGTCCCTCCGAGTGGGACGCCACCTGGGAGCAGGTCAGCCGCGTCGCCGCCCTCACCCGGGCCATGGACGCGAAGCACCTCGTCGTCATCCCGTCCTTCTGGCGCGACGACAAGACCGCCGAGATCCTGGAGCCGCCGGAGCTGACCGGCGAGCAGTGGACCCACCTGACCGAGGGCATGGAGCGCCTGGGCCGCGAGGTGCGGGACACCTACGGCCTGGACATCGTCGTACACCCGCACGCCGACACCCACATCGACAACGAGGAACACGTCGAACGCTTCCTCGACGCCACCGACTCCGACCTTGTGAACCTCTGCCTGGACACCGGTCACTACGCCTACTGCGGCGGCGACAGCGTCAAGCTGATCGAGACCTACGGCGAGCGCATCGGCTACCTGCACCTCAAGCAGGTCGACCCGGAGATCCTCGCCGGGGTCCGGGAGGGCGGGGTGCCGTTCGGCCCGGCCGTGCAGCGCGGCGTGATGTGCGAACCGCCGGGCGGTGTGCCGGAGCTGGGCCCGGTGCTCACGGCGGCCCAGGACCTGGGCGTCGACCTGTTCGCCATCGTCGAGCAGGACATGTACCCCTGCGAGCCGGACACGCCGCTGCCCATCGCGGTGCGCACCCGGAAGTTCCTGCGTTCCTGCGGAGCCTGAGCCACGGCGCCGGCGGGGGCGGGGCCCGCCGGCGCGCCGCTCGGCGGGCCGTTGTCAGTACCGCGCGCTAGCGTTCCCGGTAATGGCACTTCGTTCCGTTCCGGGAGGCAGTCATGACCTCACGTCTCAACCCGTACCTCAGCTTCGACGGCGACGCCCGTCAGGCGATGGAGTTCTACGAGGAGGTGTTCGGCGGCACCCTGACGCTGAACACCTTCGGCGCGGCCGGCATGCCCGACGGCGCGTACACAGACAAGATCATGCACGGTCTCCTGGAGACCTCCGGCGGCTTCACCCTGATGGCGTCCGACACCCCGCCCGGCATGGAGCGCAGCACCGGCAGCAACTTCTCGGTGAGCCTCAGCGGCGACGACGCCTCCGAGCTGCGCGGCTACTGGGAGAAGCTGTCCGCCGGCGGCACGGTCGACGTACCGCTGGAGAAGCAGATGTGGGGCGACGTGTTCGGCATGTGCAGGGACCGGTTCGGCGTCCCCTGGATGGTGAACATCAGCGAGCCGGCGGGCTGACCGCACAGCCCGCCGCCCCTCGGTGCGCCCCGCTCAGCCGCGTCGTACCTCCGCGATCGTCACGGGCCGGTGCTCGTGCAGCGACAGCGTGCACGCCTCCGCGATCCAGCCCGCCTCCAGCGCGTCCTCGATGGTGCAGGGCGAGGGCCGGGCGCCCGCCACGACCTCGGTGAACGCGGTGAGCTCGGCGCGGTAGGCGGCCGCGAAGCGGTCCATGAAGAAGTCGTGCGGGGTGCCCGCGGGGAAGGCCGTGCCGGGCTCGACGGAGCGCAGCGGCAGTTTGTCCTCCAGTCCGACGGCGATGGAGTCGTCGAAGCCGTGGATCTCCATGCGGACGTCGTAACCGCGGGCGTTGTGGCGGCTGTTGGAGACCACCGCGATCGTGCCGTCGTCCAGGGTGAGGACCGCGCCGGCGGTGTCCGCGTCACCCGCCTCGCGGATGAAGTCGGCGCCCCGGTTGCCGCCGACGGCGTACACCTCGCGCACCTCGCGGCCGGTCACCCAGCGGATGACGTCGAAGTCGTGCACGGAGCAGTCCCGGAAGATGCCCCCGGAGGCGGCGATGTACGCGGCGGGCGGCGGCGCCGGGTCCAGCGTCGTCGCCCGTACGGTGTGCAGCGTGCCCAGCTCGCCGCTCCGCACCGCCGCCCGCGCGGCGGTGAACCCGGCGTCGAAGCGGCGGTTGAAGCCGATCTGGACCGGCACGTCACGGCCCGCGACCGCCTTGAGCACGTCCACGCCCTCGGCCATGGTGCGGGCGACCGGCTTCTCGCAGAAGACCGGCACTCCGGCCTCGACGGCGGCCACGATCAGGTCCGGGTGGGCGTCGGTGGCGGCGGCGACCACCACGCCGTCCACCCCTGCGGCCAGCATCCCCTCCGGGGAGTCCGCGATCTCGGCGCCGAACTGCTCGGCGGCGGCCCGCGCGGCGTCCGCGAACGGGTCGGAGACGACCAGCGAGCCGACGGCGTCCACGCCGGAGAGGGTCTCGGCGTGGAAGGCGCCGATGCGGCCGAGGCCGAGGATTCCGATACGCATACGTGCTCTGCTCCTTGGTGAGTGGGGCCGCTCGACGAGCGCCCGGGACGTGTCGCGCCGGACGGCGCCGGGATGGGGGGCGGTGCTCCTCCGGGTGCTCCACGGAGTGCTCCTCCGAGCGTTCCTCCGGGGGCTGCATCGGGTGCTGCGCCGGGTGCTGCGCCCTCACCCCTCCGGCCGGACCTCGGCCCAGGTGCCCCGCTCCGCCGAGCGTGCCATCGCGTCCAGTGCGGCCGCGCTGTGCACGGCGTCCGGCAGGGTGGCGCCGTACGGGGTGCCCTCGGCGACCGAGCGCAGGAAGCGGTGCGCCTCGACCACCTTGAGGTCGTCGTAGCCCATGGCGTTGGCGGCGCCCGGCTGGAAGGCGGCGAACTCGCCGTGCCCCGGGCCGACGTACACCGTGCTGACCGGCTGGTCCTGGTACGACGTGCCGCGGCTGACGCCCAGCTCGTTCATCCGGCGGAAGTCCCAGGAGACCGCGCCCCGGGTGCCGTGCACCTCGAAACCGTAGTTGTTCTGCTCGCCGACCGAGACCCGGCAGGCCTCCAGGACACCGCGGGCGCCGGAGGCGAAGCGCAGGAGGCAGTTGACGTAGTCCTCGTTCTCGACCGGGCCCAACTCGCCGCCCGTGGCGCGGGAATGGCCTGCCGTGGCGGTGGTGGGGCGGGCCCGCCGGGGCAGGAAGACCGCCGTGTCCGCGGTGAGCGAGGCGATGTCCCCGAGCAGGAAGCGGGCCAGGTCGGCGCCGTGCGAGGCCAGGTCGCCCAGGACGCCGCTGCCGCCGCGTTCACGTTCGTACCGCCAGGTCAGAGCGGATTCGGGGTGGGCGGCGTAGTCGCTGAAGAGGCGGATGCGGACATGCGTGACGGTGCCGATCTCACCGGTGGCGATCAGATCGCGGGCCGCCTCGACGGCGGGCGCGTTGCGGTAGTTGAAGCCGACCGCGCCCTGGACGCCGGCCTTGGCCACCGCGTCCGCGACCGCGCGGGCGTCGCCCGCGCTCAGGCCGACGGGCTTCTCGATCCAGATGTGCTTGCCGGCCTCGGCCATCGCCACGGCGATCTCACGGTGCAGGAAGTTGGGCGCGGTGATGCTGACCGCGCCCACCCGGGGATCGGCGGCCACCTCGCGCCAGTCGCGCGTCGTCGAGGCGAAACCGAACTGCGCGGCGGCCTCCTCGGCCCGTCCCGGCACCTCCTCCGCGACCGTCACCAGCTCCGGACGGAGGGCGAGGTGCGGGTAATGGTGCCGGACGCGGGCGTACGCCTGCGTGTGCACCCGGCCCATCCAGCCGAATCCGACAACGGCGACACCGAGCGCATCGACCATGAGAGCCCCTCTTCGGACCGGTCCGTGATCTGTCCAGCCCACCCTGTTCGGGCCACGGCATCATGTCAACCTTTTGACAGGACAAAGTTTGCCGCCCGGACCATTCACCCGGACCATTCATCGGAGGGCCGTCGCCAACAAAATTGTTGACAATTTCGTCCGGCTAGATTTACGTTCGACAGGCACTCACCCAGGGAGGGCGACCATGCCGAACCAGGCCCGTCCGGGCACCGGGGAGCAGGCGAAACAGCTTGCGCTCGGGCAGCTGCGGCAGGCGATCCTGCGCGGCGACATGGCCCCCGCGCAGCGGCTGGTGGAGAACGAACTCGCCGAGCAGTTCGGCGTGACCCGGGCCAGCATCCGGGCCGCGCTGATCGACCTGGAGGCCCAGGGGCTCGTCGAGCGCATCCGCAACCGCGGCTCACGGGTGCGGGTGGTGACCGTGGAGGAAGCGGTCGCCATCACCGAGTGCCGGCTGGTCCTCGAAGGGCTCTGCGCGGCCAAGGCCGCCGCGGCGGTCGACGACGGGCAGGTCGCCCGGCTGCAGGACCTCGGCACGGCGATGCGCAAGGCGGTGGCTGCCGGGGAGCCGCTGACCTACTCGGACCTCAACCACGAACTGCACACCAGGATCCGGGAGTTCTCCGGCCAGCGCACGGCCGTGGAACTGCTGGAGCGGCTCAACGCCCAACTGGTGCGCCACCGCTTCCAGCTGGCCCTGCGCCCGGGGCGTCCGCAGCAGTCCCTGAACGAGCACCTGGCCATGATCGAGGCGATCGGGGCCAGGGACCCGCAGGCGGCCGAGGAAGCCGTCCGCGCCCACCTCACCAGCGTGATCGAGGCGCTGCGCGACTGACCCGCGCGACGAGGCGGGCGCCACCTGTCCACCAAGGAGATTCCACGCATGACGCACGGCAACGCGCCCGCCGCCGTCCCACGCTCGACCCTCGTCGTCACCGCGCACGCCGGGGACTTCGTCTGGCGGGCGGGCGGTGCCATCGCCCTGGCCGCCTCGCGCGGCGAGAAGGTGACCCTCGCGTGCCTGACTTTCGGCGAGCGCGGCGAGTCCGCCAAGGCCTGGCGCGAGGGCAAGCGGCTGGAGGAGGTCAAGGCACTGCGCCGGGACGAGGCCGAGAAGGCCGCCGCCGTCCTCGGGGCCGAGGTCCGCTTCTTCGACGCCGGCGACTACCCGCTGACCGAGACCGCCGAACTGACCGACCGGCTCGTCGAGGTCTACCGCGCCACCCAGCCCGACGTGGTGCTCACCCACCCGGCCGAGGACCCGTACAACGGCGACCACCCGGCCGCCCACCGCATGGCGCTCCAGGCCCGCGTCCTCGCCCAGGCCGTCGGCTACCCCGGCGAGGGCGAGATCATCGGCGCCCCGCCCGTCTTCTTCTTCGAACCGCACCAGCCCGAGATGAGCGGGTTCCGGCCCGAGGTGCTGCTCGACATCACCGAGGTGTGGGAGACCAAGCGCGCGGCCATGGAGTGCCTCGCCGCCCAGCAGCACCTCTGGGACTACTACACCGACCTGGCCGTGCGCCGCGGCGTCCAGCTCAGGCGCAACGCCGGACCCAACCTGGGCCTCGCCCACACCACCATGGCCGAGGCGTACATGCGCCCCTACCCGCAGATCACGAAGGAGCTCGCATGAGCGGCGTCATCGTCACCAACCCGCCGAAGGCAGCGGCCGAGGACGTCGAGGCGCTCGCCGCGTACGGCGTGGCCACCGTCAGCGAGGCCATGGGCCGCACCGGCCTGCTCGGGCCGGAGATCCGCCCCGTCCAGCAGGGCGTACGGGTCGCGGGTACCGCCGTCACGGTGCTCGGGTGGCCCGGCGACAACCTGATGATCCACGCCGCCGTCGAGCAGTGCGGCGAGGGCGACATCCTGGTCGTCACGACCACCTCCCCGTCCACCGACGGCCTGTTCGGCGAGCTGTTCGCCACCGCGCTCCAGCAGCGCGGCGTCCGCGGCATCGTCATCAACACGGGCATCCGCGACACCCAGGAACTCCGCGAGATGGGCTTCGCCGCCTGGTCCAGGGCGGTGTCCGCGCAGGGCACGGTCAAGGCCACCGGCGGCTCGGTCAACGTGCCGGTAGCCGTCGACGGCCGGGTGATCCGCCCCGGCGACGTGATCGTCGCCGACGACGACGGCGTGGTGGTCGTTCCCCGCGAACAAGCCCGGCAGGTCGCCGAGGCGTCCGAGGCCCGCGAGCAGAAGGAGGCCGCCACCCGCGCCGCCTTCCTCGAGGGCCAGCTCGGCCTGGACCGGTACGGACTGCGCGAGAAGCTGGCGCAACTCGGCGTCACCTACCAGTCGTACGACGAGTACACCGCAGGGGAGCGGTCGTGACCGGCACCGGGGAGGTGCGCTGCACGCTGATGCGCGGCGGCACCTCCAAGGGCGCCTACTTCCTCGCCGGCGACCTGCCCGCCGACCCCGGTGCCCGCGACGACCTGCTCCTGCGGATCATGGGCAGCCCCGACCCGCGCCAGATCGACGGCCTGGGCGGCGCGCACCCGCTGACCAGCAAAGTCGCCGTCGTCTCCCGCTCCGCCGACCCGGAGGCGGACGTCGACTACCTGTTCCTCCAGGTCGGCGTGGACGCGCCCGAGGTCACCGACCGGCAGAACTGCGGCAACATCCTCGCCGGGGTGGGCCCGTTCGCCGTCGAACGCGGACTCGTCCCGGCCGACGGCGCCGAGACCTCCGTACGCATCCGCATGCGCAACACCGGTGAACTCGCGGTCGCCACCTTCCCCACCCCGGACGGGCGCGTCGCGTACACGGGGGACGCGGCGATATCCGGCGTGCCCGGCACCGCCGCCGCGGTCGTCATCGAGTTCCCGCAGGGCGCCGGCCCGCTGCTGCCCACGGGCAACGTCCGCGACACCGTCGCCGGCACCGAGGTGACCTGCGTCGACAACGGCATGCCGGTCGTGCTCGTCCCGGCCGCCGCGCTCGGCGTCGGCGGCCACGAGACGCCCGCCGAACTGGAGCAGGACGCCGTGCTCGCCGGCCGCCTCCGCGAGATCCGGCTGGCCGCCGGGCACCTGATGGGCCTCGGCGACGTCGAGGGCACCACCGTGCCCAAGCTGACCCTGCTCGCGCCGCCCCGCGACGGCGGCGCGGTCACCACCCGCACCTTCATCCCCGTGCGCTGCCACACCTCCATCGGCGTCCTGGGCGCCGCGAGCGTGGCGGCGGGCCTGCGGGTGCCCGGCGCGGTGGGGGAGGGCATCGCCCTGCTCCCCGAGTCCGGCGACCGGGTGCGCGTGGAGCACCCCACCGGCTTCCTCGAGGTCGACGTCGACGTCGACCCCAGCTCGCCCGTGGTCCGGCGCACCGCCGTCGTACGCACCGCGCGCAAGATCTTCGACGGCACCGTCTTCCCCCGGCCCGCCGCCACGGCAGCCGTCCCCGCACCCCGCCCCGGAGGCGACCATGACCCCGCCGCTCGGTGACATCGCCCACGTCGGCCACGCCCAGCTCTTCACCCCCGACCTGGACGCGAGCGTCGCCTTCTGCACGGACTACCTCGGGCTGACGGTGAGCGGCCGGGACGGCGGCACCGTCTACCTGCGCTCCTACGACGACTACGAACACCACAGCCTGGTCCTCACCGCCCGGGACCGGCCCGGCCTCGGCCGCCTCGCGCTGCGTACCTCCAGCGAGGAGGCCCTCGCGCGCAGGGTGGCGGCCCTGGAGGCGGCCGGGCGGCCCGGAAAGTGGGCCGAGGACGAACCGGGCCTCGGCAGGCTCTACCTCACCGCCGACCCCGACGGACACGAACACGCCCTGTACTGGGAGAGCGAGCACTACCGGGCGCCGGACGAGCTGAGGCCGGCGCTGAAGAACCAGCCGCAGGCCAAGCCCAACCGGGGCGTGGGCGTGCGCCGCCTCGACCACGTCAACTTCCTCGCCGCCGACGTACTGGCCAACGCCGAGTTCCAGGAGGGGCTCCTCGGAGCCAGGCCGACGGAGCAGATACGGCTCGACTCCGGCCGGATCGCGGGCCGTTGGCTGACCTTCACGAACAAGTCCTACGACGTCGTCTACACCGAGGACTGGACCGGTTCCTCGGGGCGGCTGCACCACATCGCGTTCGCCACCGACACCCGCGAGGACATCCTGCGCGCCGCCGACCTCGCCATCGACACCGGCGTGTTCATCGAGACGGGACCGCACAAGCACGCCATCCAGCAGACGTTCTTCCTGTACGTCTACGAGCCCGGCGGCAACCGCATCGAGCTGTGCAACCCGCTGACCCGGCTGGTGCTGGCGCCGGACTGGCCACTCGTCACCTGGACCGAGGCCGAGCGCGCCAAGGGCCAGGCCTGGGGCCTGAAGACCATCCAGTCCTTCCACACCCACGGCACACCACCGGTCGACTGACGGTTTCCGGCGGGTTCCCACCGTCCGCACAGGGCCGCACAGGGGTGGGTCGCGCATGTCGTCGCGCGGCCCACCCCTCGCTCGTCCGCAGGCCGATCCTCAATTGTCGCTGTGATTGTCAACAAAAGCGTTGACGATGCGGCCGGGGGTCTCTAGCGTCGCCCCGTCACCCGTCCCCGCCGGGCACCGCCTCCAGGCACCGCCTCCCGGCATCGCCTCCTGGACGAGCCTCCGGACCCTCTGGACGAGAGGAAACAACGATGTCCTCCTCACCCGCGCCGTCCGCCCGCGGCAGCAGGCTGGCCCTGCTGGTCGTCGGCCTCTGCTGGCTGGCCGTGCTCTTCGACGGCCTGGACATGTTCATCTACGGCTCGGTGCTGCCCCACATGCTCGAGGAGAAGGCCCTCGGCATCACCTCCGGCCAGGCCGGCGACCTCGGCAGCTACGCCACCTTCGGCATGCTGGTCGGCGCGCTGGGGGCAGGGACGGTGGCCGACCGGATCGGCCGCAGGAAGCTGATGCTCTCCTGCGTCACGCTCTTCTCGCTCGCCTCCGGCCTCTGCGCCCTCGCGAACGGCGTCGCCCTCTTCGGCCTCGGACGGACCCTGGCCGGAGTCGGCCTCGGCGGTCTGCTGCCGACCGCGATCAGCATGGTCTCCGACTACGCACCCCGCGGCCGCGCCGCCCTCACCATCGGCCTGCTGATGACCGCCCACCACGCCGGCGGCATCCTCTCCGCCTACGTCGCCCTGTGGATCGTCGAGCCGCTCGGCTGGCGCGCCGCCTTCTGGGTCTGCGTGGTCCCGCTGCTCTTCGTCCCGGTCCTCGCCAAGTTCCTGCCCGAGTCACTGAGCTTCCTCGTCGCCCGGGGCCGCGCCGAGGAGGCCCGCACCCTGGCCGGACGCCACGAGGTCGAACTCCCCGCCGCCCCGGCCGACCGCCCGGCCACCGCCCGCTGGGAGAACCTCGCGGGCCTCTTCCGCGGCCGGGAGTGGATACAGACCCTGCTGTACTGGCTGGCGTCCTTCGGCGGACTCCTCCTCGTCTACGGCGTCGCCACCTGGCTGCCCACCCTGATGCGCGACGAGGGCTACGAACTGGGCTCCGCGCTGACCTTCGTCGTCCTGTTCAACCTCGGCGGCATCGTCGGCATGCTGGTCGCGGGCCGGGCCTCCGACCGGTTCGGCGCCCCGCGCATCTCGGCGGTCTGGTTCGCGCTGACCGCGGCCGGGGTCTTCCTGCTGAGCGCCCACATGCCGCTGGTGCTGACCTTCGTGGTCGTCTTCCTCACCGGCGTCTTCCTCAACAGCGCCCAGACCATGATCTACGCGACGGTAGCCATCGGCTCCACCCCGGCCAACCGGGCCACCGCGGTCGGCTGGACCTCCGGCATGGGCCGCTTCGGCGCGGTCTTCGGCCCCTGGCTGGGCGGGCAGCTGCTCGCCGCCGACAAGGGAGACTGGGGCTTCACCGCGTTCGCGCTCGCCGGGTTCTCCTCCATGGTCCTCATCGGCATTGCGTCCCTGCGTACGGCCGCCGCCGGCCCCTCCGCGGGCAGGCCTGCCCCGGCCCCCTGAACGCTTCCGAAGCGGCGCGGGCCCGGCCGCCGGTCACCGCCCCCGACGGGACAGCCACGCGGCCGTCACCGCGCCGGAGACGTTGTGCCAGACCGAGAAGACCGCGGCCGGGAGCGCCGCCAGCGGGCTGAAGTGGGCGGTGGCCAGCGACGCGGCGAGGCCCGAGTTCTGCATGCCGACCTCGAAGGCCATCGCACGGCTGCCGGGCTCGCCGAGCCTGCCCAGGCGCCCCGCCCCGTAACCGAGTGCGAGGCCCAGGCCGTTGTGCAGCACCACGGCGACGAAGACGAGCCCGGCGGCCGACTTGATGGCGTCCGCGCTGCCCGCCACCACGACGGCCACGATCACGGCGATCGTCAGCGCGGACAGCCACGGCAGACCCGGCAGCGCCCGCTGCACGTACCGCCCGGCGAGCAGCCGCACGACGACACCGGCCAGCACCGGCAGCAGCACCGTCTTCAGGATGTCGGTCACCATGGACCCGGCGTCCACCGGGAGGTACTCGCCGGCCAGCAGCAGCGTCAGCGGCGGGGTCACCAGCGGGGCGACCAGCGTGGACACGGTGGCGACGGAGACCGACAGGGCCACGTCCCCGCGGGCCAGGTAGGTCACCACGTTGGACGCCGTGCCGCTGGGCGCGCAGCCGACCAGGATCACGCCGGCCGCCAGCTGAGGGGGCAGGTCGAGCAGGTGCGCGACGGCCCAGCCGAGCCCCGGCATGATGACGTAGTGCGCGACCAGTCCCAGGGCCACCGCCCACGGACGCCTGGCCACCCCGCGGAAGTCCTCCGGCGTCATGGTGATGCCCATGCAGAACATCACGACTCCCAGCAGGTACGGCACCGACTCGCCCCACCCCTTGAAGCTTCCGGGGAGGAGGAGACCCAGGGCGCCGGCCACCAGGACGAGGATCGGGAAGACGGTCACGGCCCGCCGGGCGTTGCGGTCGGCGGTGACGTCGTTGCTGGTGTGTTCGGGTCGTTCGGTTCGCACCGTGCGAGGTAACGCCTCGTGGACGGCGGACGCAAAACCGTCTCGCGATGTGATCATCCGTCCGAGCCCGGGGTGGGCCGCCCCACATACCGGATGGGGTACGCTTGACCAGCGCGATCACCGCAGAACGCGGGTCGCCCACCGGGACGTGGCGCAGCTTGGTAGCGCACTTGACTGGGGGTCAAGGGGTCGCAGGTTCAAATCCTGTCGTCCCGACGGTGCACGAGGGCCTTCGGCCCTGATCAGGGTCCTGTCCCACTTCGGTGGGGCAGGACCCTGACCCTTTCCAGGTGTTCACGCGCTCGCGAGGAGCGCCAGGGGAGTGAGGGGCTCGGTGTGCGCGGCGGGCTCCGCCCGCCAGAGCCGTACCGCTGCCTCGGCGGTCTGCCGCGCCTGTCCCAGATAGTCGTCCGGCCGGGCGGGCACCTCTGCCAGCAGAGCGCCGAGGCCCTGGTCGACGAGGACCTCCCGCAGCGTCTCGGTCAGGGGCCGGCCGGACGACCGGGTGCGCGCGGCGGCCTCGTGCACGAGGTCGTGGGCGCGTTCCCGGCCCGTCGAGGCGGCCAGCGCGATCATCCGGGACTCCGCCATGAGCAGTCCGCCGTCGTGGTCGAGGTTGGCACGCATGCGCCGGGCGTCGACCCGGAGCCCGCGCACCAGGGCCGTCGTCTCCGACAGTGCGGTTCCCGCCGCTACGGCCAGTTCCGGCAGGACCTGCCACTCGGTCTGCCATTCGCCGGCGGCGCGTTCGTGGCCCGCCTCCTGGATCCGCAGCAGCGCCGAGGCCAGCGCCCCGGTGGTGCCGGTCAGCCCGATGACGATCTCGGAGGTGATCGGGTTGGCCTTCTGCGGCATGGTCGAGGACGCGCCCCGGTGATCGCCGCCCGGCTCGAGGACCTCGGCGATTTCGGTGCGGGAAAGATCCACGACGTTGCGGGCGAGGCGGGCGCAGGTCGCGGTGACCAGGGAACACAGCCAGCCGAACTCGGCCACCCCGTCCCGGGCCACGTGCCAGGGCGTGTCGGCGTCGTGCAGGCCGAGCAGCCGGGCCATGCCGCCCCTCGTCGCGGCCGCCTGCGGTCCGAGGGCGGCGGCCGTTCCGCCGGCGCCGAACAGCGAGACCACGGCGACACGCGGCTCGGCCTCGGCCAACCGTCGCCGGTGCCGGGTGAACTGGCCCAGCAGCGTCGCCAGGGTGGCTCCGAACGTGGTCGGCACCGCCTGCTGACCGTGGGTGCGCGCCGCCATCACCGTGGTGGCGTGCTCGGTCACCTGCTCGGCCAGCGCGTCGCCGAGCTCGCCCAGGCCCCGGTCCAGCGCCGCCAGGGACCGGGCCATCTGCAGGGCCAGCCCGGTGTCCATGATGTCCTGCGTGGTCGCGCCGTAGTGCACGCGCCCGTTGGGCCCCTCCGGCAGCAGGCCGCTGATCTGCCGCACCAGACCCAGCACGGGATAGCCGACGGTGCGCGCCGTGCGCCACAGTGCCTCCCGGTCGACGGCCGGAAGACGGGCCGCACGGCAGATGGCCTCGGCCTCCGCGGGCGACAGCACGCCGGCCTCCGCCTGGGCCCGGGCCAGGGCCCGCTCGGCGGCCAGCCAGCCTTCGATCGCCGAGTCCTCGGAGAAGACGGCCAGTTGGTCCCGGTCGCCGACGAGCCGCTCCGTCAGCGAGAACGGCGTGGGGTGGGCGAGCGGCGCGGTCACGGCTGTTCCCCGGCGACCGGCGCCGGGACGACGCCCGTACTGACGACGCCCGTACTGTCGATGGCGACGTACTTCTGCTCCAGGTACTCCTCGATGCCGGAGTTCCCGCCCTCACGGCCGAGGCCGGACTGCTTGATCCCGCCGAACGGGGCACCGGGGTCGGAGACGTAACCGCGATTGAGCCCGACCATGCCCGATTCGAGCCGGCCGCTCATCCGCAGGGCGCGCGCGAGGTCACGTGTGTAGAGATAGGAGACCAGACCGAACTCGGTCGCGTTGGCCATCTCCAGGGCCTCCTCCTCGTCGGTGAAGGTGTGGATGACGGCGACCGGCCCGAAGATCTCCTCCCGGCTGATGCGGGCGCCGGCGGGCGCGCGGGTGAGCACGGTGGGGGGATAGAAGTACCCGGCGCGGTCCGGGACACGTCCACCCAGGTGGAGTTCGGCCCCGGCGGCGACGGTCTCGTACACGAGCTCGGCGACGCGGTCGCGCTGGGTGGCGTCGATCAGCGGCCCCAGGTGGGTGCAGGAGTCGGTGCCGTCGCCGAGTGCGAGATCGCTCATGCGCCGCACGAGCCGGTCGGTGAACTCCTCCGCGATGTCGGCGTGGACGAGGAACCGGTTGGCGGCGATGCACGCCTCGCCGATGTTGCGCAGTTTCGCCGTCATGGCGCCGTCCACCGCCGCGTCCAGGTCGGCGTCGGCGCAGACGACGAACGGGGCGTTGCCGCCCAGTTCCATCGACGTGCGCAGCACATTGCGCGACGCCTGGGCCAGCAGCAGCCGGCCGACGGCGGTCGATCCGGTGAAGGAGACCTTGCGCAGACGGCTGTCGCGCATCAGGGCATCGGACAGTGCCGCCGCGTCCGTCGTCGGCACGACGTTCAGGACGCCGTCGGGCAGCCCGGCCTCGATCATGAGCTCGGCGAAGGCGATGCTGCTCAGCGGTGTCTGCGGGGCCGGTTTCAGCACCATCGTGCAGCCGGCGGCCACCGCGGGCGCGACCTTGCGGGCCGGCATGGCGAGGGGGGCGTTCCACGGAGTGATCAGCAGGCAGGGGCCGACGGGCTCGTGCGTGACGAGGACCCGGGCCGTCCCGTCCTCGCTGGTCTTCCAGGTGCCGTCGATCCGGACGGCCTCCTCCGCGAACCACCGCAGGTAGCCGGCCGCGTAGTCCACTTCCGCGCGGGCCTCGGAGAGGGACTTGCCCATCTCGAGGGTGATGAGCGCGGCGAACTGCTCCCGGCGTCCGATCAGCAGGTAATGGGCGCGGCGCAGGATGCGACTGCGCAGCCCCGGTGGCGACGCGGCCCACTGGGCCTGCGCGCCCGCCGCCGCCGCGAGGGCGTCGAGGGCGTCCGCCGCGGTGGCGTCGGCGACCGATGCCGCCGGTTCGCCCGTGGCGGGATTCTCCACGGTGAAGGTGGCGGCCGCCGAGGCCGTGCGCCACTCTCCGCCGACGAGCAGGCCCGTCGGGAGCCGGCCGGCCGCGTAGAGGGAAGTCGTGTTGTCCGTCATGGTTCTCACCCGTCGTGAGTGGAAGGGGGACGCTCTGCCCGGCCGCTGCCCGGGGAACCGCGGGAGTCCCCTCGGGCAGCGGCCGGGACGGCGGGTGGTCAGCCCGCGGCCAGCGCGTTGTTGATGGCGTCGGCCATGGGGGCGCTGGAGGCCGGGTTCTGGCCGGTGAAGAGGTTGAGGTCCTGGACGGTGAAGGCCTCGTAGGGCGCGCCCTGCTCGTGACGGGCGCCCGTCTCGCGCAGTCGGCTCGCCAGGAGCCACGGAGCGTTCTCGGCGGTGCCGAACATCTGCTCCTCCTCGTCGGTGAACGCGGCCATCCGACGACCGGCGAAGATCCAGTCGCCCCGCTCGTCGACGGCGCTCAGCAGCGCGGCCGGACCGTGGCAGACGGCACCGATCACCTTGCCCGCGCGGTCGGCGTCGACCAGGAGCCTGCCGAGGTCGCCGTCCTGGAAGAGGTCGACGACGGGGCCGTGGCCGCCGGGCAGGACGATCGCGTCGTAGTCGGCGGCGGAGACCTCGTCGAGCTTCAGCAGCGGCCCGAACTCCTCGAGCGCCTGCTGGGCGTGGGCCACGTGGCGCGCGCAGTCCTCGCCGGCGATCTCGGGGTCGGCGCTGTGCTGGTCCAGCGGCTGGAGCACGCCGCCGGGGGAGGCGAAGTCGACGGTGTGGCCGGCGGCGGTGAACCGCTCGTGCGGGGCGGCCAGCTCCTCGGCCCAGTAGCCCGTCGGGTACTGGGAACCGTCGGTGCGCTCCCAGATGTCGGCTGCGGACATGACGATCAGAATGCGGCCCATGGCCTGTTCCTCACTTCTCGCTCTCGGTGGCGCTGTTCGCTCGATCACGGTGGATGTCTGATCCGCCGCTGGATCCAGCGTGGCCCGCCGCACCGGCTCGAAAGCGGTCATCATCGGCCCTGCCCGGACTCGGTCGGGGCAGCCTAGGACTGGCCGTCCCACCTGTGGCCGCAGCGGGCACGGCACATCGGCCACACTGGATTGCATGACCTCCCACAACCGCGAACTCGCCGACTTCCTCAGACGGGCCCGCGCCCAGTGCGATCCGGCGCGGGCGGGACTGCCGCCGGACGGCCGCGTACGCCGGGTACCGGGCCTGCGGCGCGAGGAGGTGGCACGGCTCGCCGGCGTCTCCGCCGACTACTACACCCGTCTCGAGCAGGGCCGCCGCATCACCCCGTCGCCCGCGGTCGTCGAGGCGCTGGGCCAGGCACTGGAGCTGGACGCCGCGGGAAGGGCGCACCTCAGCGACCTGATCGGCACCGCCGCCGCACCGGTACGGCGGCGCCCGCCCACCGTCCAGCGCCTGCGTTCCGGACTCCACCAGCTGCTGGAGTCGCTGTCGGGCACGCCGGCCCTGGTGCTGGGCCGCCGCACCGACGTCCTGGGCGCCAACCGCATGGCCCAGGCCCTGTTCACCGACTTCGAGGCGCTCCCGCCGGCCGAGCGCAACTACGCCCGGTGGCTCTTCCTGGACCCGGACGCGCGGTCCCTGTTCCTGGACTGGGAGATCCATGCGCGCGCCGCGGTGGAGAACCTCCGCCTGGACGTCGGCCGCACCCCCGGCGACCAGCCCACCCAGGACCTCGTCACCGAGCTGAGGGAGCGCAGCGAGGAGTTCGACCGCTGGTGGCAGCAGCACCGCGTCCACCAGCGCACGCACGGCTCCAAGAGACTGCTGCACCCGCTCGTCGGCGAGCTCACCGTGGAGTTCGAGACCCTGACGCTGCCGGGCGACAGCGACGCCACGGTCTTCCTCTACACCACCGAAGCCGCATCGGCGTCCCGCGAGGCCCTCGACCTCCTCGCCGCCTGGACCCTCACGCCGCGCGAGGCGCGCCCCGACCGCTGAGCGAGCCCCCCACCGGACATCTGCGCCGGCGCAGGATCGTGACGGCTCTCCTGCTTGCTGGTTCTTGTCCTTGCTGGTTCTTGCTGGTTCTTGCTGGGCGGACGCCCCCTTGACGCGCCCCCCGCGCCGTTCGACACTTCCCCAGTAATCCTAGTGAACAGGTAGGGAAACATGGGGCGCCTCCACCAGGTCACCGGCGACGAGCACCGCACGCCCGGACGGTCCCCGCTGCTCACCTCCCGCCGCCACATCGACCTCCTCCGCGTCAGCAGCGCGATCAGCTCCCCGCGCTGAGCCCGCCCGGCGCCGGCCCGTGGAGGTCCCCGTACGGACCCGGCCCGGACCCGCGCCCGCACAGGCCCGCCGTCCGCCCTCACCGCGCGTACGTCCACGCGTCCCGCACCCGGGGAGAACCATGTCCGTCACACCGCTCACCCCTGCTCCCGTCTTCCGGGGGCGGATCGGCCGCGACCCGCGCAGCGGCCACTACGCCGTGCCGCGCCGCTACCGCCTCCACCTGTCGCCCGCCCACGACGACTGTCTGGCCATCGCCGTCGTGCACGCCCTGCTCGGTCTGGACGACACCTGTCCGGTGACCGTCCTGGACCCCGTCCCCGACTGTCCCGACGGCGGCCACTCGGTGCTGCGCCCGCTCTACGAGGCGAGCGCGCACCACTACCGGGGCCCCGCCGTCGCGCCGGTGCTCAGCGACGGCTGGTCGGGCCGGATCGTCAGCACGCACGCCCGCGACATCATGCGCGACCTCGCCCGGTGCTTCCCGTCCGCCGCCGGCCCGCAGCTGTACCCGTGCGGCACCGAGGCCGAGACGGAGGCCGTCGAGGAACTGTGCGCGCGCACCGCCGACGCCGACGCCCTGCCCGAGGTGCTGGACGTGCTGGAACGGCGCCTGAGCGCCCATTCCCACGTCCTCGGCGACCGGCTGACCGCGGCCGACGTGGAGGTGTGGGTCGCCCTGGTCCGACGCGACACCCCGCAGCGGGCGGCCGCGCACCCCGCCCTCTGGTCCCACGTGCGCCGCCTGAGTGCCCACCCGGCCTTCGGCCGCCGGCTCTCGCCGGCCCGTCCCGCCTGACGGACGGACGTTGACAGGCGTACGGGCAACTGCGTTACTTGCGGACGCGGTGAAGGTCATGAGCGTCAGCGGCCGGCTCCGGCTTGCTGACCGGCACACCTCGACAGTGACGGGGGAGGGGTGAGGGACATGCGCACAACCGGCCGGCCGGCAGCAGGCCGCCCCCAGGGCCGCGTACGCCCGTGCCCGAGCCGCCTCGTCGCCGACCGCTCCGTCGACCTGCTCCGCGTCAGCAGCGCACTGTGTACCGGCTCCGGCCGGGCCCGCCGCCTGCACTGACCTTCTTCCCGGCCCACGGCGGCTGCCCGGCCACGCCGAACACCGCCCGGTGCGGCGTGGCCCGTCACGCCCCCGTGTGCCGTGGCCCGTCACGCCCCTGGCCCCTGCGAGGTCGCCTCTCCCACGGAAGCGGCCCCACACCGCCGCGCCGCCGCCCTGCCGTGACGGCCGGCACCGGCGGACATACGCCCCCGGTGTCCCCGCCCGGCCGGAACCCGGGGCGAGAACACGGAAGTTCCGCCGGCGGGACCCGGCTCGGGGACCCACGAGGACACGGTGCAGCCGCAGCACCCGCACGAAAGGAGCCCGCCCCACGTGACCCGGCCGACCCGTCCGCTCAGGAGCGCGACCCCGGTGGACCTCGCCCTGCACCCCCTCGACAACGCCGTGTGGGCCGCCCTGACCGGCCCGCACGCCGCCCTCGCCGAACGCGTCGGCAGAGCGGCCCGCTACGCGACGGACGTCGGCGTCTTCGCCGCCGTCGAGGACCCCGCGGACCCGGCCGCCTGGGCCGACCTGCACCGCCTCCTCGGTCCCGGCACGGCCGTCGCGCTGCCCGGCGTCCGCTCGGTCCCGCCGGGCTGGCGGACCTCCGGCGACGTGCCCGGCGTCCAGCTCGTCGACACCGCGCTGCACGCCGAACCCGACCCCGAGGCGGTGCGGCTCGGCCCCGGCGACGTCCCCGAGATCCTGGACCTGGTCGCCCGGACCCGGCCCGGTCCCTTCCTGCCCCGCACCGTGCTGCTCGGCACCTACCTCGGCATCCGGCACCGGGGCAGGCTCGTCGCCCTGGCCGGGGAACGGCTCCGGCCGCCGGGCTGGACCGAGATCAGCGCCGTGTGCACCGACCCCGCGCACCGCGGCCGGGGCCTGGCCACCCGCCTGGTCCGTGCCGTGGCGGCGGGCATCCGCGAACGCGGTGACACCCCGTTCCTGCACGCGGCCGCGAGCAACACCGGTGCCGTCGCGCTCTACGAGTCACTCGGCTTCACCCTGCGCCGCCACACCGACTTCCGCGAGGTGCGCGCGCCAGGAACAGCCGCAGCGGCGGAGGTGTTGTGAGCAACACCGCGCAGAGCGGCGAGCAGACCGGCGGGCCGCGGAGGCTGCCCGCCCGGACGACGGAGGTGACCGGCGTGGCAGGTGCCCCGCACCCCGTCCGGCTCCACTCCCGGCCGTACATCGACCTCGGGCGTGTGGCCGGCGCGCTCTGTCGCCGCTGACCGTCGCCCCACCGCCGTGCGCCGTCGCGCGTGACGGCCGGCGTTCGCGTACGGCCGACACGGCTGTGCGGCCAACGCGGCCGTGCGGCCCGCGCCCTGCGGCGACGCGCCCGTACGGGCAGCCCCGCCGACGCCCGAGCCGGACGCCCGAGCGGGACCCGGCCCCCGAGACGAACGCCCCGAGCCGAACCCCCGAACCGGACGCCCGGGACGCCCGGGACGCCAACCAAGTCGGACAACCACGAAGGGACACCTGTGTCCAGGACCTCGCCCCCTCCACTGCATCTCGCCGTCGCGCTCGACGGCACCGGCTGGCACCCCGCCTCCTGGCGGGAGCCCTCGGCCCGCGCCCGGGACCTGTTCACCGCCGGGCACTGGGCCGACCTGGTCGCCGAGGCCGAGCGCGGCCTGCTCGACTTCGTGACCCTCGAGGACGGGCTCGGCCTGCAGTCCTCCCACCTCCTCGCGCCCGACGACCGCGTCGACCAGGTGCGCGGCCGGCTGGACGCCGTCCTGGTCGCCGCCCGCGTCGCGCCCCTGACCCGGCACATCGGGCTGGTGCCGACGGTGATCGCCACTCACACCGAGCCGTTCCACATCTCCAAGGCGATCGCCACCCTCGACTACGTCAGTACCGGCCGGGCCGGACTGCGGGTGAAGATCTCCGCGCGTCCCGACGAGGCCGCCCACTTCGGCCGCCGCACCGCGCCGGCCATCGGCGACTACGAGAGCCCGGCCTCGCAGGAGCGGGTCGCCGAGCTGTTCGACGAGGCCGCCGACCACGTCGAGGTCGTCCGCCGGCTCTGGGACAGCTGGGAGGACGACGCGGAGATCCGGGACGCGGCGACCGGCCGCTTCGTCGACCGGGACAAGCTGCACTACATCGACTTCCAGGGACCGCACTTCAGTGTCCGGGGCCCCTCGATCACGCCCCGCCCGCCGCAGGGCCAGCCGCCGGTGACCGCCCTCGCCCACGCGACGGTGCCGTACCGGCTCGTGGCCCGGCAGGCCGACGTCGGGTACGTCACTCCGCACGACACGGCCCAGGCACGGGCGATCGTCGCCGAGATCCGCGCCGAACAGGAGCGTGCCGGACGCGCCGCCGAACCCCTGCACGTCTTCGCCGACCTGGTGGTCTTCCTGGACGACGACCCGGCCCGGGCCGCCGCCCGCCGGGACCGCCTCGACGAGCGGGCCGGGCAGCCGTACACCGGCGACGCCCGGATCTTCACCGGCAGCCCCGCCCAACTCGCCGACCTCATACAAGACTTCGTGTCGGCCGGGCTGACCGGTTTTCGGCTGCGGCCCGCCGTCCACGGCCACGACCTCCCGGCGATCACCCGGGGCCTGGTCCCCGAACTCCAGCGCCGCGGTGCCTTCCGCCGCGCCTACGAGGCCGACAGCCTGCGCGGACTGCTCGGCCTGTCCCGCCCCGCCAACCGCTACGCCGCCTGAGCCGGAAGGGCACCCCGCCATGACCAAGCCGCTGAAGCAGATCCACCTGGCCGCGCACTTCCCCGGCGTCAACAACACCACCGTGTGGAGCGACCCGAGGGCCGGCAGCCACATCGAGTTCAGCTCCTTCGCGCACTTCGCGCGGACCGCCGAACGCGCCAAGTTCGACTTCCTCTTCCTCGCCGAGGGACTGCGCCTGCGCGAACAGGGCGGACAGATCTACGACCTCGACGTCGTCGGCCGCCCCGACACCTTCACCGTCCTCGCCGCACTCGCCGCCGTCACCGACCGCCTCGGCCTGACCGGCACCATCAACTCCACCTTCAACGAGCCCTACGAGGTCGCCCGCCAGTTCGCCAGCCTCGACCACCTCTCCGGAGGACGCTCCGCCTGGAACGTCGTCACCTCCTGGGACGCCTTCACCGGCGAGAACTTCCGGCGCGGCGGCTTCCTGCCGCAGAACGAACGCTACTCCCGCGCCCGCGAGTTCCTCGGCACGGCGAACGAACTCTTCGACTCCTGGCGCGGGGACGAGATCGTGGCCGACCCGGACACCGGAACCTTCCTCGCCGACGCGAGGGCGGGCGCCTTCGTCCACCGGGGACAGCACTTCGACATCCACGGCCGCTTCGACGTCCCGCGCTCACCGCAGGGCCGTCCGGTGATCTTCCAGGCGGGGGACTCCGAGGAGGGCCGCGAGTTCGCCGCCGCCGACGCGGACGCCATCTTCAGCCGGCACGCCACCCTGGAGGAGGGCCGGGCCTTCCACCGGGACGTCAAGCGGCGCCTGGCCAAGTACGGCCGCGGCCCCGACGAGTTGCTGATCCTGCCCGCCGCGACCTTCGTCCTGGGCGACACCGACGCCGACGCCCAGGAACGCGCCCGCGAGGTCCGCCGGCAGCAGGTGAGCGGGGCCACCGCCCTCAAACACCTGGAGTTCGTCTGGAACCGCGACCTGTCCTCCTACGACCCGGAGGGCCCGCTCCCCGACATCGACCCGGACGTGAGCGGGGAGCACATCGCCCGCGGCCGGGCCCAGGTGCGGATGTACCGCGACCCGCTCGCCACCGCCCGCGAGTGGCGCGAACTGGCCGCGGCCAACAACTGGTCCATCCGCGACCTCGTCATCCACACCGGCAACCGCCAGACCTTCGTCGGCACCCCGGCCACCGTCGCCCGCACCATCAACGACTTCGTCCAGGCCGACGCCGCCGACGGCTTCATCCTCGTCCCGCACATCACCCCGGGCGGTCTGGACGAGTTCGCCGACACGGTCGTCCCGATCCTCCAGGAACAGGGCGTCTTCCGCGCCGACTACGAGGGCACGACCCTGCGCGACCACCTCGGCCTCGCCCACCCCGACGCCGCGGGCGCAAGGCGGCGGGAGGCGTCGTGAAGTTCCTCGCCATCACCCTGATCGTGCACCGCCCCGATCCGGCCACCGGTGAACCGGGGAGCACACAGGCGCGGTTCCGCGAGGTCCTCGACAACGCCGTGCTCGCCGAGGAGCTGGGCTTTGACGGCTTCGGTGTGGGGGAGCGGCACGAACGCCCCTTCATCTCGTCCTCGCCCCCGGTCGTCCTGAGCCACATCGCGGCCCTGACCCGCCGCATACGGCTGTTCACGGCCGTGACGACCCTGAGCCTGCTCGACCCCGTCCGAGCCCACGAGGACTACGCGACCCTCGACCACCTGTCCGGCGGGCGCCTGGAGCTGATCATCGGCAAGGGCAACGGCACCGCCCAGCGCGAGCTGTTCCACGTCACGCCCGAGGACCAGTGGGAGCGCAACGCCGAGAGCTACGAGGTCTTCCGGCGCCTGTGGCGCGAGGACAGGGTCACCGCCCGCACCCGCTTCCGGCCGGAACTGACCGACGCCGAGGTCTGGCCGCGGCCCTACCAGCAGCCGGTGCGCGTCTGGCACGGCAGCGCCACCAGCAGGGAGTCCGTGGACCTGGCCGCCCGCTACGGAGACCCGCTCTTCTCCGCCAACGTGACCCACCCGATCGAACCGTACGCCGAGCTGATCGACCACTACCGGGAACGCTGGGCGCACTACGGCCACGACCCGGCGGACCTCGCCGTCGGCGCGGGTACGGCCGGCCTGTACGTGGCCCGCACCTCGCAGCAGGCCCTGGACGACTACCGGCCGGTCTTCGAGAGCGACCTCGCCTTCCGGCGGGAGACCGGCCTGCCCGTCGTCTTCGAGACCGTGGAGGACTTCGTGGCGCGCAGCTCCGCGCTGATCGGCAGTCCGCAGCAGGTGATCGACAAGGTGCACCGCTACCACCGGCGGTTCGGGCACACGGTGACCCATCTGCACGCGGACGCGGGCGGGCTGGACGCCACCGACCACCGGCGGTCGCTGGAGCTGTTCCAGTCCGAGGTCGCGCCGGTCCTGCGGCGGGACCTGCCCGACCCGCCGTTCACGTGGGGCCCGGTGTCACCGGCGGCCGGGACGCGCCCCGCCGGGCGCTGAGCGCGCGGAAGTTGCCGTGTCCGCCGCCCCCTCGCGGCGGACACGGCATGTGCCGCGGAACGTCTCCTTCGGGGGAGGGCTGACGTTCCGCGGCACATGCCGTGGGCGCCGCCCGGGGGGGGGGGGCCCGCCCCCACCCCCCCCCCGCCCCCCCCCCCGGGGGCGGGCCCGCCCCCCCGGCCCCCCGCCCCCCCCCCCACCGCGGGGGGGGCCCCCCCCCCGCCCCCCCCCGCCCCCCCACCCCCCCCCGCCCCGGGGGGGGTGGGGGGGGCCCCCCCCCCCAGAACCGCCCGTCCCCTTCTTCAGCGGGGCGGCGT
>NZ_JACBYP010000229.1 GCF_018982965.1 Streptomyces mayonensis | reverse complement strand
GGCCGACGGTGGAGGGGTGGGCGGTGGAGGGGCCGCCGGCCCGTGGGTCTTTCGCCCCGCCGTCGGTACCGGGCGCCCCGGAGGGCCCCGAGTTCCCCCAGCCCCCTGCGGCAGCGGTCCGCGTCTGCGCGAAGGCCGCCACCGACCGGAAGGCCGCCGACACCGCCTGCTCCTCGGGCCCGTAGGGCCGGGACAGCCACCCCGACATGCCGGACAGCCAGGACGCGGCCGCGCCGAGGGCGAGGCAGCCGGCCCGGACCGCCGTCTCCGTGAGCGGGGCCGGCGGGAGGAAGGCCGCCATGGCGGCGACCAGGACGACGAAGTAGCTGCCCGGCCCGCTCAGCCGCAGGGTGCGCACGACGAGGGTGGCGGAGACGGAGACCACGGAGAGCACCCCCACCATGGCCCACACGTCCCCCGCGGCCGCGGAGCCCGCGACGAAGGCCACGAGGAAGGCCGCCGAAAGGATCAGGAGCAGGGGCCCTCGCCGGGGGTAGGGGTCGCGGGCGCCGTACGCGTCCACATAGCAGCCCATCGCGGCGAAGATCCCGTAGTGGATCCCGCCGACCGCCGTGACCGCGCCGAAGGAGAGCCCGAAGGCGGTCAGCGCGCGCGCCGCTCGCCCCCGGTCGAACCGGGGCAGTACCGCCCGCCACCCGTGCGCCGTCCGGGTGGCGGCCGTGCTCACCACAGAGCCCGGGCGACCGCCATGCCCGCGAAGGACAGCCCGAGACCGAGGGCGACCGTGACGAACACGTAGCCCGCGGCCCCGGCCGTCCGGCGGGCACTCGCCATCGAGTGGACCTCGTTGGAGAACGTCGACCAGGTGGACAGGGCCCCGCAGAAGCCCGTGGACAGCAGCGCCTGCCCGGACGCGCCCAGCGCTCCCTCGGTGCCCGCCTGGACGAGGAAGCCCAGCAGCAGGGCCGCGGCCATGTTGGCGAGGAACGTGCCCCAGTGGAAGGACGACCGCAGGTGCTCCTTCGTCGCCGTACCGATCAGGTAGCGGGCCGGCGCGCCGACCGCTCCGCCCGCCAGGACCAGCAGCCACTCACCCATCAGGAGCCACCGCCCTCTCCGCCGGCCGAACGTCGGGAGCGCGTCAGGAGCAGACGTGCCGCGACCACGCCCAGGACCACCGCCGTCAGCGCCCCCGCCACCGTCAGCAGGAGGTTGGCCACGGCGTAGCCCGGCTGCTCGTTCTCGAACAGCCGGCGGGTGTCGTCGGTGTAGGAGGAGAACGTGGTGAAGCCGCCGAGGACACCGGTGCCGAGGAAGGGGTTCAGCAGGCGCGGGGCCCCGGTGAACCGTTCCTTGAGCGCGACGGTCAGCACCCCCATCAGGAAGCACCCCACCACGTTGATCAGCAAGGTCGTCAGCGGGAAGGCGGCTTCACCCGTCCGCCACAGCAGGGCGGCGTCGCTGCCGTTGCGCCACAGACGGGACGCGCCGTAGCGCAGGAGGGCGCCGGCCGCACCGCCGACCGCCACCGCGGCGACCACGGGCGCCCGTGAGCCGACCGTGGAGTCCGGGTGAGGGTGGAGGTGCATATCGCCAATAAGGTGCATATCGTCACACTAGCTGGCGATCGATCATGCGGCCGCGCGTGGACGGACGGCAGTTTCCCCGCCTCTCGACGACCCGTCATGGGTCTTCCGTCCTGCGCGAAGGAGCCGGTGTGGCCCCGCAGTCGTTCGAACACGGCCCCGAGGCGCCGCCTCGTACGGGCGCGCACGCGTGGAAGGGAACGGCGCTCGGCGCGCTGCGCGGCGTGGGACAGGTGGACTTCCAGGCGAGCGTGTGGTGTTCGCTCGTCATCCTCGTCGCCCTCTGGGTGGCGGGCTGGGAGATCGGCCTGTTCGCCACCGTCGGGGCGGTGGTCTCCACCCTGACGGCGCGGCTGCTGGCGGTCTCGCACGACTCCGTGACCCAGGGGCTGATGACCTACTGCGGTGTGCTGGGCGGCATCGCCATGGTGGTCTACCTCGGCCACCACCCCTCGACCTACGTCATGGCCGTGTGCGCGGCCGTGGCGTGCACCCTGGTGACGGCCACCCTCGGAACCCTGCTCAGCCCCTTCGGACTCAGGGCGTTCACCGGGCCGTTCTGCCTGGTCTCCCTGGTGATGGTGCTGGGCGCCCCCTCGTTCGAGCGCATCTGGCACGGCACCCCCGAGTCCGCGGTCACCCCGGCCACCCCCAGGACACCCGACGTGAGCTGGACCGACCTGTGGCACAGCTTCTTCTCGAACGTCTCCCAGATCTTCCTGGTCGAGACCTGGTACGTCGGCCTGATCATGCTGGTCGGCCTCTTCCTGGCCGGATGGCGGGTGGGACTGTTCGCCGCCCTGGGCAGCATCGTCGGGACCCTCACCGCATGGGCGCTCGGGGCTCCGGCCGCACTGATCGGGGAGGGGATCTACGGCTACAACGCGGTCCTGACGAGCCTCGCCTTCGGCGTCGTCCTGCTGCGCGCCACCGCCTGGAACTTCGTCTACACCGTGCTGGCCGCCGCCGCCAGCACCGCCCTGACGGCCTCACTGTCGGTGCTGTTCGAGAAGTTCGGCAGCCACACCTTCACCTGGCCGTTCAACATCACCACCTGGGCCCTGCTGGCGGCCGTGCCCTTCCTGTCCCGCATCACCCCGCTGGCCGACGACTCCTGAGGTCCGGCCCACGACCGTGTCACGCCCCCGCGTCACCGAGGAAGGCAGTCCCCCATGAACCTGGCCCCCCGAGAGATCGACAAGCTGCTGGTCTACGTCGTCGCCGACCTGGCCCGCAAACGCCGGGAGCGCGGGCTGAAGCTCAACTTCAGCGAGTCGGTGGCGCTCATCACCGAGGCCATCCTGGAGGCCGCCCGGGACGGCAAGACCGTCGCCGACTGCATGGAACTGGGCCGCCAGGTCGTCGGCGAGGACCAGACCATGCCGGGTGTCCGGGAGATGCTGCCGCTGCTCCAGGTGGAAGCCACCTTCGACGACGGCAACAAGCTGGTCTCCTGCCACGACCCGGTCGGCGGCTGACGGTGCGCCGGGGCACGGTGGTCGCGGTCTGCGGCCACGAGAGCGACGGGGGACAGGCCCTGCGGGACCTGCTGGACGTGATGGACCCCCGGGTCCCCTGTGTGTCCGGCGGCCGCGAACTGTTCCGCCGCGTCCGCGCCTCGCGCTCCCGCGGCGAGGACGTGTGCGTGGTGCCGATGACGCTGGGCCGCGACCCGGAGCTGGTCGCCGACGCCGCCCGCACCCTGCTCGGCCTGACCCCCGCGGAGCGGGCCGGGACCGTGCTGGCCGAGCCGTTCGGAACCGCGGAGCACCTGGTCGGCTGGCTCAGGGCGGCTGCCACGCGGGTACCGGACGACCGGGCGCTGCTGGTCACCGCACCGTCCGGTGACCCGTTCGCCGACGCGGACCTGTTCCGGATCGCGCGCCTGGTGCGGCAGTACGGCCGGCACCGCACGGTCGAGGTGGCCCTCACCGGCGGCGACCCGGACCCGGCCGGGGGCGTACGGCGCTGCCGGGCGCTGGGCGCGGAACGCGTCGTGCTGCTCCCGGCCGCCTGGGCGGTGCCGCCCGTGCCGGACCCCGCGCACTGCGAGATCGGCGGGCCGCTCCTGACGGCGTCCGCGACGGCGGGCGTGCTCGACGCGCGCGTGGGCGACGCCTGGCACCGGCGCGACCGGCACGGCGACGACGGCCTGCCCCGCGGTCTCACGGCGGCCCACGACCACGGCCACAGCCACAGCCACGGGCCGGGTGGTCACGGCCACGGGCATGGCCACGATCACGGTTCCGGGGATCACGGGCACTCCCACGACCCCAGCCAGGGGCCGGGCGGCCACGACCACGGTCCCGGCCATCACGATCACGGTCCCGCCCGTCACGACCACGGTCCCGCTCATCACGATCACGGTCCCGGCCATCACGACCACGGTCCCGCCCGTCACGACCACGGTCCCGGCCATCACGACCACGGTCCCGCCCATCACGGACGCGGCCACAGTCACAGCCACGGCCGTGGGCACTCCCACGACCACGCCGCGGCCGGCGGTCACACCCAGGAGGCGCTCGGCGCCCCGGCCTCCGCAGCCGCCCCGCCCGCCTCCCCGGCCTCTCC
>NZ_JACBYP010000228.1 GCF_018982965.1 Streptomyces mayonensis | reverse complement strand
CCGCGCCGGAACCGGTACCCACGCCGACACCGACCCCCAGCCCGACTCCCGCACCCACGCGGGCGCGGCCGGCGCCGTCCCCGCCCGCCCCGGCCACCACGCCCACCCCCCGGCCGTCACTGACGCCGGTGCACTACCCGCGTCACCGTACGGCCCGGGCCCCGCAGCGGACCTCGCGCGGGACCACGTCGCCGCTCGTCTTCGTCCTGCTCATCACCGTGCCCGCGGTGGTCGCCGTCGCCGCGCTCCGTGCGCGCTGAAACCTGGAGCCCGCCTTGCCGGAATGGCTTGTTCTCACCCTCGCGATGCTGGCCGCCTGCGTCGTGGTGGTCATCGTCACCCTCCTGCGGCACCGCACGGCCTCCGACGACGAGGACATCACCGAGACACCCGACGTCATCGAGTACATGACGATGTGGATCGGCGTGGTGTACGCCATCGTCCTGGGCCTGGCCATCGCCGGTGTCTGGGAGGCGCGCAGCGCCGCCCAGGACAACGTGCAGACGGAGGCCGTGGCGCTGCACGAGATCTCGGAACGCGTCCGTGTCTATCCGCCCGACGTCCGTGACCGCATCCGGGAGGATGTCAACGCCTATGTCGGACACGTCGTCACCACGGAGTGGAAGGCGATGGCCGACCACGACGAGCTCACCGACCGCGGTACCGAGCTGCTCGACCGCGTCCGCGCGGACGTCAGCGACTACGAACCGAAGTCGGACTTCGAGGCCCAGGCCTACCAGCCGCTCCTCGACCAGGTGACCATCGCCGACCAGGCACGAAGCGCCCGGGCGCAGTCGACCGGGGCGACCATGCCGGGGGTGGTGTGGTTCGGCCTCATCGCCGGAGCCGTCATCACGATCGGCATGGTCTTCGCCCTGCAGATCCGGCGCACGCCGCGCGAACTGGTCCTCGCCGGGCTGTTCTCCGCACTGATCGCCTTCCTGCTCTTCCTGATCTGGGACTTCGACGCACCCTTCAGCCGGGGCGTCGCGGCGTCGACCGAACCGTTCCTGAGCCTCTTCCCGGGGGCCGGGGACTGACCCGGCCGCTCAGGGGGCGTGCGACGCGCGCCCGTCCCTCGTGCGGCGCCGTGTCCGGCCCGCGCGGTCGACACGCCGTCACGTCCCCTGAGCGGCCCACGGCCTTGCCCCATTCGCCCGACAGCGATCGCGGCGACACGCCCGGTTTCCTACCGTTTCGGGCATCGAGGTGCATTTCCCGCGCGTGCGGAACAGGTCCGCCGCCGCTCCTCGGGGACCCGGAGGATTCACCATGCGTGCGATACCCGTCGCCTCGGTCGCGCTGCTCGGCGTCGCCACCCTGTCCGCCTGCGTACCCGCCGGGGCCGCGGGCTCGGACACCTTCGGCTTCACCGTCCGTCCCGCCACCGTCGCGCCGGGCGGCGAGGTGACGCTGGGGGTGGGGCGCGGGGCCGGCGGCTGCCGGGGGCGCGTCACGGTCACCTCGCCGGTGTTCGACACCGTGACCATCGCGCGGGACGAGTCGTCCGCGACGGCGCGGGTCGACCGGGACGCGCGGCGCGGGGCGGTCTACCAGGTGGCGTTCGCGTGCAAGGAGCGGTCCGGCACGGTGGACCTGACCATCGCCGGCGGCGGCTCGCACCGTCCGACCCCCGAGCCGCACCACTCCAAGGGCGTGCACGCCGGGGAGGGCGGCAGCATCGCGGGGTTCGACCTGAAGCAGATCGGCGTCGGCGCGCTGCTCGTCGCCGGCTCGGTGGGCGCCGCCCACCGCCTCTCGCGCCGCCGCTCCGGAGAACACGGCGCCCGACCGTAGTGGCACCCGCGCCGGACGGGCTCCGCCCCATGCCTGAACGGGCTCCGCCCCGGACCGTTTCGAAGGTCCGGGGCGGAGCCCGTTCGGCGTGCGGTGCGTGTGCCGGCCGGGCCCGCTCCCCGAGGGCGGGGCCCGTACGGCGGGCGGGCGGGGGTCAGTAGCGCCGCTCGGCCCGGCGGCGCATCCAGAACAGTCCGCCGCCCGCGACGGCCGCGGCGACCAGACCGCCGCCGATCGCGATGTCGGTCGAGGTGGCCCCGCTGGAGCTGCTGCCGCCGAGGCCGCCGCGGACACCGCCGATGACCGTGAAGGCGGCCGGACGGGTCAGCCGCCGGCCGGAACAGTTGACGGTGATGTCGTACGAGCCGGGCCGGGCGTCCTGCTTGATGGTGGCGGTGCCCTTGGACGTCTCGTTGGCTCCGTTGACCGGGGTCAGGTGCGTGGTGCGGAAGGCGTCCGAGGTCATGGTTCCGCCCTGCGGGCAGCCGTCGACCGTGACGGTCATCTGGCCGCCGCGGGCGATCACGCTGGGCAGCGCCACGATGTTGCTCGGCTGGTTGTGGTCGCCGCCGGCGGTGGCCGCGGGGGCGGCCAGGCCGAGGACAGCGACCGCGGCGCCGGCTGCCGCGAGGGCACGAGTGTTACGCATGTGATCCTCCGCGGAAGACGCCCCGGGACCCGTCCCCGGTCGATCGGCGAGAAAGCGCCTCCCAGAAAGACCCTCAGTTGCCCGTCACAAAGGCGCATTTCGGCAATGGTCCGTCCTGGTGAGCTGCACACCTGACCGAAACTGTGCGAGTGGATATCGCCGCAGGTCACGCCCCGTCAGAAAATCTTCTCCGGCCAGGTCCCGGATGGCTCACGACGGGCGTGCGCATAACCCGTTCGCCGCCGCCCCGTCGCCGGTTGCGCGGGCGGCCCTTAGCGTGCACGTATGCGCGGATGACCCGGCGACGGCCGGGTCGAGAGGGGATGCGAATGTACGACTCCGAGTTGGCCGAAGAGGAGGAGCGGCGGAGGAAGCGCGCTCCCTGGGGCGTGATAGCGCTTGTTCTGCTGACCGGTCTCGCGCTCATCCGCAACGGTTCGGGGGAATTCGACGTGGGCCCGCCGCAGCCGGCTTCGGCCGCCGCTTCGGACACCCGCGCGGCGGCCGGCGACGGCGGGTCCAAGGGCGTGTCGCCGTTGCCGCACTCGGTGCCCGACCGGGTCTCCATTCCCGCCATCCAGGTCGACGCTCCGGTCATGGGGGTCGGTCTGGACGCGGACGGCTGGGTGGACGCGCCGCCGCCCGAGGACCCGAACCTGGCCGGCTGGTTCACCGGTGCGGTCTCTCCCGGGGAGAAGGGCACTGCGGTCGTGGTGGGCCACGTCGACAATCAGCAGGGGCCTGCCGTCTTCTACGGACTCGGGGCCCTCAAAAAGGGAAACAGGGTGGAGGTGCACCGCCAGGACGGAAAGACGGCGGTGTTCGAGATCTACGGCATCGAGGTGTTCGAGAAGAACAATTTCCCGGGCGACCGGGTGTACGGCTCGAAAGGCAGCCCCGAATTGCGGGTCATCACCTGCGGCGGCGGTTTCTCGAAGCAGAACGGCTACGACGGGAACGTCGTCACCTTCGCCCGCCTGGTCGAGGTCCGCTGAACGCACCCCGGCCGGGCGGGCCGGGGTGCCGTCAGAGGCGGCCGCTGCGGGGAGTGGTGAGGTGGTAGCCGGAGTCCAGCAGTTCCGGCAGGTAGCGCCGCAGTGCGCGGACGCTCTGCGAGCGGTCGCCCCCGGCGTCGTGGGAGAGCACGACGACGCCGGGGGCCGCGCCGTCCTCGACCCGTTCGACGATGGTCCCGGTGCCGGGGGTGGTCCAGTCGAGGGTGTCCACGGTCCAGGCCAGCGGTTCCATGCCCAGTTCGGAGCCGAGCTCGAAGGTCGCACGGTTCCACGCCCCGTAGGGGGCCCGGAACCAGCGGGGCGGATCTCCGTAGGCCTTGTCGACGACCTCGCTGGTCCGCTCCATCTCCGAGCGGATGCGGCGCCTGCTGAGCCGCGTCAGCTGCGGGTGGGACCAGGTGTGGTTGCCGACCACGTGCCCCTCGTCGGCCATGCGGGAGAGCAGATCCGGGTTGTAGCCGGCCATCTCCCCGCAGACGAAGAACGTGGCGCGCACGTCGTACTTCGCCAGGGTGTCCAGGATCTGCGGGGTGTACTCGGGGTGCGGTCCGTCGTCGAAGGTGAGCAGCATGGTGCGGCCGCGGCCCGTCATGCGCAGAATCGGTTCGCTGCGTACCGGGGGCCGGCGGGGCGCGGCGCGCGGCGCGCCGTATCCGGTCAGGGGCTGGAGTCGGTAGGCGGACGGCTTGAGCGGGCTGCGCTGCGGGGGTCCGGGGGCG
>NZ_JACBYP010000227.1 GCF_018982965.1 Streptomyces mayonensis | reverse complement strand
GCCCCACCTCCAGCTACACCCCCACCGGGGCCCCCGCCCGGGCCCTGCGTCGCCGACCCTTCCGGCTCGCTCTGGGCGTCGTCGCGGCGGTCTGCGCGGGTGCGGTCGTCACCGGCCTGGGCTGGCTGGTGGTGCAGGGCGGCAGCGGCGCCACCCGGGACACGGCGGGCGACAGCGCGGCCGCCTCCGACGCCCGGCCGGAGAGCCCGCCCTCGGGCCCGGACGCGGGCCCGGACGCGGGCCCGCCCGGAGGCCCGTCCGAGGGCCCGTCCGAGGGCCGGGAGGCCGTGCCGGTCTTCGGCACCCCCCGCTACCTCGCCTGCGCCCTGCTGGTCGCCGAGGGCACGGTGACCGGCGTCGAACCGGTGCCGGGGGCCGCACGGCACCGGGTGACGCTCCGGGTGACCCGCGCCTACGCACCGGAGGGGGACCCCGGGCCGGCGGCGTTCGTGCTGGACGACGCGCTCGCCACCCTCGCCCCCGGCGACCGGGTGCTGGTCGGTGGCCTGCGGGACCGGCCCACCGCCGACACGGTGATCACCGGCGAGCGGAACATCGCCACCGCCCGCGGCCGGCTCACCGCCTCCCTGCCGGAGTCCCGCACCCTGACCTGCGGCGCTCCCCAGGGGCGTTGATCACGAGCAGGTGAAAGGGCGGGCGCCCCGGAATCCACCGGGCGCGCCCGCCCCTCCCCGTACCGCACCGGACTACGGCACGACCTTGCCGATCCGCACGCTGCCCAGGCCCGCGACCGTGCCGTGGGCGTTGACCAGCTGGACCCGGCCGAAGAACTCGCGGCCCTCGGGGGCGGCGGCCAGCGCCGTGACGCTGCCCGTCACCTCCGCCGAAGCGCCCGTGCCGAGCCGCACCGTCGCCGAGTCGTCCACGGTCACCGAACCGAGGCCGGCGGAGAAGTACACGTCCCGGTAGTCGTACTCCGTGCTGCCCGCGGGCACCGAGTAGCCCGCGACCTCGACGGTGTACGTACCGGCGGCCGGCTTGGTGAGGGAGACCGACTCCTCCGAGTCGCCGTCGGCGGACTGGCCGACGACGGAGCCGTCCTCGTCGTAGACCGTCAGGTCCAGGTCGGCGGCCGCGTCGGAGACGCCCCCGATGGCGACGTCCAGCGACTCGGCGCCGTCGGGCACCTCGACCGTGGAGGTCGCCGTCTCGCCCTGCGCGATGGACGGGCGGGACGACTCGGACGAGCCGAGCGGACCGCCGACCAGCTTGCCCTCGACCGGGGCGTACTGGTTGGTCACCGTCCAGGAGGCGTCGGCCGGGGTGCCGGCCTTCGCCTCGGGCACGGTGACGACCTCCGGATCGAAGACCGCGCCGAGCACGGTGACGTCGAGCTTGAAGGGGTTGTCGAGGAGCGGCGAGGTGCGCCGTGCCTCGACCTCGATCTCCCAGACGCCGGGCTGCGGGTCGTCGTACGCGCGTACGTCGGGGCGGCAGCCGTTGCCGTCGAGGTAGTTGTTGTAGCAGTACGGCGTGGAGGTGTTGTCGACCGGGACGCCGTACGGGTGGAGGGAGATGAACCGGGTCTGGCTCTCCCCCTTGAGGCCGCCGATCGCCACCTCCAGCGACTTCGCGCCCTCGGGGACGGTCACGAAGTACGACGTGGTGGCGTTGCGCTGCACCGAGCTCTTCGCGGAGAAGTCGTACTTCAGCGGGGCGGAGACCACGACCGTGGTCAGGACCTGCTGGTCGATGCCCTCGGTGCGCGGGTCGTCGACCTCCAGGATCGCGCTCTTGACGCCGGCGGAGCCCGGCCGTGCCTCGACCTGGACCGTCACCGGCTTGTTCAGCGGCAGCTCCACCTCGTCGCGGCCGACGATCCGGAAGGTCCGGCCCGCGTTGTTCTCGAAGTGCAGCTCGTGCCGGATCGCCCGGTCGGCGCCGGAGGTACGCGTCAGCGTGATCTCGTACGTCTTCTTCTGGCCGGCCTTCAGGCCGCCCTCGCGGTCGTAGAGGCCGGTGCCGTGGCCCGGGGTCTCCAGGAACTCGTCGATCGCGGTGTCGACGGGCGCCTCGACCGTGTACTCGTGGGCGGTGGCGCCGCGCCGGATCGACTTCCAGGCGTCCGGGATGTTGATCAGGCCCGCGCCCTCCTCGTACGCCTGCACGCCCTTGATGTGGTCGGCGGTGGAGGTCAGCGCCGTGCGCAGCTTCGCCGGCGTGAGGTCGACGCGGGCCTGCTTCGCCGCCGACAGGAGCAGCGCCGAGGCACCGGCGGCCTGCGGGGACGCCATCGAGGTGCCCTGGAGCATGCCGTAGCCGGCGGGCAGGTCGTAGCCCGCCTCGGGGACCGGGGCGCCGGGCATCCAGGTCTGGATGGCGTTGACGGCCGCGCCGGGCGCGGTCAGCGTCGGCGTGAAGCCGCCGTCCTCACGCGGGCCGCGCGAGGAGAACGGCATCATCGCGTACTTGGTCCTCACCGCGGAGCCGTAGTTCGAGGCCCAGGTCTCGCGGGAGATGGACGCGCCGACGGAGATCACCTTGTCGGCGAGGCCGGGGTCGCCGATGGTGTTGGCGCCGGGGCCCGAGTTGCCGGCGGAGATGACGAGCTGCACGCCGTAGGTGTCGATGAGCCGGGTGTACAGCTCGGCGCGGGCGTTGTTGCCGTCGTTGAGGGAGGGCAGGCCGCCGATCGACATGTTGACGATGTCGACGCCCCGGTCGACGACGAGGTCGATCATGCCCTCGGTGAGCGCGACGTTGGTGCAGCCGCCGCTCCAGGTGCAGGCGCGCGAGGAGACGATCTTCGCGCCGGGCGCCGCGCCGTCCATCCGGCCGCCGAACAGCCCGTTGGCGGCGGCGAGTCCGGCGACGTGCGTGCCGTGCTCCGACTCGATGACGCCGATGTTGACGAAGTCGGCCTTGTCACCGGCCGAGTTGTGGACCACGTCCTTGCGGATCTCGACCACGAAGGGCTGGCGCTCGGCCACGTCCGTCCTCGGGTCGTCGGTGCCGAAGTAGCCGACCTGGAAGCCGTCCTTGTAGGGCTTCATCGGCTGGTCGTCGGAGAAGTCGTGGTTGTTGTTCAGGTCGACGCGGACCGTGCCGGCCTTCGCGTCGTACAGGACGCCCCAGGAGTCGGTGGTGTCGCCGTCCCGGTTGGCGTCGCCCGCCGCGTCGCCGCCGGCGGTGTAGGACTCCAGGAAGGTGCTGACCTGGTAGGAGCCCGCGGGCGCGGTCCACGTCTGTCCGCCGTAGGTGAAGGTGGGGCCGGAGACGGAGGTGGTCATCGGGCGCCAGGTGCGGTCGCCGTCGACGACCGGGTCGGTCGCGGTGACCCAGTCGACGATCTTGCGTTCGCCGGTGGTGGTCTTCTGCAGCGCCGGGTGGGCGAGGTCGACGCCCGAGTCGAGGATGCCGATGGTGACGCCGCGGCCGTCCGACTTCGGGTGCTTCTTCACGAAGTCGACGGCGCCCGTCTCGAAGGACGGGTTGTACGGGTTCTCGGCGGGGGTCCGGCGGTCCGGCGCCGGGTAGGACCGGCCCTTGTGCGAGGCGCCCTTCGCCGTGTCCGCGCTCGGCGTCGGGTCGTCCAGCTCGATCTCGTCGCGCAGGTCGATACCGTGCACGGAGGAGAGCTTCGCGGCGGCGGCGATGGCCGAGTCCGCCTTGGCGGTGGGCACGGTGGCGCGGACGTAGCCCAGCTCGTCGTAGGTCCGGCCGACGGCGCCGCCGTCGACCGCGTCCAGTTCCTTCGCCACCTGCTCGGTCCGGCCCGGCGCGGTGGCGACCATCATCGTGACGTTCTTCTCGCCGTCGGCCTTCGCGGCGGCGAGCAGTTCGGCGTCGTCGGAACCGAGCTTGTCGTGCGCCGACTTCGCGGAGGCGTCCGCGGGGGCCGGGGGCGTGGTCGCCGGGCCGTCGGCGGCGAGGGCCGCGGGGACGGGCCCGAGCGCGGCGAGCGCGGCGACGAGACCGGCGGTCAGGGCGATGCGGGCCGCGCGTCTCGCGCCGGGTATCGGTTCCCGCTGGGGGGTGTGGGTCATCGGCATCCCTTGTAGGTAAAGGAACGTATGGGTACGACCGAAGCCGATCGGCTCCGGTCGCGCCAGTCCGGAATCCGATCCCGGACGACCGCTCAGCTTTACGCAAGGGTTCACTGTTTGGGGAGAGTTGTCCGAGACGGGATGAGGCGGTGGCGTACTTCCGCCATACGCCATCGGGGACACAAGGGGCGGGACATGACAATCCCGCGAGCCGCACGACCGCGGCGCCCCGC
>NZ_JACBYP010000226.1 GCF_018982965.1 Streptomyces mayonensis | reverse complement strand
TCCCACAAACCCTCCGGCGAAACCACCCCACCAGGAAAACGACAAGCCATCCCCACAATCACCACAGGATCACCGGAAGAAGCGGAATTCCCCGAATTCCCGGTTGTCGGACGCTGCGGCGAAACTGCCGAAACCGTCTTCTCGGCCGACGGGGTACCGGAAGGCGGGTCCGCGAGCAAGGAACCCAGGAACGCGCCCAGGGCGCGTGGGGTCGGATGGTCGAACACCACGGTCGGCGGCAGCCTCAGTCCCGTCACTTCGCAGAGCCGGTTGCGCAGTTCCACCGCCAGCAGCGAATCGAACCCGGCGTCCCGGAACGCGAGCCCGCCGTCGATGCCGCTCCCGCCGAGCACCTCGCCCGCGATCGACATGACGAGGCGGCGGCTCTCCGGTGTCCGTTCGCCCTCCGGCAGTTCGGCCACCCGTCGTGACCACGGGGTCCCCGCCCGGTCAGCGGCGGCGGGGGCGGCAGCGGCGACGGCGGGAGCCGCGGGCAGGAGGAACGCCGGGACGGACTCGGGATCGAGTGCCGCCGCCACCACGGTCGGCAGCTCCTGGGCGCGGGCGGCGTCGTACATGCGCAGACCGCGGGCCGCGTCGAGCGGCCGCAGCCCGGTGCGGCGTCCGAGGCGTTCGACGTCGTGTGCCGTCAGCCGTCCCGCCATCCCGTCCGGAAGGTCCCACAGACCCCACGCCAGCGAGCGCGCCGGGAGGCCGAGGTCGGCGCGGTGCTGGGCGAGGGCGTCGAGGAAGGTGTTGGCCAGGGCGTAGTTCCCCTGTCCGGCGGCGCCGAGCGTGCCGGTGGCGGAGGAGAAGAGGTCGAAGAAGGCGAGCGGGGCGGAGCGGGTCAGCTCGTGCAGGTTCCAGGCGGCGTCGGCCTTCGGACCGAGCACGGCGTCGAGTTGCTCGAACGTCAGCGCGCGGACGGTCGCGTCCTGGACGACGCCCGCGGCGTGGACGACGCCGGTCAGCGGGTGGTCGGCGGGGACGGCTTCGAGGACCGCGGCGAGCACCTCCCGGTCGGCGCAGTCACAGGCGGCGATCCGCACCTGGGCGCCCATGCCCGTCAACTCCCGTGCCAGGTCGTCCGCTCCCGCGGCACGGGTGCCGCTGCGGCTGGTCAGCAGCAGGTGCCGTACGCCGTGGCGGGCCACCAGGTGCCGGGCTGTGCGCGCGCCGAGCGCACCTGTGCCGCCGGTCACCAGGACGGTGCCGTGCGGCCGCAGCGGTGAGGCGGCGACCCCGACGGGGCCCGGCGTCCCGGTCGGCGGGGATACGGGTGTCGGCCCGGACACAGGTGTCGGCCCGGACACGGGTGTCGGCCGGGGCACGGACGACAGCCGGGGTACGAGCAGCGCGCCGTCGCGCAGGGCGAGTTCGGGTGTGCCGCCGGCTGCCACGGCGGTCAGCACCTCGCGCGTCAGACGGGTCTCGTCGAGGTCCCCGTCGAGGTCGAGGAGGCCGAAGCGGTCCGGATGCTCCGATCGCGCGGTGCGGACCAGCCCCCACAGCGGTGCGTGGACCAGATCCAGCGGTGCCTCGTCGGGCCCGGCGTCCGTGCGCACCGCCCCGCGGGTCACGAACACCAGCCGGGTGTCGGCGAATCGGCTGTCGTCCAGCCAGCTCTGGAGCAGCTCCAGCGTGGCCCGGGCCGCGCGGCGCACGCCGTCGGGCACGCGGGCTTCCTCCCCGCCCGCGCCGGCCGGCGGCAGGCAGGGCACCAGCACGGCGGCGGGCGGTCGGGCGCCCGCGTCGAGACGCGCTCCCGCCTCCGCCCTGTCGAGGACGGCGGTGAGGCCCGAACGCGGGGCGGACCCGAGCACCCAGCACGCGTCGGCGTCGGCGTCGGCGTCGGAGGCCGGTTGCAACAGGGTGTCGTCGGCCAGTGGCCCCCACGTCACGTGGAAGAGTCCATCGTCCGCGGGACCGTCCGAAGCGGCCCGCAGCACCAGCGAGTCCACGGCGGCCATCGGCGTGCCGTGCCGGTCCGTGATCCGCAGCGCCACCGCGTCCGGGCCGACAGGTGACACCCGTACCCGCAGCTCCGTCGCGTCACCGCCGTACACCCGCACGCCGCTCCACGAGAAGGGCAGCCGTACGCGACCGCCGGCCGCGTCCTGCCACACGGTCGCGTGCAGCGTCGCGTCCAGCAGCGCCGGGTGCAGGCCGTACCCGGACGTGTCGGTTCCGGCGGGCAGCCGTACGTCGAGACACATGTCCTCGCCCAGCCGCCAGGCGGCCTCGAGGCCACGGAAGGTGGGGCCGTACGCGTATCCGGCCTCGGCCAGCTCCTCGTACATGCCGCTCAGTTCCACGGGTTCCGCGCCTTGCGGCGGCCAGTCCGTCCCGTCGAAGTCCGCCGGTGTCCGGGGAGTGCGCGCCGCGAGGATCCCGGTGGCGTGGCGGGTCCAGTCGGTGGTCCTGCTCTCCTCGGCGGCCCGGCTCGTCTCGGGGGCCCGCGCCGACTCCTGGGCACGGCCGGGACGCGCGTACACGGTGAAGGGCCGTTCCCCTGTCTCGCCGACCGCGCCGACGACGAACTGGACCTCGACCGTCCTGCCGTCGTCCGGGAGGCGGACCGGTGCCTCCTGGGTCAGTTCGGTGACCGTCGCGGCGCCGTCGAGCGCGGCGATGTGCGCGGCGAGTTCGACCAGGGCTGTTCCCGGCAGCACGGTGTGCCCGTCGATCCTGTGGTCGGCCAGCCATGGGTGCGTGAGGGTGGACAGGGTGCCGGTGAGCGCCCGCGCGTCGCGGTCCGCGAGGGTGACGGCGGTGTCGAGCAGCGCATGCCCCCCGCTGTGCGGCGGGCGCGGCGCGTCGGCGTTCAGCCAGTACCGCCGCCTCTCGAACGGGTAGGTCGGCAGGACGGTCAGGGGCCGCCTGGGGACGACGGCCTGCCAGTCCACCGGCAGCCCGCACGCGTAGGCGGCACCCAGCGCCGACAGCAGCCCGCCGGCGCCGTCGACGCCGGGGTGGAGCGCGTCCAGCAGCCGCGGGTGGTCGGCCGCGGCCGGGTGGTCGGCTGCCTCGGCGTGGCCGGGCGTACCCGGGTGGGTGGGTACAGGCGGCTGGCCGGGCGCATCCGGGTGACCGGAGCCGCGGCTGTGCGGTGTCGCCACGAGCCGAGCGGCGGACGGCATCGCTACGAGGGTGCGGCGGCCGCCGTCGGCCAGGTGGTGCAGCGCGGCGTCGAGGCCGACGGGTTCCCTCACGGCGCGCAGCCAGTACGCGGCGGTCAGCTCCCGTTCGGCGTCGAGCGGCATGCCGGTTCGCGACGAGCAGAGGTCGGTCTTCGTACGGCGCGGGGTCACTCCGGCCACAGCCGCCCGCAGTTCCTCGTCGGAGCCTCCTCGCACCAGGGCCGCGCAGAGGCGTGCCGCCTCGTCCAGTGTCAGTGCCCCGGTGACATGGGCGGCGACGATCTCTCCCACCCCTTGCCCGAGTGCCGCGTCGGGCCGCACCCCGCACTGCTCCCACAGCCGCGCGAGACCGGTTCCCACCACGAACGCCACGGCCTCCGGAGGGTCGGCGGGAGCCAACTCGCCCACATGACGGCCGAGATGGGCCGCCAGGACGGCGGCGCACTCGTGCACGTGCTCGGCGAACGCGGGGGACGCGGCCAGCAACTCCCTCGCTGCGGCTGCGAGGTCCGGGCCATCACCGCCCACACCGCCCACACCAGCCAGACCAGCCACACCGGCACCGAAGACGAAGACGGCCCGGGCGCGCCCGCTCACGCTCCCCCTCGTCAGCAGGGTGTCCGACTGCCCGGCGGCCAGAGCGTCCAGTGCCCCTCGGTAGTCGCCGTCCGCGCCGGGCAGCACGACGGCGCGGTGGTCGAAGCCGGACTGGATGCAGGCGGCGGTGTAGGCGACGGCGGACGGGTCGACGGGGCCGTCGTGCGCGGGCCGGGACTCCGCGCCGCCGGAGAGGAAGTCGTGGAGGCGGCGGGCCTGCGCACGCAGGGCCGTCGGTGTCTTCGCGGACAGCACCAGCGGCAGCGCCACGGGCCTGGTGACCTCGTCGGCGGCGCTGCTCCGGGCGCCCGGGAGGCCGGAGGCGGTGCTGGCGCCGGCACCGGCGGGCCGGGCGTCCGGGAGGCCGGAGGCGGCCTGCGGGTCCCGGAGAATCGGCGCCGGGTGCTCGGCGGCCCCGTCCACGCCCCCGGTCCCCGTCCCCGAGTCGCTGAACTCGGGGGGTTCTTCGAGGATGACGTGCGCGTTCGTCCCCGAGATCCCGAACGAGGACACCCCCGCCCGCCGCGGCCTGCC
>NZ_JACBYP010000225.1 GCF_018982965.1 Streptomyces mayonensis | reverse complement strand
GCGCCTCCATCTACGCGCGAAGATCTCTGCCGGGCACCCGGTGCCGGGGCGGGGCGGCGGGACGCCTCACTCACCGGTGCGGCTTCCCGTTGGGGGGAGCGGGCGGTGTTAAGGCGCCGGCAGGTACGGGGACGTGGACGGGAGGGTGAGGTCCGAGGGGAGGAGGGAGGCGATCCAGCAGTCGCGGCGTACGCCCTTGTTGTTGACCGCGGAGCGCAACGTGCCCTCCATGGTGTAGCCCGCCCGCCGGGCCACCGCGCGGGAGGCAGTGTTGCCGACCTCCGCACGCCACTCCAGACGGTCGACGGCCCGCGCGGTGAACGCCCAGCGGGAGACGGCGACGGCGGCCTCGGTGACGTAGCCGTGGCCGCGGTGTTCCTTGGTGCCCCAGAACCCGATCTCGCCGACGCCCAGCGAGATCATGGTGACGCCGAGCATGCCCACCAGGTCCCCGGCGGGCAGGAAGACGCCGAAGGTGAACATCGAGTCGTTCGCCCAGCCGTCGGGCACCGCCTGCTCGGTGAAGCCCCGCGCGTGCTCCAGCAGGTAGGGCGAGGGGATCGTCGTCCAGCGCTGGATGTCGGGATCCTGCGCTGCGGCGTACACGGCCTCGGTGTCCTCGGGGCCGACCGTGCGCAGGACGAGGCGGTCGGTGGTCAGCGTGACGGGTTCCATCGGCCGATTCTGCGCGGCGGCCCGCGGTGCACGCCAACTTTTTGCCCTGCGTGAACAGGCGGTCACTTTTCGAGCAATTCGCCGGAGCGCGCGGCACCATCCACCGGGCCCGGACGTTGAACCGGGTGACGGCGGACAGGGGACCGGATGCAAGGCTGGATGCAGCGGAGCGGACGGTCCCCGTTGCGGCAGGCCTCCCGGGGCGGTGGGGTCCTCGCTTACGATGGCCGTTGCCCAGTCCGTGACAGGAAACCGACCGTCCCAGGCCCGACCGGCAAGGAGACCAACCCCCGTGTCCGTCCTCTCGAAGATCATGCGTGCAGGCGAAGGCAAGATCCTGCGCAAGCTGCACCGCATCGCGGACCAGGTCAACTCCATCGAAGAGGACTTCGCTGACCTCTCCGACGCCGAGCTGCGGTCCCTCACCGACGAGTACAAGCAGCGCTACGCCGACGGTGAGAGCCTGGACGACCTGCTGCCCGAAGCCTTCGCCACCGTCCGGGAGACCGCCAAGCGCGTCCTCGGCCAGCGGCACTACGACGTGCAGATCATGGGCGGCGCCGCCCTGCACATGGGCTACGTGGCCGAGATGAAGACCGGTGAGGGCAAGACCCTCGTCGGCACGCTGCCCGCCTACCTCAACGCCCTCTCCGGCGAGGGCGTGCACATCGTCACGGTCAACGACTACCTGGCCGAGCGCGACTCCGAGATGATGGGCCGCGTCCACAAGTTCCTCGGCCTCGACGTCGGCTGCATCCTCGCCAACCAGACGCCGGCCCAGCGCCGCGAGATGTACGGCTGCGACATCACCTACGGCACGAACAACGAGTTCGGCTTCGACTACCTGCGCGACAACATGGCGTGGTCCAAGGACGAGCTCGTCCAGCGCGGCCACAACTTCGCCATCGTCGACGAGGTCGACTCCATCCTCGTGGACGAGGCGCGTACGCCGCTGATCATCTCGGGCCCGGCCGACCAGGCCACCAAGTGGTACGGCGACTTCGCCAAGCTGGTCACGCGCCTGAAGAAGGGCGAGGCCGGCAACACCCTCAAGGGCATCGAGGAGACCGGCGACTACGAGGTCGACGAGAAGAAGCGCACCGTCGCCATCCACGAGTCCGGCGTCTCCAAGGTCGAGGACTGGCTGGGCATCGACAACCTCTACGAGTCGGTGAACACCCCCCTGGTCGGCTACCTGAACAACGCCATCAAGGCCAAGGAACTCTTCAAGAAGGACAAGGACTACGTCGTCCTCGACGGCGAAGTCATGATCGTCGACGAGCACACCGGCCGTATCCTCGCCGGCCGCCGCTACAACGAGGGCATGCACCAGGCGATCGAGGCGAAGGAAGGGGTGGACATCAAGGACGAGAACCAGACGCTCGCCACGATCACCCTCCAGAACTTCTTCCGCCTCTACAAGCGCCACGACCACAACGGCAAGGAACAGCCGGGCCTGTCCGGCATGACCGGTACGGCGATGACCGAGGCCGCCGAGTTCCACCAGATCTACAAGCTCGGCGTGGTGCCCATCCCCACCAACCGGCCGATGGTCCGCAAGGACCAGTCCGACCTGATCTACCGCACCGAGGTCGCCAAGTTCGACGCGGTCGTCGACGACATCGAGGAGAAGCACCGCAAGGGTCAGCCGATCCTCGTCGGCACCACCTCCGTCGAGAAGTCGGAGTACCTCTCGCAGCAGCTCAGCAAGCGCGGCGTCCAGCACGAGGTGCTCAACGCCAAGCAGCACGACCGGGAGGCGACGATCGTCGCCCAGGCGGGCCGCAAGGGCTCCGTGACGGTGGCGACCAACATGGCGGGCCGTGGTACGGACATCAAGCTCGGCGGCAACCCCGAGGACCTCGCCGAGGCGGAGCTGCGCCAGCGGGGTCTCGACCCCGAGCAGCACATCGAGGAGTGGGCCGCGGCCCTGCCCGCCGCGCTGGAGCGGGCCGAGGAGGCGGTCAGGGCCGAGTTCGAAGAGGTCAAGGGGCTGGGCGGGCTCTACGTCCTGGGCACCGAACGGCACGAGTCGCGGCGCATCGACAACCAGCTGCGCGGTCGTTCCGGCCGTCAGGGCGACCCCGGCGAGAGCCGTTTCTACCTCTCCCTCGGCGACGACCTCATGCGGCTGTTCAAGGCCCAGATGGTCGAGCGGGTGATGTCCATGGCGAACGTGCCGGACGACGTGCCCATCGAGAACAAGATGGTCACCCGCGCGATCGCCTCCGCACAGTCGCAGGTCGAGACCCAGAACTTCGAGACGCGCAAGAACGTCCTGAAGTACGACGAGGTCCTCAACCGCCAGCGCGAGGTCATCTACGGCGAACGGCGCCGCGTCCTGGAGGGCGAGGACCTGCAGGAGCAGATCCAGCACTTCATGAACGACACGATCGACGCCTACGTGCAGGCCGAGACCGCCGAGGGCTTCCCGGAGGACTGGGACCTCGACCGGCTGTGGGGCGCCTTCAAGCAGTTGTACCCGGTGAAGGTGACCGTCGAGGAGCTGGAGGAGGCGGCCGGCGACCGGGCCGGGCTCACCGCCGACTACATCGAGGAGTCCATCAAGGACGACATCCAGGAGCAGTACGAGGCGCGCGAGACGCAGCTCGGCTCCGAGATCATGCGGGAGCTGGAGCGCCGGGTCGTGCTCTCGGTCCTGGACCGCAAGTGGCGCGAGCACCTCTACGAGATGGACTACCTCCAGGAGGGCATCGGCCTGCGCGCGATGGCGCAGAAGGACCCGCTGGTCGAGTACCAGCGGGAGGGCTTCGACATGTTCCAGGCCATGATGGAGGGCATCAAGGAGGAGTCCGTCGGCTACCTGTTCAACCTGGAGGTCCAGGTCGAGCAGCAGGTCGAGGAGGTCCCGGTCGAGGACGCGGCGCCGTCGCTGGAGAAGGACGTCCAGGACGCCGTCCCGGCCCAGGCGGGCGCCCGCCCGGAGATCCGTGCCAAGGGGCTCGACGCTCCGCAGCGCCGTGACCTGCACTTCTCCGCGCCGACCGTGGACGGTGAGGGCGGTGTCGTCGAGGGCGAGTTCACCGACGGCGAGCCGGCACAGGCGCAGTCCGACGGGCTCACGCGCGCGGAGCGCCGCAAGCAGGCCAAGGGCGGACGCCGCCGCAAGAAGTGACGGTGCTGCGGTGCCCCCGGGCACCGCGTCGGCCGAAGGGAAGGGCCGGTTCACCTGCGGGTGGCCGGCCCTTCGGCCTGTGCCGCAGCCTCGGCGGTACGGGGAGCGGCGGGCGGGGACGGTCAGTCGTCGTCCGCGCGGGGCCTGCGGGGGCCGCCCAGTTCCACCGCCGTGCAGCGCCAGCGCAGGTCGCGGCCCTGTTCCAGGCGGAAGGCCATGGCGCGCAGCTGGTCGCCCGCGCCGATGCGGGCGAAGACCTCCAGCGCGCCCTCGCGCGGCTCGAACCAGCCGATGTCGCGGACGACGGGCGAGGCGCCGCGCGTCCGCAGGGGGCCGCGTTCGGCGAGGTGGGCCAGGTCGTCGTAGGCACGGCCGACGGTGTGGCGGAGCATCGAGTGGACGGGGCGGCGGCCGCTGAGCACGCCGAGGAGCAGCTCGGCGAACCGCTCGGTGGGGCTCGGCTGGGGGACGGGGCGGCGAGGGGTCTGCGC
>NZ_JACBYP010000224.1 GCF_018982965.1 Streptomyces mayonensis | reverse complement strand
CCCTTCCTCTTCCCTCACCCCCCGCCCGGAGCCCAGACCCCCATCGTCGCCCGGGGCCGGGTCCCTCCTGCCGGCGCTCCCCTTGAGTTCTATCGGTCCGCTCCGTTCCGCGCGGCCGGTGCCCGGTCGCCGCTCGGCTAGCCTTGGCTCACGATGAACGACCGCGACGACCGAATGACCACCCCCTGGGGCGAGCACGTACTCACCCGCTTCCCCGAGGACCCGCGCGACCGGCTCCGTGCCTGGGACGCCTCCGACGAGTACCTGCTCGGCCACCTCGCGGAGCGGGAGGTCCCGCTGTCCGGCACGGTCGTGGTCGTCGGCGACCGGTGGGGTGCGCTGGTGACGGCGCTGGCGCCGCACCGGCCGGTGCAGGTCACCGACTCCCACCTCGCGCAGGAGGCGACGCGCGCCAACCTGGAGCGCGCCGGCGTCGAACCCGGCTCGGTGCGGCTGCTCACCACGCAGGACCCGCCGCCGGACCGGATCGACGTACTGCTGGTACGGGTACCCAAGAGCCTGGCGCTGCTGGAGGACCAGCTGCTGCGGCTGGCGCCCGCGCTGCACGGGGGCACGGTCGTCGTCGGCACCGGGATGGTGAAGGAGATCCACACCTCGACGCTCCGGCTGTTCGAGCGGATCGTGGGGCCGACGCGAACCTCGCAGGCGGTGAAGAAGGCACGGCTGATCTTCGCGGAGCCCGACCTCGCGCTGAAACGTCCCGTCAACCCGTGGCCACTGGCCTACCCGCTCCCCGACGACGTGGGTCCGCTTGCCGGCCGTACCGTCGTCAACCACGCCGGTGTCTTCTGCGCCGACCGGCTCGACATCGGCACCCGGTTATTCCTCGGGCACCTGCCCGGCGTCGGCGCCCGGCGCGTGGTGGACCTCGGGTGCGGCAACGGCGTGGTCGGTACGGCGGTGGCACTGGCCGATCCCGGAGCCGACGTGCTGTTCACCGACGAGTCGTTCCAGGCGGTGGCCTCGGCGCGGGCGACGTACCGGGCCAACGGGGCGGCGGGGAAGGCCGAGTTCCGGGTCGGCGACGGGCTGGCCGGGGTGCCGGACGCCAGTGTCGACCTGGTGCTCAACAACCCGCCCTTCCACTCCCACCGGGCGACGACCGACGCCACGGCGTGGCGGATGTTCACCGGGGCGCGGCGCGTGCTGCGCCCCGGTGGTGAACTGTGGGTCGTGGGCAACCGCCATCTGGGCTACCACGTGAAGCTGCGGCGCCTGTTCGGCAACAGCCGTCTGGTGGCGGGCAACCCCAAGTTCGTGGTGCTGAAGGCGGTCAGGAAGTAACGGGCGGAACGCCGGGGGTGTCCGGGGCGGTCCGGGAGACCACCCGGATGACCGTGGCCACCGTCGCGGCCATGGCGTCCCGGCCCGCGGCGAGGTAGCCGCGGGCGTCCACCGCTTCGGGGCGGGCGGCGAGGTGCTCCCTGATGGCGCCGGTCATGGCGATGTTGAGCGCGGTGCCGACGTTGACCTTGGCGATGCCGCCCGCGACCGCCGCGGCGAGTTCGGCGTCCGGGACGCCCGAGGAGCCGTGCAGCACCAGGGGCACGTCCAGTGCTCCCGCCAGTTCCTTGAGCAGGTCGTGGTCGAGGGCCGCGGTGCGGGTGGTCATGGCGTGGGAGCTGCCGACGGCGACGGCGAGGGCGTCCACACCCGAGTCGGCGACGTAGGCACGGGCCTCGGCCGGGTCAGTGCGCGCTCCGGGCGCGTGGGCGTCGAGCGGCGGGGCTCCGTCCTTGCCGCCGACCTCGCCCAACTCGGCCTCGATCCACAGCCCCTGGGCGTGTGCCCAGTCGGCGGCGGCCCGGGTGGCCGCGAGATTGTCCGCGTACGGCAGCCTCGCCGCGTCGAACATCACGGAGCTGAACCCGGCGTCCGCGACCCGGCGCAGCAGGCCGTCGCTCTGGACATGGTCCAGGTGCAGGGCGACGGGAACGGCCGCCGCCTCGGCGGCGGCGACAGCCGCGCGGGCGAGGGGCAGCAGCCGGCCGTGGCGGTACTTCACGGCGTTCTCGCTGACCTGGAGGACGACGGGCGCGTGCACGGACTCGGCGCCCGCGATGACCGCCTCGACGTGTTCCAGGGTGATGACGTTGAAGGCGGCGACGGCGGAGCGGTCGGCCGCGGCACGGCCGACCAGGTCGCCGGTGGTGGCGAGGGGCAAGGTCTCTTCCTTCCCGGGCGGGTGAACGCGGGCGTCAGGGGGCGAGGATCACCGAACGGGTGAGGTGGCGGGGGCTGTCGGGGTCGAGGCCGCGGGCGGCGGCGACGGCGACGGCGAGCCGCTGGGCGCGGACCAGTTCGGCGAGCGGGTCGAGACCGCCGGGGACCCACAGGGCGCCGGTCTCGCGGACCTGCTCGGCCAGCCCTTCGGGGGCCTCGCCGAACATCCAGGTGGCGGTGCCCTTGGTGCTGATGCTGATGGGCCCGTGCCGGTACTCCATCGCCGGGTAGGCCTCGGTCCAGGACAGGGAGGCCTCGCGCATCTTCAGGCCGGCCTCGTTGGCCAGGCCGACGGTCCAGCCGCGGCCGAGGAAAGTGAACTGGGTGCTCTCCACCAGCCCTTCGGGCAGCTCGGTGGCGAGGGCGGTGCGGGCGTCAGCGACGACCGCGTCGGTGTGCAGGCCCAGGTGGGCGCGGAGCAGGGTGAGCGCGGTGGTCGCGAACCGCGTCTGCACGACGGACCGTTCGTCGGCGTAGTCGAGGACGACCACGTCGTCGGCGGCGGTCATGACCGGTGTGTCGGGGTCTGCGGTGAGCGCGACGGTGCGTACCCGGCCCTTCAGCTCCGTGAGCAGTTCGAGCACCTCGGTGGTGGTGCCGGAGCGGGTGAGGGCGACGACCCGGTCGTACGCGCGGCCCCGCGGGAACTCGGAGGCGGCGAACGCGTCCGTCTCGCCCAGGCCCGCCCCCTCGCGCAGGGCCGCCGCCGACTGGGCCATGAAGTAGGAGGTGCCGCATCCGACGATCGCCACCCGCTCCCCCGCCGCCGGAAGCACCGCCGTGTGCCCCGCCGCCTCCGCGGCGGCGCGTGTCCAGCACTCGGGCTGGCTGTTGAGTTCGTCCTGGACGTGGGTCATGCCGCACTCTCCCGGTCACTTCGCCGTGGTCGGCCGAGCGTCGGAGGTGTGCTCCGCCGATCAACCGATCTGATTGTTCCTGCAAGATATAGCGAGCTTTCGAGCACAATCAAGCAAACAGGTGAACGGTACGGTGCGCTAGGGTCGGCGAGAGATCGAGGAACGGAGGCGCGGATGTCGCGCGACGCCCGCTGGAAGGCGCTGCTGGAGCTGCTCGTCGAGCGCGGCCGGCTGGACGTCGAGGAGGCGGCGACCGAGCTGGAGGTCTCGGCCGCGACCATCCGCCGTGACTTCGACCGGCTCGCCGAGCAGCAGATGCTCGTGCGCACGCGCGGCGGCGCCGTCGTGCACGGGGTGTCCTACGAACTGCCGCTGCGCTACAAGACGGCCCGCCGCGCCTCGGAGAAGCAGCGTGTCGCGCACGCGGTCGCCGCCCTGGTGGCGCCCGGCGAGGCCGTGGGGCTGACCGGGGGCACCACGACCACGGAGGTGGCGCGCGCGTTGGCCGTGCGCTCGGACCTGGCGTCCGGCACGCCCGCGCTGACCGTGGTCACCAACGCGCTCAACATCGCCAACGAGCTGGCCGTCCGGCCGCAGTTCAAGATCGTGGTGACCGGCGGAGTGGCCCGGGCGCAGTCCTACGAGCTGATCGGGCCGCTCGCGGACGGGGTGCTCGGCCAGGTGACGCTCGACGTGGCGGTACTGGGCGTCGTCGCCTTCGACGTCGAGCACGGAGCCGCCGCGCACGACGAGGCCGAGGCCGCGATCAACCGGGTCCTGTGCGAACGCGCCGAGCGGGTGATCGTGGCCGCCGACTCCAGCAAGCTGGGCCGGCGGGCCTTCGCCCGGATCTGCGCTACGGGGTCGGTGGACACGCTGGTCACCGACGGGGCGGCGGACCCCGAGCTGGTGGGGCGGTTCGAGGAGGCAGGCGTCCGCGTCGTCACGGCCTGAACGGCGGGCCGAGCGGCCCCGGCCACCGCCGTGCCGCCCGCACGGCCGGTTCCCACGCCGTCGGTCTCCCCGGCTGCCGCGCCGCCCGCTCGGGCGGACTCCGGCGTGCCGGTCCCCACACCCGGCTGCCCGTCCCACGGCAGCCAGTTCCCACGCCACCCCGGCACCCCACCAGCGCCCCGGCACCGACTCTGGCCACCTCCGGCGTGCCGGTCCCCACACCCGGCTGCCCATCGCCCGTCCCCCCGCCCCCGTCCC
>NZ_JACBYP010000223.1 GCF_018982965.1 Streptomyces mayonensis | reverse complement strand
CAGCCCCCGCGGGGGGGGGGGGGGCGGGGGGGGGGGCGGGGGGCGCGGCGGCGGGCGGGGCCGGGCGGGGCGGGGCGGGCGGGAGGCGGGGCGCGCGGGCGGGCGCGGGGGGGGCGGGACGCGGCGGGGCGGGGGGGGGCGGGGGAGGGGGGGGGGGCGGGCGGGATCAGCGCGGGGTGTGCCGTACGGCAGAACCGGGCCGGATCGGCCGCAGGGTTGCCGTACGACAAGACCGGCGGGCCGGCTCGGCCGCGGGGTTGCCGTACGACGGGACCGGCGGGCCGGATCAGTGCGCGGCGTCGTCCGGCGGGTCCGTGCCCGTGGGGTGGGAGTGGGCGGTCTCCAGGAGCTTGGCGGCACCGCGTACGGCGGCGGTGTGCGGGGCCGGCACGGCTCGTACCGGCGCGTGCAGCCGGTCGGCGAGTCGGCAGGTGAGCTCGGGACGCAGCGCGCCCCCGCCCGCGAGCAGCGGCCCGCGGCCCAGCGCGTCGACCGTGAGGGACGTGCGGTCCTGCCGGAGCATCGAGGTCGTCATGTCGGCCAGCGCCTCACCGATCCGCGCGGGCGGGGTCGCGGCGTCGAGGTCGCCCGTGCCCAGCGCGGTGCGCCGGGCGTCGAAGACGGCGCCGTCCACCAGCAGCACCACCTCCGTCAGATGGGCGCCGATGTCCATCACGAGCAACGGCCGCGACAGGTCCGCGCCCGACCCGAGCGCCACGGCCCGGGCACTGGGCACGGTCAGCACACTGCTCGGCCGCAGCACCTCCACGGCCGTACGCGCCTCGTTCCGGTAGGCGAACCCGTCCAGCACCGGCGCGGTCACCACGACCACCGGCCGACCGAAGCGCGGCAGGCGGTGGCCGAGGAGCCGGTCGAGCATCCGCGCCGTGCCCTGGGTGTCGACGATGGAGCCGCGCTGGATGGGGTAGACCGCACCCGCGCCGGGGAAGGTCACCGTCGGCACGTCGAGGATCATGCCCCGTCCGGCGACCCAGGCGCGGGTACGGGCACTGCCCATGTCGAGGGCGACGCCGCCGGACCGCCGGTGCGGCGGCCAGGAACGGCGCCGGGCGGGGAGGGCGCGGGGACGGCGGACCGGAGTCATCGTCCCGCCTCCCGCACCTGCTGGCACCGCCCGCAGTAGCGGGCCTGCGGCACGATCACCAGGCGCTCGCGGTCGACGGGGCGCCGGCACAGGTGGCAACGGCCGTAGCGGCCTTCGGCCATGCGCTCCAGGGCCGCTTCCACGTCGGCGAGGACCATGCGCGCCGAGGCCGCGAGCCCCGCCCGGCCCCCGCCCCCGGTCCGCGCGGCGGCGGGCCGGCGGCCGGGATCGTCGGTGCGGGACGGGGCCACCGCGAGCCGCCGCAGCTGCTCCTCGCGGAACAGCCGCTGTTCCTGGAGGTTCTCGCGGAGGACCGCGAGGTCCTCGGGCGACAGCGGGGGCTGAGGCGACACGGGCGGCACGGGCGACGGACGGGCGCCGCGGTCGAGCTCGCGGTGGTGGTCGCGGTCGCCGATGGTCTGGTGGTTCACCACTTCACCCCTTGGGCAGGGCGGGAGACGGAGACGGGACGGAGGAAGCGGAGGGTCAGGTGGCGGCCCGGCGCTGGCAGGCGACGCAGTACCGCGTGTAGGGCAGGATCTCCAGGCGCTCCCCCGGGACGGGCTTGCCGCACCCCGTGCAGGTGCCGTAGGTGCCGGCTTCCACCCGGGCGAAGGCCTCGTCGATCTCCTTGAGCACCCGCCCGATGGCGGCCTGCTGCGCGGACATCAGCTGGTCGTCCACCTGGCCGCTCTCACCGAGGGCCTGGAGCTGGGTCATCCGGGTGCTGCGGGCGTGTTCGAGGCGCTGGCGCGCCTCGTGAGCGGTCAGCCGCTCCGGACGGGGTTCGGTGCGGGAAGCGTCGAGCGACACGGTGAGTCCCTTTCTCGGCAGGGCCGTGGGTACGGCGGACGCCGGGCCGATCGGACCCGGTCGTCGTCAACCATGGACGGGCCGGAAGGGGAAACCCATCGGGCGCAGGACCCATTTGCCCTGGGGCACGGGATCCAGTCGGCGCCCCCCGGGGACGGCCATATGGGTGCTCCGTGACGCCGAAATGGGGGTTGGAGCCCATCGACCCGGCGGGCACGCGCGGGTGACGCTGGTCGCTTGCTCGGTCGCTACCTGGGCCGCAGCTCCCACCGAGGGTGCGCGATGACCGACAGTAGAGGCGTACCAGTCGACACGTCGCTGAAGGAGGCGTACCCCCGGTGTCCCTGTTCTGGCGGATCTTCGGGCTCAACGCGGTGGTGCTGGGCTTCGCCACGGCGCTGCTGCTCTGGGCCCCGGTGACCGTCTCCGTTCCGATCCTGCTGACCGAGGCCGTCGTCCTCGTGGTCGGCATGAGCGTCATGCTGGTGGCCAACGGCGCGCTGCTGCGCTGGGGGCTGGCCCCACTGGGGCGGCTCACGAGGCTGATGACCACCGTCGACCTGCTCCGCCCCGGCCAGCGGCTGCCGGTGGCCGGCTCCGGCGGCGGCGAGGTGCCCGAGCTGATCCGCACGTTCAACGCCATGCTGGACCGCCTGGAGCACGAGCGGGCCACGAGCACCGCGCGGGTCCTGACCGCCCAGGAGGCGGAGCGGCGCCGTATCGCCCAGGAGCTGCACGACGAGGTCGGGCAGAGCATGACCGCGATCCTGCTGGTCCTGGGACGGGCGGCGGACGACGCCGAGCAGCCGCTGCGCGACGAACTCCACCAGGCGCAGGAGATCACCCGGGAGAGCCTGGACGAGGTCCGCCGCCTGGTACGCCGGCTGCGGCCCGGGGTGCTGGACGACCTCGGCCTGATCAGCGCGCTGTCCTCGCTCACCCACGACTTCGCCACGCACACGGGTATGCGGGTGCTGCGCCGCTTCGACCCCGAGCTGCCCGCCCTCGATCCGGAGACCGAGCTGGTCCTCTACCGGGTGGCGCAGGAGGGGCTGACCAACACCGCCCGCCACGCGGACGCCGCGCGGGTGGAGGTGAGCCTGGCCCCGGCAGGCGGGGCGGTGACGCTCACCATCGCCGACGACGGCCGCGGCATCGAGGCGGCCTGCGAGGGCGCCGGCATCCGCGGCATGCGGGAGCGCGCCCTGCTCATCGGCGCGGCCCTCGACATCACCTCGGCGCCCGGCGCCGGCACCCGCATCCGCCTCACCGCACCCGTCCCCAGGAAGCAGCACTGACCATGTCCGAGCCGACCTCGCCCGAACCCTCCGCCGCGTCCGGCGCGTCCGTCCCCGCCGCGTCCGCGCCGTCGAAGATCCGTATCCTGCTCGCCGACGACCACGCGCTGGTACGCCGCGGTGTGCGCCTCATCCTCGACCGGGAGCCGGACCTGGAGGTGGTCGCCGAGGCCGGGGACGGTGCGGAGGCCATCGACATGGCGCGGGCGCACGAGGCCGACCTCGCGGTCCTGGACATCGCGATGCCCCGGCTCACCGGCCTCCAGGCCGCCCGCGAGCTGGCCGCGCTGAAGCCGGGGCTGCGCATCCTGATGCTGACGATGCACGACAACGAGCAGTACCTCTTCCAGGCGCTGAAGTCGGGGGCCTGCGGCTACGTGCTGAAGTCCGTCGCCGACCGCGACCTGGTCGCCGCCTGCCGGGCCGCGATGCGCGACGAGCCGTTCCTGTACCCGGGTGCGGTGACCGCGCTGATCCGCAACTACCTGGACCGGGTCCGCCACGGCGAGGAGAACGCCGACCACATCCTCACCCCGCGCGAGGAGGAGGTCCTCAAGCTCGTCGCCGAGGGGCACTCCTCGAAGGAGATCGCCGAGATCCTCTTCATCAGCATCAAGACCGTCCAGCGGCACCGCGCGAACCTGCTGCACAAGCTCGGCCTGCGGGACCGTCTGGACCTGACCCGGTACGCCATCCGCGCCGGACTCATCGAACCCTGACGGTCCGCCCCACGAACCGCCCGAGGCTTCGGCCGCCCACTCCCCGGCCGGGGCCCCGGGCTCCGCCCGCACCGCACCGCCGCACCACACGGCACCGCACCGCACCACCAAGAAACGCCGCCCGGAAACGCCAAGACGCGCAAGACACGCAAGACACGTAAGAACCGCAAGAGCCGCAAGAGCCGCAAGAGCCGCCTGGAAAGGGGACGGTGCATGCACCCCACGCACGACACCGCCCCGCGCACCCCTTCCGCACGGCACGGCGCTCCCGCACGGCACACCACTCCCGCAAAGCCCCCCGGTCCCCCGGCACACCGCCCTGCCGGGGCCGGCCTGCGCACCGGCCGCGGGCCAGGCGGGGCCGTGCCGGTCGCCGCCGGGGCGGCCGGCAC
>NZ_JACBYP010000222.1 GCF_018982965.1 Streptomyces mayonensis | reverse complement strand
ACGCGGGGAGGGGCGGCGGGCTCGGGCATGGGCGGGTGGCCTCCCGGTGGGTGAGGTGGGCGAGGGTGTCGAAGCCGGTGCCGTCGAAGTCGCCGACGGAGGTGGCCAGGCGGTTCTTCAGCGGGGCGGTCCAGTGCGCGGGCAGCGCCGTGGGGGCCCCGGCGAGGAGCCCGGCGACGCTGCCCACGGTGGCGCCGTTGCTGTCGGTGTCCCAGCCGCCGGACACGGCCCGCGCGACGGAGCCCGTGAAGTCGCCGTCCGCGTGGGTGAGGGCGGCGGCGATCAGCGCGGTGTTCGGCACGGCGTGCACCCAGTGGTGGGCGGGGGAGTGGACGGCGTGCAGTTCGTCCACGACCGCGTCGAAGTCGGCGTGCGCGGCGGCGAGCCGTACGGCGTGCCGGACGGCCCCGGCCAGGCGGGAGCCGCGCGGTACGACCGTGAGGCCGGCGCGCAGACAGGCGTGGACGTCGGCGGTGCCGGTCGCGGCGGTGGCGATCACGGCCGCCGCGAACATCGCCGCGTAGACACCGTTGGCGGTGTGGGTGAGGACCGCGTCCCGGTGCGCCTGTGCGGCGGCCGCGGCCGGGTCGCCCGGGTTGGTCCAGCCGTGCGCGTCGGCGCGGATCAGGGCGCCGATCCACTCCCGGAAGGGGTTGCGCAGGCGGGCGGTCTCCGGGGGCTCGACGCCGGTCAGGAGGTTGCGGTAGGCGACGCGTTCGGCGGTGAAGGTGCGGCCCGCCGGCAGCTCGTCGAGCCAGAGGCGGGCGGCGTCGGTGGTGGTGAAGGACCGGCCGTGTCGGCGCAGGAGCAGGAGGTTCAGCAGGGGGTAGTTGAGGTCGTCGTCCTCGGGCATGCCGTCGATGTTCTCGGCGAGCGAGGTGGGCGCGGAGCGGCGGTTCCAGGGGTACGCGGCGAGCAGGTCGTGGGGGACGCCCCGGGCGGTGAAGTACGAGGTCGGGGGCCAGTTGCCGGTGGCGCGGGCGAGGCGGCGGATGCCGGTGAGGGGGAGTTTCTCGACGGGTTTGCCGAGGAGGCAGCCGGCGGCCCGGCCCAGCCAGGCGGCCTCCAGCCGGGCCGGGGACACGGACGCGGAGGGCTGGGACGAGGCGGGAGGGGACGGCCAGTCGGGGCACAGGGCCCTGATCCGGTCGAGGGCCGTCGGCTCGGCCTCCGCCGACGGGCAGGGCAGGCCGGCCAGTTCGTCCAGGAGGTCCTCCGCCAGCGCGCGGAGGCGGTGCGGGGCGGGCCGGTCGGACGCGCCTGTCCTCAGCGGTCCCTCGCCGCCGCCCGCCGCCCGCCAGCGGGCCGCGACCGACGACGCGTCGCGGCCGTCCAGCGCGGCCTGGCGGACCTCGTGGCCGACCAGGTCCTCCGGCTGGACCCAGGTCAGCCGGAGCATTCCGCGCCCTCCACCGCCGCGCACGCGTCTCCCACCGCCGTGCACGCGTCTCCCTCCGCCGCGCAGACGTCGTCTCCCAGCGCGGTGAACGCCTCTTCGTGAGCACGGCGCCTGTGCACGTCCCGCTCGAACACCTCGCGGGCGACGCCGGCGAGCACCGCGGCCGGCTCCCACAGGTCCAGGCGGCTCGCCTCCGCGACCGTCCCGGCCCACTCCTCCGGCACGGGGGAGCCCAGCGCACCGGACAGCGCGCCCGCCATCGTCGCGATGGAGTCGCAGTCCCGGCCGTAGTTGACCGCGCCGAGCACCGCGTGCCGGAAGTCGCCGCCGGAGACCAGCAGCATGCCGAGGGCGACGGGCAGTTCCTCGATCGCGTGCAGGCGCGAGGGGCGGCGGGCGCCGAGCGAGGGCGCCCGGTAGTCGGGACCCACCGTGTCGTACGGCGCCACCGCCGCCCGCAGCGGAGCCAGCGCCGACTCGGACTCCGTGTGGCGTGCGGCCACTTCGCAGACCGCCTCGATCGCCGCCCGGGTGCCGTCCTTCGCCAGGGACAGCGCGGCCGCCACCACCGACTCCGGGGTCGCCCCCGGCGTGCAGGCCGCCGCCACGGCCGCCGCGAACACGCCCGCCGCCTCCCGGCCGTACGACGACTGGTGCGCGCCCGCGACGTCCAGCGCCTCGGCGTAGGCGCCGGCCGGGTGGGCGGCGTTGACCAGGCCGACCGGCGCCATGTACATCGCGGCGCCGCAGTTGACGATGTTGCCGGTGCCCGCCTCGCGGGGGTCCACGTGGCCGTAGTGGATCCTCGCCACCAGCCACTTCTCCGCGAGGAAGATCCGCTGGAGGGGGAGGGCGTCCGCCTCCAGCTCCGGGATCCAGCGGGGCGTGGTCAGCAGGTCCGGGACCAGGTGGTCGGCGACCGCGTAGGCGTCGAGGTGGTCGCGGACCGCGGCGTAGACCCGCACCAGCGCGTGGGTCATCAGGGTGTCGTCGGTGACGTGGCCGTCGCCCTTGTGGTACGGCGCGAGGGGGCGGGCGGTGCGCCAGTCGGCGCCGTGCCAGGGGCCGACGACGCCGTGGATCCGGCCGCCGTGGCGTTCCAGGATCTGCTCGGGGGAGTAGCCCTCGACCGGGCCGCCGAGCGCGTCGCCGACGGCCGCGCCGACGAGGGCGCCGGTGACGCGCTCGGCCAGACTCGCCGCGCCGGTCCGGGGGGCGCTGTGCGGGGTGCGGGTCTGCGGGGCGGTGGTCTGCTCCGTGCCGGTATGCGCCGTGCCGGTCCGTGCCGTGTCGGTCCGCGCCGTGCCGGTCTGGGGGGTGCGGGTCGTCATGCCGTACGTCCTTCTTCGTGCGGGCCCCTGCGGTCCTCGGGGCGGGACGAGTGGGTGGCGTGCAGGAGACCGGCGAGTTCGACGAGGTCGGTGCCGGAGAGCCGGGGCAGGGTGCAGCCGGGGAGGGTGCGGCAGGTGTCCCGCCAGGACGCGGGCACCGAGACGCCGCCCCCGAGCGCGCCGGTGAGGGCGCCCGCCAGCGCGGGGGCCGAGTCCGCGACCCTGGACAGACAGGCCGCCGCCGGGACGGCCTCCGCGATGCGGCCCCGGGCGGCGGTGGCCAGCGCGAGGGCGACCGGGACGGTCTCGGCGGCGGCGATGCCGTAGCTGTAGACGTGGTCGACGATGCGGTGTTCGAGGAGCGGGACCAGGGCGAAGGTGCTGTCGCTGGCCGCCGCGAGGGCCAGGGCCTGGCGGGCGTTGCGGCCGATCTCCGTCCCCTCGGGGAGTTCGGCGAGCGCGGCCGTCACGCAGGCGTCCACACCGGTGCCGTCGAGGGCGCACGCCAGCGCGGCAGCCATGGCACGGGCGCCGTGCACGCCGTCGCCGTCCTGGGTGTACCGGGCGTCGAACTCCGCGAGGTCGGCCGCGGGGCGCGGGGCGCCCGGGTGGGCGACGGCCAGGACGCAGGCCCGTACGCAGGCGGCGTCGTCGAAGTAGTGCGGGTTGTCGTGGCCGGTGGCGGGCGGACGCAGGCCGGTGGCGAGGTTCCCCAGCCCGGCCCGTACCGAGATGCGGGCGCGCAGCGGCAGCACGGCCGACTCCGCCTCCGGGGCGCGTTCCGTCGCCGCGGCGACCTCGCTCGCGATCGCGTTCCAGGTCAGGTCGATCGCGGCCCGCATCCGCCGGTCCCGGCTCAGGTCCCCGAGCGCGCTGTCGTCGCCGGCCCGCAGCACCGCCTCCGCCGCGAACGCCGCCCACTCGGCGTCGTCGGAGGGGCCGAGGCGCAGCGGCTCCGGGGGCTGGTTCAGGGCGATGGGGACGGGGAGGGTGGTGGTCGCGTTCTGCTCGGCGAAGGTGTCCAGCTCGCGGGTGAGCCGGCGCGTCCACTCCGGCATCCGGGCGGCCCGGTGCCGGGCGGCGGGCCAGCCCGCTGCGTCCCCGGCGGCGAGCCCGAGGAGCAGGCCCTCCACACGGTCGCGGCGGGGCGGCGTACGGGAGGGCGCACCGGCTTCGCCGTCGCGCTCGGGACGCTGCCCGCTCCCGACGGGCACCGGCTCCCCGGGCCCGCCGGGCGCCTCCGCGTACGCCGTGGTGACGTTCGGACCGGCCCCGGGCCGGACCGCCCCGCTCACGACCGCACCTGCGCCGGCGCTTCGTCTCCCCGGCCGCGTGTCGTCATCTGCACGCCGCGGGGCCGGGGTCCTGCGCCCGAGGCCGAAACCGGTGCCGGTGCCGGTGCAGGCGCAGGTGCCATTGCCGGGGTCCGTTGAGGTGCCGTGCCTGCCTCCCGCGCCGCCGCCTGCGCGCCGTGCGGTGCGGCTTGCGTGTCCGGGGCCGCCGTTCGGGTGTCGTGGGGCGGGGCCTCGGTGTCCTGCGCCGGGGCGGGTGCGCCGCGGGGTGTGGTTGCCGGGGTCCGGGTCGGTGGCGGTGCGCCCTGCGGTGCCTCCCGCGCCGCTGTCCGCGCCGCTGTCCGCGCCACCTCGTGCGGTGCGGCTCCGGTCGGGCGGGTCGTCACCGGCGCCGGCCGTCCATGTCCCGGCCCCGGCGAGCACGA
>NZ_JACBYP010000221.1 GCF_018982965.1 Streptomyces mayonensis | reverse complement strand
GTACCCCCAGGGCGGCACGGGTGGGCGCTGCGGCACCCCGTAAGCGCCGGGCTGCGCGACCCGCCCCCGGCCCGCCCCCCCGCCGGGCGCCCCGGCCCCGCGGGGGCGCACGCCCCCGGCCCCGCCCCCGAACCCGCCCGGGTCGGACGATCTTGCCCGGGTTGTGCCGCCCGGCTACGCTCGGTCGGCGTGCAAGGGGATTCGGCGGACACGACCGTCCGGCCTCTCCCGACGGAGGCCGGCGGCGAGCCGCTGGGGGACGAGGGGACGGCAGCACCGCCCCCGGCGCTGCCCCGGCGGGTGGCCGGTGTCCTGCTGAGCTGCCCGGCCGCGCTGCTGGGACTGGCGTACTTCGTCGGTGTCGGCGTCCCGCTCGGCCCGCTGCTGCTGTGGCCGCGCACCCGCGGGCGGGCGTACGCCGTCCTGATCGCCGGTGCCCGACGGCTGACGGGGCTCGAACGCCGGCGCCGTTCCTTCTTCTTCGGGGACCGCTTCCCCGACCGTCCCGTGCCCGGCCCCCGCGTGCTGCACTACCTCGCCGCCCGTACGTACGCCGGTCTGCTCACCGGTGTCGTGCTCGGCCTGCTCGCCTTCGGTGCCGTCCTCGCGGGTCTGCTCGTCGCGAGCCTGCTCCGGGGCACCCTCGCATGGCAGGAGCTGCTCGGCCAGGTCCTGCTCGGCGGGGTGCTGCTCTTCCTCGACGTGCAGGGCCTGTTCTCGCTGGAGGCGCTCGACGCGCGGCTGGCCCGCGAGTGCTTCGGCCCCTCCGAGGGCGAGCTGATGCAGCGGCGCATCGACGAACTGGCCACCAGCCGGGCGGCGGTGCTCCAGGCGGTCGACGCCGAGCGCCGGCGCATCGAACGCGACCTGCACGACGGGGTGCAGCAGCGACTGGTGGCCGTGGCGATGCTCCTCGGACGGGCCCGTCGCGGCGGCCGCACGCCCGAGCAGGCGCGCGCCCTGCTGGACCAGGCGCACCGGGAGTCGCAGGACGTCCTGACCGAACTGCGGGAAGTGGCCTGGCGGGTGTACCCGGCGGCACTGGACAGCCTGGGGCTCCAGGAGGCGCTCGCGGGGGTGTCCGAGCGGTGCGGCATTCCCGTACGGACGGACTTCGCGCTCGCGGAACCGCTGCCCGCCTCCGTGGAGACCGCCGCGTACTTCGTCGTCTCGGAGGCCGTCACCAACGCCGCGAAGCACTCGGCCGCCACCCGGATTCGGGTGAGCGTCCGCCGGCACGGACCGGTCCTCGTCGTCCGGGTCGAGGACGACGGCGTCGGCGGCGCGAGGCCGGAGGGCGGCGGACTGACCGGGCTGCAGGGCCGGGTCGGTGCGCTGGACGGCCGGCTGCACGTCCACAGCCCCACCGGGGGACCCACCACGATCACCGCGGAGCTGCCGTGCGCGTAATGCTGGCCGAGGACTCGACCCTGCTGCGGGAGGGGCTGGTCCGGCTGCTCGTCGAGGAGGGCCACGAGGTCCCCGCCGCGGCGGGTGACGCCCTCACCCTGCTGCGGGAGGTCGAGGCCGGTCCGCCGGACCTGGTCGTCGTGGACATCAGGATGCCGCCCACCCACACGGACGAGGGGCTGCGGGCCGCGCTGGAGATCCGCGAACGGTGGCCCGGAGTCGGGGTCCTGGTGCTGTCCCAGCACCTGGAGCGCACCTACGCGGCGCAACTCCTGGCGTCGGGTGCGGAACGCGTCGGCTACCTGCTCAAGGACCGGGTCGCCCAGGTGGAGGAGTTCCTCGACGCGCTGGAACGGATCCATGCGGGCGGCGCCGCCATCGACCCCGAGGTCGTACGGCAGTTGGTGGTCCGTACGACGCACACCGACCCGCTCTCCCGGCTGACCCCCCGCGAGCGCAGCGTCCTGGAGACGCTGGCCCAGGGACACACCAACGCGGCCATCGGGGAGAAGCTGCACATCTCCCAGAGCACCGTGGAGAAGAACCTCAACGCGGTCTTCGACAAGCTCGACCTCGCGCACACCGGCGGGTACAACCGCCGGATCCTGGCGGTCCTGCGGTACCTGGAGTCCTGACGCTCGACGTGCCGGACGCCGTGCCGGGGAGCGGGCCGCCCCTCACGTCCCCGACGGCCGGACGCCACCCCGCCCGCCGCTCAGCTCCCGTGCCCGCCGTACGAAGGTGCCGTGCAGGTCGTCGGCCGCCTGCGGTACGGAGTCCGCGCGGCGGCGCTGCAGCATCAGACGTACCTTGGTCGTGTCCCCGGCGAGCGGCCGGTACGTGATCGTGCCGAGCCGCTCCAGCGGGTCGCCGACGACGCTGAAGTCCGGCAGGACCGTCGCCCCGAGCCCCTCGGCGACCATCAGCTTGCCCATCTCCGCACCGTCGGTGGAGTACGAGAAGGACGGGGTGCGCCCGCCCAGAAAACGGTGGACGTACCGGTGCATCGCATAGCCGGTGCGCATCGCGATCAGCGGCTGGGCGATCAGGTCGGACGCCGACACCGCGGGCAGGGCGGCGAGCGGGCTGTCGGGACGTACGCAGACCACCGGCCGGCCGCGCAGCAGTTCGGCGGAGTGCAGACCCGCGGGCATGTCGTCGCCGTCGAGGTGATTGACCAGGCCGAGGTCGAAACCGCCCTCGGACAGGGAGCGCTGGATGTCGGCCTGCTGCGCCGCCACCACCTCGACCTGGGTGGCCGGATGCGTGGCCCGGAACTCCCGCACCACCGGAACGACCAGCGGGACCGTCGCCGCGTTGACCGTCCCCACCCGGACCATCCGGCTGACCCGGTGCTGCTCGCCGGCGGCCGTGCGCAGCCGGTCCACCGCCTCGAGGACCCCGACGATGTGCGGCAGCAGTTCCCTGCCCTCCGCGCTCATCGTGGCCCCGGACCGCTTGCGCTCCAGCAGGTCGACGCCCAGCTCCCGTTCCAGGTTCCGGACGGTCTCGCTCAGTGCGGGCTGGGAAAGGCGCAGCTCCTCGGCGGCCCGGCGAAGGGAGCCGAGCCGGGTGACGGCCGCGATGTATTCGAGCTGTTCCGTACGCACCGCATCAGAATTCTGTCCCGCTCGCGGACCGTGCAAGGGTTTCCCTGTCACACCTTCGTTAAATTCAATGGTCCGTGATACGAGACCTATCGGGTTTACCTTGACTGGCGCGTACGCGCGCTGCCACGATCTGGGACATGAAGATGCGACTGGAACTCACGCGGCGACGCCATGTCGACCTCGCGCGCGTCGCCAGCGCCTCCTGTTGCGCCGCGGCCTGATCTCCCTCTTCTCCGATCCGCCGCCGTATCCCACCCCTTCCCGGAACACCCGTCGTCGCCGGTACGGCCGTGTTCCCGCACGCCGCATTCCGGGCAGCCGTACGCCCGTTGAATTCCGGCGTGCCCAAGGACGTCACCAACAGGAGTACGTATGTCCGCGCCCGTTTCCACAGCGCCCGCGAAATTCGCCTACTGGGTCCCCAATGTCAGTGGCGGCCTGGTCACCAGCAAGATCGAGCAGCGTACCGACTGGGGGTACGAGTACAACCGGGAACTGGCCGTCCTGGCCGAGAACAACGGGTTTGAATACGCGCTGAGCCAGGTCCGGTACATGGCCAGTTACGGCGCCGAGTTCCAGCACGAGTCGACCGGTTTCAGCCTCGCCCTGCTGCTGGCCACCGAGCGGCTGAAGGTCATCGCCGCCGTCCACCCCGGCCTCTGGCACCCGGGGGTCCTCGCCAAGTTCGGCGCCACCGCCGACCACCTCTCGGGCGGACGTTTCGCCGTGAACGTCGTCTCCGGCTGGTTCAAGGGCGAGTTCACCGCCCTCGGCGAGCCCTGGCTGGAGCACGACGAGCGCTACCGCCGCTCCGAGGAGTTCATCCGCGCCCTGCGCCAGATCTGGACCGAGGACCACACCGAACTCGCCGGGGACTTCTACCGGCTGCGGGACTTCTCCCTCAAGCCCAAACCCCTCAACACCCCCGAGCGGCCGCACCCGGAGATCTTCCAGGGCGGCAACTCCACCGCCGCCCGTGCCATGGCCGGCCGCGTCTCCGACTGGTACTTCTCCAACGGCAAGGACTTCGACGGCGTCTCCGAGCAGCTCGCCGACGTCCGGGCCGCCGCCGCCCAAGCGGGCCGTACCCCGCCGAAGTTCGCGCTCAACGGCTTCCTCATCGCCCGCGACACCGAGGCCGAGGCCCGGGAGACCCTGCGCGAGATCGTCGCGAAGGCCGACACCGAGGCCGTCGAGGGCTTCAGTGCCGCCGTCAAGCAGGCGGGGCGGTCCACCGCGGACCAGAAGGGCATGTGGCAGGACTCCGGTTTCGAGGACCTCGTCCAGTACAACGACGGCTTCCGCACCGGGCTCATCGGCACCCCCGAGCAGATCGCGGAGCGCATCGTCGCCTACCGGCGGCTCGGCGTCGACCTCTTCCTGCTCGGCTTCCTGCACTACCACGAGGAGGTCCGGTACTTCGGCGAGCGCGTCCTGCCGCTCGTACGCGAACTGGAGGCCGGCCTCCCCGACCGGGAGGCGCCCTCGCCGTCCTCCGCCCTGCCCGTCTGACCGCCCCCGCGCCCGCGCCCGCCCTCCCCACACC
>NZ_JACBYP010000220.1 GCF_018982965.1 Streptomyces mayonensis | reverse complement strand
TCCCCCTACCCCTCCCCGCCCTCGCGCTCCCCCTCCAGCGGCGGCGTCAGCACCGAGCCGTGGGTGCGGCACTCGGGCCGGGCGCAGTCGGGGGACGGGCGGCGGCGCACCGTGGTGAAGGCGAGCACCGAGCCGGCCACCAGGACGCCCGCGCAGATCAGCATCGCCGGCCCGAACGCGTCGTCGAAGGCCGGCGCCGACCGGTACGCCTCCTCCCCCATGCCGGTGAGCAGCGGCAGCGCGGCGACCGCGACGAGTCCCGCCGCACGGGCCGCCGCGTTGTTGATGCCGCTGGCGAGACCGGCCCGCGCGGTGTCCACGGCGGCCAGCACACTCGCCGTCAGCGGCGCCACCAGCGTGACCATGCCGAGGCCGAGGACCAGCAGCGCGGGCAGTACGTCGGCGAGGTAGGAGGCGCCCGGCCCGACCCGCAGCATCAGCACCATCCCGGCCGCGCAGAACAGGGGCCCGGCGGTGAGCTGGAGCCGCGGCCCGAGACGCTCGGCGAGGGCGCCCGAGCGGGCGGAGAGCAGCAGCATCAGGACGGTGGTCGGCAGCAGGGCCGTACCGGCGGCCAGCGCGGACCAGCCGACGACCACCTGGAGCTGGAGCGCGGCAAGGAAGAAGAAGCCGCCGAACGCCGCGTACACGCACAGCGTGACCAGGTTGACCGCCGTGAACTGGCGGGAGGCGAAGACGTCCAGCGGCATCATCGGGTCCCCGCCACGCCGCTCGACGACGACGAAGGCCACCGCGGCCACCGCCCCGGCCACCGCGCTGAGCGCCACCGTCCAGGACGCGGTACGGGCCTCGATCAGCGCGTACGTGAGCAGCGCGAGAGCCGCCGCGCCCAGCGCCGCGCCGAGTACGTCGAACCGCGTGTGGGCGCGCTCGTCGGACGACTCCGGTACGTGGCGCAGCGCGACCGGCGCGCACAGCAGTGCCAGCGGCACGTTGAGCAGGAACACCCAGCGCCAGCCCGCCCCGTCCACCAGCCAGCCCCCGACGAAGGGCCCCACCGCCGCGCCGACGCCCCCGAAGCCGGACCACAGGCCCACCGCCCGGCCCCGGTCGTCGGCGTGGAAGGAGGCCTGGATCAGGGCAAGCGAACCCGGCGTGAGCAGCGCGCCGCCGATGCCCTGGAGGGCGCGGGCGGCGATCAGGACACCGGCGTTCGGGGCGAGACCGCACAGCAGGGACGCGGCGGCGAACCACAGCACACCGAGGACGAAGATCCGTCGCCGCCCGAACCGGTCGCCGAGGGCGCCGCCGAGGAGGATCAGCCCGGCCAGCGTGACCATGTAGGCGTTGACGGTCCACTGCAGGGCGGCGAGGTCCGCGCCGAGGTCGCGGCCGATGTGCGGCAGCGCGACGTTGACGACGGTCGAGTCCAGCAGGGCCATGCTGGAGCCGAGGACGGTGGTCAGCAGGATCCACCGGCCCTGCGGTGACGCGAGCCGGACGTCGGGCATGCCTCAGATATACACCCGGTGCAGCCCGGGTACTCCCGGGTGGACCGGGTGGACCGGGTGGACCGCGTGGACCGGGTGGACCGGGAGTACGCAGCGAGCCCGGCGCGCGTACGGCACCGGGCTCGTGGCCGCGGTCGAGACCGCGGCAGCGGTCGGGTGACCGCCGGAGACTACTTGATCTTCGTGCCGGCGGACCGCAGGTGACCGCAGGCCTCGACGACGCGCGCGGCCATGCCCGCCTCGGCCAGCTTGCCCCAGGTGCGCGGGTCGTAGGTCTTCTTGTTGCCGACCTCGCCGTCGACCTTGAGGACGCCGTCGTAGTTGCTGAACATGTGGTCGGCGACCGGACGCGTGAAGGCGTACTGGGTGTCCGTGTCGATGTTCATCTTGACCACGCCGTTCTCCAGGGCGGTCGCGATCTCCTCGGCGGTGGAGCCCGAGCCGCCGTGGAAGACGAAGTTGAACGGCTTGCTGCCGGCCGACTGGCCGTACTTCGACGCGATGCCCTCGTTCAGCTCCTTGAGCAGCTCGGGACGGAGCACGACGTTGCCCGGCTTGTACACGCCGTGCACGTTGCCGAAGGACGCGGCGAGCAGGTAGCGGCCCTTCTCGCCGAGGCCCAGGGCCTCCACGGTGCGGACCGCGTCGTCGACCGTCGTGTAGAGGGAGTCGTTGATCTCGTGCGAGACGCCGTCCTCCTCGCCGCCGGTCGGGGTGATCTCGACCTCAAGGATGATCTTGGCGGCGCGGGCGCGCTCCAGCAGCTCGGCGGCGATGGAGAGGTTGTCGGACAGGGTCTCGGCCGAGCCGTCCCACATGTGCGACTGGAACAGCGGGTTGCGGCCGGCCTTGACGCGCTCCTCGGAGACCGCGAGCAGCGGACGCACGTACGCGTCCAGCTTGTCCTTGGGACAGTGGTCCGTGTGCAGGGCGACGGTGACGTCGTACTTCTCGGCGACGATGTGCGCGAACTCGGCGAGGGCGACGGCGCCGGTCACCATGTCCTTGTTGTGCTGGCCGCCCAGGAACTCGGCGCCGCCCGTGGACATCTGGATGATGCCGTCGCTCTCCGCCTCGGCGAAACCGCGCAGGGCCGCGTGGAGCGTCTGGGAGGAGGTCACGTTGATGGCCGGGTAGGCGAACTTCCCTGCCTTCGCCCGGTCCAGCATCTCGTTGTAGACCTCGGGAGTTGCGATGGGCATCTGTCCGCTCCTTGTATGTGCGGGTGGGCGTGGTGGCGCTTATGGCCCTGACCTAGGACTGGGGGGCGACGTCATCGTCGGCCCCATCCTTCCAGACGACGCGGGAATACCCGAGTGGACGTCCGTCGCGGGCTTCGGGGGACGGCTCGGCCGGCTCAGTCCAGGCCCAGCTCGTCCTTGTCGTACGCGTACAGATACGGCACTCCGGCGCCGTCCCGGATCTTCTCGGCGGCGCCCGTCGCACGGTCGACGATGGTCGCGACGGCGACCACCTCGCCGCCGGCCTCGCGCACGGCCTCGACGGCGGTGAGCGGGGAGCCGCCGGTGGTGGAGGTGTCCTCGACGACCAGGACGCGGCGGCCCCTGATGTCCGGACCCTCGACGCGGCGCTGCAGCCCGTGCGCCTTGGCCGCCTTGCGGACCACGAACGCGTCCAGTGTGCGGCCGCGCGCGGCGGCGGCGTGCAGCATGCTCGCGGCGACCGGGTCGGCGCCCATGGTCAGACCGCCCACCGTGTCGTACTCCAGGTCGGCGGTCAGGTCGAGCAGCACCTGTCCGACCAGCGGCGCGGCCTCGCCGTCCAGGGTGATGCGGCGCAGGTCGACGTAGTAGTCGGCCTCCAGACCCGAGGAGAGGGTCACCCTGCCGTGCACCACGGCCTTGTCCTTGATCTGCTGCAGCAGCTCGCCGCGTGTGCCTGGCGGCATTACTCCGTTGACGTCCGTCATGTACGCCAGCTTAGAGGCGGCGCCAGGCCCAGGTCGTCGTGGCCTCCAGCGGCTCGAGGGGCGTGACCAGGCGCGGGAGGGTGTTCAGCCCGTTCGGCGGCCCGGTCTGCGGCTCCACGCAGACGGCGGCCTCCTGCTCGTCGTACACCACGACCCACTGCTCGCGGCTGGTCACCTTCAGCTCCAGCCGTCCGGGCCAGGTGAGGGTCACGTCGACGCCGTCCGGCATGCCGAAGCAGTCGTCCCACGGGCCCGGCTTCGGCTCGACGCGGTTGCCGGTGGGGAGGTGGTCGTCACCGCGCTCCTCCTGCCAGGCGGGGTCGAAGGCGATCGAGACGTCCGCCCCGCCCCCGCCGCTCCCACTGTCCCCGTCGTTGCTGCCGCTCTGGCCGTTCCCGCCGCCGAGGGTGCGGTTGAACCAGGGGTGCCAGCCGGCCTGGGCCGGGAAGGACGAGTCGTACGTCTCCACGGCCAGCGTCAGCGTCAGCGCGTCCTCGGCGAGCGCGACGACCTGGGTGACGCGGCCGGTGTAGGGCCAGGGATCGGTCAGGTCGTACGTGAGGACGGCCTCGTCCGCGGTGACGCGGGCCGTGCGCCAGGCGGCGTCGCGTGCGGTGCCGTGGATGGCGTGCGGCGGGGAGTTGAGCGGCATCCGGTGCACCACGGCGCCGTCGCTGAAGCGGCCGTCGCGGATGCGTCCGCACCAGGGGACCATCGGGAAGCATCCGTAGCGCTCGCCCTGGCGGAGCAGTTCCGTGCCGCCGACGCGGAGCCCGCCGATCCGGCCGCCGTTGCCCGGCAGCACGGTCGCCTCCGCGTCACCCGCGGTCAGCGTGATGGGTTCGTTGCTCACGCCACGACCCTACTGGGGCGATCAAGGGCGCACCGGCGGGACGGGGGCCGTCCGTGGCGGGACGGGATCCGGGCGCGGTCAGCGGCGTCTGCGCAGCGCGCGGCCCACGACGATCGCCGAGGCGACGACGAGCGCCGCGGCGGGGGCCGCCCAGCGCAGGGGGGCACCGGCCACGCTCGGCTGGGGTGCGGGGACGGGAGCGTACCGGCCGCGCGGCGGGGCGTGGTCCACCTCCTCGGCGCTGCGGCCGATCATCGTGCGGCGCGCGTGGGCGGCCTCGGCGGCGGCGGGCGGCTCGACGGGGTCGGGGGC
>NZ_JACBYP010000021.1 GCF_018982965.1 Streptomyces mayonensis | reverse complement strand
GGACCTGGCCGTAGCCGGGTTACGGGCAGCCGCCCGCGCCCCCCGGCTACGGCCAGGTCCCCGGCCAGCCGGCCCCGCCGCCCCCGGGCTACGGTCAGCAGGCCGGCCACGGTGCCCCGCAGGGCATGGCCGCGGGCGCGCCCCAGGGTGCCGGTGTGACCGCGGCGCTGGAGCAGTTCCGGGAGACGCCGACCGGACAGCGCTGGACCCAGCAGAACAAGAAGCTGGTCCGCGTCGACCTCGGCGCGGAGGGCCAGCCGGTGCTGGCCCGGCAGGGCAGCATGGTGCTCTACCAGGGCAAGGTCGACTTCAGCTACAAGGGCGCCGGATTCGCCGGCCGGATCGTGGGCAACGCGACCGGCCAGGAGATGCAGCTGATGCGCTGCACGGGCAAGGGACAGGTGTTCCTCGCGGACAACTCCGCGATGCTGCACCCCATCGAGCTCCAGGGCGACGCCGTCTGCGTCTCGGCGGAGAACGTGCTCGCCTTCGACGAGACCCTCCAGTACGAGGTCCGCCGCATCGAGGGGCACGGCATCCCCGGTGGCGCGCTCTTCACGATGCAGTTCCAGGGCACCGGCACGATCGTCGTGAAGACGCAGGGGGTGCCCGTGGTGCTCCCGGTCACGCCCACGACGTTCGCCGACTGCAACGCGGTGGTCGCCTGGTCCGCCGCCGCCCAGGTGGTCGTCTCCAGCCAGGTGCGGATGCGCCGCAACTCCTACGCGGGCGACACGGGCGAGAGCGTCAACCTGCAGTTCCGGGCCGCGCCCGGCAACTTCGTCGTCGTCCAGCCGTACGAGATCTGAGGGAGAGCCCGACATGAACCAGCCGCTCGCGGGCTACGCTCCCGCACCCGTCACCGCCCGCATGGAGAACCACGGCAACCACATGCTGAAGGTCGCCATGCAGACGGGGAACGACCTCCTCGCGCGCGTGGGCTCGATGGTGGCCTACGAGGGCTTCGTCCAGTACGAGCCCAACCCGCCGGCCGTCCGCCAGATCGCCAAGGACTGGCTGACCGGCGAGGGCGCACCCCTGATGAAGTGCTCCGGCGACGGCCTGCTCTACCTCGCCGACTACGGGGCGAACGTCGTCGTCATCAACCTCAACGGCGACGGGATCTCCGTCAACGCCACCAACCTGCTCGCCTTCGACGCCCACCTGACGTGGGGCGTGGAGCGGGTCAAGGGCCTGGCGAAGTTCGCCGGGCAGGGCCTGTGGAACACGAAGATCTCCGGACAGGGCTGGGTCGCGCTCACCTCCCGGGGCAAGCCCATCGTGGTCGACTGCGGCGGCGGGGAGGACGAGACGTACGTCGACCCGGACGCCCTCGTCGCCTGGTCCCCGAACCTCAAGGTGAAGGGCAAGCGCAGCTTCAAGGCGCAGTCGCTGATCGGTCGCGGCAGCGGCGAGGCCTTCCAGATGGCCTTCTCCGGTCAGGGCATCGTCGTCGTCCAGCCCAGCGAGGACAGCACCGACCGCCTGCGGGCCCGGGGCTGAGGGGGAGCCAGAACATCATGCAGAGTCCGCTTTTCGCCTTCAACGACCAGCAGACCCAGGAGACCTGGAGCCTGCAGAACAAGCACATGCTCCGCGTCGCCCTGGAGGGACACGACGACGTGCTCGCCCGCAAGGGCACGATGGTCGCCTACCAGGGGCTCGTCGAGTTCGACGCCGAGTACCAGGGCAGCAACCAGGCACGCACGCGTGCGCACACCGGGGAGGGCCTGGACCTGATGCGCTGCCACGGGCAGGGCACGGTCTACTTCGCCAACCTCGCCCAGTGCATCCACCTCGTGGACGTCGACCAGGACGGGCTCACCGTCGACAGCAGCTACGTACTGGCGATGGACTCGTCCCTGCACCACGAGGTGATCGCCGTGGACAGCCTGTACGGCATCTCCGGTTCGGGGAAGTACCAGCTCAACATCACCGGCCGGGGCAAGGTCGCCCTGATGACCTCGGGCGTTCCGCTGTTCATGCAGGTGACGCCCGACAAGTACGTCAACTGCGACGCCGACGCGATCGTCGCCTGGTCCACCGGCCTGCGGGTGCAGATGCAGGCGCAGACGCATTCCTCCGGGGTGTGGCGGCGGCGTGGCAACACCGGCGAGGGCTGGGAGCTGAGCTTCATGGGCAGCGGTTTCGCGCTCGTCCAGCCCAGCGAGCTGCTGCCTCCGCAGAACGCCCAGCTCGGATCCGGTATCGCCGCCCAGTACGGCATGGGTCAGCAGGGTGCCCGTGGTCAGAACCAGGGCAACGTCTGGAGCTGAGCCCGCAGCCTGCCCGGTAAGGGGTGCCTGCCATGGCGGTCACCCCTTACCGGCTCAGAGCCGGGCGAGGGTCGCCTCCACCAGGCGCACCACCGACTCGTCGGCCACGTCGGCGACCTCGGCGTACGGGAACCAGCGCAGGTCGAGGGACTCGTCGCTGATCGCCTCCACGGCCCCGGCCGGGGCGAGGGCGGCGTACTGGACATCCAGGTGCCAGGCACAGGGCGTGTGGTGCCGGTCCAGACGCACCGGACCGCCGGGGAGCAGGCCCAGGCCCTCGATGCCGGACTCCTCGGTCGCCTCGCGCAGGGCGGCCCGCGCCAGGGTCTCGTCGACCGGCTCGCAGTGGCCGCCCATCTGCAGCCACATGCGCATCTTCTTGTGCAGGGTCAGCAGCACCCGCCCGCGCGACGGGTCGATCACCAGCGCGCTCGCCGTGACGTGCCCGCTCGCGCAGGCCTTCCACATGCCGTCCGGGTACGCCGCAAGGTGGTCCAGGTAGACCTGACGCAGCTCGTCCTGGCCCCGGTGCTCCTTCAGGACCAGGAGCGCGTCGTCGTGGAGGCTCACTCGGCGCCGTCACCCTTCCTGCCGTCGGCACCGCCGGGGCCCTCGCTGCCCGGGCCCTCGTCGTCCGTGCGCTTGTCGTCCGGTGCCGTCCCGTCCTTCTTCCTGAGGTCGGGCTTGCCCGCCGCCTCGCCGAGCATCTTGTCCAGCTCGGAGAAGTCGAGCTGCTCACGGTGGACGAAGCCGTCCGGGTCGTCCAGGTCGGACGCGTTCGGCAGCATGTCCGGGTGGGCCCACAGACCGTCCCGGCCGTCGACACCGTGCGCGTCCGTGAGGGAGGCCCACAGACGGGAGGCGTCGCGCAGCCGGCGCGGGCGCAGCTCCAGGCCGATCAGCGTGGCGAACGTCTGCTCCGCCGGGCCGCCGGAGGCGCGCCGGCGGCGCAGCGTCTCGCGCAGCGCGTCGGCGGAGGACAGGCGCGGCTTGGCGGCGGTGTGTACCACCGCGTCCACCCAGCCCTCGACGAGCGCCAGAGCCGTCTCGAGCCGGGCCAGGGCCGCCTTCTGCTCCGGCGTGTCCTCCGGCTGGAACATGCCCTGCTGGAGAGCCTCCTGCAGCTGCTCGGGGTTCTGCGGGTCGAACTGGCCGACCACGTCCTCGAGCTTCGCCGTGTCGACCTTGATCCCCCGCGCATACCCGTCGACGGCGCCGAACAGGTGCGAGCGCAGCCACGGCACGTGTGCGAAGAGACGCTGGTGGGCGGCCTCGCGCAGGGCGAGATACAGCCGCACCTCCTCCTGCGGCACGCCGAGGTCCTTGCCGAAGGCCTCGATGTTGGCCGGCAGCAGCGCGGCCTTCCCCGACGGGCCGAGCGGCAGGCCCACGTCGGTCGAGCCGACGACCTCGCCGGCCAGGACGCCGACGGCCTGACCGATCTGCGTGCCGAACATGGCGCCGCCCATGGACCGCATCATGCCGATCAGCGGGCCGGCCATGGCCTGCATCTCCTCGGGCAGCACGTCCCCCATGGCGTTGCCGACGCGCTCGGCGACCGGGTCGACCAGCTCACGCCAGGCGGGCAGGGTCGCCTCGACCCACTCCGCGCGGCTCCACGCCACCGCGGTGCCGGCACCCGAGGGCAGGGCGGTCGCGTCGTCCAGCCACAGGTCGGCCAGGCGTACGGCCTCCTGCACCGCGTTGCGCTCGGCGGGACCGACGCTGGCGTCCTTCCGGCCGTCCGGCGTGCCCTGGGAGACCGTCTGGCGCGCGATCTGCTTGGCCATGTCCCAGTTCACCGGGCCGCCCTCGTAGGAGAGCATCTGGCCGAGCTGCTGGAACGCGGCGCCCAGGTCGTTGGGGTTCATGGACCCGAACATGGCAGCGAACGGGTTGTCCGCGCCGGGGCCGCCAAGGCCTCCGGCTCCGGGCGTCCCGAATCCGAACGGGTTGGCCGGTCCCTGACCACCGCCGCTCTGCTGGTCCTTCTTCTTGCCCTCGTCGCCGTCGTCCGGCTCCTCCGGCGGAAGGCCGAATCCGAATGGGGTGTCACTCACGGGGTTCCTCGGCTGGTAGGGCCGCCGGTTCTTTCCGGCGGCACGGCTGCCCGACTTCACCACCCAGCGTAGACACCCCGGGCCGTTCGGGCCTCGGTGCTTCGCCGGACGGCTGCCTGCGGCAGGATGGATGCCACCTGGTACGTACGCGTCGCTCGCGCCCGTACTGAAGACAACCGCTGGAGACGCCCGGTGAGTTCCCCAGATCCGCAGGTTCGCGCAGCGCGAAACCAGTCAACCAGTTCCGCCCGCCCCGGCGCGCGCGGACCCGTCGTCGCGGTCACCGGTGCCGCGACCGGGGTCGGAGCCCTGCTGACCGCTCGGCTCGCCGCATCGGACGAGGTCAGACAGGTCGTGGCCATCGACGAGCGGCGAGGGGAGTGCGAGACCGCGCGGTGGCACGTTCTGGACGTACGGGACCCCGCCGTCGCCGAGAAACTGCGGGGTGCGGACGTTGTGGTGCACCTTGCGCTCGACCTCGACCTGGAGACCGACGCGGCCGCCCGGACGGCTTACAACGTCCGGGGGACGCAGACCGTCCTGACCGCCGCCGCGGCCGCCGGTGTGCGCCGGGTCGTGCTGTGCACCTCGGCGATGGTCTACGGCGCGCACCCGGACAACGAACTGCCGCTGTCCGAGGACGCCGAGCTGCGCGCCACGGCCGAGGCCACGGGCGTCGGCGACCTCCTGGAGATCGAACGGCTCGCCCGGCGCGCGCCACGGGCACACCCCGGGCTCAACGTGAGCGTGGTCCGCCCGGCCGTTCTGGTCGGCGGCATGGACACCGCCCTGACCAGGTATTTCGAGTCGCCCCGGCTGCTGGTCGTGGCGGGATCGCGGCCCGCCTGGCAGTTCTGCCACGTGGACGACCTGTGCAGTGCCCTGGAGTACGCCGTCCTGGAGAAGGCGGACGGGGAACTGGTCGTCGGGTGCGACGGGTGGCTCGAGCAGGAGGAGGTCGAGGAGCTCAGCGGGATCCGCCGGATGGAGCTGCCCTCGGCGGTGGCGCTCGGCGCGGCGGCCCGGCTGCACCGGATCGGTCTGACGCCCTCACCTGCGGGGGACCTGGCGTACACGATGTATCCCTGGGTGGTGAGCGGCAGCCGGCTGCACGACGCGGGATGGCGGCCGAAGTACACCAACGAGGAGGTGCTCGCGGAACTCCTCGAAGAGGTCTCCGGCCGGCACACGGTGGCCGGCCGTCGCCTCGGGCGCAAGGACGCCACGGCGGCGGGCGCCGCGGGCGCGACGGTGGCGCTGCTGGGCGCCGCGGCGGTGGTGCGGCGGGCGCGGAAGGCCCGGCGCCGCATCTGACACCGCCCGGGACACCCGCCCACCGCCCGGGACACCCGCCCACCGCGCGGGGACACCCGCCCGGGCCGGGACACCCGCCCGGGACACCCGGCCCCCGACACCCGGCCCCGGCACGTGTCCCCGCGCGGCTGCCCCGGAGAAGCCTCCGAGGCGGTACGCGCGTGTGCCGGACGATCAGGCCGTTCCGGTCTGTCAGTGGCGTGCGGCACGATGGACACATGGCAACCACGAACGATCACCCCGGTGAGCTGGCCGCTGCGGACCCCGTCAAGCTGATCGGCGTCCGGGAGACGCCCCTGTCCGTGGACGAGGTCTTCCGGGCCGTCGGGGACGACGCGGCCGGCGGCACGGCACTGTTCGTGGGCACGGTGCGCAACCACGACGGCGGCACCGACGTCGACCGGCTCGGGTACTCCTGCCATCCCAGTGCCGAGGCCGAGATGCGGCGGATCGCCGAGAAGGTGGTCGCGGAGTACCCCGTACGGGCGCTCGCCGCCGTCCACCGTGTGGGGGATCTGGAGGTCGGGGACCTCGCCGTGGTCGTCGCCGTGTCCTGCCCGCACCGGGGCGAGGCCTTCGACGCCTGCCGGAAGCTGATCGACGACCTGAAGCGCGAGGTGCCCATCTGGAAGCACCAGACGTTCTCCGACGGCACAGAAGAATGGGTGGGCGCGTAGCGACCTCGTTCAGGGGTGGTGGTCGGGGCGTGTCCGGAAAAAGAGGGTCCTGGTCCCTCGGCTTGCGTAACCTGCCCCCCGGCGTGAGCGTTGTCACTGCGGATGGTTAATCTGCTGATCAGTCAGTTGCGGACGCTCGTGGGGCTGGGAGGTCGGACATGGCAGCGCTTGCCTGGTTGCTGATCCCGCTTTTGGCCGCCGTCGGCGCGGGACTGTGGGGAAGCTGGGTCAACCGCACCCGCAAGACCCGCAGCGACGGCCCCGAACTCGACGGGTACGCCCGGTTCCGCGAGGCCATGGAGAAGCCCCGCACCGGCGCCTGACCGGCAAGCGCCCTGACGGGAGAGCCGTCCCGGCAGGGACCGCCCTGACGGTGCTCTGACAGCCACGTCCCGTACTGTCGTGCCATGCCACGCCGCACCGCGACGATGCTCGCCTCCACCCTGATGCTGATCGCGCTCCTGTGCGCGGGTGTTTTCATCCCCGTGCCCTACTCGGAGATGTCACCGGGGCCGACGGTGAACACCCTCGGGGACCACGACGGTGAGCCGGTGCTGCAGATCACCGGTCACGAGACCTACGAGGCGAGCGGGCACCTGAACATGACCACGGTCCGGGTGACCAGCGCCGAGTACAAGATGAACCTCGTGGAGGCCGTCTACGGCTGGCTGTCCCACGACACCAGTGTGGTGCAGCACGAGACGCTCTACCCGGACGGCAAGACCGAGGAAGAGGCCACCCAGGAGAACGCGGAGGAATTCAGCCAGTCCCAGGAGAGCGCGAAGGTCGCCGCGCTGAAGGCGCTCGACATCCCGGTGAAGTCCTGGGTGGTCGTCTCCGCAGTCGTCAAGGACTCTCCTTCGCAGGGCCGGCTGCACGCGGGCGACGTGATCAAGGCCGTGGACGGCACGGCCGTCAAGAAGCCCACCGACGTCTCCGACCTGGTGACCAAGCACAAGCCCGGCGAGGACGTCGTCTTCACGATCGTGCCGGCCAAGGAGCAGGCCGCCGCGGAGAAGGAGCGCCGGACGCCCACGAAGACGGAGAAGGTCACGGTCACCACCGAGACCTCGGACGACAACGGCGAGGAGCGCGCCATCGTCGGGATCTCCGCCGGGACCGATCACACGTTCCCGTTCGACATCGACATCAAGCTGGCCGACGTCGGCGGTCCGAGCGCCGGTCTGATGTTCGCCCTCGGCATCTACGACAAGCTCACGCCGGGCGACCTCACCGGTGGCAAGTTCGTCGCCGGTACCGGGACGATCGACGACAACGGCAAGGTCGGCCCGATCGGCGGCATCGGCATGAAGACCATCGGAGCGCACGACAAGGGCGCCCAGTACTTCCTGACGCCCGCCGACAACTGTGCGACCGCCGCCGCGGACACCCCCGACGGGCTCACCCTCGTGAAGGTGGACACCATCGACGACGCCCTCGGCGCGCTCGAGGACATCCGCTCCGGGAAGACCGGCGACCTGCCGAAGTGCACGACCGGCTGACACGGCGAGCGGCCTGCTGGATCCCGGCGGAACCTACTCCGCGAAGGTCGCCGAAAGGGCCTGCGCCAGGCCCGGCACCAGGTCGGAACCCGTGAGGACCTCCGTGGCCGTGTCCTTCTCCCGCAGCCGCAGGGCCGAGTCCCGGGCGCCGTCGCGCAGGACCGCGACCGTCATCCGGACCTCCTGCCGCTCCGGGTGCTCCGCCACCCACCGCGCCAGCTTCGTCTCGTCCAGGCCCTCCGGGACCTGGGCCTCGGCCGACGGGGGCAGCATCAGACGTTCCACGGCGAGCGCGCAGCCGACCACCGCGTCGGGCCAGGCGATGGTGCCCAGGAACTCGTCGAGGGGCTGGTCCGTTGGAACCTCGTCCTGTTCGATGGGGGTCAGGCCGGAGCTGTCCGGCTCGTCCCGCAGACCGAGGCGGTCCGCGAGCGAGGGCTGATCGGCCCTCAGACGTGCGGTGTCGACAAGTGCAAAGAGGCGTGCGGGCTGGTCCCAGCCGAGGCCGGAGACGTACTCGTCGATCTCGAGTACGGCCCGGGTCAGGGGGCTCGCTGCCATCGGGGTGTTGGACATGGTCACAATCCTGCCTCGTTCGTAGCCCGAATCGGGAACCGAGTAAACGTTGAGTAAGTTGCATAAGTGTGGGCCCACGATCACGAGGGCGCACGGGGGGCCCGCGAACCCGAGGGCCTGACGTATCAACAGCGAACTTTCGAGGTGCGCACCTTGGCTTTCCAGATGCCGGACCGCGGCGGAGGCCCCCCGTCGGGGCCGCGGATCAGAGTGGGCCGCCCGTCCCGGCGTGTCCGAACCCTGCTGCTGACACTCGGTGTCCTCGCCGTGCTCGCCATGGCGTTCACCATGTTCGCGGGGTTCTGGACGGACTGGCTCTGGTACCGGTCGGTCCACTACTCGTCGGTGTTCACGACGACCCTGTGGACCAAGATCGGGCTCTTCTTCGTCTTCGGCCTGCTGATGGCGCTCGCCGTGGGATTCAACATCTGGTTGGCCCACCGCATGCGCCCGCCGCTGAGCGCCATGTCGATGGAGCAGCAGAACCTCGACCGGTACCGGATGGGCATCGCCCCGTACAAGAAGTGGCTGCTGCTCGGCATCACCGCCCTGGTCGGTCTGATCGCCGGCGCCTCGGCCTCCGGCCAGTGGCGCACGTGGCTGATGTGGGTCAACGGCGTGCCCTTCGGGCAGAAGGACCCCCAGTTCAAGCTGGACGTCTCCTTCTACGCCTTCGACCTGCCCTGGTACCGGTTCCTGCTCGGGTTCGGCTTCGCGGCCGTGATCATCTCCGTGATCGCCGCCGCGCTCACCCACTACCTGTACGGCGGACTCCGCGTCACCAGCCCGGGTGCGCGCGCCACGGCCGCCGCCACCGGGCACCTCTCGGTGCTCATCGGCGTCTTCGTCGCCTTCAAGGCGGTCGCCTACTGGCTCGACCGGTACGGCCTGGCCGTGAAGTCCAGCGACTTCAAGGCCACCGACAACTGGACGGGCCTCAGGTACGTCGACGCCAACGCCTACCTGCCGGCCAAGACGATCCTGTTCTGCATCGCCGTCATCTGCGCGCTGCTCTTCTTCGCCACCCTGTGGCGGCGCACCTGGCAGCTGCCGGTGATCGGCCTCGGCCTGATGGTGCTCTCCGCGATCCTCATCGGCGGCCTGTACCCGGCGCTCGTGCAGAAGTTCCAGGTCCAGCCGAACGAGCAGGCCAAGGAGGCGCCGTACGTCGAGAAGAACCTCGCGGCCACGCGCGACGCGTACGGCATCGAGGGCACCCAGGTCACCGAGTACGCGGGCAAGAGCGAGACCAAGGACAAGACGAAGCTCCGTGACGACGTGGACGCCGCGGCGTCCATCCGGATCATGGACCCGAACGTCATCTCGCCGACCTTCCAGCAGCTCCAGCAGATGCGGAACTACTACGCGTTCCCGACCAACCTGGACGTGGACCGCTACTCGAAGGACGGCAAGGACCAGGACACGGTCATCGGTCTGCGCGAGCTGAACCTGGCCGGCATCCCGAAGAAGAACTGGATCAACAACCACTTCCGCTACACCCACGGGTACGGAGTGGTCGCCGCCAAGGGCACGGCCGTCGACTCCGAGGGCCGCCCGGTCTTCACCGAGTCGGACCTGCCGTCCGAGGGAGACCTCGGAAAGTACGAGCAGCGGATCTACTACGGCGAGAAGACCACCACCTACTCGATCGTCGGCGGCCCCCAGAAGGAGATCGACTACTCGGACGACACCGGGGAGAAGACCTTCAGCTACAAGGGCGACAGCGGGGTCGACCTGTCCAACCCGGTCAACCGCGCGGCGTACGCGGCGGCGTTCAGCGAACCGCAGATCCTCTACTCCGGCGCGATCGGCGACGGCTCGCGGATCCTGTACAACCGCACGCCCAAGGAGCGCGTCGAGGCGGTCGCCCCGTGGCTGACCATCGACGGCGACGCCTACCCGGCGGTCGTGGACGGCCGTATCCAGTGGATCGTCGACGCCTACACGACGACGAACGGCTATCCGTACGCCTCCCGTACGACGCTCGGTGACACGACCGCCGACTCGCTGACCGCGAACAACAACTCGCGCGCGGTGGTGGCCCAGCAGAACCAGGTCAACTACATCCGCAACAGCGTCAAGGCGACCGTCGACGCGTACAGCGGCGACGTCAAGCTGTACCAGTGGGACACCAAGGACCCGGTCCTCAAGACCTGGATGAAGGCGTTCCCGGACACCGTGCAGGACAAGGGCGAGATCTCCAAGGAGCTGATGGCCCACCTGCGCTACCCCCAGGACCTGTTCAAGGTCCAGCGGGAGCTGCTCACGCGGTACCACGTGAAGGACGCCAACACGTTCCTCAGCGGCAGCGAGGTGTGGCAGGTTCCGGACGACCCGACCAACAAGTCGAGCGACTCGGTCCCGCCGTACTACCTGAGCATGAAGATGCCCGACCAGGACCAGCAGGCCTTCTCGCTGACGACGACGTTCACACCCAACGGACGTGACAACCTCAGCGCGTTCATGGCCGTCGACGCCGAGGCGGGAACCAGCGACTACGGCAAGATCAGAATCCTGAAACTGCCGACCAGTACGACCGTCAACGGACCCAAACAGGTCCAGAGCCAGCTGAACTCCGAACAGGACATCGCCGAGACGATCAGGCTGCTGAGAGGTGGCGACTCGGAGGTCGAGTACGGAAACCTGCTGACGGTGCCGGTCGACGGCGGACTCCTGTACGTCGAACCGGTCTACGTCCGCGGTGGCGACCTCAAGTACCCGCTGCTGCGCAAGGTGCTCGTGAGCTACGGAGGCAACACGGCCTTCGAGAACACGCTCGACGAAGCCCTCAGCAAGGTCTTCGGAGCGCAGGCCGCCGAGAACGAGCAACCGTCGGACGAGGGCGAGGACACGACCGAGCCGCCACCGACGGACACCAACCCCACGGTCAAGGAAGCGCTGGGCGACGCGCAGAAGGCCTTCGACGCCGGGCAGAAGGCCCTGGAGCAGAAGGACCTGGGCGCCTACGCCGAGGCGCAGAAGGACCTGGAGGAGGCGTTGCAGCGGGCCGAGGACGCCCAGTCCAAGGCCGACCAGGGCACCGGCAAGAACGGTGACGACAAGGGCGGTGACGGAGCGAGCGGCGCGGACAAGGCCGGGGGAGACCAGAGCAGTCCGGACGCGAGTCCGACCGGTGACACCGGCGGCGGATCGGACACCGGCTGACCGTCCGGTCCCGGCTGACCGCCCGGTCGCGTCGGGGCCGGCGTTCGAGCTGGTCAAGGCCCATCCCGCGCCGTGCTAGGGTTGTGCACACAACGGCGCGGGGTGGAGCAGCTCGGTAGCTCGCTGGGCTCATAACCCAGAGGTCGCAGGTTCAAATCCTGTCCCCGCTACTGAAGTCGTGGCTGTGCGCGACGACAACGAAGGCCCGGATTCCGAAAGGGATCCGGGCCTTCGTGTTGTGCGAACGCATGTACCGGGAGAACCGACGGCCGCGCCGCCAGGGGGAGTTGGGCACATCTGTGTTTGACTTGTCTCCCTGTGGGCATGTCGACAAAACGCTGAAGTGACCTCACTGACTGCGGTATACCGGATGTACCGAGGTTGCAGGTGGTGCGACGATGGACGTTATGGGGGACATGGCAAATCTGTTCGAGACAGGGCGTTTTGCGCAGCCGTCCAGTCAGGAGGAAGCCGCGGACGAGGCCCAGGAAGCGGCCGACGAGGCGGCTGAAGAGGTGCGGCTGCGGCTCGCCGTCGACGGCGGTGACGTCGAGGCGATGAGCGTCCTCGGCGCGATGCTGCTGCGCCGCGGCGACTTCGAGGGCGCCGAGTCCCATCTGCGTGCCGCCACCGCGGCCGGTGACCGGGCCGCCGCCAACAATCTGGGCGTACTGCTGCACCAGCGCGGTTACGCCGACGAGGCGGCCGGCTGGTGGCGCATCGCCGCCGTCGCCGGGTCCGTCCCCGCCGCCCACGCGCTGGGCCGGCACTTCCGCGAGCGCGGGGACGAGCCCGCCGCCGAGTACTGGCTGTGCCAGTCCGCCGAACAGGGTCACGTGCTGGGCGCCTACGCCCTCGCCGACCTGCTGGAGCACCGCGGCGACGACACCGGGGCCGAGCGGTGGATGCGGGCCGCGGCCGAGCGGGGGCACCGGGAGGCCGCCTACCGGCTGGCGCGGACGCTGGACCGGCGCGCCGGACGGACGGGGCAGTCGGGGCAGGCAGGGCAGTCGGGGCAGGCAGGGCAGTCCGGAAGGCGGCCCGGGCAGGACCGCGACGACGACGGCGGCGACGGCCGTGAGAGTGGGCGGGACCGTGGCCGTGACGGCGGGCGTCCGGCCGGGGCCGGTTCGGCAACGGGGGCGGGGCCGGGCGAGATCGAGCAGTGGTACCGGCAGGCCGCCGCGCGCGGCCACCGGCGTGCCGCGCTGCAGCTCGGGACGATCCTGGAGAAGCGGGGCGAGCTCAAGGAGGCCGGCCGCTGGTACCTGACGTCGGCCAAGGACGGCGAGGCCCGTGCCGCCTGCGCGCTCGGCTTCCTGCTGCGGGACGCCGGGGACACCGAGAGCGCCGCCGTGTGGTGGCTGCGCGCCGCCCAGGACGGCGACGGCAACGCCGCCAACGCCCTGGGCGCACTGCACGCCGAGCGCGGTGAGACCCAGACCGCCGAGCGCTGGTACCGGGCCGCGATGGATGCCGGCGACGACAACGGGGCGTACAACCTCGGGCTGCTCTGCGCCGAGCAGGGCCGCACCACGCAAGCCGAGCAGTGGTACCGGCGGGCCGCGTACGCCGGTCACCGGGAGGCCTCCAACGCGCTGGCCGTCCTGCTGCTGCGGGCCGGTGACGAGAGTGGCGCCGAGCCGTGGTTCTCCAAGGCCGCCGAGGCGGGCAGCGTCGACGCCGCCTTCAACCTCGGGATCCTGTACGCCGGACGGGACGCGGGGCGGTCGGCGCTGCGCTGGTACGAGCGGGCCGCCGCCGCCGGTCACACGGAGGCGGCGCTGCAGGTCGGGATCGCGCGGCTGCGTGCCGGGGACGAGCGGGACGCGGAGCGGTTCCTGCGCTGCGCGGCGGGGGGCGGCAGCGCGGAGGCCGCGTACCGGCTGGCGACGGTGCTGGACGCGCGCCGGCCGCCGGCGCCCGCGCACGAACTGGGCGAGCCGGAGCACGGGAAGTCCGAGTGCGAGGAGTGGTACGAGCGGGCGGCCTCCCAGGGGCACCGCCGCGCCCAGGTGCGGGTCGGGATGCTGGCCGCGGCGCGGGGTGACGTGGTGGAGGCGGCGCGCTGGTACCGGGAGGCGGCCGAGGCCGGATCCCGCAACGGCGCGTTCAACCTGGGGCTGCTGCTGGCCCGCGAGGGGAGCGAGCCGGAGGCCGTGGTGTGGTGGCGCCGGGCGGCCGACGCGGGGCACGGGCGGGCGGCGCTGCGGCTGGCGCTGGTGTTCGCGCGGCGGGGGGAGCTGGCCGAGGGGCAGCGGTGGGCGGACCTCGCGGTGTCGCTGGGGCCGGCGGAGGTGGGGGAGCGGGCGGCGAGGCTGCGGGATGCGTTGCGGCAGGAGTTGTCGGCGTGACGCTGCGCTGGGCTGGGGTGCCTTTGTGAGGTGCTCGGTGCTTGTGGGATGAGGTGCCCGGGGTTGGTGCTGGGCGGGGGCGGGTCGCGCTGCCCGGCGCTGACGGGGTGCCTCCCCCACTCTCGGCTTCGCTCGAGCGGGAGGTGCCCCCACCGCCCACCAGTGCCGCCCTGCGGCACGATTGCCCGCAGGTGCGCGACTCGCGACTGCCCCCAGCCACGCGCGCGACTGCCCGTAGCTATGCGACTGGGGCCGGAATCCTTTTGGATTCCGGCCCCAGTCCTTCAGTAGCGGGGACAGGATTTGAACCTGCGACCTCTGGGTTATGAGCCCAGCGAGCTACCGAGCTGCTCCACCCCGCGTCGGTGAATGGAACACTACGTCACCGTGAAGACGAGAAGCAAATCCGCGGCTACGCGGTCGCGCAGTTCGGGCAGGTGCCGCGGTACGTGACCTCGACGTCCGACACGGTGAAGCCGAAGCGCTCCGAGTCGGGGAGGTCGGCCAGCGGGTTGCCGGTCGGGTGGACGTCACGGATCGCGCCGCACCGGGCGCAGACCAGGTGGTGGTGGGGCTGGTGCGCGTTCGGGTCGTAGCGCTTGGCGCGCTTGTCCGTCGCGACTTCCAGCACCTCGCCGAGTGTGACCAGCTCGCCCAGGGTGTTGTAGACCGTCGCCCTGGAGATCTCCGGGAGCTTGTCCACGGCGCGGGCGTGCACCTCGTCGGCCGTCAGGTGAACGTGTTCGCCGTCGAGGACCTCGGCCACCACGCGCCGCTGCGCGGTCATGCGCCATCCGCGTCCACGCAGCCGTTCCAGTAGGTCACTCATGCGAACCAGCCTAGCAGTAGGGGGATCGAGTCCCGAACGGGTGTGACTTTGGAGCCTTGCTTGACTTAGACATTGTCCATTGTAGGATCGGCTACGGCATTAGCCAAGGGACAGGCTCATCAGGATTGGCGCAGGAGGCGTACGTGACTCAGGGACCGCTTACTACGGAAGCCGGTGCTCCGGTAGCCGACAACCAGAACAGCGAGACTGCGGGCGTCGGCGGCCCCGTGCTCGTCCAGGACCAGCTGCTTCTGGAGAAGCTGGCCCACTTCAACCGTGAGCGCATCCCGGAGCGCGTCGTGCACGCCCGCGGCGCCGGTGCGTACGGCACCTTCACGGTCACCGCCGACGTCACCCCGTACACGCGCGCCGCCTTCCTCTCCGAGGTCGGCAAGGAGACGGAGACCTTCCTCCGCTTCTCCACGGTGGCCGGCAACCTGGGCGCGGCGGACGCCGTCCGCGACCCGCGTGGCTTCGCGCTGAAGTTCTACACCGAAGAGGGCAACTACGACCTCGTCGGCAACAACACCCCGGTGTTCTTCATCAAGGACGCCATCAAGTTCCCCGACTTCATCCACACCCAGAAGCGCGACCCCTACACGGGGTCCACGGAGATGGACAACGTCTGGGACTTCTGGGGCCTGTCCCCGGAGTCGACGCACCAGGTGACCTGGCTGTTCGGCGACCGCGGCATCCCGGCGTCGTACCGCCACATGGACGGCTTCGGCTCGCACACCTACCAGTGGAGCAACGCGGCCGGCGAGGCCTTCTGGGTCAAGTACCACTTCAAGACGGACCAGGGCATCAAGACCCTCACGCAGGCCGAGGCCGACAAGCTCGCCGGTGAGGACCCCGACTCCCACCAGCGCGACCTGCGGCAGGCCATCGAGCGCGGGGACTTCCCGTCCTGGACCGTCGGTGTGCAGATCATGCCCGTCGCCGACGCGGCGAAGTACCGCTTCAACCCGTTCGACCTGACCAAGGTGTGGCCGCACGCGGACTACCCGGTCATCGAGTTCGGCAAGCTGGAGCTCAACCGCAACCCGGAGAACGTCTTCGCGGAGGTCGAGCAGTCGATCTTCTCCCCGGCGCACTTCGTGCCCGGCATCGGTCCGTCCCCGGACAAGATGCTCCAGGGCCGTCTCTTCTCCTACGGCGACGCCCACCGTTACCGCGTCGGCATCAACGCCGACCACCTGCCGGTGAACCGCCCGCACGCCACCGAGGCACGCACCAACTCCCGTGACGGCTACCTGTACGACGGCCGCCACAAGGGTGCGAAGAACTACGAGCCGAACAGCTTCGGCGGCCCCTTCCAGACGGACCGGGCCCTGTGGCAGCCGGTCGCGGTCTCCGGTGTCACCGGCGAGACCGAGGCCCCCTCGCACGCCGAGGACAACGACTTCGTCCAGGCGGGCAACCTGTACCGGCTGATGACCGAGGACGAGAAGGAGCGGCTGGTCAACAACCTGGCCGGTGCCCTCTCCGGCGTCTCGCGCGACGACATCGTGGAGCGTGCGGTCGGCAACTTCCGTCAGGCCGACGGTGACTTCGGCAAGCGGCTGGAGGCCGCGGTCCAGGCCCTTCGCGGCTGACATCCAGCACTGGACCGCTTGCCGTAGCGACGGGCCGGTTCCCCGGGACGGGGGAACCGGCCCGTTCGTCGTTCCCGCGGCCCTCCCGGGCCGGTCAGGTGCCGGCCGTCGAGGCCGGGACGGGGTGCGGGCCGGCGGCGGGCACCGGCAGCCGGGAGACCGCCCGGTGGTACTCGGCGACGATGCGGTCCACGACCTCCGCCGCCGGCAGCACCGCGTCGACCAGCCCCGCGGACTGGCCCGCCTCCACCTTGCCGGTGTCCACCAGGCCGTCCAGCGCGGCGTCCTTCAGGCTGGCGGAGGCGAATGCGCCCCGCCGCACGTCCAGTTCCGCCCCGTCCTCCTCCAGCCCGGTCATCCGGCGGGTGAAGTCGTTGTCCAGGGCGCGGATCGTGCCGAGGCCGCGGCCGACCGTACGGGTGGAGTCGACGCCGGCGGCGACGACGGCCGCCTTGTAGGCGGGGTGCACGGTGGCCTCCTCGGTGGCGAGGAAACGGGTGCCGAACTGGGCGCCGTCCGCGCCGAGGGCGAGCATCGCCGCGAGGCCCGCGCCGTCCGCGACGCCCCCGGAGGCGACGACCGGCACGCCGGGCACGGCGGAGACCACCGCGCGCACCAGCACCTGCGTGGTGACCATCCCGGGCGGCGGATGCCCGCCGGCCTCGGCGCCGACGACGACCAGCCCGTCCACACCGGCGTCGGCGGCCTTGCGGGCGTGCTCGACCCCGGCGACGACGTGCAGGCAGACGGTCCCCACGTCGTGGAAGCGGTCCAGGTAGCGGCGCGGTCCGCCCTGGGAGGCGATCAGCACCGGCGGGCGCCGGGCCAGCAGCAGCTCGACGACCTCGTCGGCGCCCGCCCGGTAGAGCGGGAGGTTGACCGCCCAGGGCCGGTCGGTGCCGTCGGCCGTCTCGTCCAGGGCGCGGGCCAGGTCGGGCAGGCGCATCGGGCCCGCGGCGACCACGCCCAGACCGCCCGCCCGGCTGACCGCGAGGGGCAGGGCGGAGCTGGAGGACGCCCAGGACATGCCTGCCTGCACGACCGGCAGGTCGATGCCGAGCAGGTCGGTGAGGGGCGTGGGGATACGGGTCATGCCGCGGCCCCGGTGTCGTCGTGGCCCAGCAGGGTGCGGGCGTGGGCGGCGAGACGGTTCTTCTGCACCTTCGAGCTGGCGGTCATGCCGATGCCCTCGAAGCCGTCCACGATGCGCAGGTGCCGGGGCACCTTGAACCCCGCCATGCGGGTGCGGGCCCAGTCGATCAGCTCCTGTTCGGTGGGACCCGGACCGGTGAGCACGACGAACGCGAACGGCACCTCCATCAGCCGCTCGTCGGGCACGCCGACCACCACCGCCTGCCGTACACCGGGGTGGCGGTGCAGGACGTCCTCGACGTCGGCCGGGGCGACGTTCTCGCCGCCGACCCGGATGATGTCCTTGGTACGGCCCGTGAAGTGCAGGCGGCCGGACGCGTCGAGGGCGCCGACGTCGCCGGTGGCGAGCCAGCCGTCCGGGTCGACGGCGGCGGCGGTCGCGTCGGGGTCGTCGAGGTATCCCTGCATCACGTTCCAGCCGCGGACCAGGATCGAGCCGGGTTCGCCGGGCTCGCAGTCACGTTCGCCGGGTTCGCAGTCACGGCTGCCGTCCAGGGCCCGGATGCGCACCTCGACGCCGGGTTCCGCCTGCATCGCGCCGGAGGCCCGTACCCCGTCCGGTTCCCACCAGCAGGACTGGGCGACGTTCGGGGACGCCTCCGACAGGCCGTACCCGGCGACGCACTCGGTCGCGCCGAGTTCGTCGATGACCCGGCGGATCACGGTGGGGGAGGCGGCGACCCAGGCGCCGCGCAGCCGCAGGGTGCGGCGGGCGCGGTCGGGGTGGTTGAGCAGCAGCAGGGCGATGGTGTCGTTGCCGGAGAAGTGGGTGCAGCGTTCCTCCTCCAGCAGCCGCAGCGCCTCCGCCGGCTCGAACCGCGGCATGGTCACCAGCGTCGTGGCGTGCTGGAGGCAGGCGAGCACGGACAGGGTGCTGCCGGCGACGTGGAAGAAGGGCCGTGCGCTGTGGAAGCGGTCGCCCGGGCGCAGGCCGAGCCGGGCGCCGGAGAAGAAGCCGTCGGCGCACATGCTGCGGTGGGTGAGCAGGACACCCTTGGGGCGTGCGGTCGTGCCGGAGGTGTACTGGACGAGCAGTACGTCGTCCGGGGTGCCGGTGGCCGGGACCTCGCCGGTGCCGCGGGCCAGGAACTCCGGCCACGGCGTCGCCCAGTGGGGCACCGTGTCGCCGCACACCACGACCCGCTCCAGGTCGGGCAGGGTGGGGCAGGTGGGCGTGGCGTCCGCACCGATGCCGATCTCGCGCAGCACCGCGTGGAAGTCGACGTTCAGCACGCGGTCGGCGACGAAGAGCGTGCCGACCCGGGCGTGGGCCAGCGTGTGGCGGACCTCGTCGGCGCTGTAGCGGGTGTTGACCGGCACGGTGACCGCGCCGACGGAGCCCAGTGCGACGAAGAGGGCGACCCAGCGCGGCCCGTTTCCGAGGCAGAGGCCGACGCGGTCGCCGCGGCCGATGCCGGCGGCCGCCAGCGCCGCGCGGACGCGGACGACCTCGGCGGCGAGGTCGCGGTAGGTGATCCGCTCGGCCGCGGTGACCACGGCCTCGACGTCGGGGGCGAGCAGCGCCGCCCGCTCCAGGGCCGCGTGCGCGGTCAGGGGGCATACGGCGGCGAGATCGAGATCCGTCACTTCTCTTCCTCCTCTGTACTGCCGGGATCGCCGGTGCTGCCGCGATCGCCGGTGCTCCCGGTGCTCTCGGGACCGTCGCCGTGGCGGCGGGCGAAGCGGGCGACGCCGTCGCGCCAGCCGTCGTCGGCCAGGCACTGTTCGATGGCCGCCATCTCGATCCGGATCCCCCGGTCGAGGTCGGTCTCGCCGCCGAGGTCGACGGCGCGCTTGGTCAGGGCCATGGCCAGCGGCGGCGCCCCCGCGATCGAGGCGGCGATCTCCTCGCCCGCCCGCGCCAGCCGGTCGCCCGGCACCACGCGGGAGACGACGCCCAGCTCGGCGGCCTCGGCGGCCGGCATGACCCGGTTGGTGAACAGCAGCTCCTTGGCGCGCCGCCGCCCGATGACGCGCTGCAGACGCTGGGTGGCGCCGACCGTCCCCCAGTGGGCCTCGGGGAAGCGGAAGGCGGTGTCCTCGGCGGCGACCGCGAAGTCCGCCGCCAGGGTGATCTCGCCGCCGCTGCCCACGACCGCGCCGTGCACCAGGGCGACGACGGGGCGGCGGCAGCGCTCGACGGCGTCGTAGGCGGCGAAGGAGGCCTGACGCCGCCGGCGTACCCAGGCGGCGTCCCGGCCGGCCCGCTCCTTGAGGTCGGCGCCCGCGCAGAACGCCGGGCCCTCGGCGGACAGCAGGACGACCCGCACGTCGTCGTCGGCGTCGAGGTCCTCGAAGACGGACCGCAGCTGCCGGCACATCTCCAGGTCGACGGCGTTGCGGGCGCGCGGCCGGGCGAGCCGCACGCGGGCGACGCCGTCGGCGACGTCGCACCGTACCCGGACCGTTTCGGCGGCCGGTGTCTCGGCGGCCGGTGCGTCAGCGCTCGGTGTGTCACCGTTCGGTGTCTCAGTGTCCGGCGTCTCAGTGTCCGGTTTCTCAGCGCCCGCCATCCTGGATCACCCCCGCTTCCCGCAGCTCGTCGATCTCCTCGTCGCCGAGGCCCGCCAGTTCGGACAGTACGGTGCCGGTGTCCGCGCCGAGCAAGGGCGGGGCACCGGCCGTGGGCGGCGCGCCGCCGGTCTCGCGCAGCGGGGTGCGCAGGGCGCGGAAGGTGCCCTCGGTGGGGTGCTCGAACTCGGTGACGACGCCGCGGGCCCGCGCGTGCGGGTCGGCCAGCGCCTCGCGGACGCCGCGTACCGCACCGGCCGGTACGTCGGCGGCGAGCAGTTCCTTCAGCAGCGGGTCGCGGTCGCGCCGGGCGATCGCGGTGCGCAGGGCGGTCATCACGTGCTCGCGCCGGGCGACCCGTCCGGCGTTGCGCCGCAGCTCCGGGTCGGCGGCGAGGTCGTGGAGGCCGAGGACCTCGCACAGCGGCACCCAGTGCTGGTCGCTGCCGCTGATGTGCAGCCAGCCGCCGTCGGCCGTCTCGAACGCCGCGGACGGGACCCGGCCGGGGTGCTGGGTGCCGGTGCGCACGGGGTCCTCGTCCAGCGCGAACAGCCGGGCGGCGTTGAGGGCGTGCAGGCTGAGCTGGACGTCCATCATCGAGACGTCGAAGTGGCGGCCCCGGCCGGTGACGCCGCGCCCGGCGAGGCCGGTGAGCACGGCGATGGCGACCCAGAGGCCGGAGGTCATGTCGGCGACCGGGATGCCCGTCTTGCTGGGCGGGCCGTCGGGTTCGCCGGTCATCGCCATCACGCCGGACAGCGCCTGGAAGACGGTGTCGTAGCCCTTGCGGGTGCGGTCGGGGCCGCTCTGCCCGAAGCCGGTGGCGGAGACGTAGACCAGTCCGGGGTTGTCGGCGGCGAGGTCGTCGTAGCCGAGGCCGAGCCGGTCCATCGCGCCGGGCAGGAAGTTCTCCACCACGACGTCCGCGCGGGCGGCGAGCCGGCGGGCGGCGTCCCGGCCGCGCGGGTCCTTGAGGTCGAGGGCGACGGAGCGCTTGCCGCGGTTGAAGGCGAAGAAGTAGGCGCTCTCGCCCTGCGGCAGCCGGGGTTCGAAGCCGCGGGTCTCGTCACCGCCGCCCGGCCGCTCCACCTTGACGACGGTGGCGCCGAGCTCGGCGAGGATCTGGGTGGCCATCGGGGCCGCCAGCACCCGGGAGAAGTCCAGGACGGTGACGCCCTCCAGCGGGCGGGGCGCGGTCGGCGCGCTCACCGGCGGAACGCCCGCATCAGCGCGTTGACGTCCTGCCCGGCCCGCATCGCGGCCTCGGTGGGCAGGTCGGCGACGCGGTAGAAGAGGTCCTTGGCCGCGTGGATCGCCCGCGGCTCGACGGCCGCCCACCGTTCGGCGATCTCCAGCGCGGCGTCCAGCACCTCGTCCGGCTCCACGACGCGGTTGACCAGGCCGTGCTCCGCGGCCTCGGCGGCGCTCAGCATCCGGCCGGTGCTGACCAGCTCGAAGGCGAGCTTGCGGCCCAGGTGGCGCTGGAGCCCGGTCATCACGAGGGCGGGCACGATGGAGTGGCGCAGCTCGGGATAGCCGAACTTCAGGTCGGTGCCGGCCACGGCCATGTCGGCGCCGAGCGCCAGTCCCGCCCCGCCGCCCACCGCGGCCCCGCGCACCGCCGAGACGACCGGCGTGCCCATCGACTGCATCTGCGTCTGGAGCTTCGCGGTGAGCGCCGCCCGCTCCAGTACGGCGTCCGGCTGGTCCGGGGTGAGCTCGGAGAACTCGGAGAGGTCGGCGCCCGCGCAGAAGGCCCGGCCCGCACCGGTGAGGGCGACGGCGCGGACACCGGCGTCCCGCTCGGCCGCGGCGAGGGCGTCGCTCAGCGCCCGGGTCAGGGCGGTGTTCAGCGCGTTGAGCTTCTCGGGGCGGTGCAGGGTCAGGACGCGGACGGCGCCGCGGTCCTCGACGAGCAGCACGTCGGCGGCCGGGTCACTCGGGGCGGCCGGCCGTCCGCTGGTCGTGACGGTCACGTGGGGTCTCCTCGGTCCGGAGAATAAAAGGGGGGCAGCGCAGGGGGGCGAGGCGGTCAGGCCGCCGTGGTGGCCGCCGGTGACGGGAAGCGGTCGAAGCCGGCCCGCGCCACCATGCTGTGCAGCGGCCGGCCGAGCGCCTCTTCGCAGGCCCGCGAGGCGGCGGCCAGGGCGTCGAGGTCGAGGCCGGTCTCGACGCCCATCGCGTCGAAGAGGGCGACGAGGTCCTCGGTGCAGACGTTGCCGGTCAGACCGGCGCCGTAGCCGATCTGCGACGGGTGGCCGCCGACTCCGCCGAGGGCGCTGTCGAAGTGGCGGCAGCCCGCCTCCAGGGCGGCGACCGCATTGGCGATGCCCGTGCCGCGCGTGTTGTGGAAGTGGGCGACGACCGGCAGCCCGGGATGGTCCCGCTCCAGCCGGCGGAACAGTGCGGTGACGGAGCCGGGCGTGGCGACGCCGGTGGTGTCGCCCAGCGTCACGGCGTCCGCGCCCAGCTCGACGAAGCGGGCGACGTCCTCGGCCACCCGGCCCGGGTCGACGGGGCCCTCGAAGGGGCAGCCGAAGGCCACGGACACCACGCCGACCAGCCGGAACCGGCCGCCTGCCAGCTCCGTCATCTCCGCCACCCGCTGCCACTGCTCCTCGCGGGTGGAGCGCAGGTTGCGCTCCGTGTGGCTCTCGCTGGCGGACACCAGCAGGCTCAGTTCCTCGGCGCCGGCGCCCCGGTCGAGGTCGTCCAGGGCACGGCGTACGGCCCTGGGGTTGGGGCAGGTCGCCTTGAACGCCACGCCGGGGCGGTGGGTGACGCCCGCCAGCACCTCACTGGCGTCGGCGAAGGCGGGCACCCACCGCGGATGGCTGTAGCTCGTCGCCTCGATGCGGCGGAAGCCGGCCGCGGCGAAGGACTCCAGCAGGCTGATCTTCGTATCGGTCGGCAAGAACCCGGGTTCGTGCTGGAGACCGTCCCGGGCGAAGCACTCGCAGATCGTGACCGCGTCGGTCATCGGGCCACCTCCTCGTGGATGACCCGACCAGAATCACCCCCAGGTGTTGATAAAGTCAACACCTGTCGGGCCGGCTGGCCGGTGTGCGCGACGTCCCGGGCGCCGCCCCACGCATCGCCCCATGCGTCGCCCTATGCGTCGCCCTATGCGTCGTCGAGCCGCTCCCGTTCCTGGTGCTCCATGGTCAGGGCGAGGTCGGCCAGCTTCTCCAGGGCGCGCTCCAGCGCGTCCGACTCCTCGGGGGAGAGGGTGGCCGCGAACGCGGCGTCGCGCTCGTTGGCCGCCGCGATCAGGCCCCGGTACAGCACCACTCCGGCCTCGGTCAGGGCCAGTTGCCGGGTGCGCCCCGAGCCCTCGGTACGGCGGACCAGGTCCCTTTCCACCAGGCCTCGGACCACCCGGCTCATCTGTGCCTTGTCCAGTCCGGCGCGGCGGGCGAGCCGGTTGAGGGTCAGCGTCGGGTCGGCGGCGATGAGCGCGAGGGTGCGCCACTCGCCGAGGCTGACGTCGAACTCGCGCCGGTATCTCAGCGCCGCGCTGCGCGACAGCGCCGACGACGTGCGCGACAGCCGGTAGGACAACAGCTCGGAGATCGGGACGAGGTCTGAGCCACCCTCACGCTTCTGCATGGCGGACATCGTATCGCCGGCGACTCCTCCCGAGGTGTTGACTTTATCAACAGCCGAGGTTGAGACTCGCACCGGTCGCGCCCCTCTGCGACCCTGTCACTTCACGCAAGGAGTCGTACATCGTGGTCGACCCCTCCACTTCTCCCTCCGCTGCCACGGAATCCCCGGAACCGCCGGGGGCCGACGCCTCGTCCGTCGACCGTGACGCCACCTACCGCACCATCGCCTGGCGCGTGATGCCGCTGCTGGTCGTGTGCTACGTCGTCAGCTTCATCGACCGCACCAACATCGGCATCGCCGAGCACGGTCTCGAACGCGACCTCGGCTTCGGCTCCGCCGTCTACGGCCTCGGCGTCACGCTGTTCTTCGTCGGCTTCATCGTCTTCGAGGTACCGAGCGCGAGCCTGCTCGCCCGGTTCGGCGCCCGCCGGACCCTCGTACGCATCATGGCGTCCTGGGGTGTCGTCACCGTCGCCACCGCACTGGTGCAGAACGAGGTCACCTTCTACGTCGCCCGGTTCCTGCTCGGCGTCGCCGAGGCCGGCTTCTTCCCCGGCGCGCTGTACTTCCTGGCCTGCTGGTTCCCCTCCGCGCGACGCACCCGGATGACCGCGGTGTTCTTCGCGGGCGTGCCCGTCGCGGGAGTACTGGGCTCCCTGATGTCCGGCTGGATCATGCACACCTTCGGCGGCGTGGGCGGTCTGGCCGACTGGCAGTGGCTGTTCGTCATCGAGGGCATCCCGCCGATCCTGCTCGCCGTCGCCGTCCTCGTCTGGCTCGTCGACGAGCCCGAGCAGGCCCGCTGGCTCTCCCCGGCCCAGAAGAAGGCGGTGCGCGCCGACCTGGTCGCCGACCAGCGGCGCAAGACCGACGAGGACAAGGGGCACGGGGGTCTGCTGCTCGCGCTGCGCGACCCCAAGGTGTGGATCATCGGCCTGTGCGCCTGCGGCGCCTACACGCTCGCCAACGCCGTGTCCTTCTGGACCCCGCGCATCATCGCCGACGCGGGCGTGGGCGACGTCCTGAACCTGGGGTTCTTCTCCGCGCTGCCCCCGCTGCTCGGCATCGTCGTCATGCAGATCGTGGGCCGGCACTCCGACCGCACCCTGGAACGCCGCTGGCACGCGGCCCTGAGCTGGACGGTCGCCGCCTGCGCCATGGTCGCGCTCTCGGTGTCCGAGGGAAGCGTCGTCCTGGTCGTCGTCCTGCTGTCCGTGCTGGCCGCGGCCCACTACTCAGGGCTCACCGTCTTCTACTCGATCCCCTCGATCTACCTCGGCGAGCGCGCCGCGGCCACCGGCATCGCCTTCGTCACCTCGATGGGCTCCTTCGCCGCCGCGGCCTCCCCGTCCCTGCTCGGCTTCATCCAGGCCAGGACCGGCAGCCTCGCCCTCGGCCTGCAGATCAGCGCCGCCATCGTGCTGCTCGCCGTCGCCCTGCTGCTCGTCGGCGTCAAGGCCCGCGACCTGCGCGAACGCCGCCCAGGCTGACGGTCGGGCGGCGTTCGCGGCGTCCTCTGCGCGGCGCTCTCCGCGCGGCGTCAGCCGCCGAGCGGCAGCAGCGGCAGGTCCAGGCGCCCCGCGAGCTCGTCGACACTGGTCCCGAAGGTCTCCCGCACCACCACACCTTCCGGCGTGACGTCGAACACCGCGTGGTCGGTGTAGACGCGGTCGGCACAGCCCTGACCGGTCAGGGGGTAGGTGCACCGCGGGACCAGCTTGGGCGCGCCGGTCCTGGTGAACAGCGTCATCATCACGAACACCTTCTTCGCCCCGATCGCCAGGTCCATGGCTCCGCCGACCGCGGGGATGGCGTCGGGCGCGCCGGTGTGCCAGTTGGCGAGGTCGCCGGCCGCGGAGACCTGGAAGGCGCCCAGGACACAGACGTCGAGGTGACCGCCGCGCATCATGGCGAAGGAGTCCGCGTGGTGGAAGTACGCCGACCCGGGCAGCTCGGTGACGGGAATCTTGCCGGCGTTGGTGAGATCGGGGTCGACCGCGTCGCCCCGGGCGGCGGGCCCCATGTTGAGCATGCCGTTCTCGGTGTGGAGTACGACACCGGAGCCGGCCGGCAGATGATCGGCGACCGACGTCGGCCGGCCGATACCGAGGTTGACGAAGGAACCGTGGGGGATGTCCCGGGCCACGAGGGCGGCGATGTCGTCCTGGCCCAGCGGACCGCGTACGTCCTGCGGGCCGGGCGTGTCCTGCGGGGCGGGTACTTCCTGCGCGGTGGATCGGTCGGTGTTCATGCGGTCCCCTCCTGCACCACTCGGTCGACATAGATGCTCGGCGTGACGACGGTCTCGGGGTCGATCGCACCGGTCTCGACGATCTCGCGGACCTGCGCGACGACGGTGGTGGCGGCGGTCGCCATGACCGGTCCGAAGTTGCGGGCCGTCTTGCGGTAGACGAGGTTGCCCATGCGGTCCGCCCGGTGGGCGCCGATCAGCGCCACGTCGCCCCTGATCGGGTACTCCAGCACGTGGGGGCGGCCGTCGATGACGCGGGTCTCCTTGCCCTCGGCCAGCAGGGTGCCCGCTCCGGTGGGGCAGTAGAAGGCGCCGATACCGGCCCCGGCCGCCCGCATCCGCTCGGCCAGGCTGCCCTGCGGCACGACCTCCAGCTCGATCCGGTCGGCCCGGTACAGGCCGTCGAAGACGTAGGAGTCCCTCTGGCGGGGGAAGGAGCAGATCACCTTGCGGACCCGGCCCTCGGCGAGCAGCGCGGCCAGCCCGGTGTCGCCGTTGCCGGCGTTGTTGGACACCACGGTCAGGTCCTTGGCGCCCTGGCGGATGAGGGCGTCGATCAGGGCGACCGGCATCCCGGCCATCCCGAAGCCGCCGACGAGCACGGTGGATCCGTCCTCGATCCCGGCGACCGCCTCGTCGGCGTCGGCGCACAGCTGTGTGGTCATCGGCTCGTCTCCGTCACGTTCTCCAGGACCACGGCGAGTGCCTGGCCCACTCCGATGCAGATCGCGGCGAGGCCCCACCGCTCGCCGGACTCCTTCAGCCGGTGGGCCAGCGTGCCGAGCAGCCGGCCGCCGGAGGCGCCCAGGGGGTGGCCGAGGGCGATGGCGCCGCCCTTGGCGTTGACCGTCCCGGGATCGATCCCCCAGGCGTCCACGCAGGCCAGTGCCTGCACGGCGAACGCCTCGTTGAGTTCGACCGCGGAGACGTCGGACCAGGAGATGCCCGCGCCGCGCAGCGCCCGGTTCGCCGCCTCCACCGGAGCGAAGCCGAACATCTGCGGGTCCAGCGCGAACACCCCGCGCCCCGCGACCCGGGCCAGCGGGTCGGCGCCGATGCGCGCGGCGGCGGCCCCCGAGCCGAGCAGTACGGCCGAGGCCCCGTCGCTGAGCGGTGAGGCGTTGCCCGCCGTGATCACGCCGTCCGGGCGGAACGCGGGCTTGAGCGCGGCGAGCCCGTCGGCCGTGGAGCCGGGCCGGACGCCCTCGTCGCGGGCGAGGGTGTCGCCCTTGCGGTCCACCGTGACCGGCACGACCAGGTCCTCGTAGAAACCCGCGTTCCAGGCCGCGTCGGCGAGTTCGTGGGACCGCGCGGCGAACTCGTCCTGCCGCCGGCGGGAGACGGGGAACCGTTCGGCCAGCTGCTCGTTGGCCTCGCCCAGGGAGACCGTCCACTCCTTCGGCATGCGCTCGTTGACCAGCCGCCAGCCCAGGGTGGTGGACACCGCGGTCATGTCACCGGCGGGGTAGGCGCGGTGCGGTTTGGGCAGCACCCACGGAGCCCGCGACATCGACTCCACCCCGCCGGTCAGTACGACGTCGGCGTCCCCGGTCTCGATGGCCCGCGAGGCGATGATCGCCGCGTCCAGGGAGGAGCCGCACAGCCGGTTGACGGTGGTGGCGGGAACGCCGGTGGGCAGCCCGGCCAGCAGGACGGCCATTCTGCCGACATTGCGGTTGTCCTCGCCGGCGCCGTTGGCGTTCCCCCAGACGACGTCGTCGATGTCGCCCGGTTCGAGCGCCGGCACCTTGCCGAGGACCCCGCTGACGGCGAGTGCCGCCAGGTCGTCGGGCCGGACACCGGCGAGGGCGCCGGAGAAGCGTCCGAAGGGTGTTCTTGCCGCTGCGTAGAGATAACTGTCGGTCACGCCGCCACGGTAGGAGCGCCCACTTGTTCGCGTCCAAGACCTAATTGTGCGCCATTGAGAAGCAGGGCTTATGAAAGCCTCTAGGCTGGGCCCATGGAGCTCCGCCAGGTCCGCTACTTCCTCGTTCTCGCCGAGGAGTGCCACTTCGGCCGCGCGGCGGCCCGGCTGCACGTCGCCCAGCCCGCGCTCTCCCAGCAGATCAAGCAGCTGGAGCGCGAGCTGGGCACCGCCCTGTTCCACCGCTCCACCCGGCACGTCGGTCTCACCGAAGCGGGGCGGGACCTGATCGGGTACGCCCGCGGGCTGCTGGCCGAGGAGGAGCGCGCGCGGGCCCACATGGCGGAGCTGGCGGGCGGCCGGGCGGGCCGGGTCTCCGTCGGTTTCATCGGTACCGCCACCTACGACGTGCTGCCGCGCGTGTCCCGCACGGTACGGGCGCGGTTGCCGGGCATCTCCCTGGAACTGCACGGCGAGGTGCTCACCCCGCAACTCCTCGACGGCCTGCTCACCGGCGCGTACGACCTCGCGGTGTGCCGCCCCGACACGGCCGGAACCGCGCAGGTCCGCACGGCGCCGCTGCGCACCGAGTCCCTGATGGCCGTACTGCCCTCGCGCCATCCGCTGGCCTGCCGCCCGGCCGTCCCGCTGCGGGCGCTGGCCGACGAGCCCTTCGTCATCCACTCCTCGCAGCCCCGGTCCTCCATGTACGACCGGGTCCTGTCCGCCTGCGGCCGGGCCGGCTTCCGGCCCGCGGCCCTCGTCGAGGTCGGCGAGACGGCCACGCTCGTCGTCTTCGTCGCCGCGGGACACGGCGTGGCGCTCGTTCCGCAGTCGGTCCGGAGTCTGCGGCTGGACGGCGTGACGTACGTGCCGCTCGCCGAGCCGGAACCGGTGGACCTCGTGCTGGCCCGCAGGACCCGCACCGATTCGCCCGCGGTCGAGCAGGTCGCCTCGGTGATCGAGCAGTGCGTACGGGGCTGACGGCGGAGCCGGGTCTCCCTCAGGCGGTCACCGCCGGTGCCGCGCGCCGGGGGCGCGCGGGCGTCCAGCAGCGGATGATGTCGCGCACCGACACGATGCCGACGGGCTCACCGCCGTCGAGCACGATGAGGTGCCGGAAACCGCCGTGCACCATCGCCCCGGCGGCCTCCTCCACGGTCCAGACCGGTGCGGCGAAGACGACGTCGGTGGTGGTGTGGGCGTGGGCGTGCTCGGTGTCCGGGTCCTGGCCCCGGCCGACGGAGACCAGCACGTCGCGTTCGGTGAGGATGCCGATGCCGTCGGCGTCGGGGTCGTACACCACCGCCGCGCCGACGTGGCGGGCGGACATCAGGGCGGCGGCCTGGCGGAGCGTGTGGGCGGGGCCGATGGTCAGGACGACGGTGCTCATGACTTCGTGGACGAGCATGGGATGAAGCCACCTCCTGCCGGTGATCCATGAGTGCGTTCATGGATTCACAAGTTCACAAGTGGGGGAGCCCTCAGAGTGGCAGGCAAAGCGAGGGTCAACAAGGGGGCGCGGAGAGCACGTCGGGGGGCGTGGAGAGGAACGGTGGGCGCGAAGGGGGTGGTGGGGCGGTCGTCGAGACCGGTGAGGGGCGAGGCGCGCGGTGCGTGCCCGGTGGCGCCGGTCGGTGCGTGCTCAGTAGCGCTGGTTGAGATAGCCGAGCAGCTCGTCGTGGAGTCGGCCGTTGGACGCCGCCGCGTTGCCGCTGTGCGGGCCGGGGCGGCCGTCGAGACCGGTGAAGGTGCCGCCCGCCTCCGCGACGATGACCGCACTCGCCGCCATGTCCCAGAGGGACAGCTCGGGTTCGGCACAGATGTCGACCGAGCCCTCGGCCACCATCATGTAGGGCCAGAAGTCGCCGTACGCGCGCGTGCGCCACACCTCGCGGGTCAGGTCCAGGAACCCGTCCAGCCGGCCCTGCTCCTCCCAGCCGCCGAGCGAGGAGTACGCGAACGAGGCGTCCGTGAGCGTGGAGACCTGGGAGACGCGGAGCCGGGAGGCCGAGGTCAGGCTGCGGCCGGTGAACGCGCCGTGGTCCTGCACCGCCCACCAGCGGCGGCCCAGCGCGGGCGCGGAGACGAGGCCGACGACCGGCTGGTAGCCGCCCTCGGCCGCTTCCATGAGGGCGATGAGCGTGGCCCAGACGGGGACGCCGCGTACGTAGTTCTTGGTGCCGTCGATCGGGTCGATCACCCAGCGGCGGGGGCCGGCGCCCGCGACGCCGAACTCCTCGCCCTGGACCGAGTCGCGGGGGCGGGCGCGGGCGAGGTGACCGCGGATGAGCTCCTCGGCGGCCTTGTCCGCCTCGCTCACCGGGGTCATGTCCGGCTTCGTCTCGACCTTGAGGTCGAGGGCCTTGAAGCGGTCCATCGTCGCGGCGTCGGCGGCGTCGGCGAGAACGTGGGCGAGGCGGAGGTCGTCGAGGTAGTCGGGCATGCGGGTCACGCTATCTGTCGGGGATGGGGCGGGGCTACCAGGGGTTTGGCGGGCGTGGCGGGACCGCGTGCCGGCCGCGTGCGCGGGGCGGGTGCGTTCAGTTGGTGCCCGGGTTGATGCTGGGCGGGGGTGGGTCGCGCTGCCCGGCGCCGACGGGCACCGCTGCGCCCACCCGTGCCGCCCTGGGGGTACCTCCCAGGTCTTCAGCACTGGGGGAGGCACGATTGCCCGCAGCTACGCGACTCGCGGTTGCCCGCAGCTACGGGGCGGCGGCTGCCCCGTCGGTGTCGGTGTTCGGATGTGCGGGGGCTCTTGACAGTGTTGTCGGGTGCGTCAAATCTGGGCAGCGAGTTGGTCGGCCGAGGGAGGCAAGGGTGCCTGCAGCCCGGGAGTCCCTGCTCGACGCCGCTTACACGGCGCTGGCGCGCCGGCCCTGGGCCGCCGTGCGGATGGTGGACGTGGCCGCGTCGGCCGGTGTGTCCCGGCAGACGCTCTACAACGAGTTCGGCAGCAAGGACGGTCTCGCCCGGGCACTCGTCCGGCGCGAGGCCGACGGCTACCTCGCGGGGGTGGAGCGTGCGCTCTCCGGTCCCAGCGACCCGCGCGAACGGCTCACCGCGACCGCCGAATGGATGATGTCGGCCGCCCACGACAACCTGCTGGTCCGTGCCATGCTCACCGGCTGCTGGAGCGAGCGGCTGCCCGCACCGGCCCTGACGGCCGTGCCGTCCTCCTCCGGTGTCCCGGCCCAGCGCAGGGCCGACGGTCCGCTGCCCTCGCCCGGGGATTTCGTGACCCTCGTCCGCGACCGCGCCGTGGCTGTCCTGAACGGCGGGGGTCCGCTCGCGCCGCCGGACGCCGCCGAGTTGGCCCGCTCCTGCGAACTGGCCGTGCGGCTCGCCCTGTCCTGCGTCGCCGCGCCGCCCGCCGAGGGCGGGGTCGCCGACCTCGTACGCACCGCCCTGCCACGCCGGTTGACGGCCTGAGGGCCGGACCCACCGCGGCCGGCGGACTCCGGGTCAGTACACCTAGTGGGCCGAGCCGGAGAGCTGGAGGCCGATCACACCGATGATGACCAGGCTGATCGAGACGACCTTGAGGGTCGAGACCAGGTCGCCGAGGAAGACCATGCCGTAGATGGCGGTGCCCGCCGCGCCGATGCCGGTCCACACGGCGTACGCCGGGCCGACGTCGAGCTTCTTCAGGGACATCGTCAGCAGACCGAAGCTGCCCAGTGCGAAGGCGCAGAAGGCGACGGTGGGCCAGAGCCGGGTGAAGCCGTGCGACAGCTTCAGACAGACGGCGAAGCCGGTTTCGAGCACCCCGGCCACTATGACCAGCAGCCACGCCATGTCTTGTCCTCCCGTAGTTCCCGTACCACGACCGCTGTGTCGGCGCCGGCCCGGTGACTCGTCCGGCTTTGCTCGGGCTTGGTCCCGGCTTGGTGCGATTATGCACTTACCGGTGGCACGCCACGGCAAACAACGCGGAGGTCAGTCGCCTTCCCTGCGTTCCCGCGTCGCCAGCAGCCGGCGCAGCGAGTACAGCCGCGCCGGGTCGGCGTGCCCCTCGGCCACCCAGGCGTCCAGCGCGCAGTCGGGCTCGTCGTGACTGCACGCGCGCGGGCAGCCCTCCGTACCGGGCACCAGGTCCGGGAAGGCGTTGATCACCCGGGACGGGTCGATGTGCGCGAGACCGAACGACCGCACGCCCGGGGTGTCGACGACCCAGCCGCCCCCGTCGGAGGAGAGCGGCAGGGCGAGGGCGGAGGTCGTGGTGTGCCGGCCGCGGCCCGTCACCGCGTTGACATGGCCCGTCATCCGGCGGCGGTCCTCGGGCACCAGGGTGTTGACCAGGGTCGTCTTGCCGACACCCGAGTGCCCGACGAAGGCCGTGATCTTTCCGTCCAGGTGTTCGCGCACGAGGTCGGCGGCCGCGCCGTTCTCCAGCCCCTCGCGGCTGGTGACGACGTACGGGATGTCCAACGCGCCGTAGAGGTCGAGGAGTTCGTCCGGCGGGGCCAGGTCCGACTTGGTCATCACCAGCAGCGGGGTGAGGCCGCCGTCGAAGGCCGCGACCAGGCAGCGGTCGATGAGGCGCGGGCGCGGCTCGGGGTCGGCGAGCGCGGTGACGACGGCGAGCTGGTCGGCGTTGGCGACGACCACCCGCTCGTAGGGATCGTCGTCGTCCGCCGTGCGGCGCAGCACGGACGTGCGCTCCTCGATGCGGACGATGCGGGCGAGGGTGTCCTTCTTGCCGGACAGGTCGCCGACCAGGGCCACCCGGTCGCCCACGACCGCCGCCTTGCGGCCCAGCTCGCGGGCCTTCATCGCCATGACGACCCGGTCCTCGACCAGGCAGGTCAGCCGGCCCCGGTCCACCGTGAGGACCAGGCCCGCGGCGGCGTCCTCGTGCTTGGGCCGGGTGTGGGTGCGCGGCCGGTTGCCCTTGCGGTTCGGGCGGGTGCGGATGTCGTCCTCGTCGGTGTGCTTGCCGTAGCGGCGCATGGCGAACCGTCCCTACGCCCCGAGCATCCCGGTCCACAGGTCGGGGAAGTCGGGCAGGGTCTTCGCGGTCGTCGCCACGTTCTCGATCCGTACGCCCTCGACGGCGAGGCCGAGCACCGCGCCGGCGGTGGCCATGCGGTGGTCGTCGTAGGTGTGGAAGACGCCTTCGTGCAGGGCGCGGGGGCGGATGTGCAGGCCGTCGGCGGTCTCGGTGACGTCACCGCCGAGTTCGTTGATCTCCTTGGTCAGCGCGGCCAGGCGGTCCGTCTCGTGCAGGCGCAGGTGCGCCACGCCGCGCAGGGTGGAGGGGGAGTCCGCGAGGGCGGCGACGGCCGCGATGCCGGGGGTCAGCTCGCCGACCTCGCCGAGGTCGACGTCGATGCCGTGGATGGCGCCCGAGCCCGCGAAGACGAGTCCGTAGTCGGTCAGTTCGCAGGAACCGCCCATGTCGGTGAAGATCTCACGCAGCTTGTCGCCGGGCTGGGTGGTGCGGGACGGCCAGTCGGGGATCACGATCTTGCCGCCGGTCACCAGGGCGGCCGCCAGGAACGGCTGGGCGTTGGACAGGTCGGGCTCGACCGTCAGGTCCCGGCCGAGCAGCGCGCCCGGCGTCACCCGCCAGACGTTCGCCTCGCCGCCGGACTCGGGGGTGTCGACCTGGGCGCCGGCCGAGCGCAGCATGTCGACGGTCATGCGGATGTGCGGCATGGACGGCAGCGCCGAACCGGTGTGGCGGACCTCGACACCCTGGTTGAAACGCGGTCCGGACAGCAGCAGGGCGCTGACGAACTGCGACGACGAGGACGCGTCGATCTCCACCGGGCCGCCCTCCAGGGCGCCGCCGCCGTGCACGGTCAGCGGCAGGGCGCCGCGTCCGTCGTCGTCGACCCGGGCGCCCAGGACGCGCAGCGCGTCGATCACGCCGTGCAGCGGACGCTCGTACGACCGCGGGTCGCCGTCGAAGCGGACCGCGCCGTCGGCGAGGGTCGCGACCGGCGGCAGGAAGCGCATGACCGTGCCGGCGTTGCCGACGTCGACCGTGGCGGGGCCGCGCAGGCCGGCCGGGATGACCCGCCAGAACTCCCCGGTGCCGTCCGGGCCGACGCCCTCCTCGATCTCGACGCCCATCGCGCGCAGGGCCCCGGCCATCAGCAGCGTGTCCCGGGAGCGCAGCGGGCGGCGCAGCCAGCCGGGCTCGGAGGCGAGGGCGGCCAGCACCAGTGCGCGGTTGGTGACCGACTTGGACCCGGGCACGTGGACGGTCGCGTCGACGGCTCCGCTCGCGTGCGGGGCGGGCCAGGGATCGGTGTGCGCGGGATTCACGGTCATGGCGCCCACTTTAATGGCTGAAGGCGGTCCGGGATCTTGATCAAAAGTGTCGAAACCTGACCGAAAGTGCAACAGTGCACGTGCCGTGCATATATGCGGCAGCTCGGGTGCGGCCCCGGTCCTCGCCCGCCCGGTCCTCGTCTCCCGGTCCTCGCCCTCCCCGGTCCTCGCCCGCCCGTCACAGCTCCAGCAGCCAGCGCCCCCCGCCTATCAGCGAGCACAGCGACACCGCGTGGAACAGGAAGAACCACACCCCCGCCGGCGCGTGCGTCAGCCGCGCGAGCTGGTCGGCGTCGGAGTCCCCCGCGCCACCGCGCGCCCGCTTGGCCTGCAGCTCGAAGGCCGGACGCACCCCGCCGAGCAGCAGGAACCACACCACCGCGTACGCGAACGCCGCCTGCACCTGCGGCCCGGCCAGCCACGACACCAGCACGAACGTGCCGCCGGAGACCACCACCGTCAGCACCCCGTAGGCGTTGCGGACCATCACCAGCAGGGCGACGAGCAGGGCCGTCGCCAGCCACAGCAGCAGGGTGATGCGGCCCGCCGCGAGCAGCGCGGAGCCGCCCAGGCCGAGCAGCGGGGGAGCGGTGTAGCCGGCGACCGCGGTGAGGATCATCCCGAGGCCGCGCGGCTTGCCCCGGCTCACGGTCAGGCCGCTGGTGTCCGAGTGCAGGGTTATCCCGGTCAGGGTGCGCCCGGTGAGCAGCGCCACGAGCCCGTGGCCGCCCTCGTGGGCGATGGTGATGGCGTTGCGTGCCATCCGCCACGGCCCGTGCGGCACGACGACGGCGAGCGCCACCACCAGGGTCGCGATCACCACCCACAGGTCGGGGTCGGGCTGGGTGCCGGAGACCTCGTCCCACAGGGAGGTGAGCGAGGCCGATGCGAGGTGGTCCATGTTCGGGGAGGGCTCCTCGGATAAGCGCGGGGTCTGGCAGTGTGGCACGTATGTGCGGACGGTATGCGGCGAGTCGTCGACCCGAGGATCTCGCGGGAATCTTTGAGATCGAGAAGTGGGAGCCCAAGGAGAGCTTGGAACCCGACTACAACGTGGCCCCCACCAAGGAGGTCCACGTCGTCCTGGACCGTCCTCTGAAAGACGCCGGGGACCCGAAACCGGTTCGCCAGCTGCGGAAGCTGAAGTGGGGCCTCGTCCCGTCCTGGGCCAAGACGCCCGAGGGCGGTGCCCGGATGATCAACGCCCGCGCGGAGACCGTCCACGAGAAGCCGTCCTACCGCCGCGCCTTCAGCACCCGGCGCTGCATCCTGCCCGCCGACGGCTACTACGAGTGGGTCACCGGCAAGCAGGAGCGGGATCTGGAGGTCGAGGGGCGGAAGAAGCGGCCCCGCAAGCAGCCGTACTTCGTCACGCCGGCCGACGGGTCGGTGTTCGCCATGGCCGGGCTCTACGAGTTCTGGCGGGACAGGACCCTGCCGGACGACCACCCCCAGGCCTGGTGGGTGACCTGCTCCGTGATCACGACCGAGGCCGAGAGCACGCCGCTCGCGGTGGCGCCGGCCGACGGACCGCGCGCCCTCGCCGACATCCACCCCCGGATGCCGCTGATGCTGACGCCGGACCGCTGGGACGACTGGCTCGACCCGGCGCGCACCGACCCGGACGAACTGGCCTCCCTGCTGGCACCGCCGCCCGCCGGGCTGATGCGGGCCTTCCCCGTCTCCACGGCCGTGAGCAACGTCCGCAACAACGGGCCGGAGCTGCTAGAGGAGCTCGAGGCACCCGAAGAGGGCACACTCTTCTGACGTGAGCAGCGACACCACCACCGACACCGTCGGCACCGAGGCCGGCACCGCACGCATCACCTGGCACCCGGCGCCGGCGCCCCGGCTCGTGCTCGCCCTCGGCCACGGTGCCGGCGGCGGCGTAGAGGCGCGCGACCTCAGGGCGCTGGCGGCCGCCCTGCCCGCCCACGGGGTGAGCGTCGCCCTCGTCGAGCAGCCCTGGCGGGTCGCCGGCAAGAAGCTGGCGCCCGCGCCGAAGACCCTGGACACCGGCTGGCGGGGCGTCTGGCCCGCGCTCGCCGCGCCGGGACTGCCGGTGATCTCGGGCGGCCGGAGCGCCGGCGCCCGCGTCGCCTGCCGTACCGCGGCCGAACTGGGCGCGCACGCAGTCCTCGCCCTCAGCTTCCCGCTGCACCCGCCGGGCCGGCCCGAGAAGTCCCGCGCCGGGGAACTCCTCGGCACCGGCGTGCCCACCCTCGTCGTCCAGGGCGGCAACGACCCCTTCGGCAGACCGGAGGAGTTCCCCGAGGCGCCCGGCGGGACGTACGACCTGATCGAGGTGGAGCACGGAGACCACGGGTTCGCGGTGCCCAAGCGGGCGGCGACCGGTCAGGAACAGGCCCTGGAAGTGATCACCGGCGGCGTCGTGGAGTGGACCGGATCACTCGCCTGACGCCCCCGGGAATGCCGAGCGGGCGGCCACTGTTGTGGCGGACGTACGTTGCTGAGCCCTCAGCACCGACGCCGTAGGAGAGGAAGTCCGCCGCATGGGTTCGACCTTCTGCCCTCGTCGCAGCAGCCGCGCCGACCTGGACTGGACGGTGCTGCACGCGGCGAAGACCGCCCCCGTTCGGGCGGCGGGCGGACCGGATCGTCGTCTATCCTCCGATTCGAGCGTGGCCGCATTCGGCCCCGCGACAACACTGGAGGAGGTGGGTCCGGTCACTGGGACCGACGCAGGGACCGAACACGGCCAGGCGGAGCAGCCCGAGGGCCGGGGTACGGGCGCGGAGTCGACCGCGGAGCGCAGCGCGCGCTTCGAGCGGGACGCGCTGGAGTTCCTCGACCAGATGTACTCGGCCGCGCTGCGCATGACGCGTAATCCGGCCGACGCCGAGGACCTGGTGCAGGAGACCTACGCCAAGGCGTACGCGTCCTTCCACCAGTTCCGCGAGGGCACCAACCTCAAGGCGTGGCTGTACCGCATCCTCACGAACACCTTCATCAACTCGTACCGCAAGAAGCAGCGCGAACCCCAGCGCAGTGCGGCCGAGGAGATCGAGGACTGGCAGCTGGCGCGCGCCGAGTCGCACATGTCGACCGGTCTGCGCTCCGCCGAGTCGCAGGCGCTGGACCACCTGCCGGACTCGGACGTCAAGGAAGCGCTGCAGGCGATTCCCGAGGAGTTCCGTATCGCCGTCTATCTGGCGGACGTCGAGGGGTTTGCCTACAAGGAGATCGCCGACATCATGGGGACACCCATCGGTACGGTGATGTCCCGGCTGCACCGTGGACGCCGTCAGCTGCGCGGCATGCTGGAGGACTACGCCCGTGACCGCGGGCTGGTCCCGGCCGGCGCCGGAGAGTCGAACGAAGCGAAAGGCTCGGGGTCATGAGCTGCGGAGAGCCGCACGAGACGGATTGCAGCGAAATCCTCGATCATCTCTACGAGTTCCTCGACAAAGAGATGCCGGACTCGGACTGCGTGAAGTTCGAGCACCACTTCGAGGAGTGCTCGCCCTGCCTGGAGAAGTACGGGCTGGAGCAGGCCGTGAAGAAGCTGGTCAAGCGGTGTTGCGGTCAGGACGACGTGCCGGGTGACCTGCGTGCCAAGGTGATGGGGCGGCTGGACCTCATCCGGTCCGGGCAGTCCGTGCCCGACCACGACGTCACCGCCGCGCCGTCGGCTCCGCAGGAGTCCTGAGGCGCACGAGGCGTGACGCACGAGTCGTGACGCACCAGGCCCGACGCACGCGGCCTGAGTCACCAGGCCCGAGCCATCACGCCTGAGTCACTCGTACGTGCTAATCCGCGGGTTATCTGCCCGCGGCCTCCTCGTCGTCGCCCTAGGCTCCGAGCCTGACAGGCCTGGCCGGGGAGGGGCTCATGGACGCTGTACCGGCACGCGCGCGTGCCTACGTCGTCTGCGTCGCCCTCGCCGTCCTGGTCTGTCTGTGGCCGCTGCCGCGGGTGCACACGCCCTGGTGGGCGGTACTGCTGCTCGCCGGTCTGTACGCGGGCTCCGAACTCGTCGCACGGTCCCGTTTCGTGGGGACCTGCTATCCCGTGCTGCTCGCCGGCGCCTTCCTGCTGCCACCGCCCGCCGCCGCGCTCGTGGCGCTGCCCGGGGCACTGCTGGCCCCCGTGGCGCAACGGCCGCGCGGACTGCGGCGCGCCTGGCGGGCCGCCCAGTTGGCGCTGGCCGTGTGGGCGGCCGCGTGGACGCACTGGCAGCTCGGCGGGCGGGACGCGGTCGTCGAGTCCGACTTCCCTTACGCGCTCGTCCCCGCCGGTGCCGCGGTACTGGCGTTCTGCCTGGTCCTCACCCTGCTGGACGGCGGGATCCGGACGCTCGCCGTGGCAACGCCGCGGGTGCCCGTGGGCCGGCGCCTGCGCCTGCCCACGGGCCGGGTGTGGCGAGGGCTCTTCGTGCGCTCGCTCGCACCGGTCGCCGTGCACGGGCTCGCCGGGCTGATGATGGCGGTCCTGTGGCGCAGCCCCTACGGGCCGGTCGCCGCGCTGCTGGTGCTGCTGCCGATGTGCGTGGCCTGGTGGGCGTTCGCCCAGTACCACCGGGAGCGGGCCGCCCACCAGGCGACCATCCGCGCCCTGGTGCAGGCCGTCGACATCAAGGACGGCTACACGCGCGGGCACAGCGAGCGCGTCGGCCAGGCCTCCATGATGATCGCCCGCGAGCTGGGCATGGACGACGAGCGCGTCGAGACACTGCGCTTCGCCGGGATCCTGCACGACGTGGGCAAGCTCGGGGTGCCCACCCGGCTGCTGCGCAAGGACGGGCCACTGACGCCCGAGGAGCGGCGCGTGATCGAACTGCACCCCGAGTACGGGCACGAGATGGTGCGCGGCATCCGCTTCCTCGGCGAGGCGCGGGCCGCCGTCCTCCACCACCACGAACGGCTGGACGGCAGCGGCTACCCCTACGGCCTCGTCGGCGACCGCATCCCCGAGTCGGCCCGGGTGGTGGCCGTCGCCGACGCCTTCGACGCGATGACCTCCACGCGCTCCTACAGCAGGGCCCGGCCCGTCGCGGTGGCCGTGCGCGAGCTCCAGCGGTGCGCCGGGGGGCAGTTCGACCCCCGGATGGTGGGGGCACTGGTCCGCGCCCTGGGCCGCCACGGCTGGCGCCCCTCGGTGACCGCCGACGGCACACCCGCCCCGCGCACCGGCACGATCCCGGGCCAGGACGAGGACACGCGTGACAGCGTGGGCCGGGGGGTGGTGTCGTGACGCGGCACCGGGCCCGTTGCCGGTCGGCGGTGCCGGTGGCGGTGGCAGTGGCAGTGGCGGCAAACGACAGCGCCCCCGGCTCCGGATGCCGGTCGGGGTGCGTGGCTTCCGGCTTGGGGTGTCGGTCCGGGTGCGTGACTCCCGGCTCCGGATGCCGGTCCCGGTACGCGCCCCCCGGTAGCCGGCGTCCGGTCGACGACGCGGCCGCCGGCGCCGGCCGGCAGTCCGCTCCCGGTGTCCCGGGGCGTCCCCGCACCCGCGCACCGCGCGGCGACCTCGCCCCTCCGGACTCACGGCCACCGACGCCGGCGGGCGGACCACCCCCGGCACCGTCACAAGGCAGCCCGCTCCGCGGTCACGGGAGGCGTCCCCGGTGAGGCGGCTCGTGCCCGTGTGCGTGCGGATCCTCGTGCCCCTCTGTGCGGGGTTCCTCGTGCTCGGCTGCCTCGTCCCCGTGCTCTGGTCCGGGCTCGCGCAGCGCCCCGTCGCGCTGGCCTTCGGGGCGCTGGTCTCCCTCGGCGAGCTGACCCGGAGGTCCGGGGCCGAGGTCCGGGAGGCCGCGCCGCTCGGCGCCGCCGGGGCGCTCGCGTACACGCTGCTCGCGGACGTCGCCGGGCAGCCCGCGCACCACGGTGTCGCGCAGACCGTGACCGTCGTGGCCGCCGCCGCCCTGCTCGGCAGCGTGCCCCACGTCGCCCGCGGCAACGGCCCCGTCCTCGGACACCTGGCGCGGCGCGTGCTCACCGTCGCCTTCGCGGCCGTGTGCTTCCGTCCGCTGTCCAACCAGGGCGTCTTCGAGGACTGGAGCGGCCCCGCCCACGCGCTGCTGCTGCTCGCGGTGCTCGCCCTGACCACGTTGTGCGACGCCGTGCTCGCCGCGGCCCCCGCCCACGCCCGCACCGGGTGGCCCTTCGGCCCGCTGCTGCGCGAGGAACTGCGCGGGATGGTCGGCATCACGTCCGCGGTGTGCGCGACCGGCGCCGTCATGGCGCTCGCGGTCGCCGTCGCGGGACTGTGGGCGCTGCCCGTCCTCTGCGTACCGCTGCTGCTCACCCAGCTGTCCTACCGCCGGTACGCCGCCGTCCGGGCCACCTACCGGCAGACCATCGCCTCCCTGGCCCGCGCCACCGAGATCGCCGGGTACACCCCGGCCGGGCACGCCCGCCGCGTCGCCCGGCTCGGCGTGGCGGTCGGCCGCGACCTCGGGCTCTCCGGTGCCGAACTGACCGTCCTGGAGTACGCGGCGCTCATGCACGACATCGGCCAGCTCAGCCTGGTGGACCCGGTCCCGGCGGGAGCCACCGCGGCGCTGCCCGTCACCGAACAGCGCCGGATCGCGCTCCTCGGCGGCGCCGTCGTCCGCCAGACCGGCGTCGACGCGGCGGTCGCCGTGGTGGTGGAGCGCCAGGCCGACCCGTGCCGGGAGCAGCCGGTCGCCGCGCGGATCGTGCGGGTCGTGAACGCGTACGAGGAGAAGGCGCGCGAGGCGGGGCCGGGCGGCGATCTGACGGCGCTGGAGGAGCTGCGCCTGGCCACCGCGGGCGACTACGCTCCCGAGGTGGTGGAAGCACTGGCCCGGGTCCTTGCCCGAGGCAGCCTTACCGAGCCCGCGGCTGGGTAACCCATGGGTAATGAGCGCCTCCGCAGCCGCACGTGGTTTGATGCGGAGGAGAGGGTGTCCGGGGGCGCGAAAGGCACAGCCAGCCCACTGAACGGAACTGGCAGGCGGGAATCGTGAGGATCTTCGGCAAGGCACGGCACCGGCCCTCCGCCTCCTGGCGGCAGGCCACCGACCGCGCGTTCACGCTGATCGGCGACGGTCGCTACGACGACGCGGGTGCGCTGCTGACGCGGGCGGCCGACCTGGAGCCCTGGCTGTCGGAGTCCTGGTTCAACCTCGCGCTGCTGCACAAGTTCCGGCACGACTGGGAGCAGGCCAGGGCGGCCGGCCTCAGGGCCGTGGCACTCCTCGACCGGGACACCGGGGCCCCCGACTGGTGGAACGTCGGCATCGCGGCGACCGCCCTGCAGGACTGGCCGCTGGCCCGCCGGGCCTGGCAGGCCTACGGGCTGCGCACCCCCGGGAACGCCACGGACGCCGGTGAGCCGCTCGGCATGGACCTCGGCAGCGCGGCCGTACGGCTGTCCCCCGAGGGCGAGGCCGAGGTCGTGTGGGGGCGGCGGCTCGACCCCGCCCGGGTCGAGGTGCTGTCCATCCCGCTGCCGTCCTCCGGGCGGCGCTGGGGCGAGGTCGTCCTGCACGACGGAGTGCCGCACGGGGAGCGGACGACCGGCGCGGGGCACTCCTACCCCGTCTTCGACGAGATCGAGCTGTGGGCGCCCTCGCCCGTGCCCACCTGGGTGGTCCTCCTGGAGGCCGCCACCGAGTCCGACCGCGACGCCCTGGAGCAGCTGGCCGCCGACGCCGGGTTCGCCGCCGAGGACTGGTCGTCCTCCGTGCGGCTGCTGTGCCGGATGTGCTCGGAGTCCCGGATGCCGTCCGACGAGGGCGAGGGCGAGCACCTCGACCCGCACGACCACAGCGAGCCCGGACACCCCGGCCCCCTGGGGCACCGCACGGACGGGCAGTTGTGGGTGCCCGAGCGGGAGTGCGGGGTCGCTGCGCCGGCCGGGCTGGTGAAGGGGCTGCTGGACGGCTGGGTCGCGGACAGTCCGGACTCGCGTGACTGGCGGGACCTGGAAGAGGTCTGCTGAGCGGCCCCGTAGTCTTGACCGGGCAGCCGTCACCGGGTCTTCGCATCCGGGCCCCCGCACCGGGAGCCCGTACCACGAGTCCGCACCAGGACTTCGCGGCGACCGTGCGGCAGCAGTCGTCATGAGCACCACCCCAGCAGTTCGAGGAAGGCGTACGTCGGTCATGGCCCAGCAGGACACCGATCAGCAGCACACGGGCGTGCTCCCCGTGGACGACGAGGGCTTCGTCGTCGACACCGGGGAGTGCGAGCAGCGCGAGGCCGACTGGCGCGGGCGCGGCACCTCGCGCCCCATCACGGTGGTGGGCAACCCGGTCCTGCACAAGGAGTGCGAGGACGTCACCGACTTCGGCGAGGAGTTCCAGCAGCTGGTCGCGGACATGTTCGCCAGCCAGCGCACCGCCGAGGGCGTGGGGCTGGCCGCCAACCAGATCGGCGTCGCCCAGAAGGTCTTCGTCTACGACTGCCCCGACGACGAGGGCGTCCGCCACGTCGGAGTCGTCTGCAACCCCAGGCTCGTCGAACTCCCCGCCGACCGGCGCCGCCTGGACGACAGCAACGAGGGCTGCCTGTCCGTGCCGACCGCCTACGCGTCGCTCGCCCGCCCCGACTACGCCGAGGTGACCGGGCAGGACGAGAAGGGCAACCCGGTCAGGGTCCGCGGCACCGGGTACTTCGCACGGTGTTTGCAGCACGAGACGGACCATCTGTACGGGTACCTCTACATCGACCGGCTCTCCAAGCGCGAACGCAAGGACGCGCTGCGGCAGATGGCCGAGAACGAGCCCCGCTACCCCGTCGTCGCCAACGACTGACACCGCCCCACCCGCCTCCCCTCTCCCTTGCGCACGGCGCCCGTTCGGGTCTCACTCCCGAGCGGGCGCCGTTCGTCTGCCGAGAGCCAGCACACAACAGGAGAATTCCGGCATCAAGTCGTATCGAGGGGTAGTGAAGGGAGCAAATCCGTTCCCAGAACGGTCAGTTGTGGTGCTGAATGGGAAGTGCGGGGATACGCAACGGCGCACGCCCCGCTCAGCGAGAGGAGTGCGCCACCGGCGGCTGAGAGGGGTTTGTTCGTGCACGCTTTCCCACACGGCACCACAGCGACACCGACCGCGACCGCAGTACCGCCGTCGCTTCGTCTTCCGGTGATCGAGGCGGCATTTCCGCGGCAACTGCACCCGTATTGGCCGAGGCTCCAGGAGAACACCCGGACCTGGCTGCTCGAAAAGCGGCTCATGTCCGCGGACAAGGTCGAGGAATATGCCGACGGACTGTGCTACACGGACCTCATGGCGGGGTACTACCTGGGCGCCCCCGACGAGGTCATGCAGGCGATAGCGGACTACAGCGCGTGGTTCTTCGTCTGGGACGACCGGCACGACCGGGACATCGTCCACGGCCGTCCCGCCGCCTGGCGGCGGCTGCGCGGCCAACTGCACACAGCACTCGACGCACCCGGGGACCACCTGCACCACGAGGACACGCTGGTGGCCGGATTCGCCGACAGCGTACGGAGGCTGTACGGCTTCCTGCCGGCCACCTGGAACGCCCGCTTCGCCCGGCACTTCCACGCGGTGATCGAGGCGTACGACCGGGAATTCGGCAACCGCACCCGCCAGGTCGTGCCCGGCGTCGAGGAGTATCTCGAACTGCGCCGGCTCACTTTCGCCCACTGGATCTGGACCGATCTGCTGGAGCCGAGCGCCGGCTGCGAACTGCCGGACGCGGTCCGCAAACACCCGGCATATCGCCGGGCTGCACTGCTGAGTCAGGAATTCGCCGCCTGGTACAACGACCTCTGCTCGCTGCCCAAGGAAATAGCGGGGGACGAGGTCCACAATCTCGGAATCAGTCTCATCACGCACCACTCGCTCACGCTGGAAGAAGCGATCGGAGAAGTCAGGCGACGCGTCGAGGAATGCATCACGGAATTCCTCGCCGTGGAGCAGGACGCCCTGCGGTTCGCCGACGGACTCGCCGACGGAACCGTACGCGGAAAGGAACTGAGCTGCGCCGTACGGGCCAACGTCGGCAATATGCGGAACTGGTTCAGTTCCGTCTACTGGTTCCACCACGAGTCCGGCCGCTACATGGTCGACAGCTGGGACGACCGGTCCACGCCCCCGTACGTCAACAACGAATCGGCAGGTGAGAAATGACCGTCGAGTCCGTCCACCCCGAAACCGGCCCGCAGCAGGCGCCCGACCTGCCCGAGCCGCCGCTCGCGGGCGGTGGCGTGCCGCTGCTCGGCCACGGCTGGCGGCTGGCCCGCGACCCCCTGGCGTACATGGCCGGCCTGCGCGACCACGGCGACGTCGTCCGTATCAAGCTCGGCCCGAAGACCGTCTACGCGGTCACGAACCCGGAGCTGACCGGCGCCCTCGCCCTGAGCCCCGACTACCACATAGCCGGCCCGCTGTGGGAGTCGCTGGAGGGCCTGCTCGGCAAGGAGGGCGTCGCCACCGCCAACGGCCCGCTCCACCGCCGCCAGCGGCGCACCATCCAGCCGGCCTTCCGGCTCGACGCCATCCCCGCCTACGGGCCGATCATGGAGGAGGAGGCGCACGCCCTCACCGAGCGCTGGCAGCCGGGCACCACGATCGACGCGACCTCCGAGTCCTTCCGGGTCGCCGTGCGCGTCGCGGCCCGCTGCCTGCTGCGCGGGCAGTACATGGACGAGCGGGCCGAGCGGCTGTGCGTCGCCCTCGCCACCGTCTTCCGGGGCATGTACCGGCGCATGGTGGTCCCGCTCGGACCGCTGTACCGGCTGCCCCTGCCGGCCAACCGCGCGTTCAACAACGCGTTGGCCGATCTGCATCTGCTGGTCGACGAGATCATCGCCGAACGCCGGGCATCCGGTCAGAAGCCCGACGATTTGCTCACGGCATTGCTGGAGGCGAAGGACGACAATGGCGACCCGATCGGGGAACAGGAGATCCACGACCAGGTGGTCGCGATACTCACCCCGGGCAGTGAAACCATCGCCTCCACGATCATGTGGTTGCTGCAGGCACTTGCCGACCACCCGGAACATGCCGACCGCATACGCGACGAAGTCCGAGCGGTCACCGGCGGGCGCCCCGTGGCATTCGAGGACGTCCGCAGCCTGAAGCACACCGGCAATGTCATCGTCGAGGCCATGCGTTTGCGTCCGGCCGTATGGGTATTGACCCGGCGGGCGGTGACCGAGACCGAACTCGGTGGCTATCGCATTCCGGCCGGAGCCGACATCATCTACAGTCCGTACGCAATCCAACGCGATCCGAAGTCGTACGACGACAACCTGGAGTTCGACCCCGACCGGTGGCTTCCGGAACGCGCGACGAATGTGCCGAAATACGCCATGAGGCCGTTCAGCGTGGGCAATCGCAAGTGCCCCAGCGATCACTTCTCGATGGCGCAGCTGACCCTGATCACGGCCGCCCTCGCCACCAAGTACCGCTTCGAGCAGGTGGCGGGTTCCAACGACGCGGTCCGGGTCGGCATCACCCTGCGCCCGCACGACCTGCTGGTCAGGCCCGTGGCGCGGTGACGGGCCCGGCGGCCCCGCGGCTCAGGCGGCGGCCTCCGGACCCCGGAACGCGCGCCGGTAGGCGTGCGGGGTGGTGTCCAGGGCCCGCACGAACTGGTGCCGCAGGGCCGCCGCCGTGCCGAAACCGGTGCGCCGGGCGATGGTGTCCATCGTCTCGTCCGTCGCCTCGAGGAGCCGCTGGGCCAGCAGTACGCGCTGGCGCAGGAGCCAGCGGTAGGGGGTCGTCCCCGTCTCCTGCTGGAAGCGGCGGGCGAAGGTGCGCGGGGACATGTGCGCCCGGGCCGCGAGCTGTTCGACGGTGACCTCCTCGTCGAGGTGCTGGTCCATCCAGGCCAGCACCTCGCCGACCGTGTCGCAGGAGGAGCGCGGCAGCGGCCGTTCGATGTACTGCGCCTGCCCGCCGTCCCGGTGCGGCGGCACCACCATGCGCCGGGCGATCCGGTTGGCGACCTCCGGCCCCTGCTCCTTGCGCACGATGTGCAGACAGGCGTCGATGCCGGAGGCGGTTCCCGCGGACGTGATCACCGGGTCCTCGTCGACGTAGAGCACGTCCGGCGAGACCCGGGCCCGCGGGTACTGCCGGCTCAGCTCGGCCGCGTGGTGCCAGTGCACCGCGCACCGCCGCCCGTCCAGCAGACCGGCGGCGCCCAGCACGAAGACCCCGGAGCACACGCTCAGCACCCGGGTGCCCCGCTCCGTCGCCGTGCGCAGGGCTTCGAGCAGCTCGGGCGGGTACTCGCGCCGGGCGAAGTCGTTGCCGGCCGGCACGGCGATGAGGTCGGCCTCGTCCAGCCGCTCGAGTCCGTAGGGCGTGGAGACGGACAGCCCGCCGACATGGGTGCCGAGCGCGGGGCCCTCCGCGGAGACGACCGCGAAGTCGTACCCGGGAAGGCCCTCGTCACTCCGGTCGATGCCGAAGACCTCGCAGATCACGCCCAGTTCAAAGGGATGCACCCCGTCCAGCAGGACGGCGGCCACGTTCTGCAGCATGCTGCCAGTGTGGACCGGATGTGGCAGGAAGTCGAGGTCCTGCGGCAGTCCTGCCACTCCCGGTAAGGCGTCTCCGGAGCGACAGTGGTGTCATGACCGGAAACCAGATCGAAGCCCTTGTCGGAATGCTCGTGACCTTCGGACTCCTCGTCCTCATGGTCCTCCCCTCGCTGGGCGGCATCGTGCGCGACCGGCGCATCGACCGTCAGCTCAGGGAGGCCCAGGAGGGCCGGCAGAACCGGGGCCGGGCCGAGGAGACCCGGCGGACGCCGCGGCCTCAGAAGTCCTCGTCCAGGTCGACGGTGCCCTCCACCGCCACCTGGTACGCCGAGGGACGCCGCTCGAAGAAGTTGGTCAGCTCCTGAACGCCCTGCAGCTCCATGAAGGAGAAGGGGTTCTCGGAGCCGTACACCGGGGCGAAGCCGAGCCGGGTCAGACGCTGGTCGGCCACGCACTCCAGGTACTGCCGCATCGAGTCGGTGTTCATGCCCGGGAGGCCGTCGCCGCACAGGTCGCGCGCGAACTGCAGCTCGGCCTCGACGGCCTCCCGCAGCATGTCGGTGACCTGCTTCTCCAGCGCGTCGTCGAACAGCTCCGGCTCCTCCTTGCGCACGGTGTCGACGACGTCGAACGCGAAGGACATGTGCATCGTCTCGTCCCGGAAGACCCAGTTGGTGCCGGTGGCCAGGCCGTGCAGCAGGCCCCGGCTGCGGAACCAGTAGACGTAGGCGAAGGCGCCGTAGAAGAACAGGCCCTCGATGCACGCCGCGAAGCAGATCAGATTGAGCAGGAAGCGGCGGCGGTCGGCCTGCGTCTCCAGCCGGTCGATCGACTCCACCGAGTCCATCCACTTGAAGCAGAATTCTGCCTTCTCCCGGATGGACGGGATGTTCTCCACGGCCGCGAAGGCGGCGGCGCGGTCGTCCGGGTCGGGCAGGTAGGTGTCCAGGAGCGTCAGGTAGAACTGGACGTGGACGGCCTCCTCGAAGAGCTGGCGGGACAGGTACAGCCGCGCCTCGGGGGAGTTGATGTGCTTGTAGAGCGTCAGCACCAGGTTGTTGGCGACGATCGAGTCGCCCGTCGCGAAGAAGGCCACCAGCCGGCCGATCAGGTGCTGCTCCTCCGGGCTGAGCTTCGCGAGGTCGGCGACGTCCGAGTGGAGGTCGACCTCTTCGACGTGCCAGGTGTTCTTGATGGCGTCCCGGTAGCGCTCGTAGAAGTCCGGGTAGCGCATGGGGCGCAGGGTCAGCTCGAAACCCGGGTCGAGCAGGTTCTTCGTGGTGGGGTTCGCGGTGGCGGCGGGGGACTCGGGGTTCGTGGGGGTCTCGGTGGTCATTACTGGCAGGCCTCGCAGGACTCGGGGTTTTCCAGGGAGCAGGCGACCGCTTCGGGATCCGGGGCGGCCTGCACGGGGACGGTGTCGGTCCGGGCCGCGGCACGGGCGATCCGGGTCGCCGGGCGCGAACGCAGGTAGTACGTGGTCTTCAGGCCCTGCTTCCAGGCGTACGCGTACATCGAGGAGAGCTTCCCGATGGTCGGCGTCTCCAGGAACAGGTTCAGCGACTGGGCCTGGTCGAGGTACGGGGTGCGGGCGGCGGCCATGTCGATGAGGCCGCGCTGCGGGATCTCCCAGGCGGTGCGGTACAGCGCGCGCACGTCCTCGGGGATCCAGGAGAAGCCCTGCACCGAGCCGTTGGCCTCGCGCAGCGCCTCACGGGTGCGCGCGTCCCACACGCCGAGCCGCTTGAGGTCGTCTACCAGGTAGGAGTTGACCTGGAGGAACTCGCCCGACAGCGTCTCGCGCTTGAACAGGTTGGACACCTGCGGCTCGATGCATTCGTAGGCGCCCGCGATGGAGGCGATGGTCGCGGTCGGCGCGATGGCCAGGAGCAGGGAGTTGCGCAGCCCGGTGGCGGCCATGCGCTCGCGCAGCGCGGCCCAGCGCTCCGGCCAGGTGTGCGTCACACCGTAGTGGTCCGGGTGCAGTACGCCGTCGGCCGTACGGGTCCTCGCCCAGGCCGGTGCGGGACCGCTGCGCTCGGCGAGGCCGGCGGAGGTCTCGTACGCGGCGAGCATGATCCGCTCGGCGATCCGGGTGGACAGGGCCCTGGCCTCGGCGGAGTCGAAGGGCAGCCGGAGCTGGAAGAAGACGTCCTGCAGCCCCATCGCACCGAGGCCGACCGGGCGCCAGCGGGCGTTGGAGCGGCCCGCCTGCTCGGTGGGGTAGAAGTTGATGTCGACGACCCGGTCCAGGAAGGTCACGGCGGTGCGGACGGCCGCGTCCAGCCGCTCCCAGTCCATGCCGCCGCCCGCCTCGTCGACGAACGCTCCGAGGTTGACCGAGCCCAGGTTGCAGACCGCGGTCTCCCCGTCGTCGGTGACCTCGAGGATCTCCGTGCAGAGGTTGGAGGAGTGCACGACGTGGCCGGGGAGGGCCGTCTGGTTGGCCGTGCGGTTGGCGGTGTCCTTGAAGGTCATCCAGCCGTTGCCGGTCTGTGCGAGGGTGCGCATCATACGGCCGTACAGCTCGCGCGCGGGCAGCGTCCGGCGGGCGAGCCCGGCCTCTTCGGCCTTGCGGTAGGCGGCGTCGAACTCCGCACCCCACAGGTCGGTCAGCTCGGGCACGTCGGCGGGCGAGAACAGCGACCAGGTCCCGTCGGCGTCCACCCGGCGCATGAACTCGTCCGGAACCCAGTGCGCCAGGTTCAGGTTGTGGGTGCGGCGGGCGTCCTCGCCGGTGTTGTCCCGCAGTTCCAGGAACTCCTCGACGTCCGCGTGCCAGGTCTCCAGGTAGACCGCCGCCGCGCCCTTGCGCCGGCCGCCCTGGTTCACCGCCGCAACCGAGGCGTCCAGCGTCTTGAGGAACGGGACGATGCCGTTGGAGTGCCCGTTGGTGCCGCGGATCAGCGAACCCCGGGCGCGGACACGGGAGTAGGCGATGCCGATGCCCCCGGCGTGCTTGGACAGGCGGGCGACCTGGTGGAGGCGGTCGTAGAGCGAGTCCAGCTCGTCCTTCGGGGAGTCCAGGAGGTAGCAGGACGACATCTGGGCGTGCCGGGTGCCGGAGTTGAACAGGGTGGGGGAGGAGGGGAGGTAGTCGAGCCGGCTCATCAGGCCGTACAGCGCGGCGACCTCGTCCAAGGAGCGGGCGCTGTCGTCCTCGGCGAGCCCGGAGGCCACGCGGAGCAGGAAGTGCTGGGGCGTCTCGACGACCTTGCGGGTGACCGGGTGCCGCAGGAGGTAGCGGCTGTGCAGCGTGCGCAGCCCGAAGTAGCCGAAGCGGTCGTCGGCGGCCGGGTCGACGAGGGCGTCCAGCCGGTCCGTGTGCAGCCGCACGAACGCGGCGGTGCGGTCGGCGATCAGGCCCTCGCGGTGACCGGTGGCGACCGACCCGCTGAACGAGGTGACGCCCTGGGAGGCGGCCTCGGCGCGGATGGCGAGGGTCAGCAGACGGGCGGCCAGCCGGGAGTAGACCGGGTCCTCGGAGATCAGTCCGGCGGCCGCCTCCGTGGCCAGCTCGCGCAGCTCGGCCTCGTCCGCGCGGGCGGAGCGGCCGCGCAGCGCGGCGGCGGCCACCCGGCCGGGGTCGGCGTCCGCGAGGTCCGCGGTCAGCGCGGTCAGGGTCCGCAGCAGGGCGGCACCGGGCCCGTCGGGGGCCTCGGGCACGGGGGCGGCTGTCACCGGGGTGGTGTCGGCCGTCACCGGGGTCGCTGAAGCCGGGTCGGCTGGCGCGATGGTCACGTGGGGGCACTCCCTCGCTCGGCACGGGGCCCGGCGGAGGGCAGGAGGCAGCTCACGAACGCACGCGGCGTCGCGCCCACCGGCCCATTCCACGAGGCCCGGACGTCAAGGCACCCGGACCGGGACGGCCGGGCGCACTGTCGGCAGGTCCTCGGACTGGACATGCGTGCGGGGACGTACGCGGACGTACGGAAACACGCAGGTACACCGTTGCGGGACAGTTCCGGATTCGCACCGGATTCCCCTGCGGCGACAGCGAGCACGAGCATACATCTTGTGCCGGGGCGCGCCAGCACCCCCAGATGTTGTGTCCCGACGGGTCGTCAGGGTGCCGCGTCCGGCCGGGGCGGGAGCCCAGGTCCGTGGCCCGGGAACGTCAGTCCGTAGGTGAGGAGCGAGATGCCGTCCAGCTCCGGCAGCGGGTTCCAGTCGCGGTCGGGCGTGCGGACGAAGCCCAGGCGCTCGTAGAGGCGGTGCGCGGTGCGCATGGTGCGCTGGGTCGAGAGCACGACACCCGCGCAGCCCGGCACGGACCGGGCGCGGTCCGTACAGGCCCGTACGAGGGCCTCGCCGACGCCGCGTCCGCGTGCCTCGGGGGCGACGGCCAGCATGCGTATCTCGGCCTCGCCGGACCGGGCGATGTCCGCCATCGGGCCGCCGGACGGCACGAAGGTCACGCCGCCGAGCACGTGGTCGTCGACGGCGGCGACCAGCACCTCGGCGGCAACCGCCCGCCCGCCCACGTCGCGCAGCTCGTCGAGGTACGCGTCGCTCTCCCCGAAGTCGAGGAAGCCGTCGCGCAGGTAGGCCTGCGCGGTGAGCTCGCCGAGGGCCGCGAACTCCTCGGTGCCCGCCCGCCGTATCACGAAGTCCATGACGCCGAGTGTGCCCGACGGGTACGACAACGGGCCGCCGGATTTCTCCGACGGCCCGCTGAACAGGGCTGCTCTAGTGCGAGCTGCCCGCCGTGGCCGGTGGCAGTTCCACCTGGACGCCCGGATCGCCGGCGTCCGCCGTGTAGTCGGCCGGCTTCGTCTCGTCGACGCCGTCGGGCGCCTTGACCGCCCGCAGGACGAAGGTCAGGACGACGGTGACCAGGACGTTCAGCACGAAGGCGGTCAGACCGATGTAGCCGATCTCCCCGATGCCCGGGATCTCGTCCGAGGAGCCGCCGAAGTGCTTCTGCGTCGGCGAGGCGACACCGTAGGCCGCGACCGTGCCGTAGACCATGCCGACCGCCCAGCCGCCGAGCAGCGCCCAGCGGTGGAACCAGCGGGTGAACAGGCCGCCGACCAGCGCCGGGAAGGTCTGCAGGATCCAGATGCCGCCCAGCAGCTGGAAGTTGATCGCGACCGTCTTGTCCATGCCGAGGACGAAGATCAGCGCGCCCACCTTCACGAGGAGCGACACCAGCTTGGAGACCTTCGTCTCCTGCGCCGGGGTGGCGTCCGGCTTGATGAAGTCCTTGTAGATGTTGCGGGTGAAGAGGTTCGCGGCCGCGATCGACATGATCGCCGCCGGGACCAGGGCGCCGATGCCGATCGCCGCGAAGGCCACGCCGGCGAACCAGTCCGGGAACATGTTCTCGAACAGCTGCGGGATCGCCAGCTGGCCGTTGTCCACCTTGACCCCGGCCGCGATCGCCATGAAGCCGAGCAGCGCCAGCAGGCCCAGCATCAGCGAGTACAGCGGCAGGATCGTGGTGTTGCGGCGGATCACCTCACGGCTGCGCGAGGACAGCGTCGCGGTGATCGAGTGCGGGTACATGAACAGCGCCAGCGCGGAGCCGAGCGCCAGCGTCGCGTACGTCCACTGGCCCCCGTGGTCCGGGGTCAGCGCGCCGCTGCCCGCCGAGGTGAACTTGTCGTTCGCCGCGGCGAAGATGTCGTCGAAGCCGCCGAGCTTGATCGGGATGTAGATGATCGCCACGGCGATCACGATGTAGATCAGCGTGTCCTTCACGAACGCGATCAGCGCGGGCGCGCGCAGCCCCGACGAGTAGGTGTACGCCGCGAGCACACCGAAGGCGATCAGCAGCGGCAGGTCCTTGACGAACCAGTTGGTGTCCTCGCCGCCGCCGACGCCCATCACGTCCAGGACGGCCTGGATGCCGACCAGCTGGAGCGCGATGTACGGCATGGTCGCCAGGATGCCGGTGACGGCCACCGCCAGCGACAGGCCCTTGGAGCCGAACCGGCCCCGCACGAAGTCCGAGGTCGTCACGTACCCGTGCTTGTGCGAGACCGACCACAGGCGCGGCAGGAAGGTGAAGATCAGCGGGTAGACCAGGATCGTGTACGGCACCGCGAAGAAGCCGGACGCGCCCGCCGCGTAGATCGCCGCCGGGACGGCCACGAACGTGTAAGCCGTGTACAGGTCGCCGCCCAGCAGGAACCAGGTGACCCAGGTGCCGAACGAGCGGCCGCCCAGACCCCACTCGTCGAGGCTGTGCTCGTTCTCGGCCCGGCGCCAGCGGGCGGCGAGGAAGCCCATGGCGGTGACGAGGACGAAGAAGAAGATGAAGACGCCGAGCGCGACGCCGTTCACACCGTCGTTCATCGCGGCTCACCGCCCTTCGCGGCCGCGGGGGCGGCGGCACGTCCGCGCTGGTCGCGCTGCCACAGCTTGTACGCGGTCACGGTGAGCGCGCTGGACACCGGCACCCACGCCATCTGGTACCAGTAGAAGAACGGGATGCCGATGAAGGTCGGTTCGATCCTGGAGAACGAACCCACCCACAGCATGGCGACGAACGGTGCGACGAGGCAGATCCCGATGACGACGCGCACCGGCGTCACCACCGGCCCTCTGCTCGCCTCCGGCTCTTCCGGCTCTCTGGGCATGGGCGGCTCCGTCCCCTCGCTGATCACCTGGTGCAGTGCGCAGGAAATGTAGGTGACGGTGTCAAGACGGCGGAAGACCTCGTCCGCATATCGGTCCCCAACCGCAATCTGGCGACGCCCGGGGACTCGCTTGGTCTAGTCCTGAGGCCGCTTCAGCCGGGCCACGAACTTGTAGCGGTCGCCGCGGTACACCGAGCGGACCCACTCCACCGGCTGGCCGGTCTCGTCCCGCGAGTGCCGGGAGAGCATCAGCATGGGCAGCCCCACGTCGGTGCCGAGCAGGCCCGCCTCGCGTGGGGTGGCCAGGGAGGTCTCGATGGTCTCCTCGGCCTCGGCGAGATGGACGTCGTACACCTCGGCGAGCGCGGTGTAGAGGGACGTGTACTTCACCAGGGACCTGCGCAGCGCCGGGAAGCGCTTCGCGCTGAGGTGCGTGGTCTCGATGGCCATCGGCTCCCCGTTGGCCATGCGCAGCCGCTCGATGCGCAGCACCCGTCCGCCGCCCGTGATGTCCAGCAGTCCGGCGAGCCGGTCGTCCGCGGTGATGTAGCCGATGTCCAGCAGCTGCGAGGTGGGTTCGAGGCCCTGGGCCCGCATGTCCTCGGTGTAGGAGGTGAGTTGCAGCGCCTGCGACACCTTGGGCTTGGCGACGAAGGTGCCCTTGCCCTGGATGCGCTCCAGGCGGCCCTCGACGACCAGTTCCTGCAGTGCCTGGCGCACCGTCGTGCGCGAGGTGTCGAACTCGGCGGCGAGCGTGCGCTCCGGCGGGACCGGCGTGCCCGGCGTCTGAGTCCGGGTCATGTCGAGCAGATGCTTCTTCAGACGGTAGTACTTGGGCACGCGCGCGGTACGGACGGTCGCCCCACCCTCGTTCTCCGCACTGCTGACGTCGGTGCTCATGCTCTGCCTTCCCGGCTCCGGGCGCCGAAGCGACCGCTATCCCTGTCGGCCACGGCTCACATCGTGGCACGGCCCCGTGCCGGGAAGTCCCCGCACGCTCCGTGATCCCTTCTGTATACCTCCGGGACCACCCTTGGTCTAGTCCACAGCCGCGTCGGGCGGGGTGCCGCGGAGGCTGTCTGACGGGTTGTGGGGCGGTGCGGCGGGTACGGCTGGTACGTGTGCCCGAAACCGTACCGGTGCGTCGTCCGCCGGGCGGTGGTACACCCGGTCCGAGTGTGCCCGATCTGTGGCTTGCGCAATGAAAGGTCCCTGCATATCTCGGTCGCATCACGGACGGCGGGACTGGGTTTGAACACCCTTGACAGCCCTAATGGTCTGGGCCAAGCTCCCCGTACTGGTCTACACCATTGGTCCAGGTCCCGGCCCCATGGGCGGTCCGCGCCGACGAGCAACCGCGGGGAGGCAGGGGGGTGGTGTGGCATCCCTGAGGAGGGTGGCGTGAAGCGCAAGCTGATAGCCGCGATCGGTATCGCGGGCATGATGGTCTCGATCGCAGCATGCGGCGGCGACAGCGACGACGGCAAGAAGTCCGGGGCGGACGGTTACGCCGGCGAGACGCTCACCGTCTGGGTGATGGACGGCTCCTCGCCGGACGACTGGCAGGCGGCCGTCGCCAAGGAGTTCGAGACCAAGACCAAGGCCAAGGTCAAGTTCGAGGTCCAGCAGTGGAACGGCATCCAGCAGAAGCTGACCACCGCCCTGTCCGAGGAGAACCCGCCGGACGTCTTCGAGATCGGCAACACCCAGACGCCGGCCTACGCCAAGACCGGCGGCCTCGCCGAACTGGCCGACCTGAAGAGCTCGATCGGCGCGGACTGGACCGAGTCCATCAACGAGTCCTCCGTGTTCGACGGCAAGCAGTACGCGGCCCCGTGGTTCGTCGCCAACCGTGTGGTCGTCTACAACAAGAAGATCTGGGCGGACGCGGGGATCAAGGAACTCCCCAAGACCCGCGACGAGTTCTACGACGCCCTCAAGACCGTCGGTGAGAAGACCGACGCCGAGCCGATCTACCTGCCGGGCCAGAACTGGTACCACTTCGTCGGCCTCGCGATCGGCGAGGGCGCCGAACTGGTCAAGAAGGACGGAGACAAGTACATCTCCAACCTCGACGACCCGAAGATCGCCGCCGCGACGGAGACCTACAAGAAGTTCCAGGCCCTCTCCCAGGCGCCCAAGGACAAGGACGAGGCCACTCCGCAGCAGGGCGAGGTCTTCGCCAAGGGCAAGACCGGCGCGTTCATCGGCATGGGCTGGGAGACCGGCATCGCCATCGAGGCCAACCCGGCCATCGAGAAGGACATCGGCTACTTCACCATCCCCGGCCCGAGCGCCGACAAGCCCGAGGGCGTCTTCCTCGGCGGCTCCAACCTCGCCGTCGCCGCGGGCAGCGAGAAGCAGGAACTCGCCAAGGAGTTCCTGAAGATCGCCCTGTCCGACCAGAACGAGGGCGCGCTGGCCAAGGCCAACGGCGTCATCCCCAACAAGGACGCGCTGCAGACCAACCTCAAGGGCAACGCCGCCGCCGAGGCCGCCGCGCCGGCCGTCGCGGGCGGTGGCACCACGCCGCTGATCCCGGAGTGGGCCGCCGTCGAGAACGCGCCCAACCCGATCAAGACCTACCTGACCGCCGTGCTCAAGGGGAAGTCCCCGGCCGACGCGGCCAAGCAGGTCGAGGACGAGTTCAACAAGCGCCTGGCGCAGGAGCAGTAACACCGGGTCGGCCGGGGCGGGACAGCCGGATTCTGACGGCTCCCGCCCCGGCCACCGCACGCGGGTCGACGTACACAGGTCGAGAAGAGAGATCGCGAGCATGACCGTGCAGACCGAACGGCCGCCCTCAGGCCCGGCCGACGTCCGAGGGACGGACGGCGGCGGCACCGGCGGGCCGAGGAAGAGAGCCGCCTCCCGTGCCGGCGAGCTCGCCCCGTACCTGTTGCTGCTGCCCGCCTGCGCCGCCACCGTGCTGCTGCTCGGCTGGCCGCTGCTGAAGGACATCCTGCTGTCCTTCCAGAACCTCAACATGGGGCAGCTGATCCGGCACGTCACCGAGTGGAACGGCGTCGACAACTACAAGGAGACCCTCGGCAGCGAGGACTTCTGGCGGGTCACCCTCCGCTCGATCCTGTTCACGGCGGTCAACGTCGTCCTGATCATGCTCCTGGGCACGCTGGTCGGCCTGCTGCTCGCCCGCCTCGGCAAGCGGATGCGCTTCACCCTGCTGTTCGGCCTGGTACTGGCCTGGGCCATGCCGATCGTCGCCGCCACCACCGTCTACAAGTGGCTGTTCGCCCAGCGCTTCGGCGTCGTCAACTGGGTCCTGGACAAACTCGGCTGGCACTCCATGGCCGACTACAGCTGGACCAGCAGCCAGATGTCGACGTTCTTCGTCGTCACCCTGCTCATCGTGTGGATGTCGATCCCGTTCGTCGCCATCAACCTCTACGCGGCGACCACCACCATCCCCAAGGAGCTCTACGAGGCCGCGTCCCTCGACGGCGCCGGTGCCTGGCGCAGCTTCACCACGGTCACCATGCCCTTCCTGCGGCCCTTCCTCTACGCCACGACCTTCCTGGAGATCATCTGGGTCTTCAAGGCGTTCGTGCAGGTCTACCTCATCAACGAGGGCGGCCCGGACCGGCTCACCGAGATCCTGCCCGTCTACGCCTACGTCGAGGGCGTCGGGAACCAGCACTACGGCATGGGTGCGGCCATCGCCGCCCTGACCATCCTGCTCCTGATCGGCCTGACCGCGTACTACCTGAGGATCGTGCTCAAGCAAGAGGAGGACGAGCTGTGAAGCGCTCGCTCTTCGGCCGCCTGTGGCCCAACGTCACGGCCGTCGTCCTGTTCATCGGCTTCGTCTTCCCCGTGTACTGGATGTTCGCCACGGCTCTCAAGCCGACCGGCGACATCCTCTCGGAGGACCCGGTCTGGATCCCGACCGACATCACCTTCGAGCACTTCACGACCGCGACCGACGTCGACCACTTCTGGACGTACGTCACCAACTCGCTGACCGTCACCGTCCTCGCCGTGGTCTTCTCCCTGATCATCGCGCTGGCCGGGTCCTTCGCGCTGGCGCGGATGCGGTTCAAGGGGCGGCGCGGCTTCATCATCGGCTTCATGCTGGCCCAGATGGCGCCCTGGGAAGTCATGATCATCGCGATGTACATGATCGTGCGGGACGCGTCGATGCTGAACAGCCTGGTGCCGCTGACGCTCTTCTACATGATGATGATCCTCCCCTTCACCATCCTGACGCTGCGCGGCTTCGTCGCCGCCGTGCCGAAGGAGCTGGAGGAGTCGGCGATGGTCGACGGCTGCACCCGCGCCGAGGCGTTCCGCCGTGTCATCCTGCCGCTGCTCGCGCCGGGCCTGATGTCCACCTCGCTGTTCGGGTTCATCACCGCCTGGAACGAGTTCGCCCTGGTCCTGGTCCTCAACAAGGACGCCGAGGCCCAGACGCTGCCGCTGTGGCTGTCCAGCTTCCAGACCCAGTTCGGCGACGACTGGGGCGCCACCATGGCCGCCTCGTCCCTCTTCGCCATCCCGATCCTCGTTCTCTTCGTCTTCCTGCAGCGCAAGGCCGTCAGCGGCCTGACCGCCGGCGCAGTGAAGGGATGACGCACCCATGACGACCCTGACCAGGGCCCCCGACACCCTCACGCGCGACGCGCTCACCGTCCTCCAGCCCGGCTTCGCCGGCACCACCGCCCCCGACTGGCTGCTGCGCCGCCTCGGCGAGGGCCTGGCGTCCGTCGCCCTGTTCGGCCGCAACGTCACCTCGCCCGAGCAGGTCGCCGCCCTCACCGCACAGCTGCGCGCCGAGCGCGAGGACGTGCTGGTCGCCATCGACGAGGAGGGCGGCGACGTCACCCGGCTCGAGGTGCGCACCGGCTCCTCCTTCCCCGGCAACCACGCGCTCGGCGCCGTGGACGACGTGGGCCTCACCCGGGAGGTCGCCGCCGCGCTGGGCCGTCGGCTCGCGGACAGCGGCGTCAACTTCAACTGGGCGCCGTCCGCCGACGTCAACTCCAACCCGGACAACCCGGTCATCGGCGTACGCGCCTTCGGGTCCGACACCGACCTGGTCGCCCGGCACACCGCCGCCTATGTCACCGGCATGCAGTCGGCCGGCGTGGCCACCTGCACCAAGCACTTCCCGGGCCACGGCGACACCGGCGTCGACTCCCACCACGCCGTGCCGCTCATCGACGTGGACGCCGGGGTGCTCGCCGAACGCGACCTCGTCCCGTTCCGCGCGGCCGTCGCCGCAGGCAGCCGCGCGGTGATGAGCGCCCACATCCTGGTCCCCGCCCTGGACCCGGACCGCCCGGCGACGCTCTCCCGCCGCATCCTGACCGAGCTGCTCCGCGGCGAACTGGGCTACGACGGCCTCATCGTCACCGACGGCATCGAGATGCGGGCGATCTCCGGCACGTACGGCATCGAACGCGGCACCGCGCTGGCCGTCGCGGCCGGTGCCGACGCGATCTGCGTGGGCGGCGGCCTGTCCGACGAGGACACCGTGCGGCGGCTGAGCGACGCCCTGGTCGAGGCCGTCCGCTCCGGCGAGCTGCCCGAGGAGCGGCTGGCCGACGCGGCGGAACGCGTCCGGTCCCTGTCCGCCTGGACGGCCGCGAACCGGCCGGACCCGTCGGGCACGGGTGCCGGGGACACCCCCGACGGCGACGTGGGACTGCGCGCCGCCCGCCGCGCCCTGCGCGTCACCGCCGCCGACGGCTTCGCCCCGCTCACCACGGCGCCCTACGTGGCCGCCTTCACCCCCGTCGCCAACATCGCGGTCGGCGACGAGACGCCCTGGGGCGTCGCCGCGGAACTGCGCCGGCTGCTGCCGGGCACCGAGACCGGCAGCTTCAACGGTCCCGACGCCGGCCGCGAGGCGCTGACGGCGGCGGGCGGGCGCCGCGTCGTCGCCGTGGTCCGCGACGAGCACCGCCACCCGTGGATGGCGGCGGCCCTGGACACCCTGCTCGCGGCCCGCCCCGACACGGTCGTCGTCGAGATGGGCGTCCCCCGCGCCGCACCCCGCGGCGCCCTCCACCTCGCCACCCACGGAGCGGCCCGCGTCTGCGGCCGCGCGGCGGCGGAGGCGGTCGTGGGCACGGGGCACTGACGCCTCCTGCCACCGGAACGGCACAGGCGCCGGTCCCCGTCACGGGGGCCGGCGCCTGCGCGGGCGTGCGGGGCGGGTCAGATGCCCTGCCAGTCCGGCTTGTGGGCGTAGGTGTGCCGGAAGTAGTCGGCGAGCTTCAGCTTGGCGGCCGCCGCGTCGTCGACGACGACCGTGGCGTGCGGGTGCAGTTGCAGCGCCGAGGCCGGGCACACGGCCGCGACCGGCCCCTCCACGCTCGCGGCCACCGCGTCCGCCTTGCCCTCCCCGGTGGCGAGCAGCACCACGTGCCGGGCCTCCAGGATGGTGCCGATGCCCTGTGTGATCACGTGGTGCGGCACCTGCTCGATGTCGCCGTCGAAGAAACGCGCGTTGTCGACGCGGGTCTGCTCCGTGAGGGTCTTGATCCGGGTCCGCGAGGCGAGCGAGGAGCAGGGCTCGTTGAAGCCGATGTGCCCGTCGGTGCCGATGCCGAGGAGCTGCAGGTCGACCCCGCCCGCCGCGCCCAGCGCCGCGTCGTAGGCCTCGCACGCCGCCTGGACGTCCTCGGCCGTGCCGTCGGGGCCCATGAAGGCGTCCATGCCGATGCCCAGCGGTTCGAGCACCTCGCGGCGCAGCACCGAGCGGTAGGACTCCGGGTGCTCCGCGGGCAGCCCCACGTACTCGTCGAGCTGGGCGATCCGCGCCCGCGCGGTGTCCACGGCACCCGAGCGCGCCTTGGCCGCCAGTGCCTCGTACACGGGCAGCGGCGTCGAGCCGGTGGCCACCCCCAGCAGGGCGTCGGGCTTGCGCCGGAGCAGCTGTGCCATGGCCCCGGCTATGAGTTCGCCGCCCGCCTTGGCATCGGGAACGATGACAACTTCCACGCTGGCCTGCCGTTTCGAAGAGAGGACTCACCCGGGGTCCGGGACTGGCTATGTGGTGACTGTGTGGTTTAGACCAATCTAACAGAGCGGGGTCCTCGCGGTCGCGGGAACGGCGGACGGCCGCGGGTGACGGGTGGACGGGCGCGGGGTGCTGGGTGGACGGCCGCGGGTGACGGGTGGACGGCTCCCGGTGTCACCGGGAAAGGTGACGGCCCGCGTCCGGCCCGCCCCCTCGCGGGTCGACGGCGATAGGCTCGACAAAACTACGGTCCACCGCATGGACACGCTTAGTGGTCTAGTCCAGAATGGGCGCCAGGACACCGACCGTGTCGCTCGCGCGAGGTGACCGCAGGCTTCCGCCCTCCCCGCACAGGAGGGCGGACCGAGGAACCGGGGCTCTCTGCCCTGACTGCTCCGGCTCCTCGTCCTTCGGCCGACGGGACCGCACACCCCACGGCCGATGTTGCTCCGGGCTGCGGTGCCGGGAGGGTTGAGGGTCCCTCCCAGGCGCCGCGGCCCGCGGGTGTTCTCCGGGGCCCGTTCGAAGCGGGTCCGGGCCGTGCCAGGGCGTTGTCGGAGCGGGGGAGCGGTGGCGAGTGGCTCGTTTCGATCGCTGTCCGTACCGCCAGGTACGCTCAGCCCCGTGCCCTCCATGAACGAACTCGTACGCCAGCACACCGCGCTCGACGACTCCGATCTCGAGTGGCTCCACCTGCTGGTCTCGGAGTGGCAGCTTCTCTCCGACCTCTCCTTCGCCGACCTGGTCCTGTGGGTCCCCACGCGGGACGGCACGCGGTACGTCTCCGTCGCCCAGATGCGCCCCAACACCGGCCCCACCTCGTACCAGGACGACATGGTCGGCCACCTGGTCCCGCGCGGCCGGCGCCCCATGCTCGACGCCGCCCTGGACGAGGGCCGCATCGTGCGCGAGGGCGACCCCGAGTGGCGCGAGGAGGTCCCGGTCCGCGTCGAGTCCATCCCCGTACGCCGCCAGGGACGCGTCCTGGGCGTCATCGCCCGCAACACCAACCTGCTCACCGTGCGCACGCCGAGCCGCCTGGAGCTGACGTACCTGCAGAGCGCCTCGGACCTCGCACAGATGATCGCGGCCGGCGCCTTCCCGTTCGAGAACCAGCAGCTCGACATGGACGCCTCGCCCCGCGTCGGCGACGGCCTGATCCGGGTCGACGGGGACGGCATCGTGCAGTACGCCTCCCCGAACGCACTGTCGGCCTACCACCGCATGGGCCTGGCCGCCGACCTGGTCGGCCACCACCTCGGCCGGACCACCGCCGAACTCGCCCCCTCCCGCGGCCCGGTGGACGAGGCGCTCGCCAAGGTGGCCAGCGGCTGGGCGCCGCGCGAGTTCGAGATCGAGGCGCACGACGGGGTGATCCAGTTCCGCGCCATCCCCCTCAAGCCCAAGGGCACGCGCATCGGTTCGCTGGTGCTCCTGCGGGACGTGACGGAACTGCGCCGCCGCGAACGCGAGTTGATCACCAAGGACGCCACCATCCGGGAGATCCACCACCGGGTGAAGAACAACCTGCAGACGGTCGCGGCCCTGCTGCGCCTCCAGGCCCGGCGCATCGAGTCCGCGCGGGGCCGCGAGGCGCTGGAGGAGGCCGTGCGCCGGGTCGGTTCGATCGCGATCGTGCACGAGACGCTCTCCCAGAACCTGGACGAGCGCGTGGAGTTCGACGAGATCGCCGACCGCGTACTGGCGATGGTGGCGGAGATCTCCCCGGGCAAGGTCACCGGCCGGCGCGCCGGCCGCTTCGGCATCCTCGACGCCGAGGTCGCCACCCCGCTGTCCATGGTGCTGACCGAGGTGCTGCAGAACGCCCTGGAGCACGGCTTCCGCGACGGCGACACCGGCACGGTCGAAGTCTCCGCGGTCCGCGGCGGCACGACGAAGGAGGCCCGGCTGCTGGTCACCGTCCAGGACGACGGCGTCGGCCTGCCCGAGGACTTCGACCCGCACCGTTCCGGGAACCTGGGACTGCAGATCGTACGCACCCTGGTGGAGGGCGAGTTGGGTGGCACCTTCGACATGGTGCCGGTGCCGGCTCCCGACCGCGGCACTCGCGTGATCCTGGACATCCCGGTTCCCACGGAGAAGTAGCCGGAGGAGTGGCTGGAGGAGCAGCCGGAGAAGTAGCCGGAGGAGCAGCGGTGCGGTTCGGCGCGGGGTGGTGCGGGGCAGCGCGGGGCAGGGGCAGCAAAAAGCCCCGGACCTGTGAAGGTCCGGGGCCAGTGCTCGTGCGATGCATCGTCCCGATGCTCATCGGGGGGTACTGCGCGCTGCGGCTCGGGGGCGGGGGATGTGTACGCGCTGTACACGCCGCCAAGCTGAGGCTGTCAGTAGGGGCGGCTGGTCAGGCGGAGGCCTGACGAGCCCGGTTGCGGGCGGCACGGCGCTTCATCGCGCGACGCTCGTCCTCGCTGAGACCACCCCAGACGCCGGAGTCCTGACCGGACTCGAGCGCCCACTGCAGGCACTGCTCCATGACAGGGCAGCGACGGCAGACGGCCTTGGCTTCCTCGATCTGCAGCAGCGCGGGACCGGTGTTGCCGATGGGGAAGAAGAGCTCGGGGTCTTCCTCGCGGCAAACGGCGCGGTGACGCCAGTCCATGGCTGCTACCTCTCCTTGGTATTACGTGCGGGTTGCTTGTGAATGTGAACGCTTTCACGAATCCCTCGACAAGGGAAGGGCCTACCGCCAGGTTCCCTGGCGTGGTCCTGTGGTTTGAAGAGGGGTTCCGGTGATCTGTGGAGGCCGGTCTTGCGGGCCGTCCCGATCGCCAAGAAGAGACTCGCAAACCTCGGCGGCGGATACAACCCCTTCCGGAAAGTTTTTTTTGATTCTTCGGTGTCGACTAGGTCACAGCCGTACTTCCATGGGGTGGACCCTGGCCTAAACGTTCGAGTGAAAGGACTTTAGCCGGTTCTGCTCACACAATCACACGCAGTGCACGGCGTACGCCTGTGAACGTCACGCTGGTGCGCAGTCCCAGGTGGTCACCGTCCATCTGGAGGGGGAGAGGCACCTTCGAATGCAAGGTGAACCCCGTCAGATCGTGCAGCGAGACGGCATGCCGCCCACGCGGTCCGCGTTCGGGGGACGAAGTGAGCAACTGCGTGCCATACCGGGCCACCGCGCCCGCCGAGAGCCGGCTGAGACCGAACACGTCGAGGGCGGTGTCGAACGAGGCCTCGGGGGACGCGTAGATCGGACGGTTGCCGAGGAACGTCCACGGAGACGTGTTCGAGACTATGGACAGCACCAGGTCGGTGACCGGGTCCTCGCCCTCCCGTTCCAGGGTGATCGTCCCGTGGCGCCGGTGCGGCTCCCCGACCAGGGCGCGCATCACCTGGCGGACGTACAGGGCGTGGGTCGACTTCTTGCCCCGCTCGCGGTGCTGCTCGACACGGCCGACGACGCCTGCGTCGAAGCCCAGTCCGGCGTTGAAGGTGAACCAGCGCTCCGGGACCGCCTCGTCCTCCGTGCCCGGCGTGCCGGAGGCGAGCCCCAGGCCGACGGTGCGCTCGCGGCCCTCGCGCAGCGCGTCCAGCAGGGCGCCGGTGGCCTCCACCGCGTGGTTGGGCAGGCCGAGGGCGCGGGCGAACACGTTGGTGGAACCGCCGGGGACCACCGCGAGGCCGGGCAGGTGCTCCGGGTCGGGCCCGCCGTGCAGCAGGCCGTTGACGACCTCGTTCACCGTGCCGTCGCCGCCGAGGGCCACCACCAGTTCGACGTCGTCGCTCTGCGCGGCCTGTCTGCCGAGGTCCCGGGCGTGGCCGCGGTACTCGGTGGTGACCGCCTCCAGCTTCATCTCGCTGGCCAGCGCATGGATCAGCACGTCGCGCGTACGCGCGCTCGTGGTGGTTGCCGCCGGATTGACCACGAGAAGTGCACGCATGGTCTGCAGGGTACCTACTGGGTGGTACCCGGCCCAGGCCGAGGTGAAGAACCCCACGGACACCCCACAGACCCCCGGCGTGCGTGATATGCCCGACGCCCTCGCGGACGCCCGTGCGACGAGGACTACCCTTCAAGGGTGAGCAGCGAGCAGACCCCCACCCCCGAAGCCGCCGACGAGGCGGGACCCCGCCCCGGCCGGCTGACCGCCGCGGCCGCGCTGGCCGCGCTGGAGGGCCTGGCGCTCGTCGTGGGCGGCGCCTGGATGCTCGTGGGGGGACTCACCGGCCACCCCGACGACCGGACCTCGGCCGTCACCGGCGGCGTCACCCTGATCGTCCTCGCGCTGCTGCCGCTGCTCGCCGCCCGCGGGCTGCTCGCCCGGCGGGGCTGGAGCCGCGGGCCCGCCGTCGTCACGCAGATCATGGCACTGCCCGTGGCCTACACCATGGTGCGGGCCGACGGCACGGCCATCGCGGCGGGCGTCGTGCTCGGTGCCGTGGCCGTCGCCGGCCTGGTGCTGCTCGTCAACCCCACGACCACCCAGGCCCTCGGCATCCGCGGGCCGGGCAACGCCGGGCAGCAGCCGGGCAACGCCGGGAAGTAGCCGACGGCACCGGGAGACCGCTGCCCGATGACGCCGGGAGACCGCTGTCGGCGGCCTCCGGGCGGGGACCGGTCAGGACGGGGACCGGTCAGGCGGGCCGGAGATCGGCACCGGCACCGGCGTCCGGGGCCACTCCCCGCCACTCCCTGCCACTCCCTGCCACTCCTCGTCACTCCTCGACGAGCAGTTTCTCCCGCAGCTGCGCCAGTGTGCGGGCGAGCAGCCGGGACACGTGCATCTGCGAGATCCCGACCTCCTGCGCGATCTGCGACTGGGTCATGTTGCCGAAGAAGCGCAGCAGCAGGATCCGCTTCTCCCGCGGTGGCAGGTCCTCCAGGAGCGGCTTGAGGGACTCGCGGTACTCGACGCCCTCCAGCGCCTCGTCCTCGGCGCCGAGCGTGTCCGCGACCGCCGGGGACTCGTCGTCGGTGTCCGGGACGTCCAGGGACAGGGTGGAGTAGGCGTTGGCCGACTCCAGGCCTTCCAGGACCTCCTCCTCCGAGATCGCCAGCTTCTGGGCGAGCTCGTGAACCGTGGGGGAGCGTCCGTGCAGCTGGGAGAGCTCCGCCGTCGCCGTCGTCAGGGCCAGCCGCAGCTCCTGCAGCCGGCGCGGGACGCGCACCGCCCATCCCTTGTCCCGGAAGTGCCGTTTGATCTCGCCGACGACCGTGGGCGTCGCGTACGTGGAGAACTCCACCCCGCGGTCCGGGTCAAAGCGGTCGACCGACTTGATCAGCCCGATCGTCGCGACCTGCGTGAGGTCGTCCAGGGGCTCGCCGCGGTTGCGGAAGCGGCGCGCGAGGTGCTCGACGAGCGGCAGGTGCATGCGGACCAGCCGGTTGCGCAGCTCCGCGTACTCGGGGCTGTCCTTCGTCAGCGTGCGCAGCTCGCTGAAGAGCAGACGCGCCCCGCTGCGGTCCTGCGGGTCGTGCCGCGTGCCCTGTGCGCCCCGTGCACCGGGCACGCCGTCTTCCGAGTGGTGCTCGTGCTCGGAGTGTCGCTCGTGCTCGCTCATCGTCCCGCCCGTTGCCCTTTCCCGAGCTCCCGCCTCCGCTCGGACGGGGCGGGCCGGGGTCTCCCCGGCCCGCTGCCCGTCGCCCGGTACGACGGCCTCGGGTGAGGTCTCGTCCTCCGGATGCGGCCGGGCCTGCTCGGGGATGCCGTCGATGCCGTCCGCCGTGCGCCGGGCCTCGCTCTGAGAACGTGCGCCCCCGGTCGGCAGCTCCCGTGTGCCGCGCTCTTCGTCCCGCACCGGCCCGTCCCCGTTCGTCACGCCGGCCCGGGTCCCGCGCCGCGCTGTTTGTAGAGGCTGATCGAAACGGTTTTGTCCTCGTCCACGGCGGAGGAGACCTTGCCCGCGAGGGCGGACAGCACCGTCCACGCGAAAGTGTCCCGCGAGGGGGCGTGGCCGTCCGTGGTCGGCGCCGAGACGGTGACCTCGAGCGAGTCGTCGACGAGGCGGAAGACGCAGCTGAGCACCGAGCCCGGCACGGCCTGCTGGAGCAGGATCGCGCAGGCCTCGTCGACTGCGATACGCAGATCCTCGATCTCGTCGAGGGTGAAGTCCAAGCGGGCTGCGAGGCCGGCCGTCGCCGTACGCAGCACCGACAGGTAGGCACCCGCGGCCGGCAGCCGGACTTCGACGAAGTCCTGGGTCCCGGGCTCGCCTGCGATCTGGGACACCCTCACCTCCAAGGTGGTACAAGCGTCAAAGGGCCGAGGGTCGCCCCTCGGGGTAACGCGATACGTGGTTCAGCGGTGACGTTATCGCGCTCCGAACTTTCCTGTCCCGCAACCCCAACCCCTTGCTGTCACTCATAGTAAACACCCGAACACGCACAGTGGCTAGGGGTTGGGCGGGCCCAAATCGGAAGAGCGCGCGCCGGGTTGACGTACCCAGACGTCAGACGGTCGAACCGTCCCCGGCAGAGGTCTCGCGACACTCGCGCGACGCCTCACACGAGGACGTGGTCGACGAAGCACCAGCGCCAGCTCTCCCCGGGCTCGAAGGTGCGCATCACCGGATGGCCGGTCTCCTTGTGGTGGGCCGTGGCGTGCTGCCCGGGGGAGGAGTCGCAGCAGCCGACGTGACCGCAGTCGAGACACAGTCTCAGCTGCACCGGGTCCGTGCCCTCGGCCAGACACTCCGGACAGGTCTCGCCGCGTGGTTCCGGTTCCGGGTGCGGCAGCGCGTCGGCGTGCGTGCACTGTTTCATGATGGCCAGGTTACGACGGGTGTGCGGATCACCGCGCGGAAAATGAGGGCGGGCGAGGACGATGCACGTGATGCCGCTGCTGCTGCTCGTGGCGGGCAGCGCCGCGGTCGCCGCGGCGGGGCGGCGGGTACCGGTGCCGGTGCCCCTGCTGCTGGTCGCGGTGGGCCTGGCGGTGAGCTACGTGCCCGGTGTGCCCGAATACACCCTCGACCCGCACATCGTCCTGCCCCTCCTGCTGCCCCCGCTGCTCTACACGGCGGCCGCCGACAGCTCCTACCTGGACCTGCGGGCCCAGGCGCGGCCCGTGGCGCTGCTGTCGGTGGGCTACGTCCTCTTCGCCACGTTCGTCGTGGGCTGCGCCGCCTACCTGATCGTGCCCGGCCTGCCGCTGACCGCTGCCCTGGTGCTCGGCGCGGTCGTGGCGCCCCCGGACGCCGTCGCGGCCACGGCGGTCGCCCGCCGCGTGGGGCTGCCCTCCCGGATCACCACCATCCTCCAGGGCGAGTCCCTGGTGAACGACGCCACCGCCATCACCGCCTTCAAGGTGGCGCTGGCCGCGGCGGTCGGCGAGAGCGCGACCTGGGCCGGCGGGATCGCCGAGTTCCTGATCGCGGCGGTGGGCGGCGTCGGCGTGGGACTGGTGCTGATGGTGCCGCTGCACTGGCTGCGCACCCACCTGACGGAGGCGCTGCTGCAGAACACGCTCTCCCTGCTGATCCCGTTCGCCGCCTACGCCGTCGCCGAGCAGGTGCACGCCTCCGGAGTCCTCGCGGTGGTCGTCGTGGCGCTCTATCTGGGCCACCGCGCGTGGGAGGTCGATTTCGCCACCCGGCTCCAGGAGGAGGCGGTGCGGAAGATGGTCGCCTTCGTCCTGGAGTCGGCCGTCTTCGCCCTCATCGGGCTGCAGTTGCCCGTCGTCCTCAAGGGCCTCGGGGAGTACCGGGGCGCCGACGCCGCCTGGTACGCCCTCGCCGTCTTCCTGGTGGTCGCGGCGGCAAGGTTTGTGTGGGTGTACCCGGCGACCTTCCTGCCCCGGCTGTCGGCACGCGTCCGCGCGCGCGAGGGCGAACTCTCCTGGAAGGGACCGTTCGTGATCGCCTGGGCCGGGATGCGGGGCGTGGTCTCGCTGGCCATCGCCTTCTCCGTCCCGCTCACCGTGCACGGCGGCGAGCCCTTCCCCGAGCGCAACCTCCTCCTCTTCCTCACCTTCACCACCGTCATCGGCACGCTGGTGGTCCAGGGCGTCAGCCTGCCGCCGCTGATCCGTCTGCTGAAGTTCCCCGAGCACGACGTACAGGCCGGGACACTGGCGGAGGCCAACGCCCAGGCGCAGGCCTCCCGGGCCGCCGAGCAGCGCCTGGACGAACTGCTCGCCGACGAGCGCAACACCCTGCCGGGCCCGCTGGCCGACCGCCTCCGCACGGTCCTGGAGCGCCGCCGCAACGCGGTCTGGGAACGGCTCGGACAGGTCAACCCCGTCACCGGCGAGAGTGTCGACGACACCTACCGGCGCCTGTCCAGCGAGATGATCGGCGCCGAACGCGAGGTGTTCGTACGGCTGCGGGACGGCCGCTACATCGACGACGAGATGCTGCGGACACTGCTGCGCCGACTCGACCTGGAGGAGGCGGCGGCGTACCGGGAAACGACGTGAGCGGCGCGCGGCGGGCGCGGCGGACCGGTCCCGTCCGGGGAACGCTCAGGGGAAGGGGCGGCCGGTGACGACCGCCGCCACCGTGGTCCCGCGCGGGAAGGCGCCCTCCTGGGCGAGGGCGCTGAGGGCGTACAGCATCTTGGCGACGTACACGCGTTCCACGCCGAGGCCGTGCCTGGCCTCGAAGTCCGCGGCGAAGGCCTCCAGTCCGGGCGACGTGCGGGCGTAGCCGCCGTGGTGGAAGCGGTCGTCGAGGCTCCACGCGCCGCGCGGCCCGCCGAACGCGCGGTCCTGGAGCCGCCGTATGTCGCCCTCCAGGAAGCCGCCCCGGAGCACCGGGATGCCCAGTGCCCGGCTGCCCCGGGGCAGCCCCGCCGCGAGCCCGGCGAGCGTGCCGCCGGTGCCGCAGGCCACGGCGGCGACGTCCGCCTGCCCGGCCAGCTCCTCGCCCAGGGCCCGGCACCCCCGGACCGCCTCCGCGTTGCTGCCGCCCTCCGGGACGACGAAGGCGTCCTCGGCGTCCACCGCGCGCAGCAGCGCCGCCAGCGTCCCCGGTTCGGTCTTGCGCCGGTACGTCGGGCGGTCGACGAAGTGGAGCCGCATGCCGTCGGCGGCGCACCGGGCGAGGGACGGGTTGAGCGGCAGACCGGCCAGTTCCTGGCCGCGCACGACCCCCACCGTGGGCAGGCCGAGCAGCCGGCCCGCGGCCGCCGTGGCGCGCAGGTGGTTGGAGTAGGCGCCGCCGAAGGTGACGACGGCTCGGCCGCCCGCCGCCGGGAGGTTCGGCGCGAGTTTGCGCCATTTGTTGCCGACGAGTTCCGGGTGGATCAGGTCGTCGCGCTTCAGCAGCAGCCGGACACCGTGCCGCTCGAACCGGCCGTCGACGACCTCCTGGGAGGGCGACGGCAGGCGCGGAGCCAGGGCGGCGGGGTCGAAGGTGTCGGTGCCGGTCACCCCGCCATTGTCGCGCGGGCCGCCGGTCGCGCGGGCGGCCGGTGGTCGGGCGGGTTGCCGACCACGTGGGCCGACGGTCGCCCCGGGAGGGACGGCGGGGCCGGGCGACAAGGGCGGGATGACCGGCTCACGTGGGGCGGTACGTCACTTCAGCCGGTCCCGGACCCGCTCCCGCATCGCGTCCATCGTGAACCCTCGCGGGTCCACCTTGCCCGGCTGCCATTCGAGATGACCGATGACGGACCGCTCGTTCCAGCCGTGGTGGCGGCAGACGGCCGCGGCGGCCCGCTCGATCGCCTCCAGCTGCTCGGCCGGCCAGGGGTCCTCGCCGTCGCCCAGGTTCTCGCACTCGAAGCCGTAGAAGTGCCGGTTGCCGTCGGTGTTCGCCTCGTTGTCCGCGGGCAGCCGCTTCTCCGAGATCACCGCGCGCAGGACGTCGTCGTCACCGAGCCCGGCGTGGTTGGCCCTGCCGTGTCCGACCAGGTGGACCCTGCCGTCCTTGGTGATGACCCCGTGGCACAGCGGACCCGGCAGGTTCGCATGGCCCGTGCGGCAGATGTCCACGGTCTGCGCGCTGCCCCTGGTGACCGTGTGGTGGATCATCACGCCGTGCACGGGCCCCCAGGCGCCCTTGTCGTTGCGGTTGTGGTGCTGCCAGTCGCCGACCTCGACGACGGTGAGGCCCTCCGCCTTCAGGGCGTTGAGGAAACTGCTCGCGGACATGGGTGGGGCCACGGCCGACTCCTTCACTCAGTGCGACGACCGCCCGGCGCGGCCGTCTCGTACGGTGCTTGTACCGGAGCGGAGCGGTTTCTATTACTTGTCCGCTCCGTGTACGAGCCGATCAGGACAATCTCGCCCCCGGCCAACGGCATTGACCAGTCCCGGACAAGACTGCCGAGAACGCGAACAAGCTCCCATATCTGCCCCGGCTGCTCGTGATCCATTCCCGCTCGTTCGTGTAATAGCACCGGCACGCACCGTGAGGAAGGCTGGTCCCTGCACATCGATGCCGGGCGCGTTCGCCCGGCATGACCGGGAGGGCAATTCCTTATGTCGGTAGGCGAAGAGGTCCGCACCGAGCAGACCAGGCCGCAGCAGAGCCTCGGCACGGCGGCCGCGCGGAACCTGGCCACCACCACCAAGTCCGTTCCTCAGATGCAGGAGATCAGCTCGCGCTGGCTGCTGCGCTCGCTCCCCTGGGTGGACATCCAGGGCGGCACGTACCGGGTGAACCGGCGTCTGACCTTCGCCGTCGGGGACGGCCGTGTGACCTTTGTGAAGACCGGCGACCGCGTCGAAGTCGTCCCCGCGGAGCTGGGCGAGCTGCCCGCCCTGCGCTCGTACGAGGACGACGAGGTCCTCTCGGCCCTCGCGCAGCGCTGCGAGCAGCGGGAGTTCGGGCCCGGTGAGGTGATCGCCTCGTTCGGCGGCCGGGCCGACGAGGTCTACCTGCTGGCCCACGGCAAGGTCGAGAAGATCGGTACCGGCCCCTACGGCGACGACGCGGTGCTCGGTGTCCTCGCCGACGGCGCCTATTTCGGTGACCAGGCGCTGCTGGACGAGGACCCGATCTGGGAGTACACCGCCCGCACGGTCACCGCCTGCACGGTGCTCGTGCTCTCCCGCCAGCAGGTGGAGCAGGTCGCCGAGCAGTCGGACTCCCTGCGCGCGCACCTGGACGAACGGCGCTCGCTGCCCGAGCAGAACACCAACAAGCACGGTGAGAAGGCGATCGACCTCTCCGCCGGCCACAGCGGCGAGCCGGACATCCCGCACACCTTCGTCGACTACGAAGCCCGGCCCCGCGAGTACGAGCTGAGCGTCGCGCAGACCGTACTGCGCATCCACTCGCGCGTCGCCGACCTGTACAACAAGCCGATGAACCAGACGGAGCAGCAGATCCGGCTGACCGTCGAGGCGCTGAAGGAGCGCCAGGAGCACGAGCTCATCAACAACCGGGAGTTCGGACTGCTCCACAACTGCGAGTACGACCAGCGGATCCAGCCGCACGCCGGGGTGCCCGGTCCGGACGACCTGGACGAGCTGCTGAGCCGCCGGCGCGGCACGAAGCTGCTCCTCGCCCACCCGCGGGCCATCGCGGCGATCGGCCGCGAGCTGAACAGGCGCGGACTCGTCCCCGAGACGATCGACGTCGCGGGCAACCGCATCCCCACCTGGCGCGGGGTGCCCATCTACCCGTGCAACAAGATCCCGGTCACCGAGGCCCGAACCTCCTCGATCATCGCGATGCGTACCGGCGAGCAGGACCAGGGCGTCATCGGTCTGCGGGCCACCGGGATTCCCGACGAGATCGAGCCGAGCCTGTCGGTGCGCTTCATGGGCATCAATGAGCAGGCCGTCATCAAGTACCTGGTCACGGCCTACTACTCGGCCGCCGTCCTTGTGCCGGACGCGCTCGGAGTCCTGGAGAACGTCGAGATCGGCCGCTGGCAGTGACGTCGGTTCCCCGAACGCCGTGTCCCCGCCCGTCCGGGCGGGTACACCCCGGGGGTACGGACGGGCCGACGGGGAGGGTGAGTCCATGACGGAGGCTCGGCGCGGCGCCACCGCGACGTGTCGCCCCACCGGAACGGCGGAGAGGCAGTGGCCCATCGGCGCACAGCGAGACGAAGAGCCGGGAGCGCCGCCCGACGGGGACGGTTCGGGGTCCGACGGGGGCTGTTCCGGGGCAGAGCCGCAGGGGCCGGTGGCGGTCGGCGGACGGGAAGCGGTGGTGGTCGAGGGCGGCCACGAGGCGGAGGCGCTCCTGCGGGAGTCCCGGGCGTCCGTCGATCCCGAACTGCGCTCCGCCATCGCGTCGTTGCCCCCCAGTATGCGCCGGGTCGCCTCCTACCACTTCGGCTGGCAGCACGCGGACGGCACACCCGCCGCCGGCAACGCGGGCAAGGCGATCCGTCCCGCGCTCGTCCTCACCGCGGCGGCCGCGCTCGGCGGCCCCGCGGCCCGGGCGTCGGCCGGCCGGGCCGCGGCGGCGGTGGAACTGGTCCACAACTTCACGCTGCTGCACGACGATGTGATGGACCGGGACACCACGCGCCGTCACCGGCCGACCGCCTGGACCGTGTTCGGTGTCCCCGATGCGATCCTCGTCGGGGACGCACTCCAGGCCCTCGCCCTGCGGTTGCTCGCCGCCGACCCCCACCCGGCGTCCGCGGCGGCGGGCGCCCGGCTCGCCGACTGCGTCATGGAGCTCTGCGAGGGCCAGCACACGGACACCGAGATGGAAGGGCGCGCCCCGGGCGAGGTCACGCTCGACGAGACCCTCCTCATGGCCGAGGCCAAGACGGGAGCCCTGCTGGGATGCGCCTGCGCCCTCGGTGGGCTGTACGCCGGTGCCGCGGCGGAGCACGTGGACGCGCTGGACGCCTTCGGCCGTGAGGCCGGGCTGGCCTTCCAGCTCATCGACGACGTGATCGGCATATGGGGCGACCCGCGGCACACCGGCAAGCCGGCCGGCGCGGACCTGGCCGCCCGCAAGAAGTCCCTGCCGGTGGTCGCCGCCCTCACCTCCGGCACCCCGGCGGCCGCGGAGCTGGCCGCGTTGTACGCGGCGCCGTACGACGAGGACAAGGAGGACCTGGAGTACACCGCTCTCGTCGTGGAGCGGGCCGGCGGGCGGGACTGGGCACAGGCCCGGGCGGCCGACCGGATGGCCAGGGCCATGCAGGAGCTGGCCCGCGCCGTGCCCGACCCGGAGGCAGCCGGTGGCCTGCTCGCACTGGCCGAGTTCGTGACCCGGCGCAGCTCCTGACGACCGTCCCGGCCGTCCCGGCTGTCGGGGACGCCCCGGCCGCTCTGCCGGGTGCGGGGCGACCGTCGAACGCCCGGTCCGGCACGCAAGACCCCGGAGTCCGTACAGGGCCGTACGGCACCTGACCGACGTACGGCCGCACCGCCGACGGCTCCGGCCGGCGGGTCCCGCACTTCCCCACGGTGTGCGGGGCCCGTCCTCCCGCTTGCCTATCTTCCCGTCCGGCGCGGACACCACCCGTTAGGCTCAACCGCCGTACGCACGAGCGAGGTTGGGCGAAGGGGCGGGCGGAGCATGGGCGTGGTGATCCGGACTGCGGGTGAGGACGACCGGGAGCGGGTTGTCCGGCTGCTGGACGAGGCGTTCCGGGACGACCCGGTGAGCAGCTGGGTCTTCCCCGGCGCGGAGTACCGCCGCCGCACCCACCACCGGCTGATGGCCGCCTTCGCCGACGCGGTGTTCGCCGACGGACGCATCGACCTCACCGAGGACGGCTCGGCCTGCGCGCTGTGGCTGCCCGTCCCCGCGGACGCGGGCGAGGACACCGGGGACACCGGACCCGAGGACGTTCCCGCTCAGGTCCGAAAGGCCGTCGACCCGGAGAACGAGCGCGTCGAACTGATAGCCCGGCTGACGGAGGACATCCATCCCTCCGGCCGGGCCCACGAGTACCTGTGGATGATCGGCGTGTCACCGGACCGGCAGGGCGAGGGGCTGGGCACCGCGTTGATCGGGACGGTCCTCGACCGCTGTGACCACGAAGGGCTGCCCGCCTACCTGGAGGCGAGCAGCGCCCGCAGCAAGGTGCTGTACGAGCGCCTCGGCTTCGAGTTCACCGGCCGCGCCCTGGACCTCCCCGACGGCCCCCGGATGTGGCCCATGTGGCGCGAGCCCCGGACCCGTTGACCGCCGCACGAATTGACTGCCGCACGAATTGATCGCCGCACGAATTGATCGCTGCACGAACAACTACGTATGAAGTACTGTGATCGTAGTGGTCACTGGGCCGGCGACCGATGATCGGTGGTCAATCTCAGTGGTCGGTGGTCAGTGGTCACGACGGTGATCACCTCGGGGAAAGGGGACCGGTTTGCGTGGACTCACGTACTTCATCGCCTGCTCGATCGACGGCTTCATCGGCGGCCCGGACGGCGACGCGTCGTTCATGACCCGCTTCGTCGACGAGGAGTACTTCGGGTTCCTGAAGGCGGAGTACCCGGAGACGCTGCCGACCCAGGGCCGCCGCCACCTGGGAATCGACGACCTGCCGAACAGGCGGTTCGACACGGTCCTCCAGGGCAGGGCCAGCTACGACCTGGCCCTGAAGGACGGCGTCACCAGCCCCTACGCCCACCTGCGCGAGTACGTCGCCTCACGCACGCTCACCGGGTCGCCCGACCCGAACGTCGAGATCATCACCAGCGACCTCGTCGGCAGGGTCCGGGCGCTGAAGGCGGAGGAGAGCGCGTACGACATCTACCTGTGCGGCGGGTCGGTCGTCGCCGGTGAACTGGTCGACGAGATCGACGAACTGGTCGTCAAGACCTACCCGATCGTGCTCGGCACCGGTATGCCGATGTTCGGCTCGGCCTTCGGGATCTCCGAGTTCGTGACGCGGGACGTGCGGACCTTCGGAAACGGCGTCGTGGTGCGGACGTACGCCAGGAAGCGCTGACCAGGTGGTGGCGGTACTCGCCGCGGACGGCGCGGCGGTGACGCTCGGGGACGCGACGCTGCTCGAACCCACGTCGTTCGAGGCCGGCCCGGGCGAACTCTGGTGCGTCACGGGCGGCAACGGCACGGGCAAGACCACCCTCCTGCGCGCCTTCCTGGGCACCCGGAGCCTCACGGCCGGTTCGGTCTGCGTACGAGGTGAACCGCCGGCCAGGACCGACCCCCGTCACCGACGGCTGATGGCCTCGCTGGTCGAACCGGTGCCCGTCGCCCGCGACATGACGCTGCGCGAGCAGGTGACCCTCGTCGCCGCCTCCTGGTACGGCAACTCCGCGGCCACCACCGAGGCCGCCGACCGCGTAGTCGAGCGGCTGGGTCTCTCCGCGCTGGCCGAGCGCTTCCCCCACCAGGTCTCGTCCGGACAGTCCCAGCTCTTCGGCCTCGCCCTGACCCTGGTACGCCCCGCCGACGCCGTACTGCTCGACGAGCCCGAGCGGCACCTCGACCGCCACCGCGTCGACCTGGTGGCCGACCTGCTCACGGAGCGGGCGCAGGCGGGCACCGCGTTCCTGGTCGCCACCCATGAGCCGGCCCTCGTTGCCGCATGCGACGGCCGCGTGGAGCTCGGGTGACACGACAGGACCCCGTGACATCCGCCGAAGCCGAAGCCGAAGTCGAAGCCGATACCGAAACCGAAGCTGAAACCCGGCTCGAAGCCGAAGCCGAGGCCGAGGCCGGTGATCGCGTCCGCGCCGTGTGGCACCGGTACAGCCGTCGCGGCGACCGCGCCTCTGCGGGCAGCCGCGCGTACACCGCGTACCTCGTCGTCCTCTTCGGCACCCTCTTCCTGGTGCCCGCCCTGCACGCCGCGGCCACGTCCCCCGCGCTCGTGTCCCTGCGCACGCCCGGCGCAGCGACCGCCGCGGCCTGCGCCTTCACGGTGACGGCGTGCTGGACCGCCCAACTCGCCGGCCGGTTCTGGGGCCCGCTGGTGCTCCAGCCCTTCGTGCTGCACGTCTTCATGTCCACGGACCTGCCCCCGACGGCCTACCTCGGCAGGCCGGCCCGCCGCCGTCCGGCGTACGCGGGTACTGCGCTGCTGCTCGCATCCTGCACGGCGGCGTACCTCACGACCGACCTGTTCGACCACGTCGGCACCGGGCTGCAGGCCGTCGCGGTCGCGGCCGGCGCCGGCGCGCTCGCCGCGACGGCGTGGCTGTGGGGCCAGGTGCGGACGGCCCGCGACAACCTCGTCCTCGCGTCGGCCGCGGGCGCCGCGGCCGTCGTCGTGACGGTGACGGCTCAGCTCTGGCTCGTGGCCGTCGCTGCCGCGGCCGCAGCGACGGTGACGGGCCGGGCGGCCTTCCGCTCCGTCCGGACGGTGGACCTGTCCCGGCTCGCCCGCGAGTCGGCCCGTGCCTCCCAGGCCCAGACGTACGCACTGACGGGCACCCTCCACCACGCCCTCGACCTGTACCGGCCGGAACCCCGCGGTCTCACCTCGGCCCTCTTCCGCCCCGGCGGCCGCCTGCGCGGCCACGTCTCCCGGGGCGCGGTCCGGGCCCTGCGCACTCCCGGCCGCACCGGCGCGGCCGCGCTGCTCCTGCTGACCGGCGGCGCCGCAATGACGCTCGGGACCGCCGGAGCGTACGGCGGTCCCGCCCCGCTGCTGTGGACGGCCGGCGCCTGCTGCGCCTACCTGGGCGCGGGCCGGGCCGGCGAGACGTGGCGCGGACTGCGCGACGAGTCGACCCTCCCTCCGCTGTACGGCGGCCGGCGGGGCGGCGCGTTCGCCCGGGCGCTGACCTGGCCCGTCGTCGCCGTGACGACCGGGACCCTGCTGGGCGGCGGAGCCGCGGCGGCGGCCCGGTGGTCCTCGTACGACGACCGCACGGCGGAGACGGTGCTGCTCGTCGCGGGGACGGTCGTGCTGGTCCTCGGCGCCAGATTCCTGCGCGAGATGAAGTCGAACCTGCCGCTCTCCCTGCTGCTCCCGGTCATGACACCGTTCGGCGACCTCTCCGGGCTGCTGATCGCGGCTTGGCAGTTCGACGGACTCGTGGCGGTCGTACTCGGCACAGCGGTGACGCACGCGGCCCCGTCCGCACCGTGGGCGGCGCTGCTCGCGGCCGGCACCACCGCCTGCTGCGTCTGGACGGGCCTGCGCAGGACGAGGTCGGCGCGGTGAGGGGCGCCCCGGGACCCTTCGGGGCTCGTGGCTCCCGTTCGACGACGCTCGCCCACGGGTGAGTTCGTCACCGGGCTGGAGCAGCGCATGACGGACGGTCTGGATCGGCCGTCTGCGGCGCTCACGGACGGCTCGGTGGGCGGGGTGAAGGCCACCACCCGCGAGGCGCGGCCCAGACCGCGCCGTACTGTCTACGCCCTGATCGAGCGCGTCCCGCTCGGCGGCGTCCAGTTCAGCGGTGCGCGGGACATCCCGGAGGAGACCGCCGGTCTCGTCGGGGCGCTGGGGCGGCGGACCAGGCACGGGTCATGACCGCTTGCGTATGCGGGCGGAGCCGCCGCTGATCACGGCGTGCGGATCGGCCCCGGACGGTGGGTTCCGGTGAGCAGAGCTTCGGCATGCTTGCGGAAAGCGGTGACCAGACGGCTGCGGTCGCCGGTGCGCGTGGCGAGTACGACCTGACTCGGTTCGACCCCGTGCAACGGGACGGTGGTGAGGCTGGGATGCAGGCCGGTCGCGTGGGTGAGGGGCGGCCCGACAGCCACGGCCTGCCCGGCGGCGATGAGTTCGTGTTTGTCCTCAAGGGCTTCGGCCAGGGGGCCGTCGGGCGCGGGCCGCCCGTCGGGCCGGGGATCGAGCCGCCAGTAGGCGTTCAGCAAGGGGTCGGACTGGCGTACGTGGGGGATCGGCTCGTCGGCGATGTCGTCGAGGGTGACGGACTCCTCGTCGGCCAGACGGTGGTCCCGGGGCACGACCAGTACACGCGGTTCGTCGTAGAGGACGGTGACGCGCAGCCGGTCGGTGGGGAAGGGCAGACGGGTCACCACCGCGTCGACGCGGTGCTCCAGCAGCGCGCCGCGCGAGTCGTTCCAGGCGAGCAGGCGGGTGTGGACCTCGGCGTCGGGATGGCGTTCCCGCAGGGCCCGCACGGCCGCGGTGATGACCAGTCCCTTGGTGTAGCCGATGGTGACGCTGCTGGGCCGGGCCGCGGCCCGGGTGCGGGCCATTGCCTCGACCGCGGCGCGCAGCAGTTCCCGGGCCTGGGGCAGGAAAGCCTCGCCGGCCTCGCTGAGCCGGGTGCCGCGCGTGGTGCGGTCGAGCAGGCGGACGCCCACTTGCTGCTCGAGGCGGCGGATCTGCCGGCTCAGTGACGGCTGGGTGGTGTGCAGCTCCTCGGCGGCGTGGCCGAAGTGCTGGTGCTCGGCGACCACCGTGAAGCACTGCACCAGCCGCAGGTCGAGGTCCACGGGTGCGGGGAAGCGTTCGGACACCACCTCACTCTACCTGGCCTTATACGGTGACCGTATTACGTGTGCCGGAACAGTCATTGGACTGCGCGCTCGTCACGGCCGCACCGTGGTGACCATGACATCGGACAGCGTGACACCTTTTCGTATCGACATTCCGGACCGTGCCCTGGAGGATCTGAAGGACCGGCTCCACCGGGTACGCCTCGCCGGCCGGGAGACATCGCCGGACAGCAGCCAGGGGGTGCGGCGGGAGCGACTCGAGGAGTTGCTGGAGTACTGGGCCACCGGGTACGACTGGCGCGCTCTGGAGCGGCGCCTCAACGAGCTGGGCCAATTCCGCACGACCATCGACGGTCTCGGCCTCCACTTCATGCACGTACGCTCGTCCCGCTCCGACGCCACCCCCCTGTTGCTGCTGCACGGATGGCCGGGCTCGTTCCTGGAGTTCCTCAAGACCGTCGGCCCTCTCACCGAGCACGGCTTCCACCTTGTCGTCCCCTCGATGCCCGGCTACGGATTCTCCGACCAACCCACCGCCACCGGCTGGGACCCGGACCGGATCGCCCGCGCGTACGGCGTGCTCATGCGGCGTCTCGGCCATGACTCCTATGTGGCCCAGGGAGGCGACTGGGGCGGTGTCGTCGCGACCCGCATGGGGGCGCAGCGCCCGGCGGGCCTGCGTGCGATCCACGTCAACTTTCCCGAGTTCCTCGCCGCACCACCGGTCGGCGACGACCCGACATCCGAGGAGAAGGCCGCACTCGAACAGGGCGGCCGCTTCTCCGCCGTCCATTCCGGATACCACGTCGTGCAGCGCACCCGGCCGCAGACCATCGGCTACGCCCTGACCGACTCCCCGGCCGGGCAGGCCGCGTGGATCTACGAGAAGTTCCTCGACTGGGCCAGGCCCGACGCCCTCACCCGCGACGAGATCCTCGACCACGTCTCGCTGTACTGGTTCACCGGCACCGCCGCTTCCTCCGCCCGCCTGTACTGGGAGTACGCCCGGCAGCCGCCGGCGCTGACCGAGCTGGACCTGCCCGTCGGGGTCAGCGTCTTCCCGGACGAGCTGACGCGTACCCCCCGTATCTGGGCCGAACGCGCCTATCACGACCTGCGCTACTTCAACGACGACATCCCCGCGGGCGGCCACTTCGCCGCCCTGGAGCAACCGCAGCTGTTCGTCGAGGAGATCGTCAAGTTCTCGCGGACGGTGGCCGCGTGAAGACGGTCTTGATCACCGGGGGCACGTCCGGTATCGGGCACGGCCCCGCCCGCACCTGGCTCAAGCGTGGAGACCGCGTCGAGGAGATCCTGCCGTTCCCGGCTTCCGGTACCCCGGGCCACCCCGTCACCGTGAGCGGGGGAGCGAGGACCGTCCCGCGGGACCCTCGGCCTTCCTCCCCCGCCGACGTACGACGGCTCCACGACTGCACCCGGGAGGTGCTTGCCCGATGAAATGGGTCAGCTACCGCTCCGCCGACGGCTCCACGCGCTGCGGCGTGGTGCAGGACAACAAGATCCACGCCGTGGGCATGGGCCTGTTGGAGCTGCTGCGCGCCGAAGGCGGGCTGGAGGCCGCCGCTACCAGGGAACCGACCGAGATCCTCGAGCTGGCCACGGCCGACCTGCTGGCGCCCGTACCGGTGCCCCCGGCGGTCCGGGACTTCGCCGCGTTCGAACGTCACATCAGCAACGCGGGCAAGGCAGCCGTGGGCGACGGCAGGGTCAGCCCGGTCTGGTACGAATATCCGCTCTTCTACTTCTCGAACCCGGCGGCGATCAAGGGACCGCACGACGAGGTCCCCGTCGCCCCGGGCGCTCAGTCGTGGGACTACGAGGTCGAGGTCGCAGCGGTGATCGCCGGGGACTGCTCGAACCTGGACGCCGCCACGGCGGAGCATCACGTCGCCGGCTACCTGGTCTACTGCGACTGGAGCGCACGCGACATCTCCGCGAGCGAGATGGGGTTCGTGTACGGCCCGTCCAAGAGCAAGGACGCCTCGACCAGCCTCGGCCCGTTCCTCGTCACCCCTGACGAACTGGAGCCCTACCGCTCGGGCAAGGGCTATGCGCTGCGGATGGACGGGTACGTCAACGACGAGCACTACGGCGGCGGCAGCTGGGACGAGATCCACTGGTCGTTCGGCGAGATGCTGGCGCACGCGTCGCGCGGCACCACCCTGCGAGCCGGTGACATCGTCGCCAGCGGGCCCGTGGGTACCGGCTGCATCCAGGAGTTGTCCGACCACCGCCCCTACCTGGCGCCGGGAGACACGGTCCGGATCGAAGTACAGGAACTCGGCGCGATCTCCGCGCGGATCACCACGCCGGAGCCGCCCTGACTTACCGGACGCACCAAGAACGATCTCGATACCTCCACTTGCCGGGAGACCACCGCGATGCATCTCGCCAGCACTTTCGCTCGCGCCGACATGGACCTGAATGCCGTCCGCGAGGTAAGCCTCACCATCAACGCGACCCACCTGTTCGTCTACTTCATCCCCGAGGCACCGGAAGAGGCCGCCCAGCTGGGCGTGACCGAGTACGGACCGGCGTACTTCGCGTTCCGGTCAGCCCCGATGGGCGCAGTCCCGTGGCAGGTCGCGCTCGCGGCCTTCTACAACTTCAGCCCCCGGTCGGTGCAGGCCATGGCGGGAGTCTGGGACACAGCGACGCCTCAGCAGTGGCAGGCCGCCCGCTTCGCAGCCGTCGACCGTGCGTTGCAGCGCGTCGACGTGAGCCTCACCGCCGATCAGATCACCGAGGCACGATCGCTGATCGACCCGGTCGTCGCGAGCGCCGACTACGCCGGGAAGACGATGGCTGCCGCCAACGCCTCGGTCCCCCTCCCAGCCGATCCGCTCGTCGCGCTGTGGCAGCAGATCACGGTGGTGCGCGAGTGGCGCGGCGACGCGCATTTCACGGTGCTCGCCGCCAACGACCTCGGGCCGTGCGACTGCAATGTTCTGCAGACCGCGACCGGTCACTTCCCGGAAGCGATCGCGCGTGCCACCCGGCTGTGGGACGACGAGGAGGTGGCCGCGGCAACGACCCGCCTCGTCGCACGCGGCTGGCTCAACGCCGACGGCACCGCTGCCGATGCCGGCATCGCGGCGCGCGAGCAGATCGAGGTCGAGACCGACGAGCACTGCGCGGCGCTGTGGACACCGATCGGCGACGCCGCCGTCCGGCGCCTCACCTCGCTCATCAAACCGATCCACGACGCGTTCACCGCTGCCAGGACCTACCCCTTCCGCGTGGAGACGGGAGACACGCAGTCCGCCGCCGATCCGGAGGCCGCCGGGTAGGCCCGGTTCCCGCGCAGCCGCGACGAACGGGCTCGTAGCGCGGGGTGACGCTGGGGGCTGGACCGGCCTCGTCGTACACCGCGCGGGTCGAGCGGTACCTCACCGGCGCGGGCCCGCGAAGCCTTCCGCGCGGATCTGTCGGATCTCGCTGTCGACGTGGGGACGGATGCCCGCCCGCGCACCCCGTCGTCGCCCACCACATCATGGCTCACGGGCGACTCGGGAGAGTCCGGCCGGAGGGAAGAAGACCGCACCCGGACCGTCACGGACGCCGTGGTCGGCGGCCTGCGGGCCGGGTGCGGGACAGGCAGGCGATGCGGCCCGCGGTACCGCGGGGCAGAAGGCCCAGCCATGGATCAGGCCTTCTTGGTCTCCCAGAAGATCTCGTCGATCCGGGCGATGTAGTCCAGGGCCTTCTGGCCGGTCGCCGGGTCCTTCGAGCCCTTGGCGGCCGACAGGGCCTTCAGGGTGTCGTTGACCAGCTGGTGCAGCTCCGGGTACTTCTCGAAGTGCGGGGGCTTGAAGTAGTCGCTCCACAGCACGGAGACGTGGTGCTTCGCGAGCTCGGCGCGCTGCTCCTTGATGACCGTGGCGCGCGTCTGGAAGTGCGGGTCGTCGTTGCCGGCCATCTTCTCCTGGACGGCCTTCACCGACTCCGCCTCGATGCGGGCCTGGGCCGGGTCGTACACGCCGCAGGGCAGGTCGCAGTGGGCGCTGACCGTGACCTTGGGGGCAAACAGGCGGGAAAGCATGCAGCGTTCCTTCCTCGTGATCGTCTTCTCAGGGGGGACATTACTCCCTGGGAGACGCGATTTCGCGGGTGCCCCCGTGGGCTTAGGACAAAAGTCCGGGGTGAGACTGAGACTGGTGGAGGAAAGACCGGGGAGGTGCCGGGTGATGCCGGAGCAGCTGTCGCAGGAGACCGGGCGCGCGAGAGGGGCGCTGCCCTTCGGACCGGCCGAGGTGACCGGCCCGTCGATGGTGCCCACGCTGCACCACGGGGACGTACTGCTGGTGCACTGGGGGGCGAGGGTCCGGCCGGGTGACGTGGTCGTGCTGCGGCACCCCTTCCAGCAGGACCTGCTCGTGGTCAAACGGGCCGCCGAGCGGCGCCGGGGCGGCTGGTGGGTCCTCGGGGACAACGCCTTCGCGGGGGGCGACAGCACCGACTACGGGGTCGTCCCGGAGGAGCTCGTGCTCGGGAGGGCGCGGCTGCGGTACCGGCCCCGGGCCGGTCAGCGCTCGCCGTTCGCCGTGGTCCGCTGGGCGCTGTCGGCGCTCCGGCCGGTACTGGCGGACCGGTCCGCCTCCAGGCGCTTGCGGGCACGGTAGGCCGCCACGTTGGCGCGGGTGGCGCAGCGGTCGGAGCAGTAGCGCCGGGAACGGTTGGTGGAGGTGTCCAGGTAGGCGTTGCGGCAGGGCGCCGCCTCGCACAGGCCCAGCCGGTCCACGCCGTACTCCGTGAGGTGGAAGGCCAGGCCCATCGCCGCGATCGCCGCGAAACCCGCGGTCGCGTTGGACGGGTGGTCCGCCAGGTGCATGTGCCACAGCGGGCTGCCGTCCTCGTCGCGGTGGTCGTGGCCGGAGATCTGCGGGCTCACCGGGAACTCCAGGAGCAGGGAGTTCAGCAGGTCCACGGCGAGGGTCTCGTCGCCGCCGTCGGCCGCCTCGAAGACGGCGCGCAGCCGCCCCCGTACGGAGCGGAACCTCGTGACGTCCGAGTCGGTGGTGCGGCGGGCCGCCGACTGGTTGGCGCCGAACAGCTCGCGGACGGCCTCCACCGACGTCAGGGAGTCCTGTCCCCGCGACGGTTCCTCGGTGTTGACGAGACGCACGGCGTAATCCGAGTAATAGGCCAGTTCCACTTGTAGTCCTTACGAAGGGGCTTTAGGGTCGTGCCTGCGATCAGGTAAGAGCTGATCGTGCTTCCAGGGTATTACGTCACGCAGTACGGAGGGGCTTGATGACGGACGCCGACATCACCACCGGCGCCACGGCCGGCACGGACTGGCAGGCCTGGCAGCGCAGCTGGGACCGGCAGCAGGAGTGGTACATGCCGGACCGCGAGGAACGGTTCCGGATCATGCTCGACATGGTCGGCGCACTGGTCGGCCCCGCGCCCCGGGTCCTCGACCTGGCCTGCGGCACCGGCACCATCACGGCCCGGCTGCTCGCCCGCTTCCCGGAGGCCACCAGCACCGGCGTGGACCTCGACCCGGCGCTCCTCGCCATCGCCGAGGGCACCTTCGCGGGCGACGACCGGGTCGGCCTCGTCACCGCCGACCTCAAGGACCCCGACTGGCCGGCGAAGCTGCCGTACGACACGTACGACGCCGTCCTGACCGCCACGGCCCTGCACTGGCTGCACGCCGAACCCCTCGCGGATCTCTACGGCCGGGTCGCGGGGCTCGTCCGCGACGGCGGTGTCCTCATGAACGCGGACCACATGATCGACGACACGACGCCCCGGATCAACGCGGCCGAACGGGCACAGCGGCACGCGCAGATGGACGCGGCCAAGGGCGAGGGCGCGCTCGACTGGGCCGAGTGGTGGCAGCTGGCCGCCAAGGACCCGGTGCTCGCCGGGCCCACCGCCCGCCGCTTCGAGATCTACGGCGAACACGCCGACGGCGACATGCCCTCGGCGGCGTGGCACGCGCGCGTACTGCGCGAGAAGGGCTTCGGCGAGGCGCGGCCGGTGTGGTGCTCGCCGTCGGACACGCTGCTGCTCGCCGTGAAGTGAGCCGCCGCACGGACGAGGGACAGGGGCGGTACGGGCCTGCCCGTACCGCCCCTGGACGCCGTCTCAGAGGACCTTGGAGACGCCGTCTCAGAGGACCTTGGACAGGAACGCCTTCGTCCGTTCGTGCTGCGGGTCGGTCAGGACGTCGCGCGGACGGCCCGACTCGACCACCACGCCGTCGTCCATGAAGACCAGGCTGTCGCCGACCTCGCGGGCGAAGCCCATCTCGTGGGTGACGACGACCATGGTCATGCCGGACTCGGCGAGGTCGCGCATGACGTCGAGGACGTCGCCGACCAGCTCCGGGTCCAGGGCCGACGTCGGCTCGTCGAACAGCATCAGCTTCGGGTCCATGGCGAGGGCCCGCGCGATGGCGACGCGCTGCTGCTGGCCGCCGGAGAGCTGCGAGGGGTAGTTGGCGGCCTTGTCGCCCAGGCCCACGCGCTCCAGCAGGCCCCGGGCGCGCTCCCTGGCCTGCGCCTTGCTCACGCCCCTGACCTGGACCGGCGCCTCCATGACGTTCTCCAGCGCCGTCATGTGCGGGAACAGGTTGAAGCGCTGGAAGACCATGCCGATGTCCCGGCGCTTGAGAGCGACCTCGCTGTCCTTCAGCTCGTAGAGCTTGTCACCCTTCTGGCGGTAGCCGACCAGCTCCCCGTCGACGTAAAGACGTCCGGCGTTGATCTTCTCGAGGTGGTTGATACACCTGAGGAAGGTGGACTTGCCGGAGCCGGAGGGGCCGATGAGGCAGAACACCTCGCCCTGCTTCACCTCCAGGTCGATGCCCTTGAGCACCTCCACCGGGCCGAAGGACTTGTGGACGCCCTCGGCCTTCACCATGGCGGTCATGCGGCGCCTCCCGTCGGCTTGGAGCGGCTGGACAGGGACAGCACGTTCGCCTTGATCTTCTGGATCGGGGTGGCCGGCAGCGACCGGCTCGAGCCCCGCGCGTAGTGCCGCTCCAGGTAGTACTGGCCGACGCTGAAGACCGAGGTCAGCAGCAGGTACCAGGCGGCCGCCAGGAACAGCATCTCGGCCGGTGCGCCGGAGGTCTGGCCGATGTCCTGGGCGACCCGGAACAACTCGGCGTACTGGACGACCGACACCAGCGAGGTCGTCTTCAGCATGTTGATGACCTCGTTGCCCGTCGGCGGCACGATCACGCGCATCGCCTGCGGGACCACGATCCGGCGCAGCGTCCTGGCGTGGCTCATGCCGAGCGCGTGCGCCGCCTCGGTCTGCCCCTCGTCCACCGCGAGCAGACCGGCGCGGCAGATCTCCGCCATGTACGCGGCCTCGTTGAGACCGAGGCCGAGCAGCGCCGTCAGGAACGGCGTCATGAAGTCCGACCACTCGTCGCGGTAGAGCGGCCCGAGGTTGATGTACTCGAAGACCAGCCCGAGGTTGAACCAGACGACCAGCTGCACCAGGACCGGCGTGCCGCGGAAGAACCAGATGTAGAACCACGCGATGGACGACGTCACCGGGTTCTTCGACAGCCGCATCACCGCGAGCAGGATGCCGCCCACGATGCCGATCAGCATGGCCAGCACCGTGATCAGGAGTGTCTTGCCCATGCCCGTCAGGACACGGTCGTCGAAGAAGTAGTCCGGGATCGCCCCCCAGTTGATCTTGCCCTGGGAGAACGCGAAGACGACCGCCGCCAGCAGCGCGATCGCGACGACCGCGGAGACGTAGCGCCCGTAGTGCCGGACCGGGATGGCCTTGATGGCCTCCGGCCGGGTCGGCGGGGTGCCGGACGGGCCGCCCGCCGTCTTGTCGATGTCAACAGTCATGGATGCTGCCCTTCAGCGCCCGCCGCGCGGTCACTTGCCGGCGTTGACGGTGGCCTGGGTGACGGCGCCTTCCGCCACGCCCCACTTGTCCATGATCTTCTTGTACTCGCCGTTCGCGATCACCGCGTCGAGCGCCGCCTTCAGGGCGTCGCGCAGCTGCGTGTTGTCCTTGGCGACCGCGATGCCGTACGGCGCCGCCTCGACCTGCTCGCCGACGAGCTCGAAGTCCTTGCCGCCGCCGGAGGTCTTCACCGCGTACGCCGCGACCGGGAAGTCGGAGGAGCCGGCGTTGGCGCCGCCCGCGCGCAGCCGGGTCTGTGCCTGCTGGTCGTTGTCGAAGGCCTCCATGGCGATCTTCTTGCCGGCCGGACACTTCTTGTTCTCGGCCTTGGCGAGGTCCTCGGAGACCGTGCCGCGCTGCAGCACGAGCTTCTTGCCGCACAGGTCGGACCAGGTCTTGATGCCCTGGTCGTCGCCCTTCTTGGTGTAGATCGAGACACCGGCGGTGAAGTAGTCGACGAAGTCGACGCCCTGGCCGACCTTCTTGCCGGTGTCGGCGTCGATGCCCTCCTGCCGGTCCTTGGTGTCGGTCATCGCGGACATGGCGATGTCGTACCGCTTGGAACGCAGGCCGGTGATCAGGGTGTCGAAGGTGCCGTTCTCGAACTCGAACTTCACCCCGAGCTGCTTGCCCATGGCATCCGCGAGGTCCGGGTCGATGCCGACCGTGTTGCCGGAGTCGTCCTTGAACTCGACCGGGGCGTACGCGATGTCGGAGCCGACCTTGACGGTGCCCTTGTCACGGATCGACTTCGGCAGCTTGTCGGCCAGCGGAGCACTGCTCGAGGACTGGCCGTCGCTGCTGCCGGAGCCGCCGCTCTCGGTCTGGTCGCCGCATCCGGTGAGCAGCAGCGCGCCCGCGACCGCGATCGCACCGACCACTGCGGGCCGGAGGTGCGCGGCGGTCGTACGACGGGTGGAGCTTGCGGTCATGGTGGTTCCTCCGGCGGATGAATGGAGTTGCCGATGGGACGGGACACCGGCCGGGGTCCGGCCGGTGCCGTGGGTCGACGAGAGCACACGTCTTCGAGTGCCGCGACCTCGTGCGATTACGGCATCTTGCCATTCGGACTCGGCCATTCAGGGGGGCGGCCATGTCAAAATCGGATAACGGGTCACCCCGCGAACCGCACCAGGTCGGTACATCACGACCGAACCTTTACGGGAATCTGCCCTTCCGGCCGGAAGATCTGTGGAATTCCTCGTAATACGAACATGGATCACGGGTGCGGACGATCGTCCGTGGCGCCTGCTCCGGTCCTGTCAAGGGGTGCCGGGAAGTTGTCCGGAACCCTGGCTATGAGTCATGTCACCGACATGCGGAGTCCCAGGTCCGACATGTGAGCTTGCGATGGTGCGACTCGTCGGCGGGGGCGTCGGTCGGGTAAGAAGGTTCTTTACACCCCTCATCAGGGGCTCAGGGCGCGTGTGCGGCGCGCCCGTCGCGCGGGGGCCTCGTGGCCCAGACAGCCATCTCCTCGCGCGGTGCCCGCCCATTCCTCACCAGGAGTGGACAAACCCTCAAACCATGAACTCTTAAGGGGTAAGACAAAGTGGCAGCGGAGATCGTCAATCCTCGCAGCGACAACGACGCCGGTGCGGAGCAGGAGTCGGGCGCGGAGCCGCTCGACTCCTTCGACCCCGCCTTCGCGCTGCACCGCGGCGGCAAGATGGCCGTGCAGGCCACCGTGCCGGTCCGCGACAAGGAAGACCTGTCCCTGGCGTACACGCCCGGCGTCGCGAAAGTGTGCAGCGCGATCGCCGAGCAGCCCGACCTCGTCCACGACTACACCTGGAAGTCCTCGGTCGTCGCGGTCGTGACGGACGGCACGGCAGTGCTGGGACTCGGGGACATCGGCCCCGAGGCGTCCCTCCCGGTGATGGAGGGCAAAGCGATCCTCTTCAAGCAGTTCGGCGGCGTGGACGCCGTCCCGATCGCGCTGAACTGCACGGACACAGACGACATCGTCGAGACCGTGGTCCGGCTGGCCCCGTCCTTCGGCGGCGTCAACCTGGAGGACATCTCGGCGCCGCGGTGCTTCGAGATCGAGCGCAGGCTCCAGGAGCGCCTGGACATCCCGGTCTTCCACGACGACCAGCACGGCACGGCGGTCGTGACGCTGGCGGCGCTGCGGAACGCGGCACGGCTGAGCGGGCGGACGCTCGGTGAGCTGCGTGCGGTGATCTCGGGTGCGGGCGCGGCCGGGGTCGCCATCGCCAGGATGCTGGTCGAGGCGGGCATCGGGGACGTCGCGGTCACCGACCGCAAGGGTGTCGTCTCGGCCGACCGGGACGACCTCACCCCGGTGAAGCAGGAGCTGGCCGGCTTCACCAACAAGGGCGGGCTGTCCGGCTCGCTGGAGGCGGCCCTGTCCGGCGCCGACGTCTTCATCGGAGTCTCCGGCGGTACGGTGCCGGAGCCGGCGGTCGCCTCCATGGCGGAGGGCGCGTTCGTCTTCGCGATGGCCAACCCGAACCCCGAGGTGCACCCGGAGGTCGCCCACAAGTACGCGGCGGTCGTCGCGACGGGGCGCTCGGACTTCCCGAACCAGATCAACAACGTGCTGGCGTTCCCGGGGATCTTCGCGGGTGCGCTGCAGGTGCGGGCGTCGCGGATCACCGAGGGCATGAAGCTGGCGGCGGCCGAGGCGCTGGCCTCCGTGGTGGGGGACGACCTCGCCGCGGACTACGTCATCCCGTCGCCCTTCGACGAGCGGGTGGCGCCGGCGGTCACGGCGGCGGTGGCCGCGGCGGCCCGGGCGGAGGGGGTCGCCCGCCGGTGACGGTGTGATGTGCGGTGTGGTGAGCGGCCTCGTCCCGGGTGGGGCGGGGTCGTTTGCCGTTTGCCGCCCAGCGTTCGTGGGTGTGGGTGTGGGTGTGGGTCGGGGTCCAGGTGCGGGTAGGGGTGCGTGTGCGTCGGTTGCGTGGTGGGCCGGGGTG
>NZ_JACBYP010000219.1 GCF_018982965.1 Streptomyces mayonensis | reverse complement strand
CCCCGACACCGCCCCCAAAACCGGCGGTACCCTGACCAGCACATCCGCACAAGCCCCACCACCCCGAAGGGACCCCGACCATGCCGCTCGAAGCCGGCCTCCTGGAGATCCTCGCCTGCCCCGCCTGCCACGCCCCCCTCAAGGAGCAGGACGCGGAGCTGATCTGCACCGGCCAGGACTGCGGCCTGGCGTACCCGGTACGCGACGGCATCCCCGTCCTCCTCGTGGACGAGGCCCGCCGCCCCGGGTAACGGACGGACGCCCAGGCGCCCGGCACCCCGGCCCTTCCGCGCACTCCGGGCCCACGGCCCCGGCGACCCGCGCAACCGAACGAACGCCCCGGCGATCGGAGACCTGCCGCCATGCTCGACGAATCGCTCCTCGACACCCCGGAGCGCCTCACCGAGGCCGACCGCCGCGGCCTGCTCCGCGGCGCCGCCGAAGCCGGTGCCCGGGTCCGCACCGCCGCACGGCACGCCGCCGAGGCCGGTGTCGGCGACCTCAAGCCGGACGGCCGCCCCCGCGCGGTACTGATCGCCGGCCCGGGTGCCGCCGCCACCCACGCCGCCGACCTCCTCGCCACCCTCGCCGGAGCGGGCAGTCCCGTCACCCGCCTCGCCCCCACCGGCGTCGCCCCCGCCGCGGGCGCCCTGCGCTGGGAACTGCCCGGCTGGGCCGGTTCCGTGGACCTCCTGCTGATCGCCACCCCCGACGGCGCCGAGCCGGGCCTGTCCCTCCTCGCCGAACAGGCATACCGCCGGGGCTGCACGGTCGTCGCCGTCGCCCCCGCCCGATCCCCGCTCAGCGACGGGGTGAGCGCCTCCCACGGTCTGTTCATCCCGATGGCGACCGCCCCCTACGACCACGACGAGCCCCTCGCGGGAGCCGCCCCCGGCGTCCTGTGGGCCCTGCTCACCCCGCTCCTCGCGCTGCTGGACCGCACCGCCCTGCTCGACGCTCCGCCCGAGGCCCTCGCCAAGGTCGCGGACCGGCTCGACCGCATCGCCGAACGCTGCGGTCCCGCCATCGCCACCCACGGCAACCCCGCCAAGACACTGGCCGCCGAACTGGCCGAGTCCCTTCCGGTCATCTGGACCGAGGGCGCCTCCGCCGGTCCCGCCGGCCGCCGTTTCGCCGCCGCGCTCGCCGAACTGGCCGGCACCCCGGCCGTCGTCGCCGACCTTCCCGAAGCGCTCGCCGCGCACAACGCCCTGCTCGCCGGCCAACTCGCGGCAGCCGCCGACCCCGACGACTTCTTCCGTGACCGCGTGGAGGAAGCACCCGCTCTGCACGCGCGCGTGGTGCTCCTGCGCGACCGCCCCAGCGGCGGACTCACCGCCGCCCCCAACGCCCGTGACCTCGCCCTCGGCCACGACACGCCGATCAGCGAACTCGAGCCGGAAGCGGGCGGCGAACTGGAGGCCCTCGCCGAGCTGATCGCCGTCACGGACTTCGCCGCCGTCTACCTGGCGCTCGCCTCGGGCGCCTGACCCCGTACCCACCACCGCGCCCGGGCGCACACACCGCAGTACCGCGAGCACGGCACGCACGCGAATACCGCAAGTACGGCACGCACGCGCCACCACCACGCAGCCCTTCACGCACCACCACCACGACACACCACCCACCACCCACTACGCACCACCCACCACCAATCCGCACGCGAGCACCCGCACGCATCACGACACGCACCGGCAGAGAGAGCCCATGGACCGCCTCGACAACACCGTCCGCCCCTACGCCTGGGGCTCCACCACCGCGATCCCCGACCTCCTCGGGACCGAGCCGACCGGCGAACCGCAGGCGGAGATGTGGATGGGAGCCCACCAGGGCGCCCCTTCCCGCACCGGCCGGGGCACCCTCGACCAGGTCGTCGACGCCGCCCCCGAGAGGGAACTGGGCGCCGCCTCCGTGGCCAGGTTCGGCCCCCGGCTGCCCTTCCTCCTCAAGCTCCTAGCCGCCGGCGCCCCGCTCTCCCTCCAGGTGCACCCCGACCTCGCCCAGGCCAGGGCCGGTTACGAGGACGAGGAGCGCCGGGGCGTCCCCCTCGACGCCCCGCACCGCAACTACAAGGACGCCAACCACAAACCCGAACTCATCTGCGCCCTCACCGAGTTCGACGGCCTGTGCGGCTTCCGCGCCCCGGCCGAGGCGGCCGACCTCTTCGACGGCCTCGGCATCGCCTCCCTCAAGCCCTACGTGGACCTGCTGCGGGCGCACCCCGAGGACGCCGCCCTGCGCGAGGTCCTCACCGCGATCCTCACCGCCGACCCCGAGGAGATGTCCCACACGGTCACCGAGGCCGCGGCCGCCTGCGACCGCCTCGGCGGCGCCTACGCGCCCTACGCCGACATCGCCCACCACTACCCGGCCGACCCCGGCGTCCTCGCCGCCATGCTGCTCAACCACGTCCGGCTCCAGCCCGGCGAGGCCCTGTACCTGGGCGCCGGCATCCCGCACGCCTACCTCAACGGCCTCGGCGTCGAGATCATGGCCAACTCCGACAACGTCCTGCGCTGCGGCCTCACCCCCAAGCACGTCGACGTCCCCGAACTCCTGCGCATCGTCCGCTTCGAGGCCGGCGACCCCGGCATCCTCCGCCCCGAGGCGTCCCCCGACGGCGAAGAGGTCTACGACACTCCGACGGACGAGTTCCGCCTGTCCCGCTACGTCCTGCCCGAGGTACCCGGCGCCCACGACCTCACCCTGCCCACCCCGCAGATCCTGCTCTGCACGGCCGGCACCGTACGGGCCGGCGAACACGAGCTGGGCCCCGGCCACTCCGTCTTCGTTCCCGCACACGAAAAAGCCGAAGTGTCCGGAACAGGCACGCTCTTCCGGGCCACCGTGCGCGTCTGACACCAGCTCTGCACACGGCTGACAGGCACAGGACAGGGCATCCGGCGCCCGCAGCCCGCCAGGGCTGCAACAATGGCGCACCGCAAAGGAGGGGCAAAGCCGTTGACCGGCCGCGCCCCCACCGGCGTACGGACGCAGACCAGATGCAGCAGCCGAAGGCGAAGGGACAACGCGACACATGAGCGCGTCAGGCGGTACCAAGGCGATCGTGGCGGCACTGCTCGCCAACCTCTCGATCGCGGTGGCGAAATTCGTGGCGTTCCTCTTCAGCGGATCGTCGTCGATGCTCGCCGAGTCCGTGCACTCCGTCGCCGACTCGGGCAACCAGGGGCTGCTGCTCCTGGGCGGCAAACGCGCCCAGCGCGAGGCGACCCCGCAACACCCCTTCGGCTTCGGCCGCGAGCGCTACATCTACGCCTTCCTCGTCTCCATCGTGCTCTTCTCGGTCGGCGGCATGTTCGCCCTCTACGAGGGCTACGAGAAGATCAAGCACCCGCACGAACTGGAGCACTGGTACTGGCCGGTGGGCGTTCTCGTCTTCGCGATCATCGCGGAGGGCTTCTCCTTCCGGACCGCCATCAAGGAGTCCAACCCCCTGCGCGGCAAGAAGTCCTGGAAGGACTTCATCCGCCACGCCAAGGCCCCGGAACTGCCGGTCGTCCTTCTTGAGGACCTCGGCGCCCTCGTCGGCCTCGTCCTCGCCCTCGGCGGCGTCGGCCTCGCCCTGCTGACCGGCAACGGCGTCTGGGACGGCATCGGCACGCTGTGCATCGGCATCCTGCTCATCCTGATCGCGCTGGTCCTCGCCGCCGAGACCAAGTCCCTGCTGCTCGGCGAGGCCGCCGGCGCGGAGGTCCTCCAGCAGATCGAGACCGCGATCGTCGCCGGCGACACGGTCACCGGCATCATCCACATGCGCACGCTCCACCTCGGCCCCGAGGAACTGCTCGTCGCCGCCAAGATCGCCGTCCGCCACGACGGCACCGCCACCGAGATCGCCGCCGCGATCAACGCCGCCGAGTCCCGCATCCGCGAGGCCGCACCGATCGCCCGCGTCATCTACCTGGAACCGGACATCTACAGCGAGTCCGAGGCCGTCAAGGGACCGGACCCCGAAGCCACCCCCGGCGGCCCGGCCACCCCGCCCGACGACCACTGACCGACAGACCGCTGGTGCCCCCGCCGCCTCCCGTCACCCTTCGTGAACGTCCGGAAGTGTTCGGAGGCGGACTGGGGACGGCGGGCGCACGCGGTGTAGCTTGGGACGGAGCCAGACGTCGCTGCTGATGGCGGTCGGGCGGTCCAGGACGGACCGGCCGAGGGAGAGAGGGCCTCCGACGGACTGCGCTGCGTGTACGCGGGCATGCCAGTGTCCTCTTCGGGGCACCCCTGTGTCCGCCGCCGCGCAGGTCAGCCGTACCCACCTCGACCCAACCCGAGGAGCAGCCCGTAATGACGACTGTCGACAACCGACAGGACTTCAAGGTCGCCGACCTCTCCCTGGCCGCGTTCGGCCGCAAGGAGATCACGCTCGCCGAGCACGAGATGCCCGGTCTGATGGCGATCCGCAAGGAGTACGCCGAGGCCCAGCCGCTTGCCGGTGCCCGCGTCACCGGCTCCCTGCACATGACCGTGCAGACCGCCGTGCTCATCGAGACCCTGGTCGCCCTGGGCGCCGAGGTCCGCTGGGCGTCCTGCAACATCTTCTCCACCCAGGACCACGCGGCCGCCGCCATCGCCGTCGGCCCGAACGGTACGCCCGACAACCCGCGGGGTGTCCCGGTCTTCGCCTGGAAGGGCGAGACGCTCGAGGAGTACTGGTGGTGCACGGA
>NZ_JACBYP010000218.1 GCF_018982965.1 Streptomyces mayonensis | reverse complement strand
CGACTGTATCAGATCCTTTCCGGTTCTGATTCCCCGTCAGAGGGGGTTGTCTTTCCGGCTGTTGGGCCGTTCCGACGAGGTGAGACTGTAGCGGATTCCCGGCGTCCGAAGCTAATCGGGCCACGTTCTTTCGAACTGGATTCCTCATTCCGCGAATACACGCACCGGTACGACAACAACGACGCCGACAGAGCGACTGCTCGTTGAGAAGTGGTTGGTACTTGCGAAATCGCTGTCCGGGGACCGACCGGGGTCGGCGCTCACGTCGGACAACTCGGGGAACACTACGAGCGCGGGTTCGGGGTGTCAAATCCAGGGCCGGGGCGCCTCCCGGAGCGTAGTGTGAGGCACGTGATGACGCATACGTGCAACCAGCTGTGGTGGGCCGCCTGACGGCGGCCGTACTCGCGTATGCACTCAACGGCCGCCGCCTCGGCGGCCGTTCTCGTATCTCCCTCCAGGAGGGGCGGCCGGCGGGTGGCGGTGGCCCCGACCAGGAGGTGGAGAGGTGACGAGGGTCTTCAGTGGGATCAAGCCGACCGGGCATCTGACGCTGGGGAACTATCTGGGAGCCGTGCGGCGGTGGGCCGCGAACGACCAGTACCGGTCCGACGCGCTGTTCTGCGTCGTCGACCTGCACGCGCTGACCGTGGACCACGATCCGGCACGAGTGCGCAGACTCAGTCGGCAGGCGGCGTCGCTGCTGCTTGCGGCGGGGCTCGATCCCGAGCAGTGCACCGTGTTCGTGCAGAGCCACGTCGACGAGCACACCCGGCTCTCCTACGTACTGGAGTGCGTCGCGACCGACGGGGAGATGCGGCGGATGATCCAGTACAAGGAGAAGGCCGCGCGGGAACGGGGGCGGGGCGGGAGCGTGCGGCTGGCGCTGCTGACGTATCCCGTGCTGATGGCGGCGGACATCCTGGCGTACGGGACGGACGAGGTGCCGGTCGGGGACGACCAGACGCAGCACGTGGAACTGGCGCGGGATCTCGCGGTGCGGTTCAACCAGCGGTACGGGCACACGTTCACGGTGCCGCGGGCGACCGGTCCGGCGGTGGCGGCCCGGGTGATGAATCTCCAGGACCCCGTCTCGAAGATGGGCAAGAGCGAGGATGTCGGGCCGGGGATCGTCTATCTGCTGGACGAGCCCGATGTGGTGCGGAAGAAGGTCATGCGGGCCGTGACCGACAGCGGACACGGCGTGGTGTACGACCGGGAGGAGCGGCCGGGGCTCGCGAACCTGCTGGAGATCCTGGCCGCCTGCACGGGTGGTGAGCCCGCGGAGCTGGCGGGGGCGTACGACTCGTACGGGGCGTTGAAGAAGGACACCGCGGAAGCCGTCGTCGAGGTGTTGCGGCCCGTGCAGGAGCGGCATCGTCAGCTGTGCGCCGATCCGGGGTACGTGGACGGTGTGCTGCGGGAGGGCGCGGAACGGGCCCGGGGCATGGCCCGTCCGAGGGTGGACGCGGCCTACCGGGCGATCGGGCTGCTGGCGCCCGTGGACGCGTCCGACCGGTAGGCCGTCAGCCTTCGGTTCTCGTCAGTCTCCGCCGTTCGTCAGTCCTTCGTGCCGGAGGCCAGCTCGCGGCTGCGGTCGCGGGCTGCCTCCAGGGCGGCGATGAGGGCGGCGCGGACGCCGTGGTTCTCCAGCTCGCGGATGGCGTTGATGGTGGTTCCGGCGGGCGACGTGACGTTCTCCCGGAGTTTGACCGGGTGTTCGCCGCTGTCGCGGAGCATCTTCGCGGCGCCGATCGCGGACTGGACGATCAGGTCGTGGGCCTTGTCGCGGGGCAGGCCGAGGAGGATCCCGGCGTCGGTCATCGCTTCGACCAGGTAGAAGAAGTACGCCGGTCCCGAGCCGGAGAGGGCGGTGCACGCGTCCTGCTGGGACTCCGGGACGCGCAGGGTCTTGCCGACGGCGCCGAAGATCTCCTCGGTGTGGCTCAGGTGGGCGGCGGTCGCGTGGGTGCCGGCGGAGATGACGGACATGGCCTCGTCGACGAGGGCCGGGGTGTTCGTCATGACGCGGACGACCGGGGTCCCGGCGGCGAGGCGTTCCTCGAAGAAGGATGTCGGGATGCCCGCCGCGCCGCTGATGACCAGGCGGTCGGCGGGGACGTGCGGGGCGAGTTCGTCGAGGAGGGTGCCCATGTCCTGGGGCTTGACCGTGAGGATCAGGGTGTCGGCGGTCTTGGCGGCCTCGGCGTTGGTGACCGGGGTGACTCCGTGGCGGGCGCGGAGTTCGTCGGCCCGTTCCCGGCGGCGGGCGGTGACCAGGAGGTCGGTGGGGGACCAGCCGGCTCCGATCATGCCGCTGAGCAGGGCTTCGCCGATCTTGCCGGTGCCGAGGACTGCGACTTTCTGGGTCATGGGGTTGGGTGCCCTCCGGTGCCCTGGTGGCCTGGTGGCCAGTGGCTGTGTGGGGTGCGTCGTGCGTTCGTCTCATCCTCGCACCGGTGGGGGCGGGCGACGTGTCGCGTCCAGCCTGCGGGACGGTCGGGCTGTCAGGCCGTGCGGCGTTTGAGAGTGGCCGCGCCCAGGACCAGGACCAGCAGGGCGCAGCCGGCGACGATCAGGGCGTCCCGTACGAACGCGGTGGTCATGTCGGTGTGCCGCAGGACCTCGTTCATGCCGTCGACGGCGTAGGACATCGGCAGGACGTCGGAGACGGCTTCCAGGGCCGGGTGCATGGTGTCGCGCGGGGTGAAGAGACCGCAGAGGAGCAACTGGGGGAAGATCACCGCCGGCATGAACTGCACCGCCTGGAACTCCGAGGCGGCGAAGGCGGAGACGAAGAGGCCGAGGGCGGTGCCCAGGAGGGCGTCGAGCAGCGCGACCAGGAGCAGGAGCCAGGGGCTGCCGGTCACGTCCAGGCCCAGGAACCAGACCGCCAGGCCGGTGGCGAGGGCCGACTGGACGATGGCGAGGGCGCCGAAGGCGAGGGCGTAGCCGGCGATGAGATCACCCTTGGCGAGCGGCATGGCGAGGAGGCGTTCGAGAGTGCCCGAGGTGCGCTCGCGCAGGGTCGCGATGGACGTGACCAGGAACATCGTGATCAGCGGGAAGATGCCGAGGAGCGAGGCACCGATGTTGTCGAAGGTGCGCGGGCTGCCGTCGAAGACGTAGCGCAGCAGGAAGAGCATCACGCACGGGATCAGCAGAAGCAGGGCGATGGTGCGCGGGTCGTGGCCGAGTTGGCGCAGGACGCGGGCCGCGGTGGCGGTGGTGCGGGTGAGGCTGAGGGTGCGCGTGGGGGATGGAGTGAGGGTGGGCGCCGCCGGGTGGGGCGCAGGGGTTCCGGGGGTTCCGGGGATCCCAGGGGTTCCGCGGGTGCTCATCGGGTCGTCTCCTTTGCGCGGGCGGCCGTCGTGGCCTCGTCGACCAGGTGCAGGAACGCTTCCTCGACCGTCTCGGAGCCGGTGCGGGCGCGCAGGGCGTCGGGGGTGCCGTCGGCGAGGATCCGGCCCTCGCGCATGAGGAGCAGGCGGTGGCAGCGCTCGGCCTCGTCCATGACGTGGGAGGAGACGAGGAGCGTGGCGCCGCGGTCGGCGGCGAGGGAGTGGAAGAGGGCCCACAGGTCGCGGCGGAGTACGGGATCCAGGCCGACCGTCGGTTCGTCGAGGACGAGGAGGTCGGGGGCGCCGAGCAGGGCGACGGCGAGGGAGACGCGGCTGCGCTGGCCGCCGGAGAGGTTGCCGGCCAGGGCGTCGGCGTGGGTGGTGAGGTCGACGTCGGTGACGGCCCGGGTGACGTCCTCGCGGCGTCGGTCGGCGGCACCTCGGCCGGGAGCGAGGATCGCGGCGAAGTACTCGAGGTTCTGGCGGACCGTGAGGTCGTCGAAGACGGACGGCGCCTGGGTGACGTAGCCGATGCGGGTGCGCAGGGCGGGGTGGCCCGCCGGTCGGCCGAGGACGTCGAGGGTGCCGGTGATCCTGGCCTGGGTGCCGGCGATCGCGCGCATGAGGGTCGACTTGCCGCAGCCGGACGGACCGAGGAGGCCGGTGATCCGGCCGCGCGGGACGGTGAAGGCGAGTTCGTGCAGGACCGCGCGGGGGCCGCGGACGACGGTGAGGGCTTCGGCGCGGACGGCGGGCACGGCCGGGGTGCCGGTCTGCTCTTCGGGTGGCCGGGAGGGAGGGTTCCCCGTGTAATTCATCATGTGATGAATACTCCTCCCGGCCCCGCGCCGCGTCAAGCCGTCGCGAGCAGGAGATGGACGTCGTACGTCTCCTCGGCGACTCCGTCCGGGAAGACCGCCAGCAGGTGCCGGCGCTCCTCGGCCAGGAAGGCGGCGGTGCGTTCCCCGCCGTCGGTCAGGAAGACCGAGTGGCTGCCGAGGTTGGCCAGGTGGGTGTCGACGGGGACGCGGCGGCTCCAGCGGACGACCCGGCGGACGAAGTCGAGGCTCCCGGTGGGGTCGGCGACGCGGGGGTCGCAGTCCCGTTGCCCGGCGGAGAGGTTCTGGTCGGCGAAGTGCCGGTCGACCCGCCGGGCCGAATCCGCGATCCACGGCACGTCGAGCGCGGCGGTGTTCCACCACAGGGCGAGCGCACCGCCCGGCCGCAGTACGCGCAGCGCCTCCGGGACCGCGCGGACGGGGTCGGTCCAGTGCCAGGCCTGGGCGTAGGTGAGGAGGTCGGCGGTGTGGTCGGCCAGGGGGAGGGCGTTGCCGTTGCCGCGGACGACCGGCACGCCGGGGAGACTGCGGCGGAACTCGGCGGCCATGCCGGCGCCGGGTTCCACGGCGATCACGTCGGCGCCGCGCTCGTGCAGGCGTGCGGTGGCGAGGCCGGTGCCGGCGCCGATGTCCGCGACGCGGGAGCCCTTGAAGGGGCGGCCGGTCAGCTCCTCCAGCGCGTCGAAGAGGGCGGGCGGGTAGGAGGGGCGGTTGGCGGCGTACTGGGCCGCGGCGGCGTTGAAGGAGCGCGCTCGCGCGGTGTGGGTGGGC
>NZ_JACBYP010000217.1 GCF_018982965.1 Streptomyces mayonensis | reverse complement strand
CCCGCGGGCCTCCCCTTGCTGCTGCCGTCCACGGAGTTCCGCCGTGTCCCACCCGCCGTCAGCCTCAGGCGCTGCTCCTTCGCCTCCGCCTCGTCCCGCAGCCGCTGCGCCTCCGCCCGCTGCTTCTCCGCCTGGGCCTCCTCCCGCCAGCGGGCCCACTGCTCCCGTTCGCCCCCCGAGGGCGCAGCGCCCGAGCCCCCGAGGCCCGGGACGGAGCCGGACCGTCCCCGGGTGGCCGTCGCCGTGGCGGCCGCCCCTGCGCCGTCGGCGGAGTTCCGACGCTGGCCACCCGCCGCACGCTGGATGGCTTCGGTGACGGCCCTGTTCCCGGCCGCAGCCTGCAAGGAGGCCAGGGGCGGCCGCACCTCGCGCGGGCGGGGCCGGGCCGGGGCGGCGGTGTCCGTGCGGGGTCTGTGCGTTTCGTTCAAGCGGTCCGACACGGACAACCTTTCCCGAGGGTCCGTCACCGTCCCCGCCGGCGCGGGGGCATCGCCCCGGTGCGGCGGGGCGGTGCGCGCCCCGGAAACGGGGACTGATCGCAAGATGACATTTTGGCGAACTGAAAGCTGACACAACGTGTTGAATCAGAATCGCCGGGTGTCCGCCAGGGGCCCAGGAGGAGAATGCGGGGAAGGTCGAGGAGTCTGCCCCAACGGGCACGGCCAGGGGCAACGAAGATGCCCCCGCCCAGGCCCCGAAAGACGTTTCGGGGCGACAACACGCGCGTGACCCTGGCAGATGTCTTGTCTCGTACCCCCGAGGAGAGCAGAGCATGCCGTCCTACCTGTCGCCCGGCGTCTACGTCGAGGAGGTGGCCAGCGGCTCGCGCCCGATCGAGGGGGTGGGCACCTCGGTGGCGGCCTTCGTCGGTCTCGCTCCGACCGGCCCGCTGAACGAGCCCACGCTGGTGACCAACTGGACGCAGTACGTGGCGGCCTTCGGTGACTTCACCGGCGGGTACTACCTCGCGCACTCCGTCTACGGGTTCTTCAACAACGGCGGTTCCGCCGCCTACGTCGTGCGCGTCGGCGGCTCCGCCGAGGACGCCTCGGGCGACGCCGCGGACGGTACCGCCGCGCCCGCCGCCGTCACCGGCAGCAGCGCCAAGGCGCTGACCGCCGCCGAGCCCAAGCAGCTCGGCACGTTCGCCGTGACGGCCACCGCCGCCGGCCAGAGCGGCCCGCTGACCGTCGAGGTCGCGGACCCCGAGGGCGAGGGCCCCGCCGAGCGCTTCAAGCTGATCGTCAAGGACGGCGAGAAGCCGGTCGAGACCTTCGACGTGAGCGCCAAGAAGGGCAACCGCGCCTACGTCGTCACCCAGGTCAAGGAGCGCTCCAAGCTCATCACCGTGACCGAGGCCGCGCCGTCCGCGCAGCTGGTCCGGCCGGAGAACCAGACCCTGACGCTGCCCGCGCCGCCGTCCGCAGCCCCCGCCGTCCCGGCCGGCCAGAGCGAGGCCGTGCACCCGGGCCCGGCCGAGTACCTCGGCGACTCCTCGGACCGCACCGGCTTCGGCGGCCTGGAGGCGATCGACGAGATCTCCATGGTCGCGGTGCCCGACCTGATGGCCGCCTACCAGCGCGGTGCGATCGACCTGGAGGCCGTCAAGGCCGTCCAGCTCGGCCTCATAGCCCACTGCGAGCTGATGGGCGACCGCGTCGCCATCATCGACCCGCCGCCCAGCCAGAACGCCCGCCAGATCCGTGTCTGGCGCCAGGAGACGGCCGGCTACGACTCCAAGTACGCCGCCCTGTACTACCCCTGGATCAAGTCCTTCGACCCGGCCACCGGCCAGTCGCGCCTGGTCCCGCCGAGCGGTCACGTCGCCGGCATCTGGGCCCGCAACGACTCCGAGCGCGGCGTGCACAAGGCCCCCGCCAACGAGGTCGTCCGCGGCGCCGTGGACCTGGAGCTGCAGATCACCCGCGGCGAGCAGGACCTGCTCAACCCGATCGGCGTCAACTGCATCCGCTCCTTCCCCGGCCGCGGCATCCGCGTCTGGGGCGCCCGCACCCTGTCCTCCGACCCGGCGTGGCGCTACCTGAACATCCGCAGGTACTTCAACTACCTGGAGGAGTCGATCCTGATCGGCACCCAGTGGGTGGTCTTCGAGCCGAACGACCACAACCTCTGGGCCCGCATCCGCCGCAACGTCTCCGCGTTCCTGGTCAACGAGTGGCGCAGCGGCGCCCTGTTCGGCCAGAGCCCGACCGAGGCCTACTACGTCAAGTGCGACGAGGAGACCAACCCGCCGGAGTCGGTCGACCTCGGCCGGGTCGTGTGCGAGATCGGCATCGCGCCGGTCAAGCCCGCCGAGTTCGTGATCTTCCGGCTGGCCCAGTTCTCCAGCGGCAGCGGGGAGCTGGAGGAGTAGGCGGCCCGTACGCCTGCGTGACCTCGGGCGGCGCCTCGGGCGCCGCCCCCGTACACCCTCGTCAAGAAGCCGCCGAGGCTTCAGAAGCTCCAGAAGGACAGCGAACACATGAGTCTGAACCCGGGTGACTCCCTTACTTCACACAATTTCGGTCTGCAGATCGACGGTGTGATGGTCGAGTACCTCGCCGAGGTCAGTGGCCTGACCCTCGAACAGGACGTCATCAAGTACCCGCAGAACAACGGCGCGACCGGCAAGAACGAGATCGCGCTGCTGCCGGGCACCCAGAAGGACGGTCAGTGCACCGTCGTGCGCGGTATGACCCAGTCGGCGTCGTTCACCCAGTGGATCAACGACTCGATCAACGGTCGCATGGCCACCGCGCGCAAGAACGCCTCGATCATCATGATGGACTTCGAGGACAACCCGGTGAAGCGGTACAACCTGCGCAACGCCTGGTGCAGCAAGATCGACACGAGCACGGTGAAGGCGGGCGAGGCCTCCGCGCTGACCGAGACCGTCACCATCGTGTTCGAAGAACTGGTCATCGAGTAATGCGGCGTACGCCTGCCAAGGCACCCGCCGCGGCGGCGGAGGCGCCGGCCGCCACCCCGGCCGGCCCTCCCGCCGGGCCCCCTGTCGACGCGGCACCGCGGCAGCAGCTGCGGACCGAGTTCCCCTTCGAACTGCCGCGCGGGTACGTCGACGAGTCGGGCACCGTGCACAAGGACGGTGTGATGCGCCTGTCGACGGCACGGGACGAGCTGATCCCGCTGCGCGACGTGCGGGTGCAGGAGAACCCGGCGTACCTGTCGGTGGTGCTGCTCGGCCGGGTCATCACCCGGCTGGGCACGCTGGCGATGGTGCACGACGGCGTCGTGGAGAACATGTTCGCCTCCGACCTGGCGTTCCTCCAGGACTTCTACCGCCAGATCAACGCGGAGGGGCACACCCGCGCGGCCGTCGAGTGCCCGCACTGCTCGGAGCCCTTCGAGGTGGAACTCGGCGGGAGCCGCCTGGGGGAATCGTGACGTACGCGACCGACCGGCTGCACGAGGAGATCGCGTACGTGGCCTACCACTTCCACTGGAGCCTGGAGGCGATCCTGGACCTGGAGCACCAGGACCGCCGCCGGTACACGGACCAGATCGCGTCCCTCGTGACGCGAGGCACGGCGGAGGGCTGATCGGTGGGAATCCTGGACCGGCTGCGGGGACGTCGGGACGGCGCGGACGGGAGCGGGGGCGAGGCCGCCGCGTCGTCCGCGGCTTCCGCGCGTCCGCTCCCCGGCTCGAGCTCCGGCCCGGAGACGGGCCCGGGCTCCGGCCCGGACACCGGCTCGGGCTCGGATGCGGGCTCCCGCTCGGGCTCGGCTTCTGACGCGGGCGCGGGTTCGGCGGCCCCGACCGGCCGCGGGCCCGTCGCCGTCGCCGCCTGGACGGGCCTGCCGCCGATCCAGCGGACGACGGGTGGGACCCGTGCGGGAGTGGCGGACGCCGGTTTCGGCGGCCGCCTTCCGACGTGGCAGAACCCGTCGTTCACGGGGGCACCGTCCCCCGCGGTGCTGAACCCGGCGTCGGGCGACAGCCTCCTGTCGGGCGCGTTCGACCCGTCGGCGCGCCAGAACCCGTCCACACCGCTCACGCCCGGGGCGGGCACGGCACCGGTGCAGCGGATGCCGGTCGCGCCGCTGCGGGCGATACCCGCGGACCCTCCCGCGCCGACCGCGCCCACGGGGTCCGCCGCCGGGGCACGGGGCGGTTCGGCCCTACCGCGGGGGACCGGATCGCGGACACCCTCCTCGTCCCCCTCCCCCTCCTCGTCCGCTGCTTCTCCTGCTCCTCCCGCCTCTTCCGCCGCGCGTGCTTCCGGTGCTCCTCGCAGCTCCGGCGCGCGGGGCGGTTCGTCCGGCACCCCGGCACCGGCTGCCACGTCCGCGGCGGCGCCCGTTCAGCGGGCGCGCTCCGCCGGGTCGGCGTCGTCCTCGGCACCGGCGGGCGCACCGGCCCGGCCCGCCCGCGGGGTACAGGTGACGCCCGTGCCGCCCGCCCCTCCCGGTCCGCGGCAGGCGCTGACCAAGGCCCCCACCGGGACACCCGCCGTACAGCGCCGGGCCCTGCCCGCAAGCCGCCGGGCCGACAACTCCGCCCCGGACTCCTCCGGAACGGCGCCCTCGTCGACGCCGGCGGACAGCGACCGAGCGGAACCCGGCGCCGCACCGTCCGGGGGCCCGTCCCCGGCCGACCGTTCCGGCACCGGCACCGGCACCGGCCCGACGGCGTCCTCTGCGCCCTCCGCATCGGCACCGGCATCGGCTCCCCCGGCGCAGCGTGCCGTACGCCCGCAGCAACGCCCCACGCCCGCCGCCGACTCCCCGCCCGGCCCTCCCGTGCAGCGAGCGGCAGCCCGCCCCGGGGCGACGCCGGGCACCGGATCCGGCAGTACGTCGTCCGGTACGCCGGTACGGCGCGACCGGCGCGCGAGTGGCGACGGCCCTGCGGCGGCCACGCCTCCGGTGCAGCGTTCCGCCGTACCGTCGTCCAACACTCCCGCACAGGGCGGCGATACGACGTCCCGCACGCCCGTACAACGGGCCCCGCGCGACTCCGGCAAGGGGCAGGCACCCGTACCGGACAACGCCCGCCCGCCCGGCGCCCCCGCACAGGACGGCGGCACGACGTCCCGCACCCCGGTGCAG
>NZ_JACBYP010000216.1 GCF_018982965.1 Streptomyces mayonensis | reverse complement strand
CCCTCCGGCGGCACCGGGCCCCGCCCGCCCGGTACCCGCACCTCCCGCGCGGGTGCCTGGGCCGAACTCCTCCGCCTGCCCGCCCTGTTCACCGTCCCCGGCGACGCCCTGGCCGGCGCGGCGGCGGCCGGTGCCCGCCCGGGCCCCCGCACCCTCCTCGCCATCGGCTCCTCCCTCTGCCTGTACGAGGCCGGCATGGCCCTCAACGACTGGGCGGACCGCGCCGAGGACGCCGCGGAACGCCCGCACCGCCCGCTGCCGTCCGGCCGCATCCGCCCGGCGGCCGCTCTCACCGCCGCCGGTGCGCTCACCGGCGCGGGACTGGCGCTGGCGGCCGGCGCGGGCCGGCCCGCGCTCGCGGTCGCCGCGCCACTGGCGGCCACCGTCTGGGCCTACGACCTCGCGCTGAAGCACACGCCCGCCGGTCCGGCCGCCATGGCCGCCGCCCGCGGACTCGACCTCCTGCTGGGCGCGGCCGCCACCACCGGCGGCACCCGGTCGGCGCTGCCCTCCGCCGCGCTGCTCGGCAGCCACACCCTCGCGGTGACGGCCGTCTCCCGCCGGGAGACCACCGGCGGTTCGGTCCTGGCCCCGCTGGCGGCCCTCGCGACGACGGGGACGCTGACCGGCCTGGTCGCCCGCCGCCGCACCCGACTCCCGGCAGGCCGGCGGGCAGCAGCCGCCCCCGGCCTGCCGGGCCCCACCCGCGCCCTCACGGCCGCACTGGGCGCCGCGTACGCCGCCACGGCGGCCCGCCCCTACTTCCACGCCGCACTCAACCCGTCGCCCCCGCTCACCCAGCGCGCCGTGGGCGGCGGCATCCGGGCCACCATCCCGCTCCAGGCCGCACTCGCCGCCCGCTCGGGCGCGACCGCGACGTCCCTCCTGGTCGCCGTCCTCGCCCCGGCGGGCCGCCGGTTCGCGCGGAGGGCCGCCATGAGGAAGGTGAGCATCACGTGAGCGCCACCCCGCACCGCAAGACACACGAAGCCACCCCTGAAGGCGCAACCGCGGGCGCGGGTGCGGTCCCGGTCCCGGTCCCGGTCCCGGTCCCGGTCCCGGTTCCGGGGCCGGATACGGACCCGGGCCATACCGGTCACGCGCACGTCCCCGAGCCCGAGCCCGCCGCGACCGGCCCTTCGTGGCCCTCGGACGAGCGGCCGTCCGGGGACGCCGACCCGGGACCGGCGTCGCCCGCCGGCAGCAGGGCTGCGCCCGCCGGCACGGCCCCCGGGGGCAACGGAACCGCGCCGGGGGCACCCGAGCCCCCCGGCCGCATGGCGCAGCCCGACGGGAACCCGGCCGGGCCCACCCCCCGCGGCACCTACTCGCGTCCCGGCGGGGGGACCGCGCCCCGGCACCTGCCGACAGGCCCCGGCGACGGCGCCCGCCCGGCCCCGGTCCGCTTCGGCTACGGCACCAACGGCCTCGCCGACCTCCGGCTCGACGACGCCCTCGGTCTCCTCGCCGACCTGGGCTACGACGGCGTCGGCCTGACCCTCGACCACATGCACCTCGACCCACTCGCCGCCGACCTGACCGCCCGCACCCGCCACGTCGCCCGGCGGCTGGACGCCCTCGGGCTGGGCGTCACCGTGGAGACCGGCGCCCGCTACGTGCTCGACCCGCGCCGCAAGCACGGCCCCTCCCTGCTCGACCCGGACCCGGACGACCGCGCCCGCCGCGCCGACCTCCTCGTGCGCGCCGTGCGCGTCGCCGCCGACCTCGGGGCCCACGCCGTGCACTGCTTCAGCGGCGTCACCCCGGAGGGCACGGACGAGGAGACGGCCTGGAAGCGCCTGGCCGAGACCCTCGCTCCCGTGCTCGACGCCGCCGCCACCGAGGGCGTCCCCCTCGCCGTGGAGCCCGAACCGGGCCACCTCCTGTCCACCCTCGCCGACTTCCACACCCTGCGCCGTGCCCTCGGCGACCCCGGACACCTCGGTCTCACCCTGGACATCGGCCACTGCCAGTGCCTCGAACCGCTCCCTCCCGCCGACTGCGTACGCGCCGCCGCTCCCTGGCTGCGTTACGTGCAGATCGAGGACATGCGCCGCGGCGTCCACGAACACCTCCCCTTCGGTGACGGCGAGATCGACTTCCCGCCCGTGCTCGAAGCCCTCGCCGCCACCGGCTACCAGGGCCTGACCGTCGTCGAACTGCCCCGCCACTCCCACGCCGGACCCCAGTTCGCCGCACACTCCCTCCCGTTCCTGCGCCGGGCCGCGGCGGCGGCCCTCCGTACCGACCGCCCGGGCGAGCCCTCCGCCACCCACTGAAGGGAGCCACCATGACGCAGCCACACGCCGCCCACGTCACCCGCACCCAGGACGCGGACGGCACCCCCGCCGGGCCGGAACCCCAGGGCACCACCCCCGCCCGGATCCCGCCGGCCGACCTGCGCTCCGTCCTCGCCGCCCGACTCGGCCCGGCCGCCCGCGCCTGGCTGGACCAGGCCCTGGACGAGGCCGCCGCCCACCCCGGCACCCACGGGCCCATCTCCGTCTGGGAGCTGCGCCTCGCCGAGGCCGGCCGCCGCTGCGGGCCCGCCCACGCCGACGCCGCCCGCGTCCTCGTCCTGCACGCCGCGCGCGCCGACCGGGAGGCCCTGACCCGGGTGTACTCCCAGGGCACCGCTGACGAACGCCGTGCCGTCCTGCACGCGCTGCCCCACCTCGTGCCGGGACCGGACGCCCTGCCGCTGGTCGAGGACGCCCTGCGCACCAACGACACCCGGCTCGTCGCCGCCGCCCTCGGCCCGTACGCCGCCCGCCACCTCGACGCCCACCAGTGGCGGCACGCCGTCCTCAAGTGCCTGTTCACCGGTGTCCCCGTCGACAGCGTGGCGGACCTCGCCCGCCGGGCCCACGGCGACGACGAACTCGCCCGCATGCTCGCCGACTACGCCGCCGAACGCACCGCCGCGGGCCGCACCGTCCCCGAGGACCTGCACCGCGTCCTGGCCCTGACCGAGTCAGCGCCTCCCGCGCCCGGCACCGCCGACCCCCACGGCAAGGAGTCCTGATGCGCATCTTCGACCCCCACATCCACATGACCTCCCGCACCACCGACGACTACGAGGCCATGTACGCGGCCGGTGTCCGCGCCCTCGTCGAGCCCTCCTTCTGGCTGGGCCAGCCGCGCACCTCGCCCGCCTCCTTCCGTGACTACTTCGACGCCCTGCTCGGCTGGGAGCCCTTCCGCGCCGCCCAGTACGGCATCGCCCACCACTGCACGATCGCCCTCAACCCGAAGGAGGCGAACGACCCCCGGTGCCTGCCCGTCCTCGACGAACTGCCCCGCTACCTCGTCAAGGACCGGGTGGTGGCGGTCGGTGAGATCGGCTACGACGCGATGACACCCGCCGAGGACACCGCCCTGGCCACCCATCTCCAGCTCGCCGCCGACCACGGCCTGCCCGCCCTCGTCCACACCCCGCACCGCGACAAGCTCGCCGGCCTGCGCCGCACCCTCGACGCGGTCCGCGAGTCCGCCCTGCCCACGGACCGGGTGCTGGTCGACCACCTCAACGAGACCACCGTCAAGGAGGCCAAGGACAGCGGCGCCTGGCTCGGCTTCTCCGTCTACCCGGACACCAAGATGGACGAGGCCCGGATGGTCGCCCTGCTGCGCGAGTACGGCCCGGAGCAGGTACTCGTGAACTCCGCCGCCGACTGGGGCAGAAGCGATCCGCTCAAGACCCGCAAGGTCGGCGACCTGATGCTCGCAGAGGGCTTCACCGAGGACGACGTCGACCGGGTGCTGTGGCGCAATCCCGTCGCCTTCTACGGCCTCAGCGGGCGCCTCGAACTCGACGTGGCCTCGGGCGACGCCACCCACGAGGGCAACTCCATCCTGCGCGGCGGGGAGTGAGCCATGCGCTTCCGGCACCCCGACGGCTCCACCGTCCACCTCGCCTACTGCACCAACGTCCACCCCGCCGAAACCCTCGACGGCGTCCTCGCCCAGCTCCGCGACCACTGCGAGCCGGTCCGCCGCCGCCTGGGCCGCGACCGGCTCGGCATCGGGCTGTGGCTCGCCCGCGACGCCGCCCACGCCCTGGTCACCGACCCCGCGGCCCTGCGCGGACTGCGCACCGAACTCGACCGGCGCGGCCTGGAGGTCGTCACCCTCAACGGCTTCCCCTACGAGGGCTTCGGCGCCGAAGAGGTCAAGTACCGCGTCTACAAACCCGACTGGGCCGATCCCGAACGCCTCGAGCACACCACCTCCCTGGCCCGGCTGCTCGCCGGCCTGCTGCCCGACGACGTCACCGACGGCACCATCTCCACCCTGCCGCTCGCCTGGCGCACGGCCTACGACGAGACCCGCGCCGACAAGGCACGCGCCGCCCTGGTCACCCTCGCCGAACGCCTCGACGCCCTCCACGAACTGACCGGCCGCTCCATCCGCATCGGCCTGGAACCCGAACCGGGCTGCGTCGTCGAGACCACCCACGACGCCATCGCCCCGCTGACCGCGATCGGCCACGACCGCGTCGGCATCTGCGTCGACACCTGCCACCTCGCCACCTCCTTCGAAGACCCGCACACCGCTCTGGACGCCCTCACGGCCGCCCGCGTACCCGTCGTCAAGTCCCAGCTGTCCGCCGCCCTGCACGCCGAACAGCCCGCCGAACCCGCGGTCCGAGAGGCGCTCGCCGCCTTCGCCGAGCCGCGCTTCCTGCATCAGACCCGCACCACCACCCCGTCCGGCGGCCGGCAGGGCACCGACGACCTCGACGAGGCCCTCGCGGACGGCGCCCCCCTGCCGGACACCGCACCCTGGCGCTCCCACTTCCACGTCCCGCTGCACGCGGCCCCCGCCGCGCCCCTCACCTCCACTCTCCCCGTACTCAAGGCCGTGCTGACCCGGCTCGTGGGCGGCCCGCACCCCCTGACCCGCCACCTCGAGGTCGAGACCTACACCTGGCAGGCTCTCCCGCCCGAGCTGCGGCCCCGCGCCCGCGGCCAGCTCACCGACGGCATCGCCGCCGAGCTCACCCTCGCCCGCGACCTGTTGACGGACCTCGGCCTGAAGGAACTGCCATGACCCGCCCCACCCCCTCCGGCGGACCCACTC
>NZ_JACBYP010000215.1 GCF_018982965.1 Streptomyces mayonensis | reverse complement strand
CCGCGCCCCGCGCCCCGCGCTCCGCGCCGCCTGCATCCCAAACGGACCCTCGGCCCTGTCAGAGGCGGCGGCCGGAACCCCTCTAGCGGCCCGCCTCCTTGGAGACCAGGGCCACCGCCTCGTCCACGTCGTCCGTGACGTGGAAGAGGAGGAGGTCCTTCTCCGCCGCCTTGCCCTGGGCGACCAGGGTGCCCCGGAGCCAGTCGATCAGGCCGCCCCAGTACTCGGAGCCGAAGAGGACGATGGGGAAGCGGGTCACCTTCTGGGTCTGGACCAGGGTGAGGGCCTCGAAGAGTTCGTCGAGGGTGCCGAGACCGCCGGGCAGGACGACGAACCCCTGCGCGTACTTCACGAACATCATCTTGCGGACGAAGAAGTAACGGAAGTTCAGGCCGATGTCGACGTAGGGGTTGAGGCCCTGTTCGAAGGGCAGCTCGATACCGAGGCCGACCGACGTCCCCTTCGCTTCCAGGGCCCCCTTGTTGGCCGCCTCCATGGCGCCGGGGCCGCCGCCGGTGATGACCGCGAAGCCCGCCTCCACCAGGCCGCGGCCCAGCCGCACCCCCGCCTCGTACTCCGGCGAGTCGGCCGGTGTCCGGGCGGAGCCGAAGACGCTGATGGCGGGCGGCAGTTCGGCGAGCGTGCCGAAGCCCTCGATGAACTCCGACTGGATGCGCAGGACGCGCCAGGGGTCGGTGTGCACCCAGTCGGTCGGCGCACGCTCGTCCAGCAGCCGCTGGTCCGTGGTGCTCCGCTGCACCTGGTCCCCCCTCCGGAGGACCGGGCCCAGGCGCTGTTCCTCCGGTGGCTGCTTCTTGCCCTCGGGGTTGCCGGTAGGCATGGGCGCTCCCTCCAGTCGCAGGTCGTTCCACCTCAGCGTAGATCTACGCGGGTTACGTACGAGGGACCTCAGCATGTCCGCCACGCAGCGACGTAAACCCGCGGTGGATGCCGTAGTGGATCACGTAATGGATCTCGTAAGGCATCTCGTAGTGGGTCCCGTAGTGGATCACGCCGTCAGCCAGGAGCGCAGGCGCTCCTCCCCCGCCCGTACCTTCGCGACCTCGACCCGCTCGTCGCGCCGGTGCGCCAGGTGCGGGTTGCCCGGCCCGTAGTTGACGGCCGGGACGCCGAGGGCGGAGAAGCGCGACACGTCCGTCCAGCCGTACTTGGGCTGCGGGGTGCCGCCCACGGCCTCGATGAAGGCCGCCGCGGCCGGGTGGGACAGGCCGGGCAGGGCGGCGCCGCTGTGGTCGTCGACCACGAACTCCTCGATCCCGCAGTCCGCGAAGACCTCGCGCACGTGGGCGAGGGCGTCTTCGGGGCTGCGGTCGGGGGCGTAGCGGAAGTTGACGGTGACGACGCACTCGTCGGGGATGACGTTGCCCGCCACCCCGCCCGTGATGCCGACCGCGTTGAGGCCCTCGCGGTACTCCAGGCCGTCGATCACCGGGTAGCGGGGCTCGTACTCCGCCAGACGCGCGAGGATCGGGGCGGCGGCGTGGATCGCGTTGGCGCCCATCCAGCTCCGCGCGGAGTGCGCCCGCTCCCCCGTCGTCTTCAGCAGCACCCGAAGCGTCCCCTGGCAGCCGCCCTCCACCTGGCCGTCCGACGGTTCCAGGAGCACCGCGAAGTCGCCCTCCAGCCACTCGGGATGGGCGTCGGCGACGTGTCCCAGGCCGTTGAGGTCGGCGGCGACCTCCTCGTTGTCGTAGAAGACGAAGGTGAGGTCCCGGTTGGGCTCCGGGACGGTCGCCGCGATGCGCAGCTGCACGGCGACCCCCGCCTTCATGTCGCAGGTGCCGCAGCCCCACAGGACCCCGTCCGCGTCCAGCCGGGAGGGGACGTTGCCGGCGATCGGCACCGTGTCGATGTGGCCGGCGAGGATCACGCGCTCCGCGCGGCCCAGCTCGGTGCGGGCGACGACGTTGTTGCCGTACCGCTCGACCGACAGGTGCGGCAGGGCGCGCAGGGCACCCTCGACCGCGTCCGCCAGCGGCTTCTCGGTGCCGCTCTCGGAGGGGAAGTCGACGAGCCGCGCGGTAAGCTCCGCGGCATCCAGTGTGAGGTCAAGCGGGGTGTCGGCCATGGCCCGACCCTAACGTGCGTGCCCTTTCGGGCACTGTCCGTACCCGGCACACACCGGGCCCTACCCTCCAGTACCTTGTACGCGTGCTCTCGCCCTCGCCGCCTCCCAGACGCCGCGGTCGCCTCGTCCGTTCGGGCGCCGCCTGCATGGTCCTGCTCGCCGTCGCCGGGTATCTGACGGCGCAGTACGTCAGCGGGGGCCCGGGCGACCCGAAGTGCACCGTGGTGTCCGGCAAGGGCGACGGGGCGGCCTACGAGTTCACGCCGGAGCAGGCGGTGAACGCGGCGACGATCACCGCCGTGGGCACCGCCCGCAAGCTGCCCGAGCGGGCGGTCGCGGTCGCGCTGACGACCGCGCTGCAGGAGTCGGCGCTGCGCAACCTCGACCACGGCGACAAGGACTCGCTCGGCCTGTTCCAGCAGCGGCCCATGTGGGGCTGGGGCACGCAGGAGCAGATCATGGACCCGGCGTACTCGGCGGGCCAGTTCTACGACCACCTGGTCAAGGTGCCGGACTACCTGGACCTGTCGCTGACCGACGCCGCCCAGAGCGTGCAGCGCAGCGGCCACCCGTACGCGTACACCAAGCACGAAGCCGACGCCCTGCTGCTCGCCGGCGCCCTGACCGGTCGCTCCGCCGCGACGCTGACCTGCGACGGGCCTCCCGAGACGAGCCGCGCTCAGGGGCCGGAGGCGGTCCGTGCCGCGCTGGTACGGGACTTCGGGCCCTCGGTGCTCCAGCCGGCGGCCGCAGAGGTGGCCGACGCCACGGCAGCGTCCGCCGACGCGGCCACGCCGACCGCGGGCACGCAGGGCGCTCGCGGAGGCTCGGCGGACGAGCGGACCGTGACCCTGCCGGTGACGGCGGACAGCGGTGCGTCGCCGGAGGAGCGCGCGCGACGGGGCTGGCAGCTGGCCCACTGGGCGGTGGCCAACGCGTCCGCGCTGCGCATCCAGGACGTCTCCTACGCGGGCCGGGTGTGGACCGCGGGCAACACCGCCAGCAAGTGGCGTCCGACGGGTGCGTCCGGCACCAAGGGCGCCGAGCGGGCCGGGGGTTCGGTGCAGATCACGACCGCACGGTACGCGCGGTAGAGGTGCGACGGGGCGGTACGGGCCACCGCGTGGACCGCGGTCCGACGGTCACCTGTACGAGGCTTCACCCGTAGGCGTTGTCCGCGCGGGCGTGGGGGCGACGCGCGGCGGACGTTTTCACGATGCCGGTTCCGGGGCGGTCGGAGCCCGGAGAAATCAAGGGCTGTAAGGATTCGGCAGACTTTCTTACCAGCACCCTTTTGCCCGTTTTTCTGTGCACCTGATAATGCGACGCATTACCAACTCTTTACGTTGGCCCGCCGCAACCTTCGCGGACTTCGAGCGGTAGTCACTGCGTCCGAGCCCGGACGACGAACTCGACAACGAACGCGACGACGACTCGCCGGGCGCGGCGGGATTCCTCATCCTGACCGTTTCTGAACACCGTTGACTTCCGTCTAAGGAGCATCATGTCCCTCCCCCTGACCCGCCGGATCGCCCGTGCCGCGCTGCTCGTCGCTGCGGGAGCGGCCGCCGGGGTCGGTGCGGCCGGCTCCGCCAGCGCGGCTCCCGAACTGCCGGCCACCCCGGACCTCGGGGGCCTGACCGCCCTGGACGGGGCGAACGTCGGCAGCACCGTCGACTCCGCGGCCCAGAACGTCACCGGGACGGCGGGCGAGACCGGCGGCAAGGCGGTCCAGACGGCCGTGCCGACCGCCGGCAAGGCCGGTGGCTCGGTCGTCAAGAAGGCCACGCCGGCCGCACAGGACGCCGCCGGTGGCGCGGCGGGCGCCGCCGGGGACATCGTCGGTGACACCGCGCAGACCGCCACGCAGGGCGGCCTGCCGACGGACGCGCTGGGCAAGGGCGGACTGCCGGTGCAGGGGCTTCCCCTGGGCGGCTGAGCGCCAGTACCGCCACGGCGCCGGGTTCCGGGGTTCGTTCCCCGGGACCCGGCGTTTCGCGTGCCCGCGTCGGCACGGTGGGGGTGGCGGCCGGACGTGGCGGACGGGTCGCGGGTGTGGCGGACGGGTCGGGGGTGTGGCGGACGGGTCGCGGGTGTGGCGGGCGGACAGGCGTCGGCCGGCTCAGGTGGTCAGCCTCGCCACCGCCGCCTGGACGCGTTCGTCCGTCGCCGTCAGGGCGACGCGGACGAACCGTGCCCCCGCGGGGCCGTAGAAGTCGCCCGGGGCCACCAGGACGCCCCGGTCGGCCAGGTGGGCCACCGTGGTCCAGCAGGACTCGTCGCGGGTGGCCCAGAGGTAGAGGCTGGCCTCGCTGTGCTCGATGCGGAAGCCGTGGCCGAGCAGGGCCTCGCGCAGGACCGTGCGGCGGGCCGCGTAGCGTTCGCGCTGGACGCGGACGTGCTCGTCGTCGCCGAGGGCCGCCACCACCGCCGCCTGGGTCGGCGCCGAGGTCATCATGCCGCCGTGCTTGCGGATCTCGAGGAGCGGGCCCAGGACCGCCGGGTCGCCGGCCAGGAACGCCGCGCGGTAGCCCGCGAGGTTGGAGCGCTTGGAGAGGGAGTGGACGGCGACGAGGCCGTCGTACGAGCCGCCGTTGACGTCCGGGTGCAGGACCGAGACCGGGGCGGCCTCCCAGCCCAGCTCCAGGTAGCACTCGTCGGAGACGACGAGGACGCCGTGCTCGCGGGCCCAGGCCACGATGCGGGTCAGGTCGGCCTTGGAGAGGACCTGGCCGGTCGGGTTCGACGGGGAGTTGAGCCACAGGAGCTTCAGGCCCGCCGGGTCCAGCTCGGTGGGGTCCGGCGCGTCGGCGCCCGGTGTCAGCGCGTACGTCTCGTACTGCGCGCGGGCGAGGCGGGCGCCGACCTCGTACGTCGGGTAGGCCAGGTGCGGGAAGGCCACCTTGTCGCCGGGGCCGAGGCCCAGCTGGGTCGGGAGCCAGGCGACGAGTTCCTTGGAGCCGACGATCGGCAGCACGTGCCGGTGGGTGACGTCGCGGGCGCCCAGGCGGTGCTCCACCCAGCCGGTGATCGCGTCGCGCAGTGCCGGGGTGCCCCAGACGGTCGGGTAGCCCGGGGAGTCCGCCGCGTCGACCAGGGCCTTCTGGATCAGCTCGGGGACCGGGTCGACGGGGGTGCCTACGGAGAGGTCGACGATGCCGTCGGGGTGGGCCGCGGCCGTCTTCTTGTACGGCTCCAGCTTGTCCCAGGGGAAGGTGGGGAGGCGGTCGGAGACTGCGGACACGGTGGGTGGTTCCTTTTCGTCGTGAGCGGTCCTCGTGAGCGGTCCTCGTGAGGTTCCTCGTAGGCGCCC
>NZ_JACBYP010000214.1 GCF_018982965.1 Streptomyces mayonensis | reverse complement strand
GCGCGGATGCGTCGTATGGGTGTGCTGCCGATGTCGACGCAGGACGGACTGCGACTCCTCGACACCGCCGAACGGTCGGCGGACAGCCTCGTCGTGGCCGCGCGTTTCGACCCCCGGGCCCTGGCCGCGGGCGGGGCCCACGGCGCCGTCCAGCCCATGCTGCGCGACCACCCACCCGCCTCCGCACCCGTCCGGCGCCGCATTGTCGCCTCCGCCGGGGACGGCGGGCAGCCGGACGGCCCCTCCCTGCCGGCGCGACTCGAGGGGCTCGGCGACGACGAACGGCGGCAGCTGGTGCTGCGCACCGTTCGGGAACACACGGCGACCGTGCTGGGGTACGACTCGGCCACCGCGATCCCCGCCGAACGGGGGTTCCTGGACCTAGGCATCGACTCGCTCACCGCGGTCGAACTGCGCAACCGGCTCAAGGCCGAGACCGGCCTGTCCCTGCCCGCCACCCTGGTCTTCGACCATCCCGACGCCACCCGCCTCGCCCGGCACCTCGCGGAAGCGCTGGCGGCGAACGAAGCCGCAGGCGCACCCGGCGATGCCGACGCCGAACCGCGACGGGGGGCACACGGTGCCGCCGCACCGGCGGCCGTCCCCGGGGCCGACGTGTCCGACGCGTCCGACGTGTCCGGGCACCTGCAGTCGGCGGACGCCGACGAACTCTTCGACTTCATCGACCGGGAATTCGGTTCCGACTGACCGCCACGACACACTCCCCGGCGCCCTGCGGCCAGGTGCGCGCCGTCCGACCTCTGACACCGCGGCAAGACCATGTGAGGCCCTGATGCCGGAAGATGACAAGCTCCTCGGCTACCTGCGCCGGGTGACCGCCGACCTGCACGACACCCGGGGTCGGCTGCGCGAGATCGAGGCCGCGGCCCACGAGCCGATCGCGGTCGTCGGCATGGCCTGCCGCTTCCCCGGCGGCGTCGCCACCCCCGAGGACCTCTGGCACCTGGTCCGCGAGGGGAGCGACGCCATCACCCCGTTCCCCGACGACCGGGGCTGGGACCTCGACGCCCGCTACGACCCCGACCCGGACGCACCCGGACGCACCTACGTGCGGGAGGGCGGCTTCCTGCACGACGCCGCCGACTTCGACGCCGGCTTCTTCGGTATCTCCCCGCGCGAGGCCGACGCGATGGACCCCCAGCAGCGCCTCCTCCTCGAAGCGTCCTGGGAGGCCGTGGAACGGGCGGGCATCGACCCCGCCTCCCTCAAGGGCCGTGCCGCCGGGGTGTTCGTCGGCGCCGTCGCGCTCGACTACGGGCCGCCCCTGGACGCCGCCGACGGCATCGAGGGACACCTGATGACCGGCACCACCACCAGCGTCGTCTCCGGCCGCATCGCGTACACCCTCGGACTGCAGGGCCCCGCCGTCACGGTGGACACCGCCTGCTCGTCGTCCCTCGTCGCCCTGCACCTGGCCGTGCGCTCGCTCCGCCAGGGCGAGTGCGGCCTCGCCCTCGCCGGCGGTGTCACCGTCATGCCCACGCTCGGCACCTTCATGGGATTCAGCCGGCAGCGGGGCCTGGCCCCCGACGGCCGGTGCAAGCCGTTCTCCGCCGCCGCCGACGGTTTCGGCCCGGCGGAGGGCGCCGGCGTGCTCTGCCTCGAACGGCTCTCCGACGCACGCCGCAACGGCCACCGCGTCCTCGCCGTCGTCCGCGGCACGGCGGTCAACCAGGACGGCGCCAGCAGCGGACTCTCCGCTCCGAACGGTCCCGCGCAGCAACAGGTCATCCGGGCGGCGTTGGCGGACGCCGGGCTGGACGGGTCGGACGTGGACGTGGTGGAGGCGCACGGTACGGGTACGAAGCTGGGTGATCCGATCGAGGCCGGGGCGCTGCTGGCCACGTACGGGCAGGGGCGTGATCCCGAGCGGCCGCTGTGGCTGGGGTCGGTGAAGTCGAACATCGGGCACACGCAGGCCGCCGCCGGCGTCGCGGGCATCATCAAGACCGTACTCGGCCTGCGGCACCAGGAGCTGCCGCGCACCCTGCACGCCGACGAGCCGTCCCCGCACGTCGACTGGTCCGCCGGTACCCTGCGCCTGCTCACCCGGGCCGTCCCCTGGCCCCGGGGCGAGCGGCCGCGCCGCGCCGGTGTCTCGTCGTTCGGCGTCAGCGGCACCAACGTCCACGTCGTCCTCGAAGAGGCACCGTCCGCCGAAGAGCTCCGGACGGCCGATGCGCTGACCACCGAAGAGCTCCGGACGGCTGAGGCACCGGCCGCCGAAGAGGCCCGTACCGCCCGGACGCTCCCGCTGGTGCCGTGGGTCCTGTCGGCCAAGTCCGCCGCCGCCCTGCGTGACCAGTGCGCACGGCTCGCCGCCCACACCGAGGCGCACCCCGACCTGACGCCCGCCGACATCGGCCTCACCCTCGCCACCGCCCGCACCGCCTTCGACCACCGGGCCGTACTCCTCACCCGGGACGGAGCCGAAGGCGCGGACCTGCTGCGGCAGTACGCGTCCGGCGCGGAGCCCGTCGCACTCGTCTCCGGCACGGTCCGCGACTCGATCGGCCCCGTCTTCGTCTTCCCGGGCCAGGGGTCGCAGTGGACCGGGATGGCGGTGGAACTGCTCGGCACCTCCCCGGTCTTCGCGCGCCGCATGGACGAGTGCGCGGCGGCGCTCGCACCCCATCTGGACGTCCCCCTGCTCGAAGCGCTGCGGGACGAGGCGGCGCTGGAGCGGGTGGAGGTCGTCCAACCCGCGCTGTGGGCGGTCATGGTGTCGCTGGCCGAGGTGTGGCAGTCCTACGGCGTCCGGCCGGCCGCGATCGTGGGCCACTCGCAGGGCGAGATCGCCGCCGCGGTGGTCGCGGGCGCGCTGACCCTCGAGGACGGGGCGCGGGTGGTGGCGCTGCGCAGCCGGGCACTGACGGCACTCGCCGGGCGTGGGGGCATGGCCTCCGTCACGGCACCCGCGGACGACGTGCGCCGCGTCGTCGAGTCCCACCGCGGCGCCCTGTCCGTCGCCGCGGTCAACGGCCCCTCGCACGTCGTGGTCTCCGGCGACGCCGCCGCCCTGGACGCACTGCTGGCCGCCTACGAGGCCGACGGCGTGCGCACCCGCCGCATCCCGGTCGACTACGCCTCCCACTCGGTCCACGTGGAGGAGATCCGCGCCGAGGTCGAGAAGGCGGCGTCCGGCCTGTCCCCGCGTCCCTCCGACGTACCGTTCCACTCCACCGTGACCGCCGGGAAGGCCGACACGACCACGCTGGACGCCGCCTACTGGTACCGCAACCTCCGCTCCCGGGTCCGCTTCGAGGACACCGTGCGCGGTCTGCTCGACGCGGGCTTCCGCCACTTCGTCGAAGTCAGCCCGCACCCGGTGCTCACCCCCGGTGTCGAGCGGACCGCCGAGGACCACGGCAGCGACGTGTCGGTGGTCGGGACGCTGCGGCGCGGCGACGGCGGCGAACCCCGGCTGCTCAGGTCCCTCGCCGAGGCCCACGCCGCCGGAACGCGGGTGGACTGGTCCCGCGTGTTCGACGCGACCGGAGCCGCCCGCGTCGACCTGCCCACCTACGCCTTCCAGCGCCGCCGGCACTGGCTCGACTCCGGCACGTCCGCCGTCGTGGACGCCGCCGCGACCGGCATGGAACCCGTCGGGCACCCGCTGCTCGACGCGGGCGTGCCCCTGCCCGACTGCGACGGCCACCTGTTCACCGGCCGCTGGTCACTGCGCACCCACCCGTGGCTGGCCGACCACACGGTGGGGGGCCGGGCGGTCGTCCCGGGCAGCGCCCTCGTCGAGACCGTGCTGCGCGCCGCAGACGCCGTCGGCTGCGACCGGCTGGAGGAACTGAGCATCGAGACGCCGATCGTGTTCCCCGCCGACCGCGGCGCTCTGCGCGTCCAGGTGATGGTGGGCGGCCCCGAGGACGGCGACGGCCGCCGTGCCGTGGGCGTGTACGTCTGCGACACCGAGGGCGTCTGGACGCGGCACGCCCGCGCCACCCTCACCGCCGCCCCCGACCGGCACGAACCCGCCGGCCTCGACGACTGGCCACCCGCCGACGGCGCCCGGCAGGTCGACACGAGTGGGCTGTACGAGCGGCTCGCCGCCGCCGGACTGTCCTACGGCCCGGCCTTCCGCGGCCTCGGCACGGTCTGGAGCCGGGGCGACGAGATCTACGCTGAGGTCACCCTGCCCGACGAGGCACGTGCGGCCGCCGACGGATTCGGCCTGCACCCGGCACTGCTGGACGCCGCCCTGCACGCCTGGCCGGCCCGCGCGGACGACCTCACCTCCGTCGAACTGCCGTTCCTGTGGACCGGTGTCTCGCTGTACGCCACCGGAGCGTCGCGCCTGCGGGTGCGGCTCGCGCCGGTCACCGGCGGTGGGATGTCGGTGCTGCTGGCGGACGAGGCGGGCCGGCCGGTGGCATCCGCCGACACACTGGTGACCCGCCCGCTCCAGGACGCCGGCACGGCGGCCGGCCGGGGCGCGGGCACCCTGCACCGTGTGCACTGGACCCCCGTACCGGTGCCGGCCGCCGGCACGGAGCCCGCGGCCGCACCGGTCCTCGCGTTCGTCGGCCCGGAGATCCCCGGTGCCGGGCTCGACGCCGGCACGTCACGCCATGACGATCTGACCGGCCTGGCCGAGCAGTTGGCCGAGCAGTTGGCCGACGGCCGGTGCCCGGCACCGGCGTACGTGCTGGCGAGCACGGCCCAGGGCCCGGCGCTCCCGGCCGGCGCCGAAGGGGACACGGCGCAGGAGGCGCTGGCCGCCGCCGGGCGCGCGCTGGACCTCGTGCAGTCCTGGCTGGCCGACGAGGCGTTCGCCGCCACCGGCGCCAAGCTGGTGCTGCTCACCCGGGAAGCCGTCGCGGCGGGGCCGGGCGAGGGCGTGCCGGGCCTCGCGGCCACGCCAGTCTGGGGCCTGGTGCGTTCCGCGCAGTCGGAACACCCCGGCCGGTTCGTCCTGGCCGACCTCGACCACGACCCGGGTTCACTCGCCGCCCTGCCCTCCGCCCTCGGCACCGGGGAGCCGCAACTGGCGATCCGGCGGGGCGAGGCCCTCGTCCCGCGCCTCACCGCGGTACCGAACACCCCCGGACTCCCCGAGGCGCCCTGGCGGTTGCGGACCACGCCAGGCGCCGCGCTCGACGGGATCGCCCCGGCTCCGGAGACGGCGGCGGCCCGGCCGCTCGGCGAGCGCGACATACGCGTCGACGTCCGCGCGGCCGGCGTCAACTTCCGCGACGTGCTGATCTCGCTGGGCACCTACCCCGGCGCGGAGAGCGCGCGCATGGGCAGCGAAGGCGCAGGAGTGGTCACCGAGATCGGCCCCGGAGTGACCGGCGTGGCCGTCGGCGACCGGGTGATGGGGCTGGGCGGCGACTGGTTCGGCTCGTCCACCGTGGTGGATGAGCGGGTGGTGGTGGGGGTTCCGGAGGGGTGGTCGTTCGTCGAGGCGGCGTCGGTGCCGGTGGCTTTTGTGACGGCGTTCTATGCGTTGGTGGATGTGGCGGGTGTGCGGTCGGGTGA
>NZ_JACBYP010000213.1 GCF_018982965.1 Streptomyces mayonensis | reverse complement strand
CCGCACGTTCGGACCAGCCCGCCCGCCCCGACCCGTCGGCCCGCCCACACCCTCCGGCCGAGCAGCCGCCCGCCGCCGCGCCGGCCAAGCGGCAGGGGCACGGACCGGGGCAGCCCCAGCCCCAGCCGCAGGGGCAGGAGCAGCCGTCCCTGGGCGGTGGCCAGCCGCGGCTCGCGCCGGTCACCGAGGGCGCCGGGCGGTCCTACGCGATAGGGGCACCGGACGAGAACGCCGCCGAGGGCCCCGAACCGCTGGACGGCCCCGGCGGTGCCGTGGAGGTGGCCGACCCGCCGCGTCCGCAGCCGATGGACGACGAGCTGCCGCCGGAGCCGCTGGACAACCCGCGCCGACTGCTGGTCTGGCCCGCACCTGACGTCTCCACGCAGCAGGCGCTCAGCGACCGGGGCTACCGGCCGGTGATCGTCCACTCGCGCGAGGAGGTGGACGCGCAGATCGCGGCGTTCCCCGCCGCGCTGTTCGTGGACCCCCTGACCGGGCCGATCACCCGTACGGCGCTCCAGTCGCTGCGACAGGCGGCGGTGGCGGCCGAGGTGCCGGTACTGGTGACGGCCGGACTCGGACAGGCCTCCCGGGACGCCGCCTACGGTGCCGACCCCGCCGTACTGCTGAAGGCGCTCGCGCCCCGGGACAGTGAGCAGCATCCGCCGCGCGTGCTGCTGATCGAGGAGCACGCGGAGATCGCGCTCGCGCTGACCGCGACCCTGGAGCGGCGCGGGATGCAGGTGGCGCGGGCGGCGAGTGACACGGACGCGGTGACGCTGGCGGGGCAGTTCCGGCCGAACCTGGTCGTGATGGACCTGATGCAGGTCCAGCGGCGCCAGGACGGCTCCGCCGGGATCGTCGGCTGGCTGCGCGCGAACGGGCAGCTCAACCGCACCCCGCTCGTCGTCTACACCGCTGCCGTCGACCAGGCCGACCTGCCGCGGCTGGCCTCGGGCGAGACGGTGCTGTTCCTGGCGGAGCGTTCGACCAGCGGCGAGGTACAGGCCCGGATCGTCGAGCTGCTCTCGCGGATCGGAACGAACTGAGGACTACTGAGGACTACTGAGGACTACTGAGGACTACTGAGGACTACTGAGGACTATTGACGACTACTGACGGCTGAGGGCCCCGCTCCCACGCGGCCGACACCGCCGCGCGGAAAGTCCCGGGTCCCGGCCGCCGGGCGGGGAGCCCTCGGTCCCGGCCGTCCGGCGGAAAGCCCCGCGCCGGCCCCGGCCGCCCGGCAGGGACCACGGGTCCCTGCCACCCGGCGGAGGCCGTCCGCCGCAGGGCCGTCCGCCGCAGAGGCCGGCAGACGGGAAGGGCGCCGGTCAGAGCCGGGTGACGTCCAGCCCGCCGTCGGCGTACTGCCTGCGCAGCACCTTCTTGTCGAACTTGCCGACGCTCGTCTTCGGCACCGACTCGACCACCGTCCAGCGCTCCGGGAGCTGCCACTTGGCGATCCTGCCCTCCTCGGCGAGGAAGGTGCGCAGCTCCTCGAAGCCGACGCTCGCGCCCTCCCTGAGGACGACGGTGGCCAGCGGCCGTTCGCCCCACTTGTCGTCCGGGACGGCGACCACGGCGGCCTCGGCGACGTCCGGGTGGGACATCAGGGCGTTCTCCAGCTCGACGGAGGAGATCCACTCGCCGCCGGACTTGATGACGTCCTTGGCGCGGTCGGTGAGGGTGAGGAAGCCGTCGGCGGAGATGGTGCCGACGTCGCCGGTCTTCAGCCAGCCGTCCTCGCTGAACTTGTCGGCGGGGCGCAGCGGGCCGGCGTCCGGGCCGTCGTAGTAGGCACCGGCGATCCAGTTGCCGCGGACCTCCAGCTCACCGGCGGACTCGCCGTCCCAGGGCAGGCGCTCGCCACCGGGACCGGTGAGGCGGGCCTCGACACCGGCCGGGAAACGGCCCTGCGTGAGGCGGTAGGCGAACTCCTGCTCCGTACCGAGCGCGTGGGCCGGCGGCCGGGCGACGGTGCCGAGCGGGGAGGTCTCCGTCATGCCCCAGGCGTGGCAGACCCGCATGCCGAGCGCGTCGAACGCCTCCATCAGCGACGAGGGACAGGCGGAGCCGCCGATGGTGACCTGGGTGAGGGAGGAGACGTCGCGGGGCGTTGCCGTCAGCTCGGCGAGCAGGCCCTGCCAGATGGTGGGGACCGCGGCGGCGTGCGTCGGGCGCTCCGCCTCGATCATCGCGGCGAGGGGTGCGGGCTGCAGGAAGCGGTCCGGCATCAGCATGTTGACGCCGGTCATGAAGGTGGCGTGCGGCAGCCCCCACGCGTTGACGTGGAACTGCGGCACCACGATCAGCGAGGTGTCCTCGTCGGTCAGCCCCATCGACTGGGCCATGTTGACCTGCATGGAGTGCAGGTAGATGGAACGGTGGCTGTAGACCACGCCCTTGGGGTCGCCGGTGGTGCCGGACGTGTAGCACATGGCGGCGGCGGCCCGCTCGTCCAGCTCGGGCCAGTCGTACGTGGTCGGCTTCCCCGCGATCAGGTCCTCGTACTCGTGCACCCGGGCGTCGGCGCCGTCCAGCGGCGAGCGGTCACCGGGTCCGGTGACGACGACGTGCTCGACCGTCTTGAGATGCGGCAGCAGCGGAGCGAGCAGCGGCAGCAGCGAACCGTTCGTGATCACGACCCGGTCGGCGGCGTGGTTGACGATCCAGGCCAGCTGCTCGGGCGGGAGGCGGAGGTTGAGCGTGTGCAGGACCGCGCCCATGGAGGGGATCGCGAAGTAGGCCTCGACGTGCTCGGCGTTGTTCCAGGCGAGCGTCGCGACCCGTTCGTCGCCGCGGACCCCGAGGTCCTCGCGCAGGGCGTGCGCGAGCTGGGCGGCGCGGGCGCCGACCTCGGCGAAGGAGCGGCGGTGCGGTTCGCCCTCACCGGTCCAGGTGGTCACCTGCGAGGCGCCGTGGACGGTCGACCCGTGGGTCAGGATCCTCGATATCAGCAGCGGTACGTCCTGCATCGTGCTCAGCACGGTGTCCTCCCGGGGCGACATTGCCTACGCGGCGGTAAGGGTTGCGCCGATTCTGCGCACATACCGCGCGGTATGTCACTAGTCCCGGGTGATCGATCAGCCGGCGATACCCGACAGGCAAGCCCACCCGAGGTACACAGATCCCCCCATCACCGGACAATCCCCAGCTCAGGGTCCTCACGGAGCTTGCCGAGCGCCCGGGAGACCGCAGACTTCACCGTGCCCACGGAAACTCCGAGCACTTCGGCCGTCTGGGCCTCGCTGAGGTCCTCGTAATACCTGAGGACGACCATCGCGCGCTGCCGGGCGGGCAGCTTCGTGATCGCCCGCCACATGGCGTCGTGCAGTGCCTGGCGCTCGGCAGGATCGTCGCCGCCGGTCACGGGCTCCGGCTCGGGCAGCTCGTCGCAGGCGAACTCGTCGATCTTGCGCTTGCGCCACTGCGACGTCCGGGTGTTCAGCAGCGCGCGGCGGACGTAACCGTCCAGGGCGCGGTGGTCCTCAATCCGCTCCCAGGCCACGTAGGTCTTGGTGAGTGCGGTCTGCAGCAGGTCCTCCGCGTCGCTCGGATTCGCGGTGAGCGACCGGGCGGTACGCAGCAGCACCGGCTGGCGGGCCTCCACGTACGACGAGAACGAGGGGTACGGGAAGGTCTGCGTCCTCGCCGCGGCCGAGGCCGGTGCCTGGCCGGTGGCGGCGTTCGAAGCGCTGGTGCAGACGAGTGTGGTCATGGCTCAACGCTATGAGCGGGAGGGCACCCGGCGGATCGGCCGCAGGTCCCGAAGGGGCGTCCGCCTCAGGTTGTAGGGGTGGTGTTGCCCCCACCTCCTCTGGGTGGACGAGAAGGGGAGGGGTACTACGGGTCAGTCCCTGAGACCCTCCGAGGCACCCCGCTCCGACCCGCACGACACGGACCCGCCCCAGAACGGCCACCCGGACCCACCTCCACCCCGCCCCCGGGTACGAGAAACGCCGGGGCGACGGCACCGAAGCACCGCCGCCCGGACGCACTGCGACCCCAAGAAGCACACCCGCAAAGCAGCAGAGGGGACGGCGCGGCAGCGCGACCGCGCCGCCCCCTCAGCTCACCACCAGAGCGGCGTGAAGTTGACGGACACGTTCTCGTTGCCCTGGTTGATCGACGTGAACGCGGAGCCGTCGACCTGCGCGGTGTTGCTCTGGTTCGAGGCCCCCGAGCCGACCGCCTGCTGCTGCGTGGTGGACGAATTGCCGTTGTTGTCGTCGCCGACGCCGCTGCCGATGATGCCGGCGGTCGCGCTGGCGGCGGTCGCGCTCGATCCGTCGTCCGCGAAGGCACCGTTGTCCGCCGTCGCCACCCCGCCGAAGAGGGCGGCGGCGAGCGGAAGGGCGGCGAGGGTGGCGACGACACGGGCGGTACGGATGCTTGCCATGTTTCCTCCAGAACAAGTGCGCACCGGCTACTGCCGACAACGCGAGAAGTACGTGAACCAGGTCTCCTGCCAAGGCAGTTGGCCGACCGCCTCGACGCTTTGCACGACGTCGCGTGATCAGAGTTGCCCACCGGGCCCCGCCGAACCACCCCGGAAGCCCTGATTCGCCCTCAAGCGTGAGGACAAGTCGATAAACCCCTTTGCTTCCCTTCATGCTCATCACGGCACAGCACAGACACCTGCACCCCAAGCCCCACAAGAGGTGAAGCGTTCCGCCACTTTCTGCAGCTCCTCCGTTCACCCGGCGCGTCGCGCCCGCTCACCCTTCCCTTTCTCGAACATACGTACGACCATGGGCCCATGGCCACCACCGACCGGCAGGCCACGACGCTGGCCCTCGCACACGCCCTGTCAGCCGCGGAACGCGGACTGGCCGTCCTCCCGCTGTCCCGCACGAAGCTCCCGGCCCTGCGCTCACCCCACCGCGACGACCCCGCTCCGGCCCTCTGCCACGGCGAGTGCGGCCGCTTCGGCCACGGCGTCCACGACGCCTCCACCGACCCGTCCCGCATCCGCGCCCTGTTCGCCGCCGCGCCCTGGGCAACCGGATACGGCATCGCCTGCGGACTGCCCCCGCACCACCTCATCGGCGTCGACCTGGACACCAAACCGGACACGGACTCCCCGGCGGCCCTGCGCGAACTGGCCCTGCGGCACCTGTTCACGATCCCGCCCACGGTCGTCGTCATCACCCCCGGCGGAGGCCGCCACATCTGGCTCACCGGCCCGCCCGACGCCGTGGTCCCCAACTCGGCCGGCCGCCTCGCCCCCGGCATCGACATCCGGGGCGCCGGCGGCTACCTGGTCGGTCCCGGGTCCCGCACCCGACACGGCACCTACACCACGGCCCCCGGCACCGCCCACCTGACACCCGCCTCTTCTGGGCCGCCTGCCGCGCCTACGAGAACGGCATCGGCCCGGCCCTCCTGAACCCCCTCCTGGAAGCCGCCCGAGCCACGGGCCTCACCGACCAGGAGGCCCGCACCACGATCGCCTCAGCGGCCCGCATGACAGGCCACCACTGCTGAACGCCCCCCCCTCCGCAGCCACCGCCCC
>NZ_JACBYP010000212.1 GCF_018982965.1 Streptomyces mayonensis | reverse complement strand
CCCCAGCCTCCGCCCGGCCCGGGCTGGGGCGCACCGCCCCCCGCACCTCCCGGCGCCGGACACGGCGGCCCGGGCGGAGGCTGGGGCGGCTACGGCGCCCCCGGCGGACACGGCGGCTGGGGCGGCGGCTGGGGCGGCCCCCCGCCCGCGGCGAAGCCCGGCGTGATCCCGCTCCGCCCGCTCGGGGTGGGCGAGATCCTCGACGGCGCCGTCTCCACCATGCGCAGCTACTGGCGCACGGTGCTCGGTGTCTCCCTGGCCGTCGCCGTCTTCACCGAGATCGTCGTCGTACTGCTCCAGGGTCTTGTCCTGGACGACACCAGCACCGAGGCCCTGAACGACCCCGACGCCACCCTGAGCGAACTCGGTGACGCCCTGACCGACACCACGGTCAACTCCGGTGTCGTCTTCCTGATCTCCCTGATCGGCACCGTCCTCGCCACCGCGCTGCTGACGACCGTCACCAGCCGCGCCGTACTGGGCCGACCGGTGACGACCGCCGAGGCCTGGCGGGACGCGCGCCCGCAGGTGCTGAAGCTGTTCGGCCTGATCATCCTGCTGCTGCTCGTCGTCGCAGGCATCGTGACCGCAGCCATGGCGCCGGGCCTCCTGGTCGCGGCCGCGGGCGGCGGCGGTGCCGGTGTGGCCCTGACGGTCCTGGGCGCTCTCGGGGGCGCCGTCCTCGCCGTGTGGCTCATGGTCCGCTTCTCGCTGGCGTCCCCCGCGCTGATGCTGGAGAAGCAGGGCATCAAAAAGGCCCTGAGCCGCTCCGTGAAGCTGGTCCGCGGTTCCTGGTGGCGGGTGTTCGGCATCCAGCTGCTCGCCACGGTCATCGCCAACGTCGTCGCGTCGATCATCATCATCCCCTTCACCCTCCTCGCGGCCACCCTCGGCGGCGACGGCGTCGGTGGGCTTCTGGAGGGCAGCGGCGACCTCGGCTGGACCTTCCTCGTCGTCAGCGGCATCGGCTCGGTGATCGGCTCCATGATCACCCTCCCGATCACCGCGGGCGTCACCGTGCTGCTCTACATCGACCAGCGCATCCGCCGCGAGGCCCTCGACCTCGAACTGGCCCGCGCCGCCGGCTCCCGGGGCTCCGGCGCCCCCGGCGCCGTCCCGGGGAGCTGATGCGGTGACCCGGGCGGGGGGAATGCTCACAGAAGTGCTGCCGCACACCGCCGTACGAGCCGTGTCGCGCGCCGGCGACACCCTCGTACGGTCGTTGTCGCGCTCGGGCGACGAACCGCCGGTGACGATCCCGCGCGATCCCGCGCGGGAGGCGGCGCGACACGAGCTGTCCAAGCGCATGTACCACGAGAACGACCCCAGTTGGTTCCAGAAGGCCCTGGAGACCTTCTGGCACTGGATCAACGAGCTGTTCAGCAGGGCGTCCACCGCGGCGCCCGGAGGAACGCTCGGCCTGGTCGTCATCATCCTGGCCGTCGTCGCCGTACTGGCCGCCCTCTGGTGGCGCCTGGGCACTCCGCGCCGTGAGCCGGCCTCCGTACCCGCCCTGTTCGACGAGCGTCCCCGCAGCGCCGCCGAACACCGCGCCGCCGCACAGGCGCACGCCGCACAGAGCCACTGGAACCAGGCCGTCCAGGAACGCATGCGCGCCGTCGTCCGAGCCCTCGAGGAACGCGCGCTGCTCGACGTCCGCCCCGGCCGCACCGCCGACGAGGCCGCCACCGAGGCCGGCCGCGCCCTCCCCGCCCACCTCGGCCGACTCCGCACCGCGGCCCGCGACTTCGACGACGTCACGTACGGCGGCCGCCCCGGCACCGAACAGTCGTACCAGAGCCTCACCGAACTCGACCACGACCTGGAACGCAGCAAGCCCCTCCTGACGAGCAGCACGCCCGCCGGCTCCCGGGGCGGCGAGGACCGCGACACCAGCCGGGGAGCCGCCGGATGACCACCGAGGCCACCCTGCCCACCACTTCGGCCTCGCCCACCGCCCGCCAGGTGTGGACCCGCGCGCGGGGCATCGCAGTCGCCCTCGTCGTGCTGCTCGTCGGAGCCGTCGCGATCGCCGTCGTCCGCTCCGACGCACGCCACGGCGGACTCGATCCCCGCTCCGCGGACCCTCACGGCAGCCGCGCCGTCGCCGAACTCCTCGCCGACCGCGGCGTCTCCACACGCGTGGTCACCACCGTCGAGGAGGCCCGCTCGGCTGCCGGACCGGACACCACCCTGCTGGTCGCGGCCCCCGACCTGCTGACCGAGCGCCAGCAGACCGGGCTGCACGCCGCGACCACCGGCTCCGGCGGCCGAACCGTCCTCGTCGCCCCCGGCGGCCCCGCCGTCGAACGCCTCGTCCCCGGCGTCACCGCCGACCCGGCGCTCAGCTTCGACTCGACGCTGTCCCCCGACTGCGACCTGCCCGCCGCCCGCCGCGCGGGCGACGCCGACACCGGCGGCATCCGCTACAGCACCCACCTCGAAGCCGACACCTGCTACCCCGCCCGCCGCCTGGCCACCCTGCTCCGCGTCCCCGACACCTCCGAAGGATCGGCCCAGGGAACCACCCCGGGCGACACCGTCGTCCTCGGCGCCCGCGACATCCTCGTCAACGACCACCTCGACGAGCACGGCAACGCCTCGCTCGCCCTCCAACTGCTCGGCTCGCGCGACCATCTGGTCTGGTACCTCCCCTCGCTCTCCGACGCCCCCGACCCGGACGACGAACGAAGCTTCTTCGACCTGCTCCCCTCCGGCTGGCTCTGGGGCGCCCTGCAACTCTTCGTCGCCGCCGCCCTCGCCGCCCTCTGGAGGGCACGCAGACTCGGCCCTCTGGTCCCCGAAAAACTCCCCGTCGCGATCCGCGCCTCCGAAACCGTCGAAGGCCGCGCCCGCCTCTACCGCAAGGCGAACGCCCGCGACCGCGCCGCCAGCGCTCTTCGCTCCGCCACCCGCACCCGCCTCGCCCCCCTCGTAGGCGTCCCCGTCGCCCAGGCACACACGCCCGAAGCCCTGCTCCCCGCGCTCTCCGCCCGCCTCCACGGCGACGGACAGTCCCTGCAGCCCCTCCTCTTCGGCCCGCCGCCCGGCGACGACGCGGCCCTGATCGCCCTCGCCGACCAACTCGACGCCCTCGAAAGTGAGGTACGCCGTCCATGATGGACCCGACCACTGACAACGCCGGGCAGAGCGCGGCCCCGGGCAGTGCCCGCACCGCCCTCGAAGCCCTGCGCGCCGAGATCGCCAAGGCCGTGGTCGGCCAGGACGCCGCCGTGACCGGTCTCGTCGTCGCCCTCCTGTGCCGGGGCCACGTCCTCCTCGAAGGCGTCCCCGGAGTCGCCAAGACGCTCCTGGTCCGCGCCCTCGCCGCCGCCACCGAACTCGACACCAAACGCGTCCAGTTCACGCCCGACCTGATGCCGAGCGATGTCACCGGCTCGCTGGTCTACGACGCCCGCAGCGCCGAGTTCTCCTTCCAGCCCGGCCCCGCCTTCACCAACCTGCTCCTCGCCGACGAGATCAACCGCACGCCGCCGAAAACCCAGTCGTCCCTCCTCGAAGCCATGGAGGAACGCCAGGTCACGGTCGACGGCACGCCCCGCCCGCTCCCCGAGCCGTTCCTCGTCGCGGCCACCCAGAACCCGGTCGAGTACGAGGGCACCTACCCCCTCCCCGAAGCCCAGCTGGACCGCTTCCTCCTCAAGCTCACCGTCCCACTCCCCACCCGCCAGGACGAGATCGACGTCCTCACCCGCCACGCCACCGGCTTCAACCCGCGCGACCTGCACGCCGCCGGCGTACGCCCCGTCGCAAGCGCCGCCGACCTGGAGGCCGCCCGCGCCGAGGTCGCCGAGACGACCGTCTCCCCGGAGATCACCGCCTACGTCGTCGACATCTGCCGCGCCACCCGCGACTCGCCGTCGCTCACCCTCGGCGTCTCCCCGCGCGGAGCGACGGCACTGCTGTCGACTGCCCGGGCGTGGGCCTGGCTCACGGGCCGCGACTACGTCACTCCGGACGACGTGAAGGCCCTCGCCCTGCCCACGCTCCGGCACCGCGTCCAGCTCCGCCCGGAGGCCGAGATGGAGGGCGTCACCACGGACTCCGTCATCAACGCGACCCTCGTCCACGTCCCGGTTCCCCGCTGATGGCACTCACCGGACGCGCCGCACTCGTCGCGGCCCTGGGCTCCGTGCCCATCGGCATCTGGGACCCCAGCTGGACGGGCATCCTCGCAGTCAACGCCCCGCTCGCCGCAGCCTGCGCCTGCGACTTCGCCCTGGCCGCCCCCGTACGACGCCTGGGCCTCACACGCTCCGGCGACACCACCGCACGCCTCGGGGACGCGGCCGACGTCACTCTGACGGTCACCAACCCGTCCAACCGCCCCCTGCGGGCCCGCATTCGCGACGCCTGGCCGCCGAGCAGCTGGCAACCCGGCACGGAGACGACAGCCTCCCGCCACAGCCTCACGGTGCCGCCCGGGGAACGCCGCCGCCTCACGACCCGCCTTCGGCCCACCCGGCGCGGCGACCGCAGGTCCGACCGCGTCACCATCCGGTCGTACGGCCCTCTCGGCCTCTTCACCCGCCAGGGCACCCACCGAGTCCCCTGGACGGTACGCGTCCTGCCGCCCTTCAGCAGCCGCAAGCACCTCCCGTCCAAACTGTCCCGGCTCCGCGAACTCGACGGCCGCACCAGCGTCCTCACCCGAGGACAGGGCACGGAGTTCGACAGTCTGCGCGAGTACGTGCCCGGCGACGACACCCGCTCCATCGACTGGCGAGCCACCGCACGCCAGTCCACGGTCGCCCTACGCACGTGGCGTCCGGAACGCGACCGTCACATCCTGCTCGTCCTGGACACCGGCCGCACGTCGGCCGGCCGCGTGGGCGACGCTCCACGCCTCGACGCCTCCATGGACGCCGCCCTGCTCCTGGCAGCCCTGGCCTCCCGCGCCGGTGACCGCGTCGACCTACTCGCCCACGACCGGCGCGTACGCGCCCTCGTACAGGGCCGCACCGCGGGCGACGTACTGCCCTCTCTGGTCAACACCATGGCCACTCTGGAGCCGGAACTGGTCGAGACCGACGCCCGTGGCCTCACTGCCACGGCTCTCAGGTCCGCATCCCGCCGCTCCCTGATCGTCCTGTTCACCACGCTGGACGCCGCCCCCGTCGAGGAGGGCCTGCTGCCCGTCCTGCCGCAACTGACCCAGCGCCACACAGTCTTGCTGGCCTCGGTGGCCGACCCGCATGTCGCGAAGATGGCGAAGGCACGCGGCCACGCGGAGGCGGTCTACCACGCCGCAGCGGCCGCGCAGGCCCAGTCGGAACGCCGACGCACGGCCGACCAGCTCCGCCGCCACGGCGTGGTGGTCGTCGACGCGACCCCGGACGAACTGCCCCCGGCACTCGCCGACGCCTATCTGGAACTCAAGGCAGCGGGCCGCCTGTAAGGACGGCAGAGGGCTGGAGAAGAATCACGGATACAACGCAGAAAGCCCCGTACCATCCCGGTACGGGGCTTCCTCGCAATAATTGTTCGGCGGCGTCCTACTCTCCCACAGGGTCCCCCCTGCAGTACCATCGGCGCTGTAAGGCTTAGCTTCC
>NZ_JACBYP010000211.1 GCF_018982965.1 Streptomyces mayonensis | reverse complement strand
GTGTCGGAATTTCGGGCAGCGTTGGGTCCTGGCCACGGGTGCGCATGATCGTGCTCCTGTCGTTGAGGACCCGGCTAGGCTGGCGGGGTTGCCTTACTGGTTAGCAGAATGAATCACCGATACGCGAGCGAACGTGAAGCGACTGCTGCTGCAAAACGTCTGCGACCTGAGCAACAACATGAATGGTCTTCGGTTTCCGTGTTTCGTAAAGTCTGGAAACGCGGAAGTCAGCGCCCTGCACCATTATGTTCCGGATCTGCATCGCAGGATGCTGCTGGCTACCCTGTGGAACACCTACATCTGTATTAACGAAGCGCTGGCATTGACCCTGAGTGATTTTTCTCTGGTCCCGCCGCATCCATACCGCCAGTTGTTTACCCTCACAACGTTCCAGTAACCGGGCATGTTCATCATCAGTAACCCGTATCGTGAGCATCCTCTCTCGTTTCATCGGTATCATTACCCCCATGAACAGAAATCCCCCTTACACGGAGGCATCAGTGACCAAACAGGAAAAAACCGCCCTTAACATGGCCCGCTTTATCAGAAGCCAGACATTAACGCTTCTGGAGAAACTCAACGAGCTGGACGCGGATGAACAGGCAGACATCTGTGAATCGCTTCACGACCACGCTGATGAGCTTTACCGCAGCTGCCTCGCGCGTTTCGGTGATGACGGTGAAAACCTCTGACACATGCAGCTCCCGGAGACGGTCACAGCTTGTCTGTAAGCGGATGCCGGGAGCAGACAAGCCCGTCAGGGCGCGTCAGCGGGTGTTGGCGGGTGTCGGGGCGCAGCCATGACCCAGTCACGTAGCGATAGCGGAGTGTATACTGGCTTAACTATGCGGCATCAGAGCAGATTGTACTGAGAGTGCACCATTGCGGTGTGAAATACCGCACAGATGCGTAAGGAGAAAATACCGCATCAGGCGCTCTTCCGCTTCCTCGCTCACTGACTCGCTGCGCTCGGTCGTTCGGCTGCGGCGAGCGGTATCAGCTCACTCAAAGGCGGTAATACGGTTATCCACAGAATCAGGGGATAACGCAGGAAAGAACATGTGAGCAAAAGGCCAGCAAAAGGCCAGGAACCGTAAAAAGGCCGCGTTGCTGGCGTTTTTCCATAGGCTCCGCCCCCCTGACGAGCATCACAAAAATCGACGCTCAAGTCAGAGGTGGCGAAACCCGACAGGACTATAAAGATACCAGGCGTTTCCCCCTGGAAGCTCCCTCGTGCGCTCTCCTGTTCCGACCCTGCCGCTTACCGGATACCTGTCCGCCTTTCTCCCTTCGGGAAGCGTGGCGCTTTCTCATAGCTCACGCTGTAGGTATCTCAGTTCGGTGTAGGTCGTTCGCTCCAAGCTGGGCTGTGTGCACGAACCCCCCGTTCAGCCCGACCGCTGCGCCTTATCCGGTAACTATCGTCTTGAGTCCAACCCGGTAAGACACGACTTATCGCCACTGGCAGCAGCCACTGGTAACAGGATTAGCAGAGCGAGGTATGTAGGCGGTGCTACAGAGTTCTTGAAGTGGTGGCCTAACTACGGCTACACTAGAAGGACAGTATTTGGTATCTGCGCTCTGCTGAAGCCAGTTACCTTCGGAAAAAGAGTTGGTAGCTCTTGATCCGGCAAACAAACCACCGCTGGTAGCGGTGGTTTTTTTGTTTGCAAGCAGCAGATTACGCGCAGAAAAAAAGGATCTCAAGAAGATCCTTTGATCTTTTCTACGGGGTCTGACGCTCAGTGGAACGAAAACTCACGTTAAGGGATTTTGGTCATGAACAATAAAACTGTCTGCTTACATAAACAGTAATACAAGGGGTGTTATGAGCCATATTCAACGGGAAACGTCTTGCTCTAGGCCGCGATTAAATTCCAACATGGATGCTGATTTATATGGGTATAAATGGGCTCGCGATAATGTCGGGCAATCAGGTGCGACAATCTATCGATTGTATGGGAAGCCCGATGCGCCAGAGTTGTTTCTGAAACATGGCAAAGGTAGCGTTGCCAATGATGTTACAGATGAGATGGTCAGACTAAACTGGCTGACGGAATTTATGCCTCTTCCGACCATCAAGCATTTTATCCGTACTCCTGATGATGCATGGTTACTCACCACTGCGATCCCCGGGAAAACAGCATTCCAGGTATTAGAAGAATATCCTGATTCAGGTGAAAATATTGTTGATGCGCTGGCAGTGTTCCTGCGCCGGTTGCATTCGATTCCTGTTTGTAATTGTCCTTTTAACAGCGATCGCGTATTTCGTCTCGCTCAGGCGCAATCACGAATGAATAACGGTTTGGTTGATGCGAGTGATTTTGATGACGAGCGTAATGGCTGGCCTGTTGAACAAGTCTGGAAAGAAATGCATAAACTTTTGCCATTCTCACCGGATTCAGTCGTCACTCATGGTGATTTCTCACTTGATAACCTTATTTTTGACGAGGGGAAATTAATAGGTTGTATTGATGTTGGACGAGTCGGAATCGCAGACCGATACCAGGATCTTGCCATCCTATGGAACTGCCTCGGTGAGTTTTCTCCTTCATTACAGAAACGGCTTTTTCAAAAATATGGTATTGATAATCCTGATATGAATAAATTGCAGTTTCATTTGATGCTCGATGAGTTTTTCTAAGAATTAATTCATGAGCGGATACATATTTGAATGTATTTAGAAAAATAAACAAATAGGGGTTCCGCGCACATTTCCCCGAAAAGTGCCACCTAAATTGTAAGCGTTAATATTTTGTTAAAATTCGCGTTAAATTTTTGTTAAATCAGCTCATTTTTTAACCAATAGGCCGAAATCGGCAAAATCCCTTATAAATCAAAAGAATAGACCGAGATAGGGTTGAGTGTTGTTCCAGTTTGGAACAAGAGTCCACTATTAAAGAACGTGGACTCCAACGTCAAAGGGCGAAAAACCGTCTATCAGGGCGATGGCCCACTACGTGAACCATCACCCTAATCAAGTTTTTTGGGGTCGAGGTGCCGTAAAGCACTAAATCGGAACCCTAAAGGGAGCCCCCGATTTAGAGCTTGACGGGGAAAGCCGGCGAACGTGGCGAGAAAGGAAGGGAAGAAAGCGAAAGGAGCGGGCGCTAGGGCGCTGGCAAGTGTAGCGGTCACGCTGCGCGTAACCACCACACCCGCCGCGCTTAATGCGCCGCTACAGGGCGCGTCCCATTCGCCAATCCGGATATAGTTCCTCCTTTCAGCAAAAAACCCCTCAAGACCCGTTTAGAGGCCCCAAGGGGTTATGCTAGTTATTGCTCAGCGGTGGCAGCAGCCAACTCAGCTTCCTTTCGGGCTTTGTTAGCAGCCGGATCTCAGTGGTGGTGGTGGTGGTGCTCGAGTTATTTGCGCTGGATGTATTCCAGATAGGAAGAGAAGTTATCGAAGTTGATCATGCCGGTTTTCTGCCAGTAAACCAGTTCACCGAATTTAGTATTTACTTTGTCCTCCAGTTTCAGCTGTTCCAGAATGTTCAGTTTGGAGCCGTTAAAAACCTTTTCCAGAAATTTGTTGCTCATCGGCGGCAGTTCAGAGTAAGTGTTGATACGGGTAATGATTTCTTCGCTGATCTCCTTGATCCATACTTTATCGTTCAGACGGTCTGGGATCTGGGTAGCGTTAGCGGTCGCGATAACATTACCGCCCATAAACGTGATCACTTCGCTCAGCGGTTCGATGACAGTTTTCAGACCGTTAGAGCCGCAGGTGGACATAACGATAACCGGTTTACCCTGCAGACGCAGGGTGTGAACCCACCATGCGCTACGTTCAATGAACAGCTTCAGATCGGCAGACATGGAATGCACGTACACAGGGGAACCAATAATGAAAATGTCGCTTTCCAGGATTTTGTTTTGCAGGATTTCCAGCTCGTCGTTCAGGGAATAGTCCGTGTCGATGAAGATGTCGTTAGAACCGTCACAGAAATTAATGTCATAATCCTGCGGGAATGCAAATTCAACATCGTAGTGCTCATCTTCCAGGCGATCGGTGACAGACTTGATGAAGCTCGCAGTGTTACCGTTTTTTTTACGAGAGCCAATCAGTACGAACACTTTTTTCATATGGCTGCCGCGCGGCACCAGGCCGCTGCTGTGATGATGATGATGATGGCTGCTGCCCATGGTATATCTCCTTCTTAAAGTTAAACAAAATTATTTCTAGAGGGGAATTGTTATCCGCTCACAATTCCCCTATAGTGAGTCGTATTAATTTCGCGGGATCGAGATCTCGATCCTCTACGCCGGACGCATCGTGGCCGGCATCACCGGCGCCACAGGTGCGGTTGCTGGCGCCTATATCGCCGACATCACCGATGGGGAAGATCGGGCTCGCCACTTCGGGCTCATGAGCGCTTGTTTCGGCGTGGGTATGGTGGCAGGCCCCGTGGCCGGGGGACTGTTGGGCGCCATCTCCTTGCATGCACCATTCCTTGCGGCGGCGGTGCTCAACGGCCTCAACCTACTACTGGGCTGCTTCCTAATGCAGGAGTCGCATAAGGGAGAGCGTCGAGATCCCGGACACCATCGAATGGCGCAAAACCTTTCGCGGTATGGCATGATAGCGCCCGGAAGAGAGTCAATTCAGGGTGGTGAATGTGAAACCAGTAACGTTATACGATGTCGCAGAGTATGCCGGTGTCTCTTATCAGACCGTTTCCCGCGTGGTGAACCAGGCCAGCCACGTTTCTGCGAAAACGCGGGAAAAAGTGGAAGCGGCGATGGCGGAGCTGAATTACATTCCCAACCGCGTGGCACAACAACTGGCGGGCAAACAGTCGTTGCTGATTGGCGTTGCCACCTCCAGTCTGGCCCTGCACGCGCCGTCGCAAATTGTCGCGGCGATTAAATCTCGCGCCGATCAACTGGGTGCCAGCGTGGTGGTGTCGATGGTAGAACGAAGCGGCGTCGAAGCCTGTAAAGCGGCGGTGCACAATCTTCTCGCGCAACGCGTCAGTGGGCTGATCATTAACTATCCGCTGGATGACCAGGATGCCATTGCTGTGGAAGCTGCCTGCACTAATGTTCCGGCGTTATTTCTTGATGTCTCTGACCAGACACCCATCAACAGTATTATTTTCTCCCATGAAGACGGTACGCGACTGGGCGTGGAGCATCTGGTCGCATTGGGTCACCAGCAAATCGCGCTGTTAGCGGGCCCATTAAGTTCTGTCTCGGCGCGTCTGCGTCTGGCTGGCTGGCATAAATATCTCACTCGCAATCAAATTCAGCCGATAGCGGAACGGGAAGGCGACTGGAGTGCCATGTCCGGTTTTCAACAAACCATGCAAATGCTGAATGAGGGCATCGTTCCCACTGCGATGCTGGTTGCCAACGATCAGATGGCGCTGGGCGCAATGCGCGCCATTACCGAGTCCGGGCTGCGCGTTGGTGCGGATATCTCGGTAGTGGGATACGACGATACCGAAGACAGCTCATGTTATATCCCGCCGTTAACCACCATCAAACAGGATTTTCGCCTGCTGGGGCAAACCAGCGTGGACCGCTTGCTGCAACTCTCTCAGGGCCAGGCGGTGAAGGGCAATCAGCTGTTGCCCGTCTCACTGGTGAAAAGAAAAACCACCCTGGCGCCCAATACGCAAACCGCCTCTCCCCGCGCGTTGGCCGATTCATTAATGCAGCTGGCACGACAGGTTTCCCGACTGGAAAGCGGGCAGTGAGCGCAACGCAATTAATGTAAGTTAGCTCACTCATTAGGCACCGGGATCTCGACCGATGCCCTTGAGAGCCTTCAACCCAGTCAGCTCCTTCCGGTGGGCGCGGGGCATGACTATCGTCGCCGCACTTATGACTGTCTTCTTTATCATGCAACTCGTAGGACAGGTGCCGGCAGCGCTCTGGGTCATTTTCGGCGAGGACCGCTTTCGCTGGAGCGCGACGATGATCGGCCTGTCGCTTGCGGTATTCGGAATCTTGCACGCCCTCGCTCAAGCCTTCGTCA
>NZ_JACBYP010000210.1 GCF_018982965.1 Streptomyces mayonensis | reverse complement strand
GTTGTCGTTGTACCGGCTGTGGTCCCTGTCCTTGTGAGCCCCGCCGTGGGCGGGGGGGGGGGGGGGGGGGGCGCGCGACTGTGGGGGCGTGCGCGGGATCGCGCACCCGGCTGGGAGCGTCGCGTTCCGCTCCCGGCCGTTGATCAGCATTGGCCGTCCACCCGTGCCGTACAAGGGAGTTGACAACCTGTCAACAAACATGACATGTACGCGAAATCATCAAGGCGTGAGGGGCTCGCGATGCGTTGTCAGTGGCTCGCCCTACTGTTCAGGCAGTGGGACCCGCGGACACGCCGGGGGACCGACCGGGGAGAGGTCTGCCATGTCGAAGACGTACCTGGAGCTGTCGCAGGACGACGGGAGTGCGCACAAGTTCTACGAAGTAACCGTCCAGGGACAGGTCGTGTCGGTGCGCTACGGCAGGATCGGTGCCGCCGGACAGACCCAGACGTCGACCTTCCCCACCGCGCAGAAGGCCGAGGCGGCCGCGGCCAAGAAGATAGGCGAGAAGATCCGCAAGGGGTACGAGCCCGCCGTGCAGGGACAGCGCGCACCCCGCGCCGTCACTCGCCGGCAGGTGACCTCCGCCCCCTCCACGGCCCGCGCCGTCGCGCCCGTGCTGTGGCGCTTCCGCACCGGATCCGCCGCCTTCGGCATCCACATCGACGAGGAGCGCTGCTGGGTCGGCAACCAGGCGGGCGACGTCTACACCCTGGCCCACGGCGGCGAGGTCCTCGCCCGGTACCAACTGCCGGACGGCGTCAAGTGCCTGGTCGCCGACGACTTCTGGATCTATGCGGGCTGCGACGACGGCCGGGTGTACGACCTGTCGTCCAAGCTGCCCTTCGCCGCCTACGACATCGCGGCCGACGTCGACATCTTCTGGCTCGACATCCACGAAGGCGTGCTGAACGTCGCGGACCGCGCCGGACGCCTGACCGTCATCGACCACGAGGACGAGCACCAGTGGGCGCGCGGCGGGCGCGGCGAGCACGCCTGGATGGTGCGCGCCGACGACCGCGCCGTCTACCACGGGCACACCCGCGGGGTGACCGCGCACTCCCCGGACGGCACCGCCGAGTTGTGGCACACGCCCACCCAGGGTGCCGTCCTCTTCGGCTGGCAGGAGGACGACGCGGTGTACGCGGGGACCGCGCGCCACACGGTCCAGCGGCTGTCCAAGACCACCGGCTCCATCGAGGCGACCTACCGCTGCGACAGCCCCGTCTACTCCTGCGCCACCTCACCCGGCGGCCGGTACGTGTTCGCGGGCGACTCGGCCTCCTCGGTCTACTGCTTCGACCGGGACGGCACCCGGCTGTGGAAGCTCGGCACCGGCGGCGGCTCCGCGCTGTCCATGCAGTACCGGGACGAGCGGCTCTTCCTGGTCACCACGGACGGCTCCCTGGTGTGCGTGGACGCGAGCGAGGCGGCCGTCACGGCCGCGCAGCAGGGCTCGGTGCCCGTCGCCCGCGACATCAAGCTCGCCGCCACCCTGCCGACGTACGCGCCGGCCACCGCGGTCGCGGCCGTGGCGACCGTCGCCGCCGCCCCCGCGGGCTCCGTGGTCGTCGAGTGCGTCCAGGAGAACGGCCGCACCCGGATCCACGTGGTGTCGGAAGGGTACGACCACGCCTGGAACGTCCAGTTCCCGAGGGCGATCCGGGAACCCGGCGCGCGGTACGTGGTGGACTCGCTGCACGCCGCCTCGGGAGGCTTCTACCGGGTGCGCGGCGACATCAGGCGCCTGCAGTGACCGGTGCCGCGCCGGGCGGCGGACGCCGGGACGACGGCAGGGACCACGGGAGTGCAGGACGCCGTCACCCGGCAGGACGCTCAAGCGGCGGTACGCAGTGCCCGGTTGCGGCGGACGGAGGACCAGAAGGAGGCGCCGATGAGCACGACGCCGACCAGGCCGGTGATGATCTCGTTGATCTGGTACTGGATGGTCACCAGCAGGATCAGCGACAGGGCGCCGATGGCGTAGTGGGCGCCGTGCTCGAGGTAGACGTAGTCGTCGAGGGTGCCCTGGCGGACCAGGTACACGGTCAGGGACCGCACGTACATGGCGCCGATGCCCAGGCCGAGGGCCATCAGGACGATGTCGTTGGTGATGGCGAAGGCGCCGATCACGCCGTCGAAGGAGAACGAGGCGTCCAGGACCTCCAGGTAGAGGAACATGAAGAACGCGGCCTTGCCCGCCAGCCGGACCGGGGAACCCCGCCCGCCCGCGCGCCGTGCCGCCTCCTGCGCCTCGTGCTCCCGCTCCTCCTCGTTCTCCAGCCGCTGCTCGAAGAAGCCGGAGAGCCCGCCGACGACCAGGTAGGTGATCAGACCGGCGATGCCGGCGAGCAGAACGGTCTCGGCCTTGTCGGCATGGGTACCGCCGTGCTGGTGGGCGTGGGCGCCGAAGGTGAGCGACGAGACCAGCAGCACGATCAGGGCGATGCACACCGACAGCATGTCGACACTGCCGAGCCTGGCCAGCGGACGCTCCAGCCACCCCAGCCACTTGATCTCCCGGTCCTCGAAGACGAAGTCGAGGAAGATCATCAGCAGGAACATCCCGCCGAACGCGGCGATCGACGGATGGGCGTCGGTCACCAGCTCCTGGTAGCGGTCCTTGTCGGTGAGCGCCAGGTGCACCGCGTTCCAGGGGCTGAGCGTGGCGCTGACCGCGACGATCAGCACCGGAAAGACCAGCCGCATCCCGAAGACCGCGATCACGATGCCGACGGTGAGGAAGATCTTCTGCCAGAAGGCGTTCATCTTCTTCAGGATCCCGGCGTTGATCACCGCGTTGTCGAAGGACAGGGAGACCTCCAGGACGGAGAGGATCGCCACGATGCCGAGGGCGGTCCAGCCGTCGTAGAGCACGCCCGCGGCCAGACCGAGGGCGGTGACGGCGAAAGCCCAGCGGAACGTCTTCAGAAGCACCGGCCACTCATTCCTGTCGTCGCGCCGTACGGGAGGGCATCCCCTGCCGGTGCCCGCCACGCAGGTTGTCTACCACGATCGTCCCGTCCCGTCCCGCCCCGGCAGGCGGCTTGGGAGGGCGGCCCGGGACTCGGCGGCGACCAGAACTGGAATCGTTCGTTTCCTTGAGTCGTTCGTGTTCCAGGGAGTAGGTTCACGGCCATGACGGCACCCCGGAGCTCCCGGAATCCCGCCACCGCCGCGGAGCTGCGCCAGGCGGGCCTGCGTGCGACGGCCGCCCGTGTCGCGCTGCTCGAGACCGTCCGGGAGGGGAACCACCTCGACGCCGAGGCCCTCACGGCCGGTGTCCGGGGGCGGGTCGGGCACGTCTCCCTCCAGGCCGTGTACGACGCTCTGCACGCACTCACCGCGGCACGGCTCGTACGCCGTATCGAACCGCCCGGCAGCCCGGCGCGGTTCGAGGGACGGGTCGGTGACAACCACCACCACGTCCTGTGCCGGTCCTGCGGTGCCCTCGCCGACGTCGACTGCGCCGTCGGCGACGCGCCGTGCCTGACCGCCCGTGACGACCACGGCTTCGTGATAGACGAGGCCGAGGTCCTCTACCGGGGCCTGTGCCCCGACTGCTCCACCTCCGGCAGTTCCACAGCACCTTGATCCGCCCCGTTCGGAAGGATTCCCCGTGTCCGAGAACCACGATGCCATCGTGACCGACGCGAAAACCGAGGAGACGGGCGGCTGCCCGGTCGCCCACGGACGCGCCCCGCACCCCACCCAGGGTGGCGGAAACCGTCAGTGGTGGCCGGAGCGGCTCAACCTGAAGATCCTCGCCAAGAACCCGGCCGTCGCCAACCCGCTGGGTGAGGAGTTCGACTACGCCGAGGCCTTCGAGGCCCTCGACCTCGCGGCCGTGAAGCGGGACATCGCCGAGGTGCTGACCACCTCGCAGGACTGGTGGCCCGCCGACTTCGGCAACTACGGCCCGCTGATGATCCGGATGGCCTGGCACAGCGCGGGCACCTACCGCATCAGCGACGGCCGCGGCGGCGCCGGCGCCGGACAGCAGCGCTTCGCCCCCCTCAACAGCTGGCCGGACAACGGCAACCTCGACAAGGCCCGCCGCCTGCTGTGGCCGGTCAAGAAGAAGTACGGCCAGAACCTCTCCTGGGCCGACCTGCTCGTCCTCACCGGCAACGTCGCCCTGGAGACCATGGGCCTTCAGACCTTCGGCTTCGCCGGCGGCCGCGCCGACGTCTGGGAGGCCGAGGAGGACGTCTACTGGGGCCCCGAGACCACCTGGCTCGACGACCGTCGCTACACCGGCGACCGCGAGCTGGAGAACCCGCTCGGCGCGGTCCAGATGGGTCTGATCTACGTCAACCCGGAGGGCCCCAACGGCAATCCGGACCCGATCGCCGCCGCCCGCGACATCCGCGAGACCTTCCGCCGCATGGCGATGAACGACGAGGAGACCGTCGCGCTGATCGCCGGCGGCCACACCTTCGGCAAGACCCACGGCGCCGGCCCCGCCGACGCGGTCGGCGACGACCCCGAGGCCGCCGCGATGGAGCAGCAGGGCCTGGGATGGAAGAGCACCCACGGCACGGGCAAGGGCGGCGACGCCATCACCTCCGGCCTGGAGGTCACCTGGACCAGCACGCCCACCCAGTGGGGCAACGGGTTCTTCAAGAACCTCTTCGAGTACGAGTACGAACTCGAGCAGAGCCCGGCCGGCGCCAACCAGTGGGTGGCCAAGGACGCCCCCGAGATCATTCCCGACGCGCACGACCCGTCGAAGAAGCACCGCCCGAGGATGCTCACCACCGACCTGTCGCTGCGCCTCGACCCGGTCTACGAGCCGATCTCCCGCCGGTTCTACGAGAACCCGGAGGAATTCGCCGACGCGTTCGCCCGCGCCTGGTTCAAGCTGACCCACCGTGACATGGGCCCCAAGTCCCTGTACCTCGGCCCCGAGGTCCCCGGGGAGACCCTCGTCTGGCAGGACCCGCTGCCCGAGCCCGAGGGGGAGACGGTCGACGCCGAGGACGTCGCGGTGCTCAAGACCAAGCTCCTCGAGTCCGGTCTGTCCGTCGCGCAGCTGGTGTCCACCGCGTGGGCCTCGGCGTCCACCTACCGCGGCAGCGACAAGCGCGGCGGCGCGAACGGCGCCCGCATCCGCCTCCAGCCGCAGCGCGGCTGGGAGGTCAACGAGCCCGACGAGCTGGCCCAGGTGCTGCGCGTGCTGGAGGGCGTCAAGGAGGACTTCGACTCCGGCTCCGGCGCCAAGAAGGTCTCCCTGGCCGACCTGATCGTGCTCGGCGGCTCCGCCGCCGTGGAGAAGGCCGCCAAGGAGGCCGGCTTCCAGGTCGAGGTGCCGTTCACCGCGGGCCGGGTGGACGCGACGGAGGAGCACACCGACGCCGAGTCGTTCGAGGCGCTCGAGCCGGCCGCCGACGGTTTCCGCAACTACCACGGCAAGGGCAACCGGCTGCCGGCCGAGTACCTGCTCCTCGACCGGGCCAACCTGCTCACCCTGAGCGCGCCCGAGATGACCGTCCTGGTCGGCGGCCTGCGCGTGCTCGGTGCCAACTACCAGCAGTCCCAGCTCGGTGCCCTCACCCGGACGCCCGGTTCGCTGACCAACGACTTCTTCGTCAACCTGCTCGACCTGGGCACCACGTGGACGTCGACGTCGGAGGACCGGACCACGTTCGAGGGCCGCGACGCCGCCACCGGCGAGGTCAAGTGGGCCGGCAGCCGCGCCGACCTGGTCTTCGGCTCGAACTCCGAGCTGCGGGCGCTGGCGGAGGTCTACGCGAGCGACGACGCCAAGGAGAAGTTCGTGACCGACTTCGTGGCAGCCTGGGTCAAGGTCATGAACCTCGACCGCTTCGACCTGGCCTGATCGATCCGGTCTGATCAACCCGGCCTGACCGGCCAGTCCTGGTCGGCCTCGGCCTGATCGGTCCGGTGGAACGGCGTCGGGGGGCGCCCGGGGGGCCCCCCCCCCCCCCCCCCCGCGCCCCCCCCGGGGGGGCCCGCCCCCCCCCCCCGCGGCGGGGGGGGGGGCGGCCCGGCGCGGCCCCGGCGG
>NZ_JACBYP010000020.1 GCF_018982965.1 Streptomyces mayonensis | reverse complement strand
CCCGGCCCCCCGCGCGCGGGGCCCCCCCCCGGGCCGGGGGGGGGACCGGAGGGGGAGCCGGAGCGGGCGGCTCCGGGGCTTCCGGTTCCGGACGTCTTGCGTGGCTTGCGGGAACCGCGGGCGGGCGGCGCGGCCGCCTCCGCCGCCCGGCGGGGCCTGCCGGAGGCCCGGGTCGAGCCGGACCTGCTCCGAGCCTGCCCACCGCCGCCCCGCCGCTCCTCGGCCGGTCCGCCGCCCTGCCGCTCCTCGGCCGGCCCGCCGCGCGCCCGCTCCTCGGCCCCGGCCGACCCGCCGTGCGGCTCTTCTCCGGCCGGCTCCTCACGTCCGCGGGGCCCGGCCGACTGCTTCTCCGCCGACTGCTTCGCGGCCGGCTCTGCGTGCGGCTGGTTCTTGGCGGGCTCGCCCCCGGGCTGGTTCTTGGCGGGTTCTCCACCAGGCCGGCTCTTGGCCGGTTCCCCACCGGGCTGGTTCCTGGCAGGCTCCCCACCAGGCCGGCTCTTGGCCGGTTCCCCACCGGGCCGACTCCTGGCGGGCTCACCGGACGGCTGCCCCTGCGCGGCAGCACCGCCCCGCTGCCCCTGCGGAGGCTCGCCTGAGGGCCGCTCACCGGAAGGTTCCCTACCGGCGCGCTTCCCGTCGGCTCCCGCGGCATCCCCCTCCGTCTCCGTCTCCGTCTCCGTCTCCTCCGCGCCCGCCGGCGCGGGTCGCTCCGGACGTCCCGGCACCCGCGCCACCTCGGGCGACGCCGACTCCAGGGGCACGGACCAGGACCGTACGAGGCCCAGCTGGACCGCCTGCCGGGGCAGCACCGCGTCGAGCAGCCAGTCCGCGGCGACCCGCACCCGGTTGCCCGGCATCGCCGCGAGGTGGTAGCCGCGGGTCACCGCGCCCGCCACAGGACCGGACATCGGCAGGCCGAGCGGGTTGGCGGCGGCCTTGGCACCGCCGAGGTCCACGACGAACCCCATGTCACGGTGGCGGTAGGCCCGCCGCTGCCCGACACCGAGCGACGCGGCGACGTTCTGGGCGCAGACCCTGCCGTGCCGCCAGGCGTGCTGCGCGGTCATCGGCGTGTACTGGCCCGGCTGGTTCAGGTCGGGCACGGCGGCCACGTCGCCGCACGCGAACACCTCGGGGCGGCCCGGCACCCTCAGGTGGGAGTCGACGAGCAGCCTGCCGCGTTCCATGGGCAGCCCCAGGGACTCCACCAGCGGATCGGGCCGTACGCCCACGCACCACACCAGCGTGCGGGTGTCGACGCTCGAACCGTCGGTCAGCACCACCCCGTCGTGCGTGGCCTCCTTCACGGAGGTGCCCATGCGCACGTCGACGCCGCGCTGCCGCAGCACCCGCTCGGCGGTGCGGGAGAGCCGTTCGTCCATCTCGGGCATCACCCGGGGCGCCACGTCGAGCAGCATCCAGCGGGGCCGCATGCCCGTGCGCATCGGATGCTTGCGGACCTGCGCGTCGGTGTACATCGCCCCGTGCGCGGCGACCTCCGTGCCGGTGTATCCGGCGCCGACCACGACGAACGTGCACCGCGCGGCGCACTCCGCCCGGTCCCCGGCCGCCGCGGCCAGTTCCACCTGCCGGGTCACGTGGTCGCGCAGGTAGAGCGCCTCGGGCAGCCCGCGGAAGCCGTGGGCGTGCTCGGCGACGCCCGGGATCGGCAGCAGTTTGTTGACGCTGCCCGCGGCGAGCACCAGCCGGTCGAAGGGCAGCGTGCCCTCCTCGCCCTCCGGGCCGGTGTAGTGCACGGCGTGCCCGTCGAGGTCGATGCCGTCGGCCTCGCCGAGCACCAGCCGTACGTGCGGCAGCGTGCCGGAGAGGGAGACGCTGACCCGGCGCGGTTCCAGGATCCCGGCGGCGACCTGGGGCAGCAGGGGCAGGTAGAGGAAGTAGTCGGTCGGGTTGAGCAGGGTGATGTCGGCCTGGTGCCGGGTGAGCCGGGACAGGGTGCGGGCCGTCCGGTACCCGGCGAAGCCTGCACCGACGATCACGATGCGGGGTCGGCTCACGGTTCGCCTCCGGGCTGTCGCGTACCTCGTGAGCCTTCCGCGTCCCCTGGGCCCGGGCACCCAAACGTCCGCGGATCCCGGGGGAAGCCGCCGGTTTCCGGCCGCGCGCCCGGGTACCCGGCCCCGGACGCACCCGCTCCCTGCCCGGAGGCAACCCCTCATGCCCGAGTACGGCTACTTTCTCTCGTGCGAGCAGTACGGTCCCGCCGACCTGATCGAACAGGCGCGGATGGCCGAGCAGGCCGGATTCCAGGCACTGTGGATCTCGGACCACTACCACCCCTGGAACGGCGAACAGGGCCAGAGCCCGTTCGTGTGGTCGGTCATCGGCGCCCTGTCCGACGCGGTGTCGCTGCCCATCGAGACGGCGGTGACCTGCCCGACCCTGCGCATCCACCCGGCGGTGGTGGCGCAGGCCGCGGCAACCAGCGCGGTGATGACGGACGGCCGCTTCCGGCTGGGCGTCGGCACCGGCGAGGCACTGAACGAGCACATCTTCGGTGACGCCTGGCCCGCGGCGCACGTGCGTCTGGAGATGCTGGAGGAGGCCATCCTCGTCATGCGCCGGCTGCTCGCCGGCGAGGAGGTCAACCACCACGGCACCCACTACACCGTGGAGAACGCGCGTCTCTACACGGTCCCGGACGAGCCCGTCCCGATCGACATATCCGGCTTCGGCCCCGCGGCGACGAAGCTGGCGGCCCGGGTCGGCGACGGCTACATCACGATGATGCCGGACGCCTCGATGGTGGAGCAGTACCGCAAGGGCGGGGGCGGCGGAAAACTGGTCAGCGGGGGCACCAAGGTCTGCTACGACACCGACAAGGACGAGGCGGTACGCACCGTGCACCGCCTGTGGGCCAACGAGCAGCTGCCCGGCGAGCTGAGCCAGGTGCTGCCCTCGCCCAAGCACTTCGAGCAGGCGCAGACCCTGGTCACCGAGGACATGGTCCGAGACGGCCGGGTGTGCGGCGACGACGTCGACGAACACGTCGCGGAACTCCAGCAGTTCGCCGACGCCGGCTTCGACCGCGTCTACGTCAACCAGATCGGACCGGACCTGCGCGGCTTCTTCGACCTCTACCGCACGAAGGTGCTGCCGCAGCTCCAGCAGAGCACCTGACGCGCGCGCCGCCCCCGGACGTGCCCCTCGGCCACAACTTCCGCGGCCGGACCGGGAGTGCGCAGCCGCCGGACCCAACTAGGCTCTCGGCATGGACATTCTGGGAGCCACACTGCGCATCTACGTCGACGACCTGGACAAGGCGATCCCCTTCTACGAGGGCCTGGTCGGCGGCGAGGCCCTCCGCTTCGAACGCGGCGGTGTCGAGGCCGCCGCCATCGGCTGCTTCCTGCTGATGAGCGGACCGGAGGCCCAGATCGAGGTGCTGCGCAAGGTGACCGCGACGATCGCCGTGTCGAACGTGGAGGAGGCGGCCCGTGTACTCGGCTCACTGGGCGCGGACATCATCGCGGGCCCGGTGGGGACGCCCGCGGGCCGCAACCTGATCGCCCGGCATCCGGACGGCGCGATCTACGAGTACGTGGACCGCGGGGCGTAGGGCCCGGGCCGGACGGGTCCGGGCCGGGCGAACGGGCAGCCGTGCCGGGCGGGTTCACCCCCCGGCCGGCCGCATCCGGAAGTCGTGCCGGGCCGGGAGCGGTGCGTCGTCCAGCCGTGCCCACAGCAGGCCGATGCTCTCGTCGCCCTCCCGGAGGTCGGCGACCTCGAAGCCCTCGTCGAAGACGGCCCGCGCCTCCTGCTCCCGGCCCTCGGCGGCCAGCAACTCCCCCTCAGTCAGCCGGAACCGGCCGCGGGCCCGGGTCCCGGGGTCCAGCCGCTCCCACACGGCACGGGCGTCCGCGGTGCGACCGACCGCGAGCAGCGCCCCGATCGTCTCCCGGCCGAGCGCCGCGGCGGCGGCCGTCCACCGCGCGGCCCCGTCCCCGTCCCCACCCTCGTTGCCGCCCGTGTCCTCGGGCCGGCGGACGCACAGGTCGTCGAAGGCCTGCGCGTACTGGTCGGCGGCGCGCTCGTGGTGACCGCCCTCCTGGTCGGCGACGGCCAGGCAGCGCAGCAGCGGCCAGCGGTCGGCGGCGGGAGCCCGGGAATCCCCGAGGCTCATGAGTCCGCGCTCCCAACTGCGCACCGCCTGGGCGCGGTCGTCGCCGTGCCACTGGGCGACACCCAGGTGGTACTCGGCGAGGGGCGTGGCGGCCGTGGTCTCCAGCATGTCGCGCCAGGGCCGGGCGACCAGCGTCCCGCCGGGCGGCTCGTGCCGCTCCGGCTCGGGCAGCGCGCCGGCACGCAGCAACTGCAGCCAGGGGTGCTGCTCCACGCCGAGGGTGACCTCGTCGAAGGGGGTGCCGGGCAGTTTCCAGCCGGCCCGCAGCACTTCGAGGGCGCCCCAGCCCGACCCGGTGGCCAGGCGCTCGCCGGGTTCGCCGTCGGCGTACGGCCGCCAGGCCTCGTACGCGGCGTCGACGTCGGCCCGCGGCAGGGCGGCCTCCAGGCGCTCCTCGGCGCCGCGCAGCGCGGTGTGCCAGTCGCCGCCGGGCGGGGCGTCGAGCGGCCCGTACGCCTCCAGCCAGGACACCTCGCTCTCCGCCTCCAGCTTGACGTGCTCGAGCTGGGTGCGGACGAGCCCCGCCTGTATCTCGCAGTAGCCGCCGGTGCCGGGCTCGGTGAGCCACTCCTGCCAGCGGCGTCCGCCGGGTCCGGTGCCCCACACGAACAGCTTGCGGCCGCGCAGCACGTCGGTGGAGGTCTGCACCAGCCCGTGGCCGTGCTCGTCGAGGGCGGCGATCCAGCGGCGCCGGTCCTCGGGCACCTCGTAGAAGTAGTCGGCGGCGTACGTGCTGTTCGGCGGGTAGGTGCGGTCGACGCCGTCGTGCTCCGGGACCGGCACGCTGCGCAGACGGCGTTCGTAGCCGAAGTGCCAGGCCTCGTCGGCGGGGGCGAGGACACGGCACTGATCGGGGACGGCGATGTTGGACCACCAGTAGGTGGGCGCGGGGCGTTCGTGCGGGTTGCGGATGCGGGCGCCGACGTACAGGAAGTCCGAGCCCTCCGGCAGCCACAGGTCGACCTGGAAGGGCAGGTCGCGCAGCCGTTCCCACTCCCACAGGCGCAGCATCTCGCCGCCGTCGGGGGCGGGGACCCGGGCGGCGTGCACGGGCGAGCAGGAGAGGGTGGTGTGGCCGGTGGCGCCGATGTTCCATTCGATGCCGCCGGAGAACCAGGCACCGTTGAGGGCGAAGTTGGCGGGCTGGAACACCGGGTTGGCGTACAGGAGTTCGCGGTCGGTCGGCTTGTGGTGGAGGGAGGCGACACGGCCGCCGAGCGCGGGCAGGACGGTGGCCCGCAGCCGGTCGTTCTCGATGACCAGCGCGTCCAGCTCGCGCGGCCGGCGCACGCGCCCGTAGCCGTCGCGGACCTGGAGGGGCAGCAGGCTGCGCAGGGGCTCGTAGTCGACCTGGCGGGCCATGTCGCGGGGCAGGCGGGCCCGGTCCCGGTCGTCGATGCGGTGGGCCTCGTCCAGCGGGCGCAGCGGCGGCAGCGGGTTGTCCGTCCCCAGCGGCGCGGCGGGCAGGGTCAGTACCTCACGTCGGATCGTCGTCACGGTTCCCCATGGAAGCCGCTCACCGGCCCGGTGAACAGGGGCTCCACCGGCCCGCCCCGCGCGACGTGTCTCACGTTTGATCCGCTGTTCCACTGATCCGCCGGGAGGAGGGGTCAGCCGGGCGCCACGGTCTCGGCGGTGATGGCCCAGCGCTGGTGGTCGCGCCAGGCGCCGTCGATGTGCAGCATCCGCGGTGAGAAGCCCTCCAGGTGGAAGCCGCAGGCCCGGGCCAGCGCGATCGAGGCGGCGTTGCCCGGCTGGACGTTGATCTCCAGCCGGTGCAGTCGCATCGGCCCGAACGCGTACCGCACCACGAGGTCCAGCCCCTCGCGCATCAGGCCCCGCCCCGCCGCGTGCGCGAAGGCGCCGTAGCCGAGCGCGCCGCTGAGGAAGCCGCCCTCGACGATGTTGTTGATGTTCACGAACCCCGCGATGGCACCGCCCGAGGCCTCCCCGGCCGTCCCGTCGGCGTCCTTCTCGCACACCAGGAACCCGGCCTTGGTGCGGTCCTCGATGAGCCGGGCCGCGTAGGCCTCGTACGCCCGGGGGCTGTCGGGCGGGAAGAGCCAGGGGTGGTGCAGGTCCTTGCTCTCGCGGGCCCGGGCGGTGAACTCGGCACCGTCCGCGTAGGTGAAGTGCCGGATGCCCACGCGCGGGCCCTCGGCGAGCAGGTGGGACGGGGTGTGCGGCATGGGGCCAGCCTACGGTGCGGGGCGGCGCACGGAGGCGGGTACGGCCCGCACGCCGCACCGCCGTCGGGGCACCGGTCAGCGCAGCGCGGGCGTGTCCAGTGTCAAGGTGCCCGCGTCCGCGTCGAGTTCCGCCGGCACGCCGAACGGCACGGTGAGCGCGCCCTCGCAGTGTCCGAACCCGAACTCCTCGGCGACCGGCACGCCGAGGCCGCCGAGCCGGTCGGCCAGCAGCGGCCGCAGCCGCTCGTAGGGCCCGCACCCCTCCCAGGAGCCGAGCAGCACGCCGCCGACCCCGTCGAGCCAGCCGGTCCGCAGCAGCTGGGTGAGGTAGCGGTCGATGCGGTACGGCTCCTCGCCCACGTCCTCCAGGCACAGCAGTCCGCCGCGCGCGGAGCGCCGGGCGTGCGGGGTGCCCAGGTCGGCGGCGAGCAGGGCGAGGCAGCCGCCGAGGGTGACGCCCCGGGCCCGGCCGGGCACCAGCGGGGTGCCGCCGGAGGCGATGACACGGACCGTCTCGGGAGCGAACAGGGTGGCCTTCAGGTGCTCCTGCGCCCGCGCGTTCTTGACGAAGTCGACCCCGGCGGCCATCGGCCCGTGCAGGGTGACCAGGCCGAGGCGGGTGGCGAACGCCTCGTGCAGGGCGGTGATGTCGCTGAAGCCGACGAACACCTTCGGGCCGGCCGCGCGCATCGCCTCCCAGTCGAGCAGGTCGGCCATGCGCTGGGCGCCGTAGCCGCCGCGGGCGCACAGCACGGCGTCCACGGACGGGTCGCACCAGGCGGCCCGGAGGTCGGCGGCCCGGTCGGCGTCGGTGCCCGCGAGGTGGTCGAAGGTGCCGTGCCGGTCCAGGACGTGCGGCGCCACGACCGGGTCGAGGTCCCAGCCGCGCAGCACGTCCAGGCCCGCCTGGAGCCGCTCCTCGGGCACGGGTCCGCTGGGCGCGACGACGGCCACCCGGGCGCCGGGGGCGAGCCGGTTGGGGCGGACCGGGGCTGCCTCCCGGCTCACCGGGTCAGCTCCAGGGCGGGGACGCCGGGCGGGGTGAAGCCGAAGACCTGGGCATAGAGGGAGAGTTCGGCCTCCAGGGCGCGCACCATGGTCTCCGCCCGGCGGAACCCGTGTCCCTCGCCCTCGAAGGCCAGGTAGGCGTGCGGCACCCCGCGGCCCGCCATGCGCTCCAGGAACCGCTCGCACTGCGCGGGCGGGCAGATCACGTCGTCCAGTCCCTGGAGCAGCAGGAACGGGGCGGTGACGCTCTCGGCGTGCTCGGCGGGCGAGCGCTCGGTGTAGCGTTCGGGGACCTCGGCCCGGGGGCCGATCAGGCTCTCCAGGTACTGGGACTCGAAGTCGTGGGTCTCCCCCGTGCTCCAGCCGGCCAGGTCGAGGACCGGGTAGCTGATCGTGCCGCAGGCGTAGACGTCGGTGCCGGCCAGTGACGCCGCGGTCGTCCAGCCGCCCGCGCTTCCGCCGCGCACGGCGAGCCGCCGCCGGTCGGCGGTGCCCTCGTCGGCGAGGGCGAGGGCGACGGCGGCGCAGTCCTCGACGTCGACGACGCCCCACTGCTCGCGCAGCCGGTTGCGGTACTGGCGGCCGTAGCCGGTGGAGCCGCCGTAGTTGACCTCGGCGACGCCGATGCCGCGGGAGGTGAAGTAGGCGATCTCCAGGTCGAGGACGAGCGGGGAGCGGCCGGTGGGGCCGCCGTGCGCCCAGACGACGTACGGCGGCAGCTCTCCGTCCGGGGCGCGGCAGCCGGGGTGGTGCGGCGGGTACAGGTGGGCGTGGATGTCGCGTCCGTCGGGACCGGTGAAGGTGCGGGTCTGCGGCCGCGGGTAGTAGGCGGGGTCGGTGGCGTCCTCGTGCGGGGAGCCGATCACGCGTGCGGGGCCGGCGGGGGTCCCAGCGTGCGAGTCCGTTCGGGACTGGCGGGCGGCGTCCAGCTCGACGACCTCGAAGCCGCGGTGTGCCCCGGCGCCGACGCCGACGACGCGCTCGCCGTGCGCGGCGAGGGTCGGCGCGAACTCGGTCCAGGGGCCCGCCGCGTCGGCGACCTCACCGGTCCCGGGGTCGAGTACGCCGAGGACGGCGGGGCCCCGGCCGTGCAGGACCGCGATCAGCCCGCTGTCCAGGGGCGCGAACCAGCGCTGCCCGAGCTTCCACAGCGGCCCGGCGAACTCCTCCTCGCGGGCGCACAGCGGCTGTCCGTCGCGGTAGAGGTTCCACCAGCCGCTGCGGTCGGAGGCGTACAGGAGACCGCCGTCCGGGGCCCAGTCGGCCTGGGCGATCGACTCCTCGGGCCCGCCCGCGACGGTTCGCGCGTCGCGGAAGGTGCCCTCGGGGCCGATGTCGGCGACCATCAGCTCGGTGCCGTCCCAGGGCATACGGGGGTGGTCCCAGGCGAGCCAGGCGGCGCGGCGCCCGTCGGGCGAGACGCGGGGGCCCGTGACGAAGCGGTGCCGCTCGCCGGTGAGTTCGCGCACGGCGCTCCGGTCGTCGGCCGCGGAGCCGTCCAGCGGCACCGCCACGAGGAGGCGGCGCAGGTCGGTGGGGCCCTCGCCGGTGAACTCCTCCAGGACGCACCACACCTCGCCGCGCTCGGGCCGCGGGTCCGGCTCGATCCAGCGCAGGCCGCCGCCGACCGCGGACAGGGGCGTCAGCGGGCGCGGCTCACCGCCGCCCGGTGTCCAGGCGTAGAGCCGCTGGTCGGCGAAGTTCACGAAGACCACGAGCGGTCCTGCGCCGGTGGTGGCCGCGCCCCAGGGCCGGCCGCCGTACTCGATGACGCGGCTGCGCACGTTCCACGGTGCGGGCAGCACCGACTCCTCGGTGCCGTCGGCGTGCCGGCGCACGAGGGTGCGCCGTCCGCCCTCGGCGGGCCGGGGCGCGGTCCACCACACCTCGTCGCCGACAAAACCGACGTCGTCGGGCCGTCCGTCGTGCGCGGCGGCGAGGGCCGCGTCGACGGGCGAGGGCCACGATCCGTACGCAAGAGTCCGCACTGACTCCCCCACTTCCGCTCTCCTTCAGCTTCTGGTTCGGACGGGCCCGGGTCCGCGCCGGGCCCCGGTTGGCTAGGCCGTGCGCAGGAAACGGTCCAGGACGCGGACCCCGAAGTGCAGCGCCTCGACGGGAACGCGCTCGTCCACGCCGTGGAAGAGGGCCTGGTAGTCGAAGCCCTCGGGCAGCTTCAGCGGCGCGAAGCCGTAGCCGGTGATGCCGAGCCGCGAGAACTGCTTGGCGTCCGTGCCGCCCGACATGCAGTACGGCACGACGTGCCCCTCGGGCGCGAACTCCTGGACCGCCGCCCGCATCCGGGCGTACGTCGGCGAGTCCACCGGCGCCTGGAGGGCGACCTCGCGGTGGGCGAACTCCCAGTCGACGTCCGGGCCGGTGAGCCGGTCGAGGGTGTCGCGGAACTCGTCCTCGCCGCCGGGCAGGAACCGCCCGTCGACGTGGGCGACGGCCTCTCCGGGGATGACGTTGACCTTGTACCCGGCGTCCAGCATGGTCGGGTTGGAGCTGTTGCGGACCGTGGCCTCGACCAGCTTGGCCGCCGGGCCGAGCTTGTCCAGCAGCGCGTCGACGTCGTCCAGGTCGGCCTCGATGCCGTGGACGGCGGCGATCTCGGTCAGGGCGGCGCGCACCGTCGGCGTCAGACGCAGCGGCCACTCGTGCTCGCCGATGCGGGTGACCGCGGCGGCCAGGCGGGTGACCGCGTTGTCCCCGTTCACCTTGGAGCCGTGCCCGGCGCGCCCGCGAGCGGTCAGCCTGAGCCAGCCGGTGCCGCGCTCACCTGCGGCGATGGGGTAGAACTGCCGCCCGGCCCCGTCGTGGAAGGTGAACGCCCCGGACTCGCTGACACCCTCGGTGCAGCCCTCGAACAGCGCGGCGTGCCGGTCGGCGAGGAAGCCGGAGCCGTCCTCGGCACTGGCCTCCTCGTCCGCGGTGAACGCGATCACCACGTCCCGCCGGGGCCGTACCCCCTGCCGGGCCCAGTCGCGCGCGACCGCGAGGATCATCGCGTCCATGTTCTTCATGTCGACCGCGCCGCGCCCCCAGACGACGCCGTCGCGGATCTCCCCGGAGAACGGGTCCACGCTCCAGTCGGCGGCCTCGGCGGGTACGACGTCCAGGTGGCCGTGGACGAGCAGCGCGTCGGCGGACGGGTCGGTGCCCTCGATGCGGGCCACGACGTTGGTGCGGCCCTCGGTCCGCTCCAGGAGCGTGGGCTCGATCCCGGCCTCGGCGAGCCGTGCGGCGGCGTACTCGGCGGCCGGGCGTTCCCGGCAGTCGCCGCCGCCGCGGTTGGTGGTGTCGATCCGGATCAGCTCGGAGGTGAAGCGGACGACCTCGTCCAGCGCCTGTGCGCCCGTCTCGCCGGACACGTCCGTCTGCTCAGCCATACTGCTCCTCCACCGCCGCCGAGGCGATCGTGGTGACCGCCTTGAACGTCCGGATCGCCTCGAACATCGTGTCGTGGGTGTACGCCACCTTCCGTTCCCCGGTCTGTGCCACACCGGGCACCACGGTCGCGGCCGCCGCCAGGTGCTCGGCGTCGAACTCCATGGCGACGGTGAACGGCCCGCCGCCGACCGGCTCGTGCCGCACCGCGAGCGCCGTCGCGTCCTTGGCGGCGGCCCGGATGTCGGCGGCGGTCCTGGCCGGCGTACGGCACACGGCGGCGTACCGCGACACGTGGTCCTTGACCGCGACCTTCCGTGCCTCGGGCGCGTACCCGAGCGCGTCCTCGCAGGCCACGTCGTCGCCGGTGACCAGCACCACCGGCACCCCGTACTCGGCGACCACGTGCGCGTTCAGCAGGCCCTCGCTGGCCCGTACGTCGTTCAGCCACACGCCGGTGAGCTGGTTGGCGAGGTAGGTGTGGGCGAGGACGCCCTCCATGCCGGCGCCCGCGTGGTAGCCGACGAACGCGATGCCGTCCACGTCCCCGTGCTGGACGCCCTCCACCATGGACAGGGCCTTGTGCCGTCCGGTGAGCATCTGCGTCCGCTCGTCGAGCCGCTCCAGGAGGAGGTTGCGCATGCTCCAGTGCGCCTCGTTGACGAGCACCTCGTCGGCGCCGCCGTCCAGGAAGCCCAGCACGGCCGCGTTCACGTCGGAGGTGAACATGGACCGGCACCGCTCCCACTGCGGCGTCCCGGGCAGCACGTCGGCCGGCCAGGTCACACCGGTGGCACCCTCCATGTCGGCACTGATGAGGATCTTCATGCGGATGACGCTACATGCCGCCGAATATGCCGGCCAGGGCGACTCGGCAGCCAGAGGTCCAGACCACTGACGCGGGCTTCCCGGCCTCCCGCCCGGGGCCGGGCGGCGGCCCGGGAACAGCCGGGCGGGCCCGTGCCGTTGCACCGGCGTACACCCACCGCACGCCCGGACCACGGCGTGCTTCCGCAGGAGGACTTCCCATGACCGACCGGCCCCTGACCCTCATGGCCGTACACGCCCACCCCGACGACGAGGCCACCAGTACGGGCGGGGTCCTCGCGCGGTACGCGGCGGAAGGAATCCGCACGGTCCTGGTGACCTGTACCGACGGCGGTTGCGGTGACGGGCCGGGGGGCGTCAAGCCGGGCGACCCCGGGCACGACCCGGCGGCCGTCGTCTCGATGCGCCGTGCGGAACTGGAGGCGAGCTGCGGTGTCCTGAAGATCGGCGACCTGGAGATGCTGGACTACGCCGACTCGGGAATGATGGGCTGGCCGAGCAACGACGCACCCGGCTCCTTCTGGCGGACCCCGGTCGCGGAGGGCGCCGCCCGGCTCGCGGAACTCATGCGGCACTACCGCCCCGACGTGGTCGTCACCTATGACGAGAACGGCTTCTACGGCCACCCCGACCACATCCAGGCCCACCGCGTCACCATGGCGGCGCTGGAGCTGACCGGCCTGTCGCCGAAGGTGTACTGGACGACGATGCCCCACTCGGCGATGCGGCGCTTCGGCGAGATCATGAGCGAGTTCCAGGAGGACGTGCCGGAGCCGGACCCCGCCGAGGCCGCGGCGATGGCCGAGATCGGCCTGCCGGACGACGAGGTCACCACCTGGGTGGACACCACCGCGTTCAGCGACCAGAAGTTCGACGCGCTGGCCGCGCACGCCAGCCAGGGCGAGAACATCTTCTTCCTCAGGATGGGCAAGGAGAGGTTCGGCGAGCTGATGGGCACGGAGACGTTCGTACGGGTCCGCGACACCACCGGCGCGCCCCTCCCGGAGAACGACCTCTTCGCCGGACTGCGCTGACCCGGGCGCCGTCCTAAGCCGTTCGCCCCGCCACCACCCACGTCGACGGCAGCTCGACGCGGGTGCCGTCCGGTGTGTACTCCGTGGTGAACAGGGGGAGTTCGCCGCTCGCCAGGACCGTGAGCCCGGCCGCGCGCAGGTGTTCCGGCACCGCCTCGTCGGGCACCGCGGCGGGCGTCAGCCCGTGGCGCAGGACGGGGGCGAGTTTGGCGGGCGGGCCGCCGGGGCCCTGCGCCAGGCCGGACAGCACGGTCTTGGCGGACTGGGCGGGCTCGACCAGGAAGGCCCGGCCGTGTGCGCCGAGGAGCGCGGCGACGCCGTCGGCCAGCGGCTGGCGGTCGTCGGGCTCGCACTGGTGCAGGACGCCGCGGACATAGACGTTGGCGTCGCCCAGCTCCGCGTGCAGGGTCTCCGCCTCGGCCTTGTCGGCGGCGTCCAGCTGCCGGTAGGCGGCCCGGCCGGCGGGGTCGGCCCGGCGGGCGCTGTCGAGGGCGGCCGCGGAGAGGTCGGCACCGAGGACGTGCGGGAAGCGCTCGGCGAAGTAGCGGGTCTGGGTGCCGTTTCCGCAGCCGAGGTCGATCAACGGCAGGGCGGGGTCGGTCAGGTGCGGCTCGAAGTGGGCGAGGTGGCGGCCGGCGGTCAGCGTCGGCTCGGCGTCCCAGAACACCGCCCCCCGGTCGTCGGGAGCCTCGTTCCAGAAGCTCTCCCAGGCGTTCCGGTACCGACTCGTCACGCTCATGCCCGCTCCCCAGGTGCGACGACGTACGAGCCCGTCGACGCCGACGGACCCGTACGGTGTACCGCGCCCCGCGCACGGCCACAAGCGCCCGGCGCATTCCTTCACCGGACGTGCGAACAGTGCGCTCCCGGTGGCGACGCGGCACGTCGGTGGGCAGCGGGGCGGCTCAGCGGCGGGGCAGGGTCAGCTCGAACCAGACGGTCTTGCCCGCCTCGGTGCGGCTCGTGCCCCACTCGCGGGCGAGGGTGCTGACGACGCGCAGTCCGCGCCCCGTCTCGTCCTCGGGACCCGCGCTCCTGAGCGTGGGCAGTTCGTGGTCGTCGTCGTCCACCTCGCACAGCAGCGTGTCGGCGCGCACCAGGCGCAGTGCGACGGGGCGGGCGTGGGAGTGCCGTACGGCGTTGGTGACGAGTTCGCTGACCATCAGCTCGGCGGGAGCGGCCGGCCCGGGCAGCCCCCAGTCGTGGAGCTGTTCGCGGACCGCCGCGCGGGCCCGGCCGACCTCGGCGGGGTCGCGGGCCAGGCGCCACTCGGCGACGGCGTCCGGCTCGATGCCGTTGAGCCGCGCCATCAGCAGGGCGACGTCGTCCTTGCGGCCGCCGCGGGTGCCCAGCGCGCGGATGATGGTGTCGCAGGCGCCGTCCATGGACGCGGCGGGGTGGGCGGCGGACTCGCAGAGCGTGGCGAGCCCGACACCGATGTCCTCGCCGCGCACCTCCACCAGGCCGTCGGTGCACATCACCAGCCGGTCGCCGGGTGCCACCGGCACCCGTACCGACTCGAAGGGCACCCCGCCGACGCCGATCGGCGCCCCCGTGGGCAGGTCGATCAGCTCGCTCGCGCCGTCCTCTGCGCGGACCAGGACCGGCGGGATGTGACCGGCGTTGGCTAGGTGGAGCTCCCCGGCGATCGGGTCGTACACGGCGTAGAGGCAGGTCGCGAGGTAGGTGTCGCCGAGCCGCTGGGCGAGGTCGTCGAGGTTGCGCAGGAGCCTGGCGGGCGGCAGGTCGAGCCCGGCCATGGTCTGTACGGCGGTGCGCAACTGGCCCATCATCGCGGCCGAGTTGAGTCCGTGGCCCATGACGTCGCCGACGACGAGGGCGGTGCGGGCGCCGGGCAGCTTGACCGAGTCGAACCAGTCGCCGCCGACCCGGCCGAGGAGGGTGCCCGGCAGATAGCGGGTCGCGATGTCGCAGCCGGCCATGTGCTCGGGGATGTGCGGCAGCATGCTGTCCTGGAGCGTCTCGGCGACGTTCTCCTGGTACGTGTACATGCGGGCGTTGTCGAGCACGAGCCCGGCGCGGGCGGCGAGTTCGGCGCCGGTGACGCGGTCCATGTCGTTGAAGACGGGCCGCTCCGGGTGGCGCAGCAGGATCATGAAGCCGAGGACGACGTGCCGGGCCTTCAGGGGCACGAGCAGCATCGAGCGGCCGGTGATGAGCGGCCGGATGTCCCGCTTCTCGAACTGGGAGGCGATGGCGTGGCCCATCTCCTCGGTGATGCGGGGCACCAGGACCGGTTCGCCGCTGGTCATGCACTGGAAGAACGGCGTGTGCGCGGGAAACGGCATGGCCTCGCCCACGGGCACGACGTCGTCCCAGCGGCCGGGTTCGTCGGTGTGTTCCAGGGCGACCCGGTGCCACATCGTGGTGGTGTCCGGCACGCCGTCGGGGAAGCCCTCGCCCGCGACGACCTGTTCGCGCAGGTAGGTGCCGGCGACGTCGGTGAAGCGCGGGACGACGGCGCGGCTGACCTCGACGATGGTCCGCGAGAGGTCGAGCGAGGTGCCGATGGCGCCGCTGACCTCGTTGAGGAACTCCAGGCGTTCCCGGACCGCCGCGTACTCCAGGTCCTCGGCGTCCTCGGCCTCGCCGCGCAGGTCGTCGGGGACCGGCTCGCCGGCCGCCCGGGCCCGCGCGGCCCGTTCGCGGCGCGCCCGGCGCTCGGCCCGCCGGGGCACACCCCAGTCGGGGGTCACGGGTACCCGGTCGTTCTGGCTGAACTCCAGGACCGGGTAGCCCAGTTCGAGTACCTGGGCGACGATGCGGGCGCTCTCGCCGACGCTCATGCTGGGCAGGATCTCGGGCAGGCGCCGGGCGAGTTCGTCGGCGCCGGGGAAGTCGGTGTGCAGGGCGAAGCCGGGGGCGATGCGCTCGACGGTCGCCGTCCCGGTGCCGTCGTCGGCGTGGTCCCGCCGCAGCCCGTCGGCGTCGGCGGCCAGCACGAGCAGCCGCTCCGGGCCGGGCCCCACCAGGGGGTAGGCCCACCAGAGCACGTCGACGCGGGCGGGGGCCGGGCCGCTCAGCCGGGCGCGGCCCGCCGCCGGGTAGGAGAGCCGCCCGTGCAGCGAGGACTCCAGGCCGGGCCCGAGGCCGTCGTACGCGTCGTAGGAGTCGTACGGGTCGCTGTCGTCGTCCTCGGTGCCGGTCTCGGCAAGTACGCCGGAGACGGGCAGCAGGTCGGGCGCGGACCGGCCGATCGCGTCCTCCTTGGACAGCCCGAACAGCCGTGTGGCGCCCCGGCTCCAGTGTGAGACCAGTCCGTCGCGGTCCACCACGACGACGGCCAGCGGGACGCGGCCGGCCACAGGGTCCGCCACGGGGTCCGACAACGGGTCCGCCACGGGGTCGCCCGGTACCGCGCCGGGTCCGGCCGGACGGCCGGGAGGTGTGTCCCGCTCGGTGCCATGGTCCATGGCGTCAGGCCCTCTCTGCCCACGGCTCCGCAAGATCTGTGCAGCCGGTCACCACCGTACGGCGGTGCCGGGTGACCATGTGCGGCAACGGGGGAATTGGTGGCGCGCGAACGCACCGGCGCGCCGACGCGCGCCGGTGCCGGGGTCTCAGTCCTCGTGTCCGAGCTGCAGGTCGCGCTCCGTGCGGCCGCCGCCGGCCACCTGGAGGACGGTGGCGACGGGCGGGTATCCGGCCGCGATGACGGTGTACTCGCCGGACGACAGGTCGACGAAGCGGAAGGTGCCGTCGGGTCCGGTGGTCAGGGTGTCCACCACGTTTCCGGCCGCGTCGAGCAGCGTCACGCGCGCGTCCTCCACGACCCGCCCGCCGCCGGCCCGCACCGTGCCGCGCAGCACGGCGCCGCCGGCCAGCTCGACGTCCTGGCGGGTCTCCCGGGCGGCCTGGACGCTGACGGGCAGGGCGGCCGGACGGAAGGCGGGGGCGCTGGCGGCGAGGGTGTACTCGCCGGCCACCAGCTCGGTGATGACGTAGCCGCCCTCGCGTCCGCTGCGGGTGGTGGAGACGACTTCGCCGTGGACGTTGGTGAGGGTGACGATCGCGTCGCGCACGGGGCTGCCGTCGGCGGTCAGCACGCTGCCCGCCAGGCGTCCGGCGCCGCCGAGGACGACGTCCAGTTCGACCGGGCGTTCCCCGACGGTCACGGAGACCGCCTGCGGCTGGTGGCCGCCCGCTGCGGCGATCATGACGTACGCTCCGGCGCCGGGCGTGGCCAGCGCGTACCGCCCGTCGTCGCCGCTGGCGCCCCGGCCGATCTGCTGGCCGCCGACGTCGATGAGGGTGAGCGCCGCGCGGGGCACGACGGTGCCGTCGGGGTGCTGCACCGTGCCGCAGACGGGGATGCCCGCGGCGTAGGGCGAGCGGGCCGGCGGGACCTGGGCGGCCGCCTGTGCCGCGGGCGCCGCCGAGTGGGCGGGCCGGCCGGCCTGTGCGGTCTCCGGCTCGGTGACGGGGGCGTGGTGGGACACCAGTGGTTTCTCCTTGAGGAAGAGGGCGATGACGAGCCCGAGGACGAGCACCGGCACCAGGTAGAGGAAGATCCGCGGCATGGCGTCGGCGTAGGCCCCGATGTAGGCGTCGCGCAGTGCCGGGGGCAGGGAGTGGACGAGCTGCGGGGTGATGGCCTCGGCGTCGGGGAGCCCGGCTCCGGCCTCGGCGGGGACCCGGTCGGCGAGGGCGTCGGTGAGGCGGCCCGCGAAGAGGGTGCCGAAGACGGCCGCGCCGACACTCCCGCCGATCTGGCGGAAGTAGTTGTTGGCGCTGGTGGCCGTGCCCAGGTCGGCGGGGCGCACGGAGTTCTGCACGGCGAGGACCAGGACCGGCATCACCATGCCGATGCCGGCGCCCAGGACGGCCATCCAGATGCTGTAGTGCAGCCGGGGCGTGTCGATGTCCAGCCGGGAGAGCAGCCACATGCCGACGACGGACAGGGCGCTGCCGAGGACGGGGTGGACGCGGTAGTGCCCGGTGCGGCTGATGAGCTGCCCGGAGACGATCGAGGCGACGACGATGCCGCCCATCATCGGCAGCATCAGCAGGCCGGACTCGGTGGCGCTGGCGCCGTCGACCATCTGCAGGAAGGTCGGCAGGTAGCTGGCGGCACCGAACAGGGCGACGCCGATGACGAGGCCGACCAGGCCCGTGACGTTGAAGACCGAGTCCCGGAACAGGCGCAGCGGGATCAGGGGTTCGGGTGCGAAGCGCTCGGCGACCAGGAAGAGGACCGTGGCTCCGGCGGCGCCCGCGGCGAGGCCGAGGATGGTCGCCGAGCCCCACTCGTACTCGGTGCCGCCCCAGCTGGTGAGCAGCACCAGGCAGGTGGAGGCGGCGGCCAGCAGCAGCGCGCCCAGGATGTCGAGGCGCGGTTTGACCCGCGGCCTGGGCAGCTTCAGGACGACGGCGACGACGGCCATGGTGACGAGGCCGAAGGGCACGTTGATGTAGAAGCACCAGCGCCAGGAGAGGTGGTCGGTGAAGTAGCCGCCCAGCAGGGGGCCCGCGACGGAGGCGAGCCCGAAGGCGGCGCCGATCAGTCCCATGAAGCGGCCGCGCTCCCGGGGCGGCACGATGTCCGCGATGATCGCCTGCACACCGATCATCAGGCCGCCCGCGCCGACACCCTGCACCGCGCGGAAGGCGATCAGCTGGTCCATGGTCTGCGCGCGCCCGGCGAGCGCCGAGCCGACGACGAAGACCAGGATGGCGAACTGGAAGACGCCCTTGCGCCCGAAGAGGTCGCCGAGCTTGCCGTAGATCGGCAGGCCGACGGTGGAGGTGAGCAGGTAGGCGGTGATCGCCCAGGACATCTTGTCCAGGCCGTGCAGCTCGCCGACGATCTTGGGCAGTGCCGTGGCGACGATCATCTGCTCGAGGGCCGCGAGCAGCAGCGCCAGCATCAGCCCGACGAAGACCAGCCGCACCCGGCGCGGGCTCAGCCCGGCCGTCGCCTCCGGTTCGGGGGCGGGTGGTCCGGGGGGTGCCTGGGACGTCCGGGGTACGTCGGCCGCGGCGACCGGTTGGTCCCGCACCGTGTCCTGCACCGGCTCCCGCACCGGGTCCTGCACCAGAGTGGTCCCGCCCACGTACCGCTCCCCTCGTCACACTTGCTCACATTTGCCGCCTGAGGCGACAACTGCGAACAAGTGCGATGAGTTACGGAAACGCGGCAGGTTCGTACGGAGATCACTCGAACCGGTGAGGCGGCCAACGGCCGCCCCACGCCTGCCTCTTGGCGGAAACGGCTACTTCTCGACCTCGGCGGCGAGCTTGGTGAGCACGGCGTCGTAGATCCGGGCCAGCCCCTTGGGCGCGAAGGTCTTCTCGAAGAAGCCGCCGACGCCGCCGGCCCCCTGCCAGGCGGTGTGGACGGAGACCCGGGCCTTGCCCTCGCCCGCCGGGACGACCCGCCAGGTGGTGACCATGGACGAGTTGCGGTCCTTCTCGACCAGCTCGCCGTCGGCCGGTTCGGTCACCTCCAGCAGGCAGTCGCGCACGCGCTTGCTGGTGGCCTGGAGCTTCCAGTGGACGAGGGTGCCCTCGCCGTCACCGCCCTCGCGGACCTCGTACTCGCTGAAGTGCTCGGGCAGCAGCTTCTCGCGGGTGCCGCTGTAGTCGGCAAGGGTGTCGAACACGGTCTCCGCGTCCGCCGCGACGATCCGTTCCGTCTCCGCCTCGACCTGCGCCATCGGGTCCCTCCAGGGCCTGGTTCTCGGGGTCGGGGCAAGCCAACCACCCCGCCGCCACGCCGCCAAATCCGGGGGCGTGAAGCGGCCCCGTGCGACTCACCCGCACGATCAAGGGAACAAGTGTTCTAATGTGTGGGCAGTGCTACCGAGGAGGCGTCAATGCGCTGGGAGAACCTCACGGACTCCGACCACGCCCGGGCCGCCGACCCCGCGCTGTTCGGCGCGGACGCGGTGACCACCCGTACCTTCGACACGCCCGAGTTCGCAGGCATCACCTTCCACGAGGTGCGGGCCCGCTCGATCCTCAACCGCGTGCCGGGGGCGTCCCGCATGCCGTTCGAATGGACGGTGAACCCCTACCGGGGTTGCTCGCACGCGTGTGTGTACTGCTTCGCGCGCAAGACGCACAGCTATCTGGACCTCGACACGGGACTCGGCTTCGACTCCCAGATCGTCGTCAAGGTGAACGCGCCGGAGCTGCTGCGCCGCCAACTGGCCTCGCGCCGCTGGCAGGGCGAGCACGTGGCGATGGGCACCAACGTCGACTGCTACCAGCGTGCGGAGGGCCACTACCGGCTGATGCCGGGCATCATCGAGGCGCTCACCGAGCGCGCCAACCCGTTCTCGATTCTCACCAAGGGCACGCTGGTCCTGCGCGACCTGGACCTGCTCACGCGGGCGGCGCGGGTGACGGACGTGGGCATCTCGGTGTCGGTCGGCTTCACCGACGCGCAGCTGTGGCGCACCGTGGAGCCGGGCACGCCCGCACCGGAGCGCCGGCTGGAGGTCGTGCGCGCCCTGGGCGAGCGCGGCATCGGCTGCGGCGTGCTGATGGCGCCGGTCGTCCCGTTCCTCGGCGACGAGCCCGCCCAGCTCAGGGCCACCGTCCGCGCGATCGCCGCCGCGGGGGCCACCTCGGTGACGCCACTGGTGCTGCACCTGCGGCCGGGCGCCCGGGAGTGGTTCATGGCCTGGCTCGCGCGGCACCACCCGCACCTGGTACGCCGATACGAGCGGCTGTACGCGGAGGGCGCCTACGCCCCGAAGTGGTACCAGCGCCGGATCACGCGCCAGGTGCACGACCTGGCCCGCGAGTACGGCATCGGCCCCACGCGCGCGGGCATGCCCCGCCGGATCACCGAGCCGCGGACACCGGAGCAGCCGCCGACGCCGGAACAGGCCGGACGGGCGGGCACCGGGCCGGTCCAGCTGTCGCTCATATAGGCCGTACTCATATAGGCCGTGCTCATATAGGCCGTGCTCACGCATAGGCGCGCTGAGAGCGACTGGTGCCAATTGGGGAGCATTGGAGGGCATCTCCCGGCCCAATTGGGTCAACAATCGACCGATCGCGTTCTCCGGAAGGTGCTGCCCGGGACGATCCGGCGAGGACCGCGCCCCGCGCGGACCGCAGCCTCGCCGTGCCGTGCCGGGAGCCCTGGGAGAACGCCATGAGACAACGCGCAGCCGTGCTGTGCGGCGCCGCCGTCATCGCCGCCGGGAGTGTCGCGGCCGTCCCCGCCGAAGCGGGAGCACCGCGCACGGCGGTCCCCGCCCCCGCGGCTGACCTGCGCTGGAAGGCGTGCGCCACGGACGACTACCCCACCCTCCAGTGCGCGTCCCTGGAGGTGCCGCTCGACCACGCGCGTCCGCGCGGGAGGCAGATCACGCTGGCGCTGTCCCGCGTCCCGCACACTGCCGGCACCTACCAGGGCCCCCTGCTGGTCAACCCCGGGGGACCCGGCGGCAGCGGGCGGACGCTCGCCGGTTTCGTGGCGTCCTCGCTGCCCGCGAAGGTGGCCGCCCAGTACGACGTCGTCGGCTTCGACCCGCGCGGCGTGGGCAGGAGCAGCCCCGCACTGGACTGCGCCCCGGGCCACTTCGACCCGGTGCGCCCGGACTCGCTGCCGGACACGCCGGACGTCGAGCGCGCCAACCTCGCGCGGGCCGAGTCGTTCGCCGACGCCTGCGGCGCCAAGTACGCGGACGTACTGCCGTACATCGACACCGTCGCCGCCGCGCGGGACATGGACGCGATCCGCGTGGCGCTCGGCGCGGAGGAGATCAGTTACTTCGGCTACTCGTACGGCACCTATCTGGGCGCCGTCTACGCCCGGCTCCACCCGGACCGGGTACGGCGGCTGGTGCTGGACTCCGTCGTCGGCCCGGACGACGTCTGGTACGACGCCAACCTCAACCAGGACCTCGCGTTCAACGACCGTCACCGGGCGTTCCTCGCCTGGGTCGCCGAGCACGACGCGGCGTACGGGCTGGGCACCGACCCGGAGCGGGTCGAGGCCGCGTGGTACGCCATGCGGACGGCGCTGGCCGAGAAGCCCGCGGGCGGGAAGGTCGGTGCCGCCGAGCTGGAGGACACCTATCTGCCGGGCGGCTACTACAACGGCTACTGGCCCTACCTGGCCGAGGCGTTCGCCGCGTACGCCGGCGACGGGGACACCGGCCCGCTGCTCGAGGCGTACGAGAACTTCGGGGCCCTGGACGCCTCCGGGGACAACGGCTACAGCGTCTACACCGCGGTGCAGTGCCGCGACGCGAGCTGGCCGCGCGACTGGGACGAGTGGCGCGACGACAGCTGGGACCTGTACGAGAAGGCGCCCTTCATGGTGTGGAACAACGCCTGGTACAACGCGCCGTGCGCGTTCTGGCCCGCTCCGCCGCGTCGGCCGGTGGACGTCACGAACGCCGAACTGCCTCCGGTACTGCTGTTCCAGGCGACCGGCGACGCGGCCACCCCCTACGAGGGCGGCGTCGCCGCGCACCGGATGCTGCGCGGCTCCGCCCTCGTCGTCGAGGAGGGCGGCGGGAACCACGGCATCACGCTGAGCGGGAACGCCTGCCTGGACGAGCACCTGGCCGCCTACCTGACGGACGGCACGGTGCCGCGCGGCGACGACGGCCGCGGCGGCGACGGCGACGGCGACGGCGACGGCGACGGCACGGCGGACGCCGTGTGCCCGGCGCTGCCGGACCCGGAGCCGCTCGGTTCCAGGGCGGCGTCGACGTCCTCGCGCGGTTCGACCCTGCACGGGCTGCTCGGCTTCCGCGGCTGACCGCCCGGCTCCCCCGCACCCGCGGGGGGGTTGTCAGTGCCGTGGTCCACGATGGACGCATGAGTGAGCTGACCAGGATCACCGCCCCCGAGGGCGTCGCGCCCGCCGCGCAGTACAGCCATGTCGTGCTGGGCACCGGGCGGTTCGTGGCCGTCTCGGGGCAGCTCGCCCTGGACGCGGACGGCGGGGTGGTCGGCGAGGTCGACGCGGCGGCCCAGGCCCGCCAGGTCTTCGAGAACCTGCGCCGGTGCCTGGCCTCGGCCGGGGCGACCTTCGACGACGTGGTGAAGCTGACCTTCTTCGTCACCGACATGGCGCACCTGGGCGCGATCCGCGCGGCCCGCGCCGAGCACATACCCGACGACCGGCTGCCGGCCGCCTCGGCGGTGCAGGTGGGCGCGCTGGTGCGGCCGGAGTTCCTGATGGAGATCGAGGCCCTCGCGGTCGTGGCCCCGTGAGCGGCGCGCGTTCGGGGGCCGGGGTCCGGGTGCGGGAGATGCTCCTCGCGGACTGCGAGCAGGTGGCCCGCATCCGCGTCCGCGGCTGGCAGACGGCCTACCGGGGCCTGGTGCCGCAGTCGTACCTCGACGCGATGGACACCGCGGAGGAGACCGGGCGTCGCCGCGCGCTGTTCGCCCGCGCCCCGGAGGGCACGGTGAACCTGGTCGCCGAGGACGGCGACGGCCAGGTCGTCGGCTGGGCCGTCCACGGCCCCTACCGCGAGGGCGAACTGCGTACCGCCGACGCCGAGTTGTACGCGCTCTACGTCGACCCCGGGCGGGCCGGCGCGGGCGTCGGGCGGGCCCTGCTCGGGGAGGCGGTGCGCCGGTGCGGGGAGGCCGGGCACACCCGCATGCTCCTGTGGGTGCTCCGGGGCAACACCCGCGCCCGGCGCTTCTACGAGCGGTCGGGCTTCGGCCCCGACGGCACCGAGGAGCCCTTCGAGGTGGAGGGAGTGGCGGTGCCCGAGGTGCGGTACGCACGGCACCTCACCGGCTGACGGCCCGCCACCCCCGCGCTCACCGCCATCCCCGCGGCCGCCGGGTCCTCAGCGCTGCCCAGGGATGCGGGTCAGCGCCCGCACCGCCGCCTCGGCGAGCGCGGGGTGGGCCAGGGCGTCGTTGAGGACGGGCCCGGCACGGTCGTCGCCGAGGGCGCCGAGGCCCTCGACGCAGGCCAGCGCCACCCGCCGGTAGGGGTCGCGCGGGCGCAGCCGCCGCTCCAGCGTGGTGATCAGCGCGGGCACCGCCTCGGGCGCCCGCAGCTCCACCAGCAGCCGCACCGGGTGCAGGGCGTAGGCGACCCGCAGTTCGTTGGTGGCGAGGGCGGCGGCGGCCCGCGCGGTGCGGGGGTCGCCGAGGCGTGCGAGGGCGTGGGCGGCCGAGGCGCAGCGCGGCGGGTCGCGGTGGTTGAGCAGCAGTACGAGCGACTCGAAGGCCCGCCGGTCCCCCGCGACCCCGAGCCGGAAGGCGGCCAGTTCCCGGGCCCAGAGCGGATGTCCGGGCTCGGTGAGCACTCGGGCCAGCTCGTCGTGGTCCCCGCTCGCCACGAGACGGTCGTATGCCGCCGTGGCGCCCGGCACGCCCGAGGCCGCCGACTCCGCCCGTAAGCGCTCCGTGAGCGATCGCAACTCTTCGTCCATGCCCCCGAGGTTAGAGGCGTCACACCGGGTCTGGGACCTGCATCACGAACCCGGGGGGCTGGCGCGCTCGTTACCCGCGAGTTAACCTCAGACGAGCGGGACACCCACCCGCTGCACCCTCACGGTGGTCTGGTGACGCGGCCGCCGAGGGACAGTCGGTCCGGTACCTCGGGTACCGCACCAGGACGCGGCCCCGGGACAGGGCCGGTCACAGGCCGCCGGGCGGGCGCGTCACAGCGCCCTCCGCCGCGGCACCGGGCGTGTGCGCGATGCGGCCCGGCACCACCCGCACTCCTTCCTTCTCCCCGACACACCCGGTACGCCTGTCGCGCGCCCGGGCGTGTTCCGTCGTCACCCTCATTCCTGGAGTCCCACGATGGCCACTCCCCCGTCCCACGTCCCCCTGTCCCCGCTCCGGACCGTCGCCGTGGTCGGCCTCGGCACCATGGGCACGGGCATCACCGAGGTCCTGGCCAGGGCCGGACGCGACGTCGTCGGCATCGACGTCGGCGAGGCGCAGACCGCGAGGGCACTCGCCGCGCTGGAGTCCTCCACGGCCCGCGCCGTCGAGCGCGGCCGCCTCACCGCCGAGGACCGCGCCGACGCCCTGGCCCGCGTCCGCACCTCCACCGATCTGCGCGCGGCGGCCGGTGCCGACCTGGTGATCGAGGTGGTCCCGGAGTCGTACGAGAGCAAGCAGCAGGTCTTCAGGGAGCTGGACGGCATCGTGCGCCCGGAGACGATCCTGGCGACCGGGACCAACGCCCTGTCCGTCACGCGGCTCGCCGCCGACTCGTCGCGCCCGGAGCGGGTGCTCGGCCTGCACTTCTTCAACCCGGCCCCGGCGATGCGCCTGGTCGAGGTGGTCTCCTCGGTGCTGACCTCCCCGGCCGCCGTCGCCGCGGTCACCGACCTCGCGCAGGACCTGGGCAAGGAGCCCGTGGCGGTCGGCGACCGGCCCGGATTCGTCGCGGACGGCCTGCTGTTCGGCTACCTCAACCAGGCCGCCGCGATGTACGAGGCCGGCTACGCCTCCCGCGAGGACATCGACGCGGCGATGCGGCTCGGCTGCGGCCTGCCGATGGGGCCGCTGGCCCTGCTCGACCTGGTCGGCGTGGACACCGCGCGCACGGTCCTGGAGGCCATGTACGCGGCCTCCCGCGACCGCCTGCACGCCCCCGCGCCGATCCTGAGGCAGTTGAGCGAGGCGGGCCTGACGGGCCGCAAGGCGGGGCGCGGCTTCTACACCTACGAGGCACCGGGCAGCGCGGTCGTCGTGCCCGACGCCCTGACACCGCGCGGGAGCGGCACCCCGGTCGCCGGCCGTCCGGTGCGCGCGGTCGGTGTCGCCGGTTCGGGCACCATGGCGTCCGGGATCGCGGAGGTGTTCGCCAAGGCCGGGTACGAGGTGGTGCTCGCCGCCCGCAGCGCGGAGAAGGCGCAGGCCGCCAAGGCACGGATCGGCACGTCCCTGACACGCTCCGTCGACCGGGGGCGCCTGAGTGCCGAGGCCGCCGCGCGGACGCTGGAGCTGATCACGCCGACCGGGTCCTACGACGACTTCGCCGACGTGGACCTGGCGGTGGAGGCCGTCGCCGAGGACCTGGAGGTGAAGCGGCAGTTGTTCGCCGCGCTGGACAAGGCCTGCAAGCCGGGCGCGGTGCTGGCCACCACCACGTCCTCGCTGCCGGTCGTCGCCTGCGCCCGCGCCACCTCGCGCCCGCAGGACGTGATCGGCATGCACTTCTTCAACCCGGCCCCGGCGATGAAGCTGGTCGAGGTGGTCCGCACGGTGCTGACGTCCGACGAGGTGCACGCCACCGTCCGCGAGGTCTGCGCGAAGGTGCGCAAGCACGCCGTGGACTGCGGCGACCGGGCGGGGTTCATCGTGAACGCGCTGCTGTTCCCGTACCTCAACAACGCGGTCAAGATGGTGCAGGAGCACTACGCGTCGCTCGACGACATCGACGCGGCGATGAAGCTGGGCGGCGGCTATCCGATGGGCCCCTTCGAACTGCTCGACGTGGTCGGTCTCGACGTCTCGCTGGCCATCGAGAAGGTCCTGCACCGGGAGTTCCGCGATCCGGGGCTGGCCCCGGCACCGCTGCTCGAGCACCTGGTGGCCGCGGGCTGCCTCGGCCGCAAGACCGGCCGGGGCTTCCGCGAACATGCCCGCCGCTGAGCGGCCGGGCGACTGGTTCCGGACGACCGGGGAGGACTGGGGCGGTCTGCTGGGTCAGTCCGGGTCTCCCCCGCCCCGCGAGGACGGGGCCCGCCTTTCCTGCGAGGACGGATCCCGTCTTCCCCGCGAGGACGGGTCCCGCCTTCCCCACGAGGACGGGCCGCCTCCCCGCGGGGGCGGGGGAATCCCCGGTCACGCGCATGATTGCGCGCACATGCAGTACGTTCGGTTCATGCCCCAGCCCGCCAAGTCCTCACGTACACCAGCCACGCCCGACGCGCCGGAGAGCGCGGCCGGCAGCCGAGCCGCCGCCCAGCGGCTCAGAATGCGCCGGGAACTGGCTGCGGCGGCCATGGAGCTGTTCGCGACCAAGGGGTACGAGGCGACCACCGTCGACGAGATCGCGGCCCGCGCCGGAGTCGCCCGCCGCACCTTCTTCCGCCACTTCCGTTCCAAGGAGGAGGCGATCTTCCCGGACCACGACGACACCCTGGTGCGCGCCGAGGCGGTGCTCAACGCGGCGCCCGCGCACGAGCACCCGCTGGACACGGTGTGCCGGGGCATCAAGGAGGTCATGAAGATGTACGCGGGCCGGCCGGAGATCTCGGTCGCCCGCTACAAGCTGACGCGTGAGGTCCCCACCCTGCGCGAGGCGGAGATCGCGTCGGTGGCCCGCTACGAGCGCCTGTTCACCCGCTACCTGCTCGGCCACTTCGACGAGCACGCGCACGACGACGACGCCAACGACGACCCGCTGCTCGCGGAGGTGGCCGCGTCCGCCGTGGTCACCGCGCACAACCACGTGCTGCGGCGCTGGCTGCGGGCCGACGGGCAGGGCGACGTCGAGGCGCAGCTCGACCACGCGTTCGCGATCGTCCGCAAGACCTTCGGGACGGGCATCGGAGCGGGGCGCGGCACCACGGCCCCCGGCCGCGTGGACGCGCCGTCGGCCTCCGTGCGGGACGAGGTACTGGTGACGGTCGCGCGGACCGACGCGCCGCTGCACGAGGTCATGCGCACCATCGAGCAGGCGCTCAGGGACCGCTGACCGTTCCTTCCCTCCTGTGACGACGGCCACCCACCGGGTGGCCGTCTTTGCATGTCGGCGTCCCTTTCTGTCCCGTTTTCCGTCCCGTTCGTGATCTCCTTCTGGCAGCACTCCGATCGATCATCGCTCATCTGTCGGGTAAAGAATTCACTTGAGGGCAGTTTCTGGCACTCAGTGCCTTGCGAGGTGACACGCGGTGTCATACGTTGAAGGTGTCCGGGCTGTCCCCGCACCTCATCCGCTGCGCGCCCGAACGCCTGCGTCACAGGCACCCACCCTCACCTCAGCAGCACCGACGTACCCCTCAGCGCCCCTCCCTCAGGGCGCTCACCGCCGGAGGCAACACCGTGACCGTGAAGGACATCCTGGACGCGATCCAGTCGCCCGACTCCACGCCGGCCGACATCGCCGCTCTGCCGCTCCCCGAGTCGTACCGCGCGATCACCGTGCACAAGGACGAGACGGAGATGTTCGCGGGCCTCGAGACCCGCGACAAGGACCCCCGCAAGTCGATCCACCTGGACGAGGTGCCGCTGCCGGAACTCGGCCCCGGCGAGGCCCTGGTGGCCGTCATGGCCTCCTCGGTCAACTACAACTCGGTGTGGACCTCGATCTTCGAGCCGCTGTCGACCTTCGGCTTCCTGGAGCGCTACGGCCGCACCAGCGAGCTGGCCAAGCGCCACGACCTGCCGTACCACGTCATCGGCTCCGACCTCGCGGGCGTCGTCCTGCGCACCGGCCCCGGCGTCAACGCCTGGCGGCCGGGCGACGAGGTCGTCGCGCACTGCCTCTCCGTCGAACTGGAGTCGTCCGACGGCCACAACGACACGATGCTCGACCCCGAGCAGCGCATCTGGGGCTTCGAGACCAACTTCGGCGGCCTCGCGGAGATCGCGCTGGTCAAGTCCAACCAGCTGATGCCCAAGCCCGGCCACCTCAGCTGGGAGGAGGCCGCCGCTCCCGGCCTGGTCAACTCCACCGCGTACCGGCAGCTGGTCTCCCGCAACGGCGCCGGCCTGAAGCAGGGCGACAACGTGCTGATCTGGGGCGCGAGCGGCGGACTCGGCTCGTACGCCACCCAGTTCGCGCTGGCCGGCGGCGCCAACCCGGTCTGTGTCGTCTCCAGCGAGCAGAAGGCCGGCATCTGCCGGTCCATGGGCGCCGAGGCGATCATCGACCGCAGCGCCGAGGGCTACCGGTTCTGGAAGGACGAGCACACCCAGGACCCCAAGGAGTGGAAGCGCTTCGGCAAGCGCATCCGCGAACTCACCGGCGGCGAGGACATCGACATCGTCTTCGAGCACCCCGGCCGCGAGACCTTCGGCGCCTCCGTCTTCGTCACCCGCAAGGGCGGCACCATCACCACCTGCGCCTCGACCTCGGGCTACCTGCACGAGTACGACAACCGCTACCTGTGGATGTCCCTGAAGCGCATCATCGGCTCCCACTTCGCCAACTACCGCGAGGCCTGGGAGGCCAACCGCCTCATCGCCAAGGGGAAGATCCACCCGACGCTCTCCAAGGTGTACTCCCTGGAGGAGACCGGCCAGGCCGCCCACGACGTCCACCGCAACGCCCACCAGGGCAAGGTCGGCGTGCTGTGCCTGGCGCCCGAGGAGGGGCTGGGCGTGCGCGACCCGGAGAAGCGGGCGCAGCACGCCGACGCCATCAACCGCTTCCGGAACGTCTGAGGAGCGCCGCGTGACCGAACGTCACAAGGACCGGCCGTGGCTGATGCGCACCTACGCCGGTCACTCCACGGCCGAAGCCTCCAACGAGCTGTACCGGCGCAACCTCGCCAAGGGCCAGACGGGTCTGTCGGTCGCCTTCGACCTGCCGACCCAGACCGGCTACGACTCCGACCACGTCCTCGCCCGCGGCGAGGTCGGCCGGGTCGGCGTGCCCGTCGCGCACCTCGGTGACATGCGCCGGCTGTTCCAGGACATCCCCCTGGAGCAGATGAACACCTCGATGACCATCAACGCCACCGCCATGTGGCTGCTGGCCCTCTACCAGGTCGTCGCCGAGGAGCAGGGCGCGGACGTCACCAGGCTCAGCGGCACGACGCAGAACGACATCGTCAAGGAGTACCTGTCCCGCGGGACGCACGTCTTCCCGCCGGGACCGTCGCTCCGCCTGACGACCGACATGATCGCGTACACGGTCTCCCACCTGCCCCGGTGGAACCCGATCAACATCTGCAGCTACCACTTGCAGGAGGCGGGCGCCACGCCGGTGCAGGAGATCGCGTACGCGATGTCCACGGCGATCGCCGTGCTCGACGCGGTGCGCGACAGCGGCCAGGTGCCCGAGGAGCGCATGGGCGACGTCGTCGGCCGCATCTCGTTCTTCGTGAACGCGGGAGTCCGGTTCGTCGAGGAGATGTGCAAGATGCGCGCCTTCGGCCGCATCTGGGACCGCGTCACCCGCGAGCGGTACGGCATCGAGGACCCCCGGCACCGCCGCTTCCGCTACGGCGTCCAGGTCAACTCCCTCGGCCTGACCGAGGCTCAGCCGGAGAACAACGTCCAGCGGATCGTGCTCGAGATGCTGGCCGTCACCCTCTCCAAGGACGCCCGCGCGCGTGCCGTGCAGCTGCCGGCCTGGAACGAGGCGCTGGGCCTGCCCCGCCCCTGGGACCAGCAGTGGTCGCTGCGGATCCAGCAGGTGCTGGCGCACGAGAGCGATCTGCTGGAGTACGAGGACATCTTCGAGGGCTCGAAGGTGATCGGGGCGAAGGTCGACGAACTGGTCGAGGCGGCGTTCGCGGAGATCGGCCGCATCGAGGAGATGGGCGGCGCGATGGCCGCCGTCGAGTCCGGGTACCTCAAGTCCCAGCTGGTCGCCTCGCACGCCGAACGCCGGGCCCGGATCGAGTCCGGGGAGGAAAAGATCATCGGTGTCAACGCCTTCGAGGGCACCGAGCCGAACCCGCTGACCGCAGACCTGGACACCGCGATCGAGACGGTCGACCCGGCGGTGGAGGCCCGTGTCGTCGCCTCGCTGCAGAACTGGCGCGACACGCGCTACCAGCCGCCCTTCAACCACCCGCGCCCCTGCAAGGCCCTGGAGAGGCTGAAGGAGACCGCGCGCGGCACCGGCAACCTCATGGAGGCCACCCTGGAGTGCGCCAGGGCCGGTGCCACGACCGGCGAGTGGGCGGGGGCGCTGCGCGAGGTGTTCGGCGAGTTCCGGGCGCCGACCGGCGTGTCGTCGGCACCGGTCGCGGTCACCGCCGAGGAGGGCTCCGCGCTGTCCGAGGTGCGCCGCAGGGTGGAGCTGACGGCCAAGGAGATGGGCGTCGGCAAGCTCCGCTTCCTGGTCGGCAAGCCCGGCCTGGACGGCCACTCCAACGGCGCCGAACAGATCGCCGTGCGCGCCCGTGACGCCGGGTTCGAGGTGGTCTACCAGGGCATCCGGCTCACCCCGGAGCAGATCGTGGACGCCGCCCTCGCGGAGGACGTGCACGCGGTGGGCCTGTCCGTGCTGTCCGGCTCGCACGCGCGGCTCGTGCCGGACGTCCTGGAACGGCTCCGTGTGGCCGGTGCCACAGACATCCCGGTGATCGCCGGTGGCATCATCCCGAACGGTGACGCGGAGGACCTGCGGGCCGCGGGAGTGGCCGCGGTCTTCACCCCGAAGGACTTCGACATCACCGGCATCATCGGCCGGATCGTCGACGAGATCCGGAACGCGAACAAGCTCGACCCCCTGGAGGTCCCCGCATGACCAGCCCCGCTCCCCAGGTCGACCGGCTCCGCCCCCGGCGCTCCTGCCTGGCCGTACCGGGCTCGAACCCCCGCTTCCTGGAGAAGGCCCAGGGCCTCCCCGCGGACCAGGTCTTCCTCGACCTGGAGGACGCCTGCGCGCCGCTCGCCAAGCCGGAGGCACGGCACACGATCGTCAAGTTCCTGAACGAGGGCGACTGGACCGGCAAGACCCGCGTCGTGCGCGTCAACGACTGGACGACCGAGTGGACGTACCGCGACGTGGTGACGGTGGTGGAGGGCGCGGGCCCGAACCTGGACTGCATCATGCTCCCGAAGGTCCAGGACGCCCAGCAGGTCGTCGCGCTCGACCTCCTCCTCACCCAGATCGAGAAGACGATGGGCTTCGAGGTCGGCCGGATCGGCATCGAGGCGCAGATCGAGAACGCGCGGGGCCTGAACAACGTCAACGCGATCGCCGAGGCCTCCCCGCGTGTGGAGACCATCATCTTCGGCCCGGCCGACTTCATGGCGTCCATCAACATGAAGTCCCTGGTCGTGGGCGAGCAGCCGCCCGGCTACCCCGCCGACGCCTACCACTTCATCCTGATGAAGATCCTGATGGCCGCCCGCGCCAACGACCTCCAGGCGATCGACGGCCCCTACCTGCAGATCCGCAACGTGGACGGCTACCGCGAGGTCGCCCGGCGCGCCGCCGCCCTCGGCTTCGACGGCAAGTGGGTGCTGCACCCGGGCCAGGTCGAGGCGTCCAACGAGATCTTCTCGCCGTCCCAGGAGGACTACGACCACGCCGAGCTGATCCTGGACGCGTACGACTACTACACGTCCGAGGCGGGCGGCAGGAAGGGCTCGGCGATGCTCGGCGACGAGATGATCGACGAGGCCAGCCGCAAGATGGCGCTGGTCGTCTCCGGCAAGGGCCGTGCGGCCGGCATGCGGCGCACGTCGAAGTTCGAGATCCCGGAGGGCTGAGGGCGATGCAGTTCGGACGCACCTACGAGGAGTTCGAGGTCGGGGCGGTGTACAAGCACTGGCCGGGCAAGACGGTCACGGAGTACGACGACCACCTGTTCTGTCTGCTCACCATGAACCACCACCCCCTCCACATGGACGCCAACTACGCCGAGAAGACGACGGACTTCGGCAAGAACGTGGTGGTGGGGAACTACGTCTACTCGCTCCTGCTCGGCATGTCCGTGCCGGACGTCTCCGGCAAGGCGATCGCCAATCTGGAGATCGAGTCGCTCCGGCACGTGGCGCCGACCTTCCACGGCGACACGGTCTACGGCCAGACGACCGTGCTCGACAAGTGGCCGTCCAGGTCGAAGAACGACCGCGGGATCGTGCACGTCGAGACCAGAGGCTACAAGCAGGACGGCACGCTGGTCTGCGTCTTCCGCCGCAAGGTGATGGTGCCGACCGCGACCTACATCAAGGAGCGCGGCGGCGAACAGCCGGGCCGCCCCGAGCTGAAGGAACAGGGGAAGTAGGCGATGGCCCGTCTCGCGCAGACCGCCGGTCTGACCGACGTCCAGCAGGAGATCCTCTCCACCGTCCGGGACTTCGTGGACAAGGAGATCATCCCGGTCGCCACCGAACTGGAGCACCGCGACGAGTACCCGCAGGACATCGTCGACGGGCTCAGGGAGCTCGGCCTGTTCGGCCTGATGATCCCCGAGGAGTACGGGGGCCTGGGCGAGTCGCTGCTGACCTACGCCCTGTGCGTCGAGGAGATCGCCCGCGGCTGGATGTCGGTGTCCGGGATCATCAACACGCACTTCATCGTGGCGTACATGCTCAAGCAGCACGGCACCGAGGAACAGAAGGACCACTTCCTGCCCCGCATGGCCGCCGGCGACATCAGGGGCGCCTTCTCCATGTCCGAGCCCGCGCTGGGCTCCGACGTCTCGGCGATCTCCTCGAAGGCGGTGCAGGACGGCGAGGAGTACGTCCTGAACGGCCAGAAGATGTGGCTCACCAACGGCGGTACGTCGTCCCTGGTGGCCGTCCTGGTGAAGAGTGACGAGGGTCACTCCCCCTCGGAGGCGGCCGCCGCGCCCCACAGGTCGATGACGACCTTCCTGGTGGAGAAGGAGCCCGGCTTCGGCGAGGTCCGACCCGGCCTGACCGTCCCCGGCAAGATCGACAAGATGGGCTACAAGGGCGTCGACACCACCGAGCTCGTCATGGACGGCCTGCGCATTCCGGCCAATCGGGTCCTCGGCGGCACCACCGGCCGAGGTTTTTACCAAATGATGGACGGTGTCGAGGTGGGCCGCGTCAATGTGGCGGCCCGTGGCTGCGGCGTCGCTCAGCGTGCCTTCGAACTCGGTGTCCGCTACGCCCAGCAGCGTCACACTTTCGGCAAGCAGATCGCCCAGCACCAGGCCATCCAGTTCAAGCTGGCGGAGATGGCTACCAAGGTGGAGGCGGCGCATGCGATGATGGTGAACGCTGCACGCAAAAAGGACTCGGGCGAACGAAACGACCTGGAAGCGGGGATGGCCAAGTACCTCGCCTCCGAGTACTGCAAGGAGGTCGTGGAGGACGCCTTCCGGATCCACGGCGGATACGGCTTCTCCAAGGAGTACGAGATCGAGCGCCTCTACCGCGAGGCCCCGATGCTGCTCATCGGCGAAGGCACCGCCGAGATCCAGAAAATGATCATCGGCCGCCGACTGCTCGAAGAGTATCGATTCCAGGGTTAGATGTCCGGATACGGGGTGTTTTCTTGGAGAACAAGGTCACACCCCGTAGGCAGTGTTCGGCCGCCGACTCGGCTTCCTGGCTTACCCAGTTGCGGCAGGAAGCCGCTACGATCGCCGGAAAGCCGCCGTCCCCCGTCAGAGCGCGGCATCATCCGCTACGAAGGTCATCCATGCCCCACAGCCAAACCTCTGCACCCCGCGACAGCCTCGCCGGCGTACGCCTCGCGCGCGGAGCCTCGCCGTGGCTCCTGCCGACCGTCGCCACCGCAGCCGTCAGCCTTCTGCGGGCCCGCCGTTCCGGCACCGCCAAGGCCGTCGCCGTCCCCGCCACCGCGCTCGCGGCCGGGATGCTGTGGTTCTTCCGCGACCCCGAGCGCGAGATCACCCACGGCCGGGTCGTCTCGCCCGCCGACGGAGTGGTGCAGAGCATCATGCCGTGGAAGGACGGCCGCACCCGCGTCGCGATCTTCATGAGCCCGCTCAACGTCCACGTGAACCGCGCCCCGCTGTCGGGCACGGTGACGTCGGTCGAGCACGTCCCCGGCGGCTTCGTTCCTGCTTTCAACAAGGAGAGCGAGAACAACGAGCGCGTCGTGTGGCACTTCGACACCGAGCTCGGCGACATCGAGATGATCCAGATCGCCGGCGCGGTGGCCCGCCGCATCGTCCCGTACGTGCCGCAGGGCACCAAGGTCGAGCAGGGCGACAGGGTCGGTCTGATCCGCTTCGGCTCCCGCGTCGACCTGTACCTGCCGGAGGGCGTGGAGGTCGACGTCGAGGTGGGGCAGAAGACGGTGGCTGGGGTGACTCGCATTGACCGTGATTGATCCACAGACCCAGGCGGGATGGGTGCCGGAGGCAGACGAGGTGGACGACGAGGAGGAGATGCCGCTCTCGCTCCGCCTTTCGATAGCGGACACGCTCACGCTCGGCAACGCCACGTGCGGGTTCATGGCGGTGTACTTCACCACCACCGGCATCCTCATCCCGCACCTCATGGGCAGCGACGAGTCGGGCATGGCGCGGCACAGCGCGGCCACCGCGGTCATCCTGATGCTGTGCGCGGCAATCTTCGACCTGTTCGACGGACTGGTCGCCCGCAAGCTGCGCAGCTCGCCGATGGGCGCGGAGCTGGACAACCTCTCCGACCTGATCAGCTTCGGCCTCGCGCCGGCGTACTTCGTCCTCGTCTACGGCATGGTCGCGGACGACGCCTACCAGCGGGTGGCGGCGGTGGGGGCGATCGTGGTGCTCCTTGCGGTGGTGCTGCGGCTGGCGCGGTTCTCCTGCGTCACCGTCAAGGACGGCACCTTCCAGGGCATGCCGTCGCCGTTCGGCGCACTGACGGTCGTGTCCATCGTGCTGCTCGAACTGCCTTTCGTGGCGACGCTCCTCGCCATCATCGGCACGGCCTGGCTGATGGTGAGCCGGGTCGAGTACCCGAAGCCGCGGGGGCGCCTCGCCGTGGCGATGCTGTCGTGGATCGTCCTGTCGATGGGGCTGCTGGCGGGCTGGGCCTTCGACGCACCGAGCGGACAGCTGCTGCTGCAGACGGGGTGCGCGCTGCAGCTGGTGATGGGTGCGGTGATCCCCCTGTTCGCCACGGCCCGCCGGGTGAACAACTTCCGTGACAATCGCCGGGAGGCGCGGGCGGCGCAGTTGCCGTAGCGCTCCGCTGAGCGGGCCCCGGACCCGGGTCGGGTTCGGGGCCCTTCTGTTTGCGCGGGCCCCGGCGTCGGTGTCGGCGTCCCTGGGGGCTCTGCCCCCAGACCCCCGGGCCTATGCCCATCCACCACCCGACTCGGTGGGGAGAGGGGTGAGCCATCCAGCCCGTCCGGCGTTTGAGGACGAGACCCGTTCAGGGCCGAAACGGGGGTCTGGGGGCAGAGCCCCCAGGGTCGGGAATCGGAAGGGGCGGCGGGGTGAGACTCCGCTACGCGACGAAGTCCCGCGCGATGGACTCAGCTACCCGCTCCAGGATGGGCCCGGCATCCGCGATGCACTTCGCGACGTCCGGCTCGACATCCGTCAGCGGATACGCCCGACGGATCCCGGCCCGCCCCAGCACCTCCGCCGGCAGCGCGAGGCGCCCGCACACCGCGACGACCTCCTTGCCCGCCGCCCGTGCCGCTGCCGCGACGCCCGCCGGGGCCTTGCCGTGCAGGGTCTGCTCGTCCAGCGAGCCCTCCCCGGTGATCACCAGGTCCGCCCGCTCCAGCGCCGGCGCGAAGCCCAGCACGTCCAGCATCACCTCGATGCCGGGCCGGAACCGGGCGCCCAGCAGCATCGCGCCGAACCCGATGCCGCCCGCCGCGCCCGCGCCCGGGGACACGGCGTACCCGGCGGCCCGCGCGCCCACGCCCTCCGTCGCCTCCAGCACCTTCGCGAAGTGCGCGAGGGCCGCGTCCAGGGCCGTCACGTCGTCCGGCGTGGCGCCCTTCTGGGGCCCGTAGACCGCCGGGGCCCCCTTCGGTCCCGTGAGCGGATTGTCGACGTCGCTGGCGAGCACCAGCTCCACGTCCGCCAGCCGCGGGTCAAGCCCCGACAGGTCGGCCGAGACCAGCCCTGCGAGGCCGCCGCCGCCCGGCGCCACGGGCTTCCCGTCCGCGTCCAGGAACCGCGCGCCCAGCGCGGTCAGCATGCCGGCACCGCCGTCCGTGGTGGCGCTGCCGCCCACCCCGAAGACGACGGTCCGGGCCCCGGCGTCCAGCGCGGCCCGCAGCAGCTCGCCCGAGCCGTACGTGGACGCGGTGAGCGGGGCGAGGATTCCGCCCGGCAACCGGTGCAGTCCGCCGGCCTCCGCCATCTCCACCACGGCGGTGCCCTCGCGCAGCGCGTACGCCGCCGTCACCTCGTCGCCGAGGGGACCGGAGACCCGCACCTCCCGGCGCTCGAACCCGGCCGCGACGGCCGCGGCCACCGTGCCGTCGCCGCCGTCGGCCACGGGCAGCGCCTCCACCCGGACGTCCGGCACGACACGGCGCAGCCCTGCCGTGACCCGCTCGGCGACCTCGACGGCCGTCAGCGATCCCTTGAACTTGTCCGCGGCGACGAGCACCCGGCGGGTCCCGTCCACAGCAGCGTCAGCCACCTTGATCTCCCCTTGCTCTCCGAGCCTTGCGCACGTCAAGGCAGTCGCGCCGCTGCGACCCTAACCGGAGGACACCCGGGCCGTCATGCCCCCCGACCACACCGTGGAACCGGCCGTGCACCCGCCCCGCCAGGTCGTGCTCCCGTCGCGGGGCGCCCGCTCGTTAGGCTTCCGGGATGAGCACTGCCGACTACGCCGCCTACATCGCAGGCCTCCCCCGTGTCCTCGCCGGCGCCGCCGCCGTCTTCCGGGACGCCCGGGGGCGGGTGCTGCTCGTCGAGCCCAACTACCGCGAGGGATGGGCGCTGCCGGGCGGGACGATCGAGTCCGACGACGGGGAGGGTCCGCGGCGGGGCGCGTGGCGCGAGACCCTCGAGGAGATCGGTCTCGACCTGCGGATCGGCAGACTGCTCGCGGTGGACTGGGTGAACGGTGTGGGCAGGCCGCCGATCGTCGCGTACCTCTACGACGGCGGGGTCCTGTCGGAGGACGACCTCAAGGCGATCCGGCTGCAGGAGGAGGAGCTGCTGTCCTGGAAGCTGGTGCCGCGCGAGGAGCTGGGCGAGCACCTGCTCGGCACGCTGCACGGCCGGGTGCTGGCCGCCCTGGACGTGCTGGCGGACGGATCGGGGACGGCCGAGCTGGAGAACGGCGTCCGGGTCGACCACTGACCCCGTCCGGTCAGAAGAGCGCCGAGCCCCGTTCGAAGTCCAGCAGGCGCTGCTTGCGTTCCAGGCCGCCGCCGTAGCCGGTGAGACCGCCGCTCGCGCCGATGACGCGGTGGCAGGGGACGATGATGCCGATCGGGTTGCGTCCGTTGGCGAGGCCCACGGCGCGGGAGGCGGCCGGGTTGCCGAGGGCGCCGGCGAGTTCGCCGTAGGTGCGGGTCTCGCCGTACGGGATCCTGCGGAGCTGGTCCCAGACCGTGCGCTGGAAGGGTGTCCCGTTCAGGCGCAGGGTGAGGCCGAAGTCCTTCAGGTCACCGGCGAAGTAGGCCGCCAGTTGCTCCGCTGCCTCGGCGAAGGGGCGTTCGTCGCGCTCACCGAAGGTCTCCTCGGGCGGGCGGTGGCGCTGGCCGGTCATGTAGAGGCCGCACAGGACGCCGTCCTCGGCGACGAGGGTGAGCGCGCCGTAGGGGCTCTCGATCACGGTGTGCTGTTTCACGGTGGGTCCTCGGAGGGGTGCACGGGAGGTGTGTACCGGCGGGATTTCGCCGGAGGGCTTCATACGGGCAGGAAGTTGATCGGGTGGCTGTCGGTCGCCCACAGGTACTGGACGGCATACGCCCGCCAGGGCCGCCAGGCCGCCGCGCGGGCGGTGAGCGCGGCCGGGGTGGCGGGCAGGCCCAGGTCGGCGGCGGCGCGGCGGATGCCGAGGTCGGTGGGGAGGAAGGCGTCGGGGTCGCCGAGGGCGCGCATGGCGATGACGTCGGCGGTCCAGGGGCCGAAGCCCGGCAGGTCGAGAAGGCGGGCGCGGGTCTCGGCCCAGTCGCACTCGACGCCCAGGTTGAGCGAGCCGTCGGCCAGCCGGGCCACCAGGGTGGTGAGGGTCGTGCGGCGGGTGCGGGGCATGGCCAGGGTCTGCGGGTCCACCGCCGCGAGCGCCCCGGTGGACGGGAAGAGGTGGGTCAGGCCGCCCTCGGGGTCGTCCACCGGCTCGCCGTGCGTGATGACCAGGCGGGCCGCGTGGGTGCGGGCGGCGGCGGTGGAGACCTGCTGGCCGAGCACGGCCCGTACGGCGAACTCCGCCTCGTCGACCGTGCGCGGGACACGCCGGCCGGGCCCCTTGTCGACGTGCGGCGCGAGCAGGGGGTCGGCACGCAGCTGGTCGTCGACCGCCACCGGGTCGGCGTCCAGGTCGAGCAGCCGCCGGCAGCGGCTGATGGCGACGGTCAGGTCGCGCGGGTCGCCGAGGGTGAGGCGGCAGGCGATGTGGTCGGGGTTCGGGGTGAGGGCCACGATGCCGTGACCGTAGGGCAGGCGCAGGGTGCGGCGGTACGCGCCGTCCCGCCACTCCTCCACGCCGGGTACGGCGGTGGCGGCGAGGTGCCCGAAGAGGTTGTCGGGGTTGAGCGGGGCGCGGAAGGGGAGGCGGAGGGACAGGGTACCGGGGGCGGGGTCCGGGGCGGTGCCGGCGCGGCGGCTCCCGGGGGCGCGGGTGCGCAGTTCGCGCGGGGAGAGCGCGTAGACCTCGCGGACCGTGTCGTTGAAGGCGCGGACGGAGGCGAAGCCGGCCGCGAAGGCGACGTCCGCCATGGGCAGCGGGGTGGTCTCGATCAGCAGCCGGGCGGTCTGGGCGCGCTGCGCGCGGGCGAGCGCGAGAGGGCCGGCGCCCAGTTCGGCGAGGAGTTGGCGTTCGACCTGCCGGGTGCTGTAGCCGAGGCGGGCGGCGAGCCCGGGCACGCCCTCGCGGTCCACGACGCCGTCGGCGATCAGGCGCATGGCGCGGGCGGTGAGGTCGGCGCGCCGGTTCCACTCGGGCGAGCCGGGGCTGGTGTCCGGACGGCAGCGCTTGCACGCCCGGAACCCGGCCTGCTGGCAGGCCGCCGCGCTCGGGTGGAAGGTCATGTTCCCGGGCTTGGGCGGCACCGCGGGGCAGCTGGGGCGGCAGTAGATCCCGGTCGTCAGGACGGCCGTGAAGAACCAGCCGTCGAAGCGCGCGTCCTTGGACCGGACAGCGCGCACGCAGCGCTCGGTGTCGGTGTGCATTCCCGTCTGCATGTCTCCAGGATGGTCCACCGGCCGGGCCGGGGCTGGCGGAAATCCGACATGGACGTGCTCCTTGCTGGACTCCTGCGGATCACCCGCGGATCACCGGGGGAACCAAGAGTGGACACCCCGGGTGATGCCCCGGCCGGTCACCCGCCGGATCGCTCCTGCCGCCAGGCCGACTCGCGCAGCAGCCGCAGACCGTTGAGGCCGACCAGTACGGTCGAGCCCTCGTGGCCCGCGACGCCCAGCGGCAGCGGCAGGTGGCCGATCAGGTCCCACAGGACGAGGACGGTGATGAAGGCCCCGGCGACGGCCAGGTTCTGCAGCACCAGCCGGCGCGCGCGGCGGGAGAGGCGTACGACGGCGGGTACGGCCGTCAGTTCGTCGCGCACGACGACCGCGTCGGCGGCTTCCAGGGCCAGGTCGGAACCGGCCCGGCCCATGGCGACGCCGGCGTGCGCGGCGGCCAGCGCGGGGGCGTCGTTGACGCCGTCGCCGACGAAGAGCACCTTGCGGCCGGCCCGCTCGCCCTCCCGTACGGCCTCGACCTTGTCCTCGGGCAGCAGGCCGGCGCGGACGTCGGTGATGCCGGTCGCGTCGGCGACGCGGGCGGCGGCGGCCGGGTGGTCGCCGGTGAGCAGGACGGGGGCGGTGCCGGTGAGGGCGGTGAGCGCGGCCGTGGCGGGGGCGGCGTCGGCGCGGAGGCGGTCGGTGAGGGCGAGGGTGCCGAGCGGCGTGCCGTCGCGGGTGATGCGGACGGTGGTCTCGGCGCCCTCGGGGGTGTCGGCGCGGCCGACGTGGACGCGGTGGCCGTCGACGAGCGCCGTGACTCCGTGTCCCGGGACGGCGGTGAAGTCCTGGGCGGCGGCGACCGGCAGGCCACGTCCGCGGGCGGCGCCCACGATCGCGCGGGCCAGCGGGTGCTCGCTGGGGTGCTCGGCCGCGGCGGCGAGGGCGAGGAGCCCGTCCTCGTCCACACCGGAGTCGGCCAGGGGGCGTACGGCGGTCACCTCGGGGGTGCCCTCGGTGAGGGTGCCGGTCTTGTCGAGGGCGGTGGTGTCGATCGCACCGAGGCGTTCCATGGCGACCGCGGACTTCACCAGGACGCCGTGCCGGCCCGCGTTGGCGATGGCGGACAGCAGCGGCGGCATCGTCGCGAGGACGACCGCGCAGGGCGAGGCGACGATCATGAAGGTCATGGCGCGCAGCAGGGCGTCCGTGAGGCCGGCGCCGAAGGCGAGCGGGATGCCGAAGACGGCGAGGGTGGCGATCACCACGCCGACCGAGTAGCGCTGCTCGATCTTCTCGATGAACAGCTGGGTCGGCGCCTTGGTGCGGGACGCCTCCTCGACCAGGGTGACGATACGGGCGATGACCGAGTCGGCGGGGTCGCGGCCGACCCGGACGCGCAGGGCGCCGGTGCCGTTGAGGGTGCCGGCGAACACGTCGTCGCCGGGGCGTTTGAGGGCGGGCACCGACTCGCCGGTGATGGTGGCCTGGTCGACCTCGCCGGTGCCGTCCAGGACCGTGCCGTCGGCGCCGATCCGCTCCCCCGGGCGGACCAGGACGGTGTCGCCGACGGCGAGTTCGGCGGTCGGGACGCTCTCCTCGCGGCCGTCGCGGACCCGGGTCGCGGTGGTGGGCGCGAGGTCGAGCAGGCCGCGCACGGAGTCGGCGGTGCGGGCGGTGGCCAGGGCCTCCAGGGCGCCGGAGGTGGCGAAGATGACGATCAGCAGGGCCCCGTCGAGGACCTGTCCGATGGAGGCGGCGCCCAGGGCCGCCACGATCATCAGCAGGTCGACGTCGAGGGTCTTCTCGCGCAGCGCCCGCAGGCCTTCGAGGGCGGGCTCCCAGCCTCCGGCGGCGTAGGCGATCGCGTACAGCGGTCCGTACGCCCAGGCGGGGGCGGAGCCGAGGTGGAGGGGCAGGGCCGCGAGGAAGGCCACGAGGGAGACGAGCGCCCAGCGGGCCTCGGCGAGGGCGAGGACACGGGTGCGGCGGCGGGGCGGCGCCGGGGCGGCGGGCGCGGTCGCGGGAGCGGTGGCGAGGGTCGTGGACACGCGCCCACCATACAGGAACACATGAAGACTGATTCATGCTTTCATTCGGACGTCCGTCCAGGTCTCGTCGGCCGGTGCGTAGGATGACCTCATGGGTCATGGAGCCGCCACCCCCGCGAAGGACACCGCCGAGCGGGTGCGCCTGGACGCGGAGAACGTCGCGAAGGTCGCCACGACCCTCCAGGCCCTCTCCACCCCGTCCAGGCTGCTGATCCTGGCCAGGTTGCGCGAAGGACCGCTCCCCGCCACCGAGTTGGCGGCGGAGGTGGGCATGGAGCAGTCGGCCTGCTCGCACCAGCTGCGGCTGCTGCGCAACCTCGGCCTGGTGGTCGGCGAGCGCCGGGGGCGTTCGGTGGTGTACGCCCTGCACGACGACCATGTCGCCGAGCTGCTCGACCAGGCCGTGTACCACGTCGAGCACCTGCGGCTGGGGATCAGCGACGCCGCCGGCTGACGGCGCCGCTGCTCCCCTCCTGTCTCTGCCTCCTGACCTGCCCGGTTACTCCGTCGCCGTCGGCCGCCGCGAGGCGCGCGTCGCGTCGCGGACGTCGGTGAGCGGGCGCAGCCGGTAGGTGTACGCGTAGTCCCGGTCGGCGAAGAGCTTGAACTCGTCGTGGGTGTGCGCGCCCCAGCTGTTGTCGCCGCCCACACCCATCTGGCGGTGGTTCAGGCGCAGGACGACCTCGTCCCTCGGGGTCAGCTGGTAGTCGTGCCGGACCCCTGCCGACAGGTCCTCCGGTGTGAAGTACGAGGCGTTGACCTCCAGCAGGGGTTCCCCGGAGACCAGCAGGCCGGCGCCGTGGCGGTCGGTGAGGGCGGCCCAGCGGACGTCCGTCTTGTTGCCGTTCTCCTGCGGGCGGATGTACGGGGTCCACTGCTCGGCGACGGTCCCGGAGTACAGGCCCACGTCCGTGCCGTCGTTGCGGTCCCAGTGGTTCTCCTCGGGCCCGCGGCCATACCAGTGCAGACGGTCCAGCCGGCGCGGCAGGAACAGCATCGTCCCGACCTCTGGAATGTACGGCAGGCTCGCGGAGCCCGGGTGCAGCGTGTTGTCGACCTTGATCTCGCCGTTGCCGAACACCGTGTACGTCGTGGAGTACGCCGATTCGGCGGTGGTGGGCAGGGTGCCGGTGACCTCGATCTCGACGGCGCGGTCGCCGAGGGCCCGCACGGCGACGTCGGTGACCTTCCGGCGGGCGCCCGCGTCGCGCCAGGTCTGGTTGCGGGTGTGCTGGCCGTTGCCCTTGTCGTTGTCGGTGGGCGCCCGCCAGAAGTTGGGCACCGGTCCCGAGGTGATCAGACGGGTGCCCTTCACCTCGTAGGAGGTGAGGGTGCCGGTGCGCCTGTCGACGGTGACCGAGAAGTCCTTGCCGGTGACCCTGACCTCCTGGTCGCGGTCCTCGTGGCGCAGGGCCGGGACGCTCCGCAGCCGCGCGGCTCCCACGGCGGGGGCGTCGGACTCGACGGGCAGCTGGGTCCGGGCCACCTCGAAGCCGGCCTTCGCCCAGGGGGTGGACTCCCGGGTGGTGAAGGAGACTTCCAGGAAGTACTCGGTGCCGGGGTCCGGGTCGTGCGGCAGCCGGACGGGGACGGTGATCTTCTTGCCGGCGCCCGGGGCCACGTCCAGCTGGTCGCGGGTGAGCTTCCCGCGCCGTACGGCCTTGCCGTCGGCGACGAGTGCCCAGTGGCCGTCGAACTCGCGGAGGTTGGTGAACAGGTACTCGTTGGTGAGGGTGACGTCGCCGGGGCCGCCGCCGGGGGTGCGGGCGGCGTGGGCGGCCTGGTAGATGCGCTTGACCTGGGCGGCCTTGCCGGTGTGCCCGCGGTCGGCGGTGATGATGCCGTCCGCGACGAAGGCGCCGTCGTTGGGGTTGTCGCCCCAGTCGCCGCCGTAGGCGAGGAAGGTCTTGTCGCCGGGCCGCTTCTTCTCGCTCTTCACGCTCGCGGCGTCGAACCAGAACCGGACACCGTCGTCGCCGGGGCCCCGGTCGTCCGAGGCCAGTTCGGCGGCGGGGAGGGCGCGGGCGTAGACGCGGGCGCGGCGGACGGTGCCGCTGAACTCGCGGATCTGGTTGTCGGCGTCGGTGGCGAGCGAGAGGGGCGCGGTGTTGCTGCTGGGGCGCCGGTCGGTGGTGCGGGTGGCGCGCTCGACGCCGTCGACGTACAGGGTGAGGGCACCGGCGTCCGCGTCGAAGACGCCCGCGAGGTGGTGCTCGCGGCCGGTCCAGTCGTCCGGCACGTCCCAGGTCGCGGTGATCCACTGGCCCTCGGAGTGGATGAAGAACTCCAGCGTACGGCCGTTCTGCTTGAGCGCGTACTGGGTGTCGCCCTTGGCGACGATCGGCTGGTGGTACCCCGTCACGTGCGGGGTGATCCAGGCCTCCAGGGTCAGCGAGCCGGTGAGGTCGAGGCTGTCGTCGCGCTCGAAGACCGTGATGCCGGACAGGCCCTTGTCCCGGTCGAGGGTGCCGCGGGTGGCGAGGATCTCGCCGCGCAGCCCGGCGGGTCCCTCCTCGGTGAGCAGGGTGCGGGCGGGCACGGGCGTGTACAGGGACTGGTCGACGAAGTCCCAGATCCAGCCGCCCTGGAGGACGTCGTGGGCGCGCACGATGTCCCAGTACTTCTTGAGGTTGCCGGTCGAGTTCCCCATCGAGTGGGCGTACTCGATCATGACGTAGGGCCGGGTGTCGGAGGTGTCCCGGGCCCGTTCCTCGACACGCTGCGGGGTGTCGTACATGTTCGAGCGGATGTCGCTGATGCCGGGGCTGTCGTCGCTCTCGTACTGGATGACGCGGGTGGAGTCGTAGGAGCGGATCCAGTCGTGCATGGCGTTGAAGGTGCTGCCGCCGCCCGCCTCGTTGCCCAGCGACCAGATGACGACCGAGGCGTGGTTCTTGTCGCGGTGGACCATGTTCTGGGCGCGGGCCACGCAGAGGGTGGTCCAGTCGGGGTGGTCGCCCGGGTACTCGGTGTTGATCCCGTGGGTCTCCAGGTTGGTCTCGTCGACGAGGTAGAGGCCGTACTCGTCGGCCAGTTCCAGCCAGTACGGGTTGTTCGGGTAGTGCGAGGTGCGGACGCTGTTCATGTTCATCCGCTTGATGATTCTGATGTCCTCGACCATGTCCTCGCGGGTGAGGGCGGTACCGCGGGAGGGGTGCATCTCGTGGCGGTTGGTGCCGCGCAGCGAGACGGGCTCGCCGTTGATCCGCATCAGGCCGTCCCTGAGCACGAACTCGCGGAAGCCGACCCGGTGGGAGAGGGTCTCCGTCACCTTGCCCGCGGGGTCCCGCAGGCGGAGCACCGCGGTGTAGAGGTTCGGGTGCTCGGCCGACCAGAGCCGGGGCTTCGGCACGGCCTTCGCGGCCCGCACGGTGACGTCCTCGCCGGCGCCCGCCCCGCCCACGTCGACGGGCTGCTCCAGCGGCCGGGCCCAGACGGCGTGGCCGCGGGCGTCGTAGAGCTGGGTCTCGACCGTGTAGCGGCCGGTGCCGCCCTCGCCGTACGCCCGCACGCTCGCGGTGACGGCCAGTTCGGCGTCCGTGTAGGTGTCGTCGAGCGGGGTGTCGAGGCGGAAGTCGCGCAGGTGCACGGCGGGTGTGGAGTAGAGGTGGACCGAGCGGAAGATGCCGCTCAGCCGGATCATGTCCTGGTCCTCCAGCCAGTCGCCGTCGGCGTAGCGGTACACCTCGACGGCGATCTGGTTGGTGCCGGGCTTCAGGTGGTCGGTGATGTCGTACTCGGAGGGCGTGTAGGAGTCCTCGTCGTAGCCGACCAGTTCGCCGTTGATCCACACGTAGTGGGCGGACTTGACGCCCTCGAAGTGGAGGAAGGTGCGGCGGCCCTTCCAGTCGCGGGGCACGGTGAAGGTGCGCCGGTACTGGCCGACCGGGTTGTAGCGGGTCGGCGCGGCGGGCGGCTGCGGGTCCTCGCCGAGGCCGTTGGGGCCCCAGTACGGGTAGGTGATGTTCAGGTAGATCGGGAAGTCGTGGCCGTGCAGCTGCCACACGGACGGTACGGGGATCGTGTCCCAGTCGCCGTCGTCGGTGTCGGTGCGGTGGAAGTCGGGGTCGCGGTCCTCGGGGCGGTCGGCGTAGGCGAACTTCCAGTTGCCGTCGAGGCTGAGCCGGTACGGCGAGCCGGCGCGGTCGCCGGCGAGGGCCGATCTCACGTCCGGGTACGGGGTGAGCGTGGTGTGCGGCGGCTCGGTGCCGACCCGGAAGACGTCGAAGTCCTTCCACTCCGGCGTCGCGGCGTCGGCCGCCGCCCGGCGTCCGGACGCGGACGCCGGTGCGGACGCGGACAGGGCGAGGGCGCCGAGGACGGCGGCACCGCCCTCCAGGAGACGGCGGCGGCTGACGACCGGGCGGGCGGGGAGGAGGGGGGATCCTGCGGGTGACACGGGCGAGTGCGGCATGACCGTGGCCTTCCGTGGGCTTCGGGGGCGGCTCAACGCACGGTGCTGGGACAGCAGTTGACGTTGGGGAAATACACAACTGCCGGTGACGCGGCGACTACTGGGTCAGGGTCACCCTAGGACCCGAACACAACCGAATCAATTATCCCGTCGGGGTTTGTTCGTTCCTGGTGAGCGGGTTTCTGCCAGGTGCCGCCGGCCGCCCCCGAAGCCCGGGCCGACGCGGGGGTCAGCCCTCCTGCACGCCCGCCGCCCCCGACTCGATCACGAAGGCCTTGTCGGTGCGCACCGGTGCGCCGGGCCGGGTGACGTAGTCGACCACCCGGTAGTCGGCGGTGTACAGGTCCCTGGAGACCGAGCAGCGCACGTAGCCGCGGCGGGCGCTGTAGTACTTGGTGTGCGGGTTCTCGTCCCAGTACACCTGGCCGGGGTCGTGGGTGGCCGAGCCGTCGCCGCCGGAGGTGATCGAGGTGGTGACGAACTCGCTGCCCAGCACCTTGGTCTCGGGGCGCTCGAAGTCGCGGCGCAGGTCGTTGGTCCAGTTGTTGTGCACGTCGCCGGTGAGGACGACGAAGTTGTCGATGCCGCGCTCCTCGACGTAGCCGAGGACCCGGTCGCGGGAGGCGCGGTAGCCGTCCCAGCCGTCGTTGTAGCCGGCGTCGTCCGGACCGGCGACGGCGTCCCAGTTGGCGAAGTAGATCTGCTGGGGGACGACGTTCCAGGTGGACCGGGAGCGTGACAGGCTCCGCTCCAGCCAGGCGTGCTGCTCGTCGCCCAGGATGGTCGCCTTCGGGTCCCACTGGTCGGGACCGCCGACCTGCCACTGGTCGTCGTAGGGCTGGTCGGTGCGGTACTGGCGGCTGTCCAGCACGCTGAAGGTCGCGGTGGAGCCGTACTCCAGACGCCGGTACAGCGGCAGCGCGGTGTCCACCGGCTTGCGGAAGCGGCGCAGCGGCATGTGCTCCCAGTACGCCTGGTAGGCGGCGCGGCGGCGGGCGGCGAAGTGCGCGGTGGTGTCGTTGCCCTGGCCGGCGTCGTCGTTCTCCGGGGTGAGGCCGGCGTAGTTGTTGTCGGTCTCGTGGTCGTCCCAGGTGACGACGAAGGGCGCGGTGGCGTGCAGCAGCCTGAGGTCGGGGTCGGTCTTGTACTGGGCGTGCCGCGCGCGGTACTCGGCGAGCGTGTTGATCTCGTCGCCGTGGTGTGTGCGCACCTTGCCGTTGACGCCGGCGGCGTACTCGTAGAGGTAGTCGCCGAGGTGGAAGACGACGTCGGGGCGCTCCTCGGCCATGTGCCGGTACGCCGTGAAGTGGCCCTGTTCCCAGTTGGCGCAGGAGGCGAAGGCGAAGTCGACGGTGGGCGAGGTGCCCGGGGCCGGGGCGGTGCGGGTGCGGCCGACCGGGGAGATCTCTTCGCCGGCCCGGAAGCGGTAGTAGTACTCGTGGTGGGGGCGCAGGCCGCGCACGTCGGCGTGGACGGTGTGCGCCTCCGCGGGCACGGCGTGCTCCACGCCGGTGCGGACGACCTTCCGGAAGCGCTCGTCGAGGGCGACCTCCCAGCGCACGGCGACGGAACGATTCGGCATGCCGCCGTCGTCGTCCAGGGGCTTGGGGGCGAGGCGGGTCCAGAGCACGACGCCGTCGGGCAGCGGGTCGCCCGAGGCGACGCCGAGCCGGAAGGGGTCGGCCGGGACACGTCCCGGTGCGGCGGCCGCGACGGAACCGGAGCCGGTGCCGAGCAGCACGGCACCGGCACCGGCGGCGCCCGCGATGCCGAGGAATCCCCTTCTCTTCAGGGCGTGGGGGGAGCTGAAGCGCGGCGGGGTCATCGAACCTCCAGAGGACGGACGGCCGGACGACCACCAGGCAAACGCCGCGGGGTGAACCGCGGATTCTGCCTTCATGGCCCGCGCTTGACCGATACATGTCCTTACTGGAGCCCGACAACGGCGCGGATCGGGCGACGCGGGGGTGAGGGTGGAGGGGGGTGGAGTCGAGGGGAGGGTGGAGACGGAGGCCAGGGTGGAGGTGGAGGTCGACTACCGCACCAGGCAGGGCCGCTTGGCGTCGAACTCCCAGTCCGGGACCAGGTAGCGCATCGCGGCGGCGTCGTCGCGGGCGCCCAGGGCCTTGGTCCGGTACAGCTCGTGCGCGGCGAGGAGGCGGTCCATGTCCAGCCGCACGCCGAGCCCTGGGGCGTCCGGCACGGCGATCTCGCCGTCGACGATGCGCGGTGGCGCCACGGTGAGCCGCTCCAGGCCCTCCTGCCAGATCCAGTGTGTGTCCAGGGCGTTGTAGGCACCGGGGGCCGCGGCGCCGCAGTGCGTGACCATCGCCAGGGAGATGTCGAAGTGGTTGTTGGAGTGGCAGCCCCAGGTCAGGCCCATCGCGTTGCACAGCTGTGCGACACGCACCGAGCCCTGCATGGTCCAGAAGTGCGGGTCCGCCAACGGGATCGAGACCGACTGCAGGGCGAGCGCGTGGGTGAGCTGGCGCCAGTCGGTGGCGATCATGTTGGTCGCGGTGGGCAGGCCGGTGGCGCGGCGGAACTCGGCGAGCACCTCGCGTCCGGAGTATCCGTCCTCGGCACCGCAGGGGTCCTCGGCGTAGGCGAGGGTGCCCACCAGGGGCGCGCACAGCTCGACGGCCTCGCGCAGCGACCAGGCTCCGTTGGGGTCGAGGGTGACGCGGGCCTCGGGGAAGCGGTCCTTGAGCGCGCGGACCGCCCGGACCTCCTCGGCACCGTCGAGGACGCCGCCCTTGAGCTTGAAGTCACGGAAGCCGTAGAGGTCGTAGGTGGCCTCGGCCTGGCGTACGACGGCCTCGGGGGTGAGCGCCTCCTCGTGCCGGATGCGGTACCAGGCGGCGTCCGCGTCGGGTTCGCGGACGTACTCCAGGTCCGTGCGGCCGGGGTCGCCGACGTAGAAGAGGTAGCCGAGCACCCGCACCGAGTCGCGCTGCTGTCCGTCGCCGAGGAGGGCCGCGACCGGCACGTCGAGGTGCTGGCCGAGGAGGTCGAGGAGGGCCGACTCGACGGCGGTGACGGCGTGCACCGTGGTCCTGAGGTCGAAGGTCTGCGCGCCGCGTCCGCCGGAGTCCCGGTCGGCGAAGCGGTCGCCGATCGCCCGCAGGACGCGCTTGTGGTCGCCGACCTTCGCGCCGAGCACCAGGGACTCGGCGTCGCGCAACGTTCGGGTGATCTTCTCGCCGCCCGGCACCTCGCCGAGGCCGGTGCGTCCCTCGGAGTCCGTCAGGACCACGACGTTGCGGGTGAAGTAGGGGCCGTGGGCGCCGGAGAGGTTCAGTTCCATGCAGTCGCGGCCCGCGACGGGGTAGACGGCGAAGCCGGTGACGGTCGGCTGGCTCGTGGTCATGGCTGCTTCGGACTCCTTGTGTGCGGGCGGGTTCGAGGGTGCGGCGGGGGTCACAGGCCGATGCCGTCGACGATCTGTTCCATGATGAGGACGCCGCCCAGGCCGAGGACCGACAGGACCGTCGTGTAGCTGGTGCGGACCTTGATCGCCTGGGTGACCGAGAGGTTGAAGTACTCCTTGAACAGCCAGAAGCCGGGGTCGTTGACGTGCGAGAAGGCGATCGACCCGCAGGAGACGGCGAGCACCATGATCTCGGGGCTCACCCCGCCTCCGGCGACCATGGGCAGCACCACTCCGGAGGCCGTGACGACGGCGACCGTCGCCGAGCCGAGGGCGATGCGGAGGATGACCGCGATGAGCCAGGCGAGGATGATCGGCGAGACGGACCAGCCGCCGGTGACGTCCTTGATGTAGTCGGAGATGCCGCCCTCGACGAGGACGTTCTTGAAGGCTCCGCCGGCACCGATCACCAGGAGGATCATGGCCATCGCCTGGGCCGCGGAGCCGCAGGAGGCGCTGACGTCCGCGAGGCTCCGGCCGATCCTCGGCCCGAAGGCCCAGACGGCCAGGCACAGGGTGAGCAGCAGGGCGACCGGCGCGGAGCCGAGGAACGCGACGGTGTGCAGCAGCGGTGTCTCGTCGGAGTCGGCCATGTCGATCACGGCGGCGCCGGCGATCAGGACGACGGGGAAGAGCGCGACGAGCAGCGACCAGCCGAGGCCGGGCATCTCCTCGTCGGTGAACTCGCGCTCGCTGACCAGGCCCTTGGGTATGGAGGGCGACATGGCCCGCACGAACGGCAGCCGCGGCCAGAGCAGCGCGATGAACGCGCCGATCGGGACGGCGATGAACAGTCCGTAGAACAGGGTCAGTCCGACGGAGGCGTGGAAGGTCGCGGCGACGGCGGTGGGGCCGGGGTGCGGCGGCAGGAAGCTGTGCATCGTGGACAGGGCGATCGACATCGGCAGACCGACCCACAGCAGGTTCGCCCTGGTGACGCGGACCAGGGTGAAGGCGATGGGCACGATGATGACGAAGGCCACCTCGTAGAACATCGTCACGCCGATGAGCATCGAGGTGGCCACCATGGCGACCTGCACCCAGCGTGGTCCGAAGGCGTCGAGCATCGTGCCGGCGATGCGCTGGGCGGCGCCGGAGTCGCCCATGATCCGGCCGACCATGGCACCGAGCCCGATGACGAGCATGGTGTCGCCGATCTGCCCGCCGATGCCCTCCGAGAGGACGTCGGGTATCTCGGCGACGGGTATGCCCTGCACCACGGCGACGCCCACGGCCACGAGGAGCAGGGCCGCGAAGCCGTTGAGTTTCAGCCGGGTCATCAGCAACAGCAGGACCAGTACGCTGATTCCGACTACGACGAGTGGCATGTCTCAGCTCCCCTTTGAACTGTGGGACGGGCGGCCGAACCTGACGGCGTGGGGTGGCGGGCGACGGTGTCAGCGTCTGTGCCGCGTGCCGGTGCCGGTGCCGGTGGCGGTGGCGGTGGCGATCGTGGCCGGGGTGCGGCCGCGGTCGGTCGCGGCGCCGGCCGGCCCGTCCTGCCGGGCTGGAGCGGACATGGTCGATCTCCTGGGCCTGGGGGGAAGCGGCAGCGGCGCCGCGAGTGGTCCGAGCCACGGAACCGGTGACTGAGATGACGGTAGGGATCTCTCCGATGCACGTCTATGTCGAATTTTGTAGCTTGCAATACCTTTCTTGAATGATCATGGCGCGCCGCCGCATGGCCGTGGCGTGGCGGACGGGTGTCGGGCGGATGTCGGAGTGGGCGTCGGAGCGGATGTCAGAGATGCCGCAGGAGCGCGTCCAGAGCCGGGTTGTCGTTGGTGGCGCGCCACACCAGGTTCAGTTCGACCGGCTTCGGGTCCGGCAGGTCGACCTCGCGGAAGACGATCCCGCCGTGGCGCATCAGGGACGCGCTCTCGGGCACCAGGGCGAGGCCCCAGCCCCCGCTGACCAGGGCCAGGATGCTGTGCACCTGCGCGAGGTACTGGGTGAACGTCGGCCGGACGTCGACGGCGCGGAAGATGCCGACCAGCAACTCGTGGAAGTAACGGGCCTCGATCGGCGAGTACATCAGGAAGTCCTCGCCGGCCAGCTCCCCCAGGGGCATCGGTCCCCGTCCGCCGGCCGCCCGGTGTCCGGCGGGCAGGGCGGCCAGCAGGCCCTCCCGCACCGCCGGGCGCGAGAGGAGGTCCGCACCGGTGCTCATGGGCCGTACCAGACCGAGGTCGAGCGAGCCCTCCCCCAGGGCCTTGAGCTGGTCCCGGGTGACGAGTTCCTGGAGCTGGATCTCCACGCCCGGCAGGGCCGCCTGCGCGGTGTGGAGGAGGTCGCCGAGGGCCGAGTAGGAACTGGCGGCCGTGAACCCGACGGCGATGGCGCCGACCTCGCCGGTGGACACGCGGCGCACGGCGAGCGCGGCATGCTCGGACTGGCGCAGGATGCGACGCGCCTCCACCAGGAACGCCCGGCCCGCGGGGGTCAGCCGCACCGTCCGGTTGGTCCGGTCGAGCAGTTGCACGCGCAGCTCGTTCTCCAGCAGCTGGATCTGCCGGCTCAGCGGCGGCTGCGTCATGCTCAGCCGCTCCGCGGCACGGGTGAAGTGCAGTTCTTCCGCGACCGCCACAAAACTCGTCAGCTGGGCCAGAGTGAACACTGATGCGCTCCAGGTATTGATGGATCCAAAAGCTGTGTTGGACGTGAATCATTCGCGACCGTAGCGTCTGGCGGTGACCGCCTCGCCTCCAGGGGCGCACGACGTACGGACATGAAGTGGTGAGCACGACGAACACGACATCCCCCACCGCCTGCTCCGCCGGGCCCTCCACCGCACTTCCCGTCGCCCGGACCGGTGGCGAGGCCGTCCTCGACCGGATCTCCTGGCTCCGTCTCTCGTCGGTGACACTGCCGCTCACGACGCCGATCAGCGACGCGAAGGTCTTCACCGGCCGTCAGAAGCCCATGACGGAGGTCGCCTTCCTCTTCGTGGAGGTCGCGACCGAGCAGGGGCACGAGGGCATCGGCTTCGGCTACTCGAAGCGGGCCGGCGGGCCGGGTCAGTTCGCCCACGCCAGGGAGATCGCCGGGGAACTGCTCGGCGAGGACCCGAGCGACATCGGCAGGCTCTGGACGAAGCTCGTCTGGGCCGGCGCCTCGGTGGGCCGCAGCGGCCTCGCCACCCAGGCGGTCGCGGCCTTCGACATCGCCCTGTGGGACCTGAAGGCCAAGCGGGCCGGCCTGCCCCTGGCCAAACTCCTCGGCGCGCACCGCGACTCGGTGCGCTGCTACAACACCTCCGGGGGCTTCCTGCACACGCCCACCGAGCAGGTCCTGGAGAACGCCACCGCCTCCCTCGAAAGCGGCATCGGCGGCATCAAGCTCAAGGTCGGCCACCCCGACGGGAAGTACGACCTGGCCCGTCTCACGGCGGTGCGCGAGCACATCGGCGACGGCGTACCGCTCATGGTCGACGCCAACCAGCAGTGGGACCGGCCGACCGCGCAGCGCATGGGCCGCGCCCTGGAGCCCTTCGGCCTCACCTGGATCGAGGAACCCCTCGACGCCTACGACGCCCAGGGCCACGCCGCGCTCGCCGCCGCCCTGGACACCCCCGTCGCCACCGGCGAGATGCTCTCCAGTGTCGCCGAGCACATGGAACTGATCCGCCACGGCGCCGCCGACGTCGTCCAGCCCGACGCGCCCCGCATCGGCGGCATCACCCAGTTCCTCAAGCTCGCCGCGCTCGCCGAGCACCACCGCCTCCAGCTCGCGCCGCACTTCGCCATGGAGATCCACCTGCACCTGGCCGCGGCCTACCCGACCGAGCCGTGGGTGGAGCACTTCGACTGGCTGGAGCCCCTGTTCAACGAGCGCCTGGAGATCCGCGACGGCCGCATGCACGTCTCCGGCCGCCCCGGCCTCGGCTTCACCCTCAGCGACCGGGCCCGCGCCTGGACCGTCGCCACGCACGAGGCCGGCACCCGTCCCTGACCCCACCGTCCCCACCGTCCCCACCGTCCCCTCCGTCCCCTCCGTCCCCTCCGGGCCGACTTCCTTCCGGCCCGGCACCGTTCCGGACCGACCTTCCCTCCGGAACCCGGCGCGGGCGGCGCCGACACGGACAGCCGCGCCGTCCCCGCGTCCCTCGCCTCCCCTCGCATTCCCACGCAACCCCTCGCATCCCCTCGCATCTCCATGTACGACTCACTCAGGAGCAGTCCATGACGTCCTTCTCCCCCGCAGAGCTCGGCCGCCGCATCGGCTCCGGGCTGCTGTCGTTCCCCGTGACCCACTTCCGCGACGACCTCTCCTTCGACGAGGACGCCTACCGCGAGAACATCGTCCGCCTCGGCGAGTACGACGTCGGAGGCCTCTTCGCGGCCGGCGGCACCGGCGAGTTCTTCTCCCTGACGCCGGCCGAGGTCGAACGGGTCGTCACCGCGGCCGTGCGGAGCGCACCCGAGGGCACCCCGATCCTCGCCCCGGCGGGCTACGGCACCGCCACCGCGGTCGAGTTCGCCGCCGCCGCCGAGCGCGCGGGCGCCGACGGCATCCTGCTCTTCCCGCCGTACCTCACCGAGGCGTCGCCGGAGGGTCTCGCGCGGCACGTCGAGGAGGTGTGCCGGGCCACGTCCCTGGGCGTGGTCGTCTACAGCCGCGCCAACGCGGTCTACTCCGCCGACGTCGTCGCCCGCCTGGCGGACCGCTGCCCGAACCTGGTCGGCTACAAGGACGGCGTGGGCGACATCGACACCATCACCCGCGTCCACGCCCGGCTCGGCGACCGCCTCACCTACATCGGGGGCCTGCCCACCGCGGAGACGTACGCGCTCCCCTACCTCCAACTGGGCGTGACCACCTACTCCTCGGCCATCTTCAACTTCCTGCCCGGGTTCGCCCTGGACTTCTACGCCGCCGTACGCGCACTGCGCCAGGACGACGTGACCCGGATGCTGTCGGAGTTCGTCCTGCCGTACACCGAGATCCGCAACCGGCGGGCGGGCTACGCGGTGAGCATCGTCAAGGCGGGCATGACCGCCACCGGTCACGGCGCGGGCCCGGTCCGGCCGCCGCTGACGGACCTGACCGAGCAGGAGTACGAGGAACTGTCGGCCCTGGTCGCCCGGGTGTCGGCGTAACGGTTCCGCGGCGGGGACACGCTGCGTCCCCGCCCTCCGTCGGCCGCGGTGCCGGGCGGGGGCCGGGAGTCACCCCGTGGTGCCGGAGGAGGACGAGCTCCCCGCCGGACCGTCCGACGGGTGCCGTCCGGTGGTGAGGGGGCCGAGGGCGGCCAGGAAGTCGTCGAAGGCCCGGTCGGCCCGCGCCGCGTCACCCGTGGTCTCGAGGTCCATGATGAGACCGCGGACGACCGCGAGGACGAGGGTGCCGAGTTCGGGACGGCCGACGCTCCGCATGCCGTCCTCCAGCGGTTGCAGCCAGTCCGTGGTGGACTCGCGGCGAAAACCCGGCCACAGCCGCTGCTCGGCGTCCTCGCGGAGCCTGCCGAACATGCTGAGGTAGGGGCGGCCCGCCGGGCCCGTCATGACCTGCCAGGCACGTCGCAGCGTGGCCGGATAGGGCTCGCCGGTCCGCGGGGAGAGCAGTTCCCCGAAGAAGTCGCGCTGGCGCCGCCGCGCCCGGCCCAGGATCTCCCGCAGCAGTTCGTCCCGGGTGCCGAAGTGGTAGATCAGCATCCGGGACGAGGTACCGGACGCCACGGCCAACGGCTCGAGGCGGTCGGGCAGTCCGTGCGCGAGCGCGTGGTCCACGCAGGCGTCGAGGATCCGGCCGCGGATCTCGGGCTGCTTGTGCCGTCCCATCGCCGCACTTTTTCACGTAATTCTCGGTACGTCTACCGTTGGCCACAGGGGGCCGGAGCCCCGGATCTCCGGATCGCCGGATCAATGGAGGAAGAGATGCGTGTGGTGTTCGTCCACGGGGCGTGCGTGCGTGACGGGTCGTGGTGGTGGCACCGGGCCGCCGCGGCCCTGGCGGAGCACGGCATCGGCAGTGTCGCTCCGGCCCTGCCCAGTTGCGGTGAGGGCGACCGGCCGGCCGGACCGCGGGGCCCCGGGCTCCCCGAGGACGTCACCGCGGTGCGCGCCGTCCTGGACGAGAAGGACGAGCCGGTCGTGGTCGTGGCGCACAGCTACGGGGGCATCGTCGCCGCCGAGGCGGCGGCGGGCGCCGGGACGGTACGTCACCTGGTGCTCGTGTCGAGCTACCTGCCCGAGCCCGGCGAGTCGCTGTCGACGTTCGGCGCCGACACGCCACCGCCGTACCTGAACTTCGACCCCGACGGCGGCACGTTCACCGCACGGCCGGAACTGTTCACCGAGACGTTCGCCCAGGACTGTCCGCCGGACATCGCCCGCCGGGCCGCGGCCCTCCTGGTCCCGCAGACGCTGGCGGTCACCCAACAGCCCGTACGTGCGGCCGCATGGCACAGCCTGCCCACGACGTACGTGGTGTGCACCCAGGACCGGGGCACCCCGGTGGCGGCGCAGCGCGAGTTCGCCCGCCGCGCCGACGACGTCGTCGAGGTGGAGGCCGGCCACCACCCGTTCCTGTCCCGGCCGCGGACCGTCGCGGACGTCGTCACGAGTCTGCTCTGAGCACGGCAGCAGGTACGGCAGGAGGGGCGCAGGCGTCGCTCACCGCGCCGGGAGTTCACGTCAACATGGCATGCTGGCACCTGAGTTGATGTTCGGGGGTCTTGGAGGGGGAAGAATCGGGTGGAGGCCTTCTCGGCGTTGCGGGCGACCGACCCGGAGCAGGTCGGGCCGTACCGGCTGCTGGCCAGGCTCGGTTCGGGCGGTATGGGCAGCGTGTACCTCGGGCGGTCGCCCACGGGCCGAACGGCCGCGGTCAAGGTCGTCCGGCCGGATCTCGCCGAGGAGACCGGCTTCCAGCGCCGGTTCGCCCGGGAGGTGACCGCCGCACGCCGCGTGAACGGCGCCTTCACCGCCGGAGTGGTCGACGCGGACCCGGCCGGAGCCCCGCCGTGGCTGGCCACGGAGTTCGTGCAGGGCACGGCGCTCGGTGCGGCCGTCGAGGCGCACGGACCGTGGCCCGTGAGCCACGTGCTGCGGCTCGGAGCGGGCCTGGCCGAGGCGCTGACGCAGATTCATGCGGCCGGTGTGGTGCACCGGGATCTGAAGCCGTCGAACATCCTCCTCGCATCGAACGGGCCCCGGGTCATCGACTTCGGGATCTCGGCCGTCAGCGAGGCCACCGCCCTGACGCAGACGGGCACGATCGTCGGCACCCCCGGCTACATGTCCCCGGAACAGATCACGGGCGCGGGGACGGGTCCCGCCACGGACGTCTTCGCCCTGGGAGCCGTACTGGTGTACGCGGCCACCGGCAACGGGCCGTTCGGAAGCGGCGCGTCGCACGCCGTCGCCTACCGCACGGTGCACGAGCCGCCCGCCCTCGAAGGCGTCCCTGCGGCCCTGCGCGACCTGGTGGAGTCCTGTCTGGAGAAGGACCCCGGGCGGCGCCCCGCCGTGGACCGTCTCATGGCGGACGTGCTCTTCCGGGCCACCGGAGGCGTCGGCGCGAGGCCCTCCGCCCCTGACGGCGACTGGCTGCCGGCGCCGGTCGCCCGGATGCTGCCGCAGGCCGGCGGCACGCTGCCGTTCCCCGGTCCGGCAGGAATTGCGGGGACGGCAGGCCCGGCGGCGACGGCAAATCCGGCAGAGACTGCAGGCCCGGCGGGGACTGCAGTCCCGGCAGGCCGGGTTCTGCCGCAGCAGCCGACCACGGCAGGCGTCGCCGCTCCAGCCGGGCCGGGCGCCGCGGGCACGACACAGGTCGCTCCGCCCTCGGGCCGGGCCACCGGACTCCCGCGACGGCGCGCCCTGTTCGGACTCGCCGGTGCCGCCGCCGTGGCGGGGCTGGGTGCCGGAGGCTGGCTCTCCGGCCTGGGCCGGGCCGACACCGGCGACGGACCCGCTGCCGGTGGCGGCCCGTCCTCGCCACGGCCCGGCACCCTCCGCTGGAAGTCGTACGCCGTCGCCGACGCGGACGACGAGACGGCCGACGACGGGACGGCGAACCTCACCGTCGTCCAGGGCCTGCTCCACGTGGCCGGACGCACCGCCCTGTACGCGCTGTCCACGGCCAACGGCACCAAGAAGTGGACCTACGCTCCCGGCAACAAGTGGGAGTGGCTCAATCCCGCGGTCGTCGCGGCGGGCAAGACCCTCTACCTCGGCGTCGACGGGACCGTCCACGCACTGCGCGCCGCAACCGGCGAGAAGCTGTGGGTGCAGTCCACGGCCGGCGACCAGGCCCACCCGACCGTGCGCGGCGAGGCGCTCTACACCGTCAGCGTCGACGCCGAGGGCAGGGGGTACCGGCCGCACACCTGGCTGTACGCGGCCTCCGCGAAGACCGGCACCGAGAGATGGAGCCAGGAACGCGACCAGGACCAGACGCCGGTGACCGTGGTGAACGGCACTCTGTACACCGGCCTCGGGGGCGTGCTCCGCGCCCTGCGCCCCGGTACCGGCGCCGTGCGCTGGCGGTTCGACACCGGCGGCCGCTCCCTGTACGCCCCGACGGTCGGCAACGGCACGGTCTACGTCAGCGGCATCGGCCCCAGTCTGACCGAGGGCGCCGTGTACGCCGTGTCCGCGGCCACCGGGAAGAAGCTGTGGGAGTTCCGCGAGAAGGACGCCGTCTTCGTACCTCCGGCGACGACCGGCAAGACCGTCCTGGTCAGCAACCTGATGGCCCCGAAGCAGCACACGCTGCGCGCGCTGCACGCGAAGACCGGCGAGGTGGTCTGGGAACGCCGCCTCGCCGACGACTACCTCACCCGTGCCGTCGCGGCGGACGGCACCGTCTACGTCGTCGGTGACGGCGTCCTGTACGCGCTGCGTGCCGACACCGGCGGCACGGTGTGGCAGTACGCCACCAAAACGGCCGTCCACGCGACACCGCTGGTCCACGGTGGCACCGTCTACCTCTCCAGCTACACCGGCAAGGTCTACGCGATACGGGCCTGAGGGCCTGCCGCCGGCGCCGTGGGCCCGACGGCAGGCCGGCGAACGGTCCGGTCAGCGCAGCGCGCCGTCGTCGTGGACCACACGGCCGCCGATGACGGTCGCCCCGACGGACAGTGAGCCGATCCGCCGCGGGTCGACGGCCAGCAGGTCGTCCGAGAGGACGGCGAAGTCCGCCAGCATGCCGCGGGCGAGCCGTCCCTTGCGGTCCTCGGCGTGCTCGGCGTAGGCGGAGCCCACCGTGTACGCGTACAGCGCCTGTCGGGCGGTGACCGCCTCGGCCGGTGCCAGGGGAGCGCCGGCGGCGGTGCGCCGGTTGACCATGTCGTGGATGCCCAGCAGGGGGCTGCCGTGCGCGACCGGCGCGTCGCTGCTGCCGGGAAGCACGGCTCCGGCGTCCAGGAGGCTGCGCATCCGGTAGCAGCGGGCGGCGCGCTCGGGACCCAACGCGGTGATCATGCCGTCGCCGATCTCGGAGACGAAACGTCCCTGCGGTACGGGGACCACACCGCTGCCGACCAGGCGGCGGACCTGTTCGTCGGAGGCGACGGCGAAGTGCTCGATGCGGTGGCGCGCGTCCGGGCGCGGATGCGCGGCCTGGGCGGCTTCGAAGGCGTCCAGGACGACGTCGATGGCCGCGTCGCCGATCGCATGGGCGGCGACCTGCCAGCCGCACCGGTGCGCCTCGGTGATCATGGAGTGCAGGCGGTCCTCGTCGAACAGCAGGAAGCCGGAGTTGCCGGGCTCGTCGTGGTAGCCGCAGCACATGTGCGCGGAGCGGCCGATCAGCGAGCCGTCCGTGGCGATCTTGGTGGCGCCGATCTTCAGGCGGTCGTCGCCGAATCCGCTGCGCAGCCCCGTGTCGAGTCCGAACCAGGTGTCGCCGCCGCCGACGGGTCCCGCGTCGTGCAGGACGGTCATGTAGGGCATGACCGTGGTCCTGATGGTCAGCGCGCCTTCCTCCACGGCGCGGTGGAAGGCGTGCAGATCGGCCGGACCGTGCCCGACGTGGTCGGCCGCGGCGATGCCCGGTTCGGTGACGCTGGTGATGCCCTCCGTCACCCCCTTGTCGTTGCCGGCCGCGATGGCAGCCACGATCGAGTCCACCGGGGTGGGGCGGAACGCCCGGGTGACCAGGTGCTGGGCCGTCTCCTGGAGCAGGCCGGCCGCCCGGCCGTCGGCGTCGCGCTCCACGTGCCCGCCGTCGACGTCGGGGACGCCGGTGCGGGCGGTGAAGCCGGCGCGGGCGAAGGCCGCCGTGCTGGCCACGCCCATGTGGCAGGACACGTGCTCCAGCCACACCGGGCGGCCCTTCGCCGCCTCGTCCAGGGCCTCCGCCGTCGGGTGGGCGCCGATCTTGTTCTGGTCGTAGCCCGCGCCGAAGAGCCACTCGTCGGGGCCGAGGCGGGCGGCCCGTTCGCGTACCGCCGTGTAGAGGGCGTCGAGGGTCGGGACGGCCCGGGCGTGCAGGTCGAGCTGGAGGAGCCGGCGGCCGCGCATGCTCAGGTGCTGGTGGGCGTCGTTGAAGCCGGGAACGGCGGGAGCCCCGTGCAGGTCGTGGACACGGTCGGCGGTGCATCCGGCGACGTCGTCGTCGAGGCCGGCGACGCGGCCCCCGAGGACTCCGACGGTGCGGGCGGTGGGGCGGTCCGCGTCGAGCGTGGTGAAGCGGCCGTTGGTGAACAACGCGTCCAGGTGCATGAGGGTCCTAGTGAAGAGGGGTACGACGGGTGGCGACGGGTGGCGAGGTCGCGGTCAGGCGACGGTGGGCAGGCCTTCGGTCTCCCGCGCACCCGTGCCCTCCGGGTCGCGGTGGCCGGCGCGGTACCGGGCCAGGCCCAGTACGCAGACCGTGGTCAGCAGCAGGAGGGTGATGTAGTAGCCGACCACCGGCCAGTGCCCGCCGCCCCGGTTGAGCAGCCACTGGGCGATCAGCGGGGTGGAGCCGCCGATGACGGTGCTGCACAGCTGGTAGGCCAGGGACACTCCGGTGTAGCGGACGCGGACGGGAAAGGCCTGCGACAGGAAGCCGGCCAGCAGCGCGTAGTAGCTGCACCCGGTCAGCACGCCCAGGGCGAGTCCGACTCCGATCAGTGTGCTGTCGCGGGTGGCGATCAGCAGGAACATCGGCACCGCGACGAGGATGTTGGCGATCAGGGCGCCCGCCATCAGCCGGACGGCGCCCACGCGCTGGGCCAGCAGCGCCGCGAGGGGCTGCCACAGGAACTGCAGGACGGCGAGGACGAGCAGGATGTCGAGCATGGTCTGCCGGTGCACGCCCAGGTCGCTGGTGGCCCAGGACAGGACGAAGGTGTTGGTGAAGTAGGCGGAGGAGATGCCCATGGCGCTGGCGCCGACACCGAGCAGGACCAGGGGCCAGGAGGTGCGCAGCAGTTCGACCACGGGGATCTTCGGGGTGGTGGCCTCCTGCCGCTTCGCGGCCTGGAAGTCGGCGGACTCGGGCACCTTCAGCCGGATGACCAGACCGATGGCGACCAGGAGGGCGGAGAGCAGGAAGGGCACGCGCCAGCCCCACGACATGAAGGCGTCGTCGGGCAGCCGGCCCACGGCGATGAAGACGAGGGTGGCCAGGATCGATCCGGCCGGTGACCCCTGCTGCACCCACATGCCCGCGACGCCGCGGCGCTTGTGCTCGGCGTTCTCGGTGGCCATCAGGACGGCGCCGCCCCATTCGCCGCCGACCGCGATGCCCTGGACGGCCCGCAGCAGCACCAGCAGGATCGGTGCGGCGACGCCGATGCTCGCGTGGGTGGGCAGCAGGCCGATGAGGGTGGTGGCGGTGCCCATCAGCAGCAGCGTGGTCACCAGTACGTTCTTGCGTCCCACCCGGTCCCCCAGGTGACCGAAGATCAGGCCGCCGAGCGGACGGGCGAGGAAGCCGACCCAGAAGGTGGCGAAGGCCGCGAGGGTGCCGGTGGCGGCGTCGGCACTCGGGAAGAAGAGCTTGCCGAACACGAGGGCGGTGGCGGTGCCGTAGATGTAGAAGTCGTACCACTCGACGGCGGTTCCGACGAACGACGCCGTGGTGGCGCGTCTGGCGTTGGGGCCGGCGGAGGTGTCGGTCTGGGGCATGGTGAACTCCGGGGATGAGCGGCGGTACCGGTGGATTCGACCTGTGCGCGACGCGAGGGAGTCGAGGGACCCTGCGCTGACCGCGGCACTGCGGGTGCCCGTTCGAACGGCGTTGTCCGGTCGGCCACAGTCTCGTAGCCGAGAGGCCATACGGTCCAGTACCTTCTGAGCTGTACTCCCATACGCGCGAGGCATGACGGATCCGCGACCGGGCACGGCGGGTCCGCGACCGGGCACGGCGGATACGCGACCGGGCACGGCGGATACGCGACCGGGCACGGCGGATACGCGACCGGGCACGGCGGGTCCGCACGAGGGATGACGGAGGGGCGATGGAACTGCGGGTGCTGCGGTACTTCCTGGCCGTGGTCGACACCGGCTCGATGACGGCCGCCGCCGCGCGCGTGCACGTGGCCCAGCCCTCCGTCTCCCGGCAGTTGCGCTCCCTGGAGCGGGAGCTGGGCGCGGAGCTGCTCAGGCGGAGCGCGGCGGGGGTGGAACTCACGGCGGCCGGACGCCGTTTCGTGCCCGTCGCCCGCGACCTCACCCTGCGCGCGGCCCGCGGCACGGAACTGCTCAGGGCCGTCTCGGGACGGAGCGCGCTGCAGTTCCGGGTGGCCTGCCCCGCCTCCACGATCACCCACGTCATGGCGCCGTTCGTCGCGGAGCTCGGCGGCCCCTTCTCCGACGCGCGCGGGTGCGAGCCCGACCAGGTCTACGACCGGTTGACGGCGGGAGAGGTCGACATCGGCATCTCCACCAGTCCGCCGCCCGGCGGGATGGCCGCGCGGCGTCTGGGCGGCGGTCGCAGGATCAGCGTCCAGATGCCCGAGGGCCATGCCCTGGCCGCGGAGGGCGGCGACCTGGAGCTGGCGGACCTGCTCGGCCACCCCCTCATCGTCAGCGGCCGCTCCAGCGCCGTGCGCCGCACACTCGACACCGCCCTGTACGAGCAGGGCACCCCGCTGCGGCCCGCTTTCGAACCGCAGTCGGAGGCGATGGCCCAGGCTCTGGCCGCCGCGGGCCACGGCGTCTGTGTCGTCGTCGACCATCCGCAGTTCGACCTGCGCAGCCGTGTGCTGACCGTCCTGGGGCGTCCGCTGTCCATCTCCCTGTACGCCGGGTGGGACCCCGACCACTACGCGCACGCCGAGATCGACGCCGTCATGCGTGAACTGTCGGACTGGCTGACGGCCAACGACGGCGGCAGGAAGCCGGGGAGCCGCGCGGAACGTCCGAGGGCCGGGTGACGGCGGTGGGGTGTGCCGCCACGCTCTCCGGTTCGTCGGCGTGCTCTCCGGTGCACCGGCGCGCTCTCCGGTGCGCGGCGCGGGTGGAGCGTTCCGCCGGTGCTCGTGCCGGTACCGGCACCGGCACGAGCACGGGACGTGCGGGCTCAGGTTCCGGTGAGGGCGCGGACCGTGCGGGCGGGGCTGGGCCGGCCGAGGCGGGTGGCGAGCCACGCGCTGGTCTCGGCGAGCCTGCCGAGGTCGACGCCGGTGTGGATGCCGAGCCCCGCCAGCTGCCACAGCAGGTCCTCGGTGGCCAGGTTGCCGGTGGCGGACTTGGCGTAGGGGCAGCCGCCGAGACCGCCGGCGGAGGCGTCGACGGTCGTGACACCGTGCCGGAGGGCGACCAGGGTGTTGGAGAGGGCCTGCCCGTAGGTGTCGTGGAAGTGCACGGCGATGCGGTCGGCCGTCACGCCGGCGGCGGCGAGCGCGTCCAGCAGGGCCGCGACGCGCCCGGGGGTGGCGACGCCGATGGTGTCGCCGAGGCTCAGCTCGGTGCAGCCCAGCCGGAGCATGCGGGTGGCCACCGAGACGACCTGGGCCGGGGGCACCGCGCCCTCCCAGGGGTCGCCCCAGCACATGGACAGGTAGCCCCGGACGCGCATCCCGGCGCCGCGCGCACGGGCGACGACCGGGGCGAACATCTCCAGGGACTCGGCGACGGTGCGGTTGAGGTTGGCCGTGGCGAAGCTCTCGGTGGCCGAGCCGAAGACCGCGATGTCCTCCACTCCGAGGTCCAGGGCCCGGTCCAGACCGCGCCGGTTGGGGACCAGCACCGGGTAGCGCACGCCCGGCCTCCGCGCGACGCGGTGCAGCAGGTCCTCGGCGTCGGCGAGCTGGGGCACCCAGCGCGGGTGGACGAGGCTGGTGGTCTCGACGACACGGTGGCCGGCGTCGACGAGGCGCTCCACGAACTCGGCCTTGACGTCCGTCGGTACGAGTTCCGACTCGTTCTGCAGCCCGTCGCGCGGGCCGACCTCGCAGACGGTGACGCGCGCGGGGAGCCCCGGCAGCGGGTCGGTGCCGTAGTGGTTCATCCGGCGGCCTCCGGTACGTGGGCGGTCTCGATGCGGCCGGTGCGGCGTGCGGCGGCCGTGGTCGGGTTGGACGTGGCGGCCGTGCAGCAGACGACGGTGGCGGGCCGGGTGGGCAGTACCCCGACGGCGAAGCACGGCTGCGAGGTGCGTACGCGTGCGTCGACCGCACCGCCCCGTACGACGCGGGACGCCCCGCCCGCGGTGGGGTCGGAGACCCACACGCGGTCGCCGTCGGCGCGGGCGATGCCGTCCGGGAGGATGCGCCCGCCCCGGAGGCCGGCCGACGACAGGTCCGCCCACACCTGCCGTCCGGTCAGTTCGCCGTCCTCCGTCACCGTGAAGGCGGTGAGGCAGCCGCCGACCGTCTCCGCCACGACGAGCGTCCCGTCCGGGAGGACGGTCGTGCCGTTGGGGAACCGCAGGCCGTGCGCGACGGTGGCGACCGTGCCGTCGGGGTCCACCCGGGTCAGGCGGGCGGCCGGCGGATCGGCGTCGGGCCCGAAGAGCGGATCGGCGTCGGGGTTCCGCTCCAGCAGCCCGTAGAAGTCGAACCCGAAGTCCCCGACCCAGGCCCGGCCCAGGGGGTCGACGTACATGTCGTTGGCCGCGCCCGCGGTCGCGGCGGCGAGGTCGGCGTGGGTGACCAGGGTGCCGTCGGCCTCGCGGCGCAGCAGCCTGCGGTCCCTCATGGACACCACGAGCAGCCGCCCGTCGGGCAGCCAGCCCAGACCGGAGGGCTGTCCCGGCACCTCGGCCCAGCGCTCGGCCCGCCAGGTCCGCGGGTCGATCCGCAGCACCGCGTGGTCGTAGAAGTCCGAGACGTAGAGCGCGCCGTCGGGTCCGGCACTCGGGGACTCGGCGAAGTGCAGTCCGTCGAGCACGGTGTCGGCGGTGACAGGGGCGGGGGCAGGGGGTACGGCCTCTCGGCCGGACGGGGTGGTCATGTGCGACTCCATGAGCGTTGTCGGACGGGACTCGGGAACCATCGGCCTCGGGACCACAGGACTCGGACCACAGGACTCGGAGCATCGGACTCGGATCGCCGGACTCGGAGCATCGGACTCGGAGCATCGGACTCGGATCGCCGGACTCGGAGCATCGGACTCGGAGCATCGGACTCGGAGCATCGGACTCGGAACCGGGGGAACGCGGCGGCCGCCTTCGGCTGCGGTTCAGCGGCCGGCCCGCAGTTCGGCGAGGATCCGCTCGGCGTGGTCGGCACGGACCTGCCGGTCCGCGACGAGCCGGGCGACGACGGCGGGGGCCTCCTCGGCCGTCGCGCCCGCGGTCAGCGCCACGTTGCGGGCGTGCAGGGACATGTGCCCGCGCTGGATGCCCTCGGTGGCCAGGGCCCGCACCGCGCCGAAGTTCTGCGCCAGCCCGACGGCGACGACGATCTCCGCGAGGTCGGCCGCGGTGGTGACGCCGAGCAGGGCGACCGCGGCCTGCGCCACGGGGTGCAGCCTCGTCGCACCGCCCACCAGGCCGACGGGCATGGGCAGTTCGAGCGTTCCGACGATGTTCCCGTCGGCGTCCTTCTCGAACCGGGACAGCGAGGTGTAGCGCCCGTCCGGGGAGAGGGCGTGGGAGTGGGCGCCGGACTCGACCGCGCGGGTGTCGTTGCCGGTGGCGAGCACGACGGCGGAGATGCCGTTCATGATGCCCTTGTTGTGGGTGGCGGCCCGGTACGAATCGGCCTCGGCCAGCGCCGCGGCGTGCACGATGTCGTCGGCCACGGCCTGCCCGCCGAGCGCCCCGGCGTCGAAGACCGCCCGCGCCCGGGCGAGGCGGAGGTCGGCCTTGTTGGTCAGGATGCGCAGCAGCGCACGGCCGCCCGCGATCTCCCCCGCCCGGTCGGCGACCGCCTCGGCCATGGTGTTGACCGCGTTGGCCCCCATCGCGTCGCGGACGTCGACCTGGAGGTGGGCGACCACGTAGGTGCCGGCGCGGGAGGGCACCACCCGGACCGAGATGTCGCGGACCCCGCCGCCGAACTCGACCAGCTTGGGGTCCTGGGCGTCGGCCAGTTCCATCAGCTCCTCGCGCGCCTCGAGCAGCCGGACCCGGCCGGCCTCGGGATCGCGGACCCCGACGATCTGCACCTGGGCCTGCATGACCGGAGCGGTGGAGGAGGTGAAGAATCCGCCGTGGGCGCGTGCCACCTTCGCGGAGTTGGAGGCGGCGGCGACCACCGAGGCCTCCTCCGTGGCCATCGGCACGAGCACCTCCCGGCCGTTGACGACGAAGTTGGTCGCCACTCCCACGGGCAGCGCCATGACGCCGACCACGTTCTCGATCATGTGATCGGCCAGGTCCAGGCCGAGACCGTACTGCGGCGCGAAGGCGGCGAGGCGGTCCGGATCGACGCCGGCTGACTGGGCGACGGTCCTGCGGCGGTCTTCGACGGACAGGTCCCTCAGACCCGGGACACGGCTGGTGCTCGGCATACGGCCCTCCACTGCGTTGTGGTCACCGAAACCCTCGGTGCACTGGCCGACGCTAGTGCGGTCACCGGCCGCCAGGTACGGGCCGACGGCACACACCAGTGGGACACCCGCTGTACGATCGGCCCAGCATCCTCGGGTCGGGGCAGCGGTCCAAAACCGCCAAAGATCGAAGGGCGGCGTACATATGAGTTCGTCGGCAGACGGGCCGGGGCTTCCGGTCGGCACGGTCGTCTCCCTGCTGGAGGTGGCCGGTGCGGAGCGCGCGGTCGACGACGTGGAGATCAGGGACCTGCTCGCGGGCTCGGGGCTGCCGCCGGACGCGGTGGCCCGCGTCGGTGACGGTGTGCGGCACCTGCGGGCGGGCTCGGAGCGGTGGCGGCGGCGCGGGCGGGAGCTGTCCGCGCTCTCGTCGAGCGTCCGCGAGCTGGCGCAGCTCCGGGACGTCGACGTACTCCTCGAGCGCCTGGTCGAACGCGCTCATGACCTCGTCGGTACGGACATCACGTACCTGTCCGAGTTCGACGTGCGCACGCATGAGCTGCGGGTGCGCACGACCCTGGGAACGACGGCGCCGACCTTTCCCGGGCTGCGGGTCCCGCCGGGCATGGGGCTGGCCGGGCGGGTGGCGGAGACCCGCCTCCCCTCCTGGACGTCGAGCTACTTCACCATGTCGCAGGCCCCGCACGACCCGCAGATCGACGCCACGGTGGCGGCCGAGGGCATCTCCTCGCTGCTCGGTGTGCCGCTCCTGGCCGGCGACGAGGTCATCGGCGTCCTGTTCGCCGGGAACCGGATCGAGCACACCTTCTCGCCGGAGGAGATCTCCCTGCTGTCGGCCTTCGCCGACCACGCCGCCGTCGTGCTGCAGACCGCCCGGCTGCTGGCCCGCGCGCAGGACGCCGCGGACGAGACCCGGCAGGCGTACGACCAGCTCGCCCGGCACGTCGAGGCGATGGAACGGGCCAGCGGCGTCCACACCGACCTGACCGCGCTGGTGCTGCGGGGCGGTGACGCCACCGCGGTCGCCGAAGCGCTGGGCAAGGCGCTGCGCTGCCGGGTGACCATCCTCGACGCCGGCCTCGCCGTGTCCACGACGGCCTCGGGCTCCGTCGGCACCGGCACGGCCGGGGAACTCGGCGCCGGCTCCCCACGGAACACCGGCACCGGCCCGGCACGCGGCGTCAGCCCGGGCCCCGCAGGGAACGTCGGCACCGGCCCCGCACGGGACCACCACGACACCAGCCAGACAGAGGCCCCCGTCACCGGCCCGGCACGGGACACCGGCACCCGCCGCGCCCGGGACGACAGGAGCAGCAGCAACGCGCGGGACGACAACAGCGGCCCCGTACGGGACGACCCCAGCGGCCCCGCACGGGACCTCGACACCGACCCCGCACAGCGCATCGGCACCGCCCCGGCACACGCCCCCGGCACCGGAGATGCCGGGGCCCGTGCGGACGCCGTCCGCCGTGCCGTGGACGAGAGCCGCCGCAGCGGGCGCTGTGTACCGCTGGCCGAGGGCGGCAGGGAGGTCGTCGTGGCCGTGGTCGCCGGCCGGACGCTGCTCGGCGCGCTGGTGCTGGAGCAGGGCGCCGTCGAGTTCGGTCCGGTCGAGCACCGCACCGCCGAGCGCGCCGCGCAGATCACCGCTCTGCTCAGCCTGAAGCAGGACGCGCTGGCGGAGGCCGAGCAGACGGTACGCCGGGATCTCCTGGCGGACCTGCTCGCCGACGACCCGCAGCGCCGGGCGGGGGTCGCCCAGCGGGCGCAGGCCCGCGGCATCCGCACCGACCGCCTCGCCTCCCTCGTCGTGGTCTCCCTGCCGGCCGAACTGCGTCACTCGGCGGCCCGTGCGGCCGGCCGCGCGGTCGGCTCATGCGGCCTCATCGGGGAGCACGCCGACTGGGTGGTCGCGCTCACCACCGAGACCGACCCCGCCGCGGCGGCCGCCCTGGTGCACACCGCGGTGCGCCGGGCGCTCGGGCGTCCGGCGCTGGCGGTGGGCGCGGAACTGGGCGAGGTGCCGGACGGTGTCCGGGGGCAGGTCGAGGCGGCCACCGCGTGTGCGCGCGTCCTGCCGGCGCTCGGTGTCACGGACACCGCGGCGACCACCGACGAGTACCTGCCCTACACCGCTCTCTTCGGCCCCGGCGAGGCGCGGGTGGACGCCTTCGTACGACGGGTCCTCGGCCCCGTCCTGGACTGGGACGCCGAGCGGGGCGGACACCTCCTCGCGACCCTCGCCGCCTATCTGGACAACAGGCTCAGCCCGGTCGCCACGGGACGGGCGCTGCACCTGCACAAGAACACCGTGCTCCAGCGGCTCGACCGGATCGGCGAGCTGCTCGGCGAGCGGTGGCAGGCGCCGGAGCGGCTCTTCCGTATCACCGTGGCGGTCCGCATCGCCCACCTGACGGCCGCCCGGCCGGGCCCCGCGAAGCCGCTCTGAGACCCGCGCGTACCGCTCCCGCAGGGGCAGGTGGCTGACATGCGCGCCTGTTCGATGTGCCGTCCGCCCATGTGTGACCGCCAAATATGGACCGGCCGCCCATGGCCCGGGGTGACCCAGCCCACGTAGCGTCCAGGCACGGCACCGGGACCGAGAGGCGCACGCGACCTGGGTGTGCAGGCGACCGAAGGGCGCAGGCGACCAAGAGCCGAAAGCCACCGGGCGGTGCACACGAGTGAGAGGTCCGTCGAAGGCGCGTGCCGTGCCTCGTGCGCGTCTTCTCGCCACCTCGGCTCGGACGAGCAGCCCCGACGCAGTCAAAGGAGACAGCGAGCATGACGCTTCATGTGGGCATCGACGTCGGTGGCACCTTCACCGACGCCGTCGCGGTCGTCGACGGACGGGCGGTGCGCGGCAAGGCCTTCTCGACCAAGGACGTGACCACCGGCATCCTGGACGCGCTGGCCGTGCTCCAGGAACGGGCCGGCCTGACGGAGGCCGGCTTCTTCGCCGCCGTGGACCGCTTCGTGCTCGGCAACACCATCGTCACCAACGCGGTGGACGAGCAGAAGTACGCCCCCGTGGGGCTGCTGACGACCCAGGGCTTCCGCGACACGCTCCGGATCGCCCGTTCCGCCCGCACCGACGAGCGCGACCCGCACCGGATGGCGGCGCCCCCGGACATCGTCGAGCGGCGCCGCATCGTCGAGGTCGCCGAACGCATCGACGCGCACGGCGAGGTGCTGGTGCCGGTCACGGAGGCCGGCATCGCGGCCGCCGTGGACGCGGCGCTCGCGCAGGGCGCCGAGAGCCTGGCCGTCTGCCTGCTGTGGTCGTTCCGCAACCCGGTGCACGAGAAGGCGGTCGGACAGTACCTGGACAAGCACTGCCCCGACCTCCCCTACACGCTTTCCAGCACCCTCACGCCGGTCTACCGCGAGTACGAGCGGATGGTGACCACCGCCCTGGACGCCGCGGTGAAACCGCTCGTGGCGTCGCACTTCGACCACCTCGCCCAGGAGCTGCGCCGCCGCGGACTGCGGACCCGCGTGCAGATCATGCAGGTCCACGGCGGTTTCCTGTCCGTGGAGGAGACCGGCAGGGCGCCGATCTCGATGTTCAACTCCGGCCCGGTCGGCGGGGTCACCGGGGCGCGGCTGCTGGGCCGGCGGCTCGGGCGGCGGCGCGTGCTGACCGCGGACATGGGCGGCACCAGCCTGGACGCGGCGGCGATCCTGGACGACGAGTTCCGGCTGCTGCCGCGCGCGGAGATCGGCGGTCTGCCGACCAGCCTGACGGCGGTGGACATCGAGACGATCGGCGCGGGCGGCGGCAGCCTGGCCTGGGTCGACGGACGGAAGCTGCTGCGGGTCGGCCCGCACAGCGCCGGTTCCGCACCCGGCCCCGCGTGCTACGGCAAGGGCGGCAGCCGCCCCGCGGTCACCGACGCCGCGCTGGTGCTCGGGCTGATCAACCCGGACTACTACCTCGGCGGTACCGTCCCCCTCCACACCGACCGGGCCCGTGACGCGCTGCGCACCCACGTGGCCGAGCCGCTCGGCCTCACCGAGGACGCGGCCGCCCAGGGCGTGTACCGGTTGGCGACCTCGCAGATGTCCAACGCCCTGCGCAAGATCACGGTCAACCGGGGCCACGATCCCCGGGAGTTCACGCTGGTCGGGTTCGGCGGCGCCTGCGGCCTGTTCGCCGCGGCCATCGCGGCCGAGGCGGGGGTCCAGGAGGTCGTCGTGCCCCGCAACGCGGCCGTGTTCTCCGCCTACGGCCTGATGCACGCCGACTCCGTGTTCTCCGCCGTGCGGACCAGCCCCTGGACCATGGACCAGCCGGCCGCCGTGCTGGACGGGGAGTTCGCCGCGCTGGAGGAGCGCGCCGAGGCGTGGTTCGAGACCGAGGGCATCGAGGAGGACCGGCGCGAGCTGTACCGCGAGGCCGACATGAAGTTCGTCGGTCAGATCTTCGAGGTCACCACCAGGCTGCCGGCCGGCTCCTTCGGCGAGGCGGACAAGGACGCCCTGCGCGAGCGGTTCGTCGCGGACTACGAGGAGGAGTTCGGCGCCGGCACGGCCTGGAGCGAGGCGGAGATCCTTCTCGTCAACACGCGGGTGCGGGCCGTCGGGCGCAGCGAGGTGCAGACCACGACCGGCGGCGACGCGGCCGCCGGGGAGGAGCGGCACGTGCCCGGCCGGCGCGAGGTCCTCGATCCGCTCACCGGCGAGCGGCTGGAGGTCGACGTGCACCGGGGTTTCGGGGCCCTCGGCCGGGCTGCGGGCCCCTGCCTCCTGGAGGAGCCGGACACCACGGTTTACGTGCCCGGCGGCGCGAGCGTCGAACTCACCGACGGCGGCGACTTCCTGCTCCGGCTCGCCGACCGCTGACAGCCCTCCGGCCCCCCTCCCCCTCTCCTGTCCCCGCGCCTCCCCGCCCCTCCCCCTCCCCTTCCCCGCCCCTCGTCCGCCCCTCGTCGAAGGAGACGACATGGCCAGTGCCGCCCGCGCCCTGCCCGAAGGTTTCGACCCGGTCACCCTCGAAGTCATCCGTATGCGCCTGGACTCCATCGTGGAGGAGATGGGCATCGCGATGATCCGCTCCTCGGGATCCCCGGTGATCACCGAGGCGGGCGACTTCAACACCGCGCTGTTCGACCCCACCGGGCGCATCTACGCCTACTCCGACTACGTGCAGTTCCACATCGGTTCCGGCAGTGTCGCGGTGCAGAACCTGGTGAAGGCGATCGAGGGCGAACAGCTCTCCCCCGGTGACGCCTTCATCTGCAACGACCCGCACACGGCGGGCGCCAGCCACCCGCCCGACACCAACGTGATCTCACCGGTCTTCCACGACGGGGAACTGATCGGCTGGGCCCAGTCGCAGGCGCACCTCGTCGACGTCGGCGGGATGACACCGGGCGGCTTCGCGCCCGGCGCCCACGACTGCTACAGCGAGGCACTGCGGCTGCCGCCCGGCGTCAAGATCTTCGAGCGGGGCGAGCCGGTGGAGTGGGTGCGCCGCATCCTGCTCAACAACGTCCGTATGCCGGCGCTGTTCTGGAACGACGTGCGCTCCCTGGTCGCCAGCAACAACACCGGTATCCGCCGGCTCCTGGCCACCGTCGAGGAGTTCGGCGCCGACCGCTTCCGCGACTACACCAGGCGCTCCTTCGAGTTGGCCGAGCAGGTCGTACGCGACCGCATCGCCCTGATCCCCGACGGCACGTACACCGCGGAGGAGTGGACCGAGCACAACGGGCACGTGGACGAGCTCTACCGGGTCGCGTGCACGATGACCAAGCGGGGCACCCAGGTCACCTTCGACTTCACCGGTTCGAGCGAGCAGACGGACGGCTTCGTCAACTGCAGTTACGGCGCACTGGTCGGCAGCGTGGCCTCGGCAGTCGTACCGATCCTCGCCTGGGACGTGCCGTTCAACGAGGGGGTGATGACCGCGTTCGACATCGTCGCCGAGCCCGGTTCGCTGGTGAATCCGCGCCCGCCGGCGCCGATCAGCAACGGGCACCTCACCACCGGCGCCCGGGTCAGCCGTGTCGTCACCAAGCTGATGAACGAGGCGTGCCGCGGCAGCGACGCGCCCGCGGTCCGGGACCGCACGCAGGGCTCGTGGGCCGACTCGTGGACCGGCGGCATCTCCGCCGGCACCACCGACGGGGGCGAGTACTTCGTGCTGTTCAACATGGACGGCGGCGGGACCGGCGCCGGCGCCCAGCCGGAGGCCGACGGGCTGGACTGCGCCGGGATGATGACGCAGGTCAACAACATGCTGCCCGACGTCGAGATGAACGAGATGCTGTACCCGGTGCTCTACCTGTGGAAGCAGCTCAGCACCGAGAGCGCGGGCCACGGAGCGCACCGCGGCGGCCTCGGTCTGCGCTTCGCCTGGACCCTGCACGGTGCCCGGGAGGTCACGCAGACCGTGTTCGCCCCGAGCGCCCAGGTGACCGCGGAGGGCTTCGGCGGCGGTCTGCCGGGCGGCGGCAGCGGTCACGAGGTCTGGCGCGGGACCGACGTCCTCGACGCGTTCGCCGGGGGCCGGGTGCCCACCCGTGACTCGCTCGGAGCGGAGCGCCGCGAGCTTCTCGCCGTCAACCAGCAGTCGGTGACGGTCCGCTCCGGGGACGTGCTGGTCCAGTGGATCGCGGGCGGCGGCGGTTACGGCGACCCGCTGCTGCGTGATCCGCGGCGGGTGGCCGACGACGTCCGCGACGGGTACGTGACCGCCGGGACGGCCCGGTCCGCCTACGGTGTCGTCGTCACCGACGGCGCCCTCGACGAGCCCGCCACCGAGCGGGCCCGCGCCGGGATCCGCCGCGAACGCCTGGGCACCGCACCGTCCCTGGACGTCACCGCGACGGACGCCGGCGCCTCGGCGCCCCGCCGCGACGCCGACGGCTGGTACGTGCCCGCCAGCGGAGCCCGCCTGGGCAGCGGCGAGACCTGGCACGACGGGGCCCACCGGACGACCGGGACCGCGGCCGACCGGCTGGCCGGGCACGGCGTCCGTGTGCGGCCCCGCACCGACGGCCGCCGCGTGCTGATCGACGAGTTCTACAGCCCCGCCTGCGGCACGCTCCTCGAGGCCCGCCTGCGGGTGAGCACCGAAGGAGCCGACGCGTGAGTGACCGACCGGAGACGAACATGACCACCGAACTCGACGCCATCACGGGCCTGCTGCCCGCCGGACTGTCGAAGGGCGCGCTGCGCGGCGTCGTCGTCCTGGACATCACCCGGGTCGTGGCGGGCCCCTTCTGCTCGATGCTCCTTGCCGACCTGGGCGCCACCGTCATCAAGATCGAGAACCCGAAGGACCCCGACTACGCCCGGGACTTCCCGCCGAAGCTCACGTCCGCATCCGGCGAGGAGTTCAGCGGGTTCTTCGCCCAGTTCAACCGCAACAAGTTCGGGCTGACCCTCGACCTGTCCGCTCCCGAGGGCAAGGACGTGCTGCGGAAACTGGCCCGCCGCGCCGACGTCCTGGTGGAGAACTTCCGCCCCGGCACCATGGACAAGCTGGGCGTGGGCTACGAGGTCCTGCGCGAGGAGAACCCCGGCCTCGTGTACACGGCGATCTCCGGCTACGGCCAGACCGGCCCCTACCGGCGGCGCCCCGCCTACGACAACAGCGCGCAGGCGACCGGCGGCCTGTGGTCGATGAACGGCTTCCCCGACCGGCCGCCCGTGCGGGTCGGCACCATCATCGGCGACCTGTCGGCGACCCTGTACTCCGTCATCGGCACCCTGGCCGCGCTGCGGCACGCCGAGAGCACTGGCGAGGGCCAGCTGGTCGACGTCTCGCAGCAGGACTCGGTGCTCAGCCTGACCGAGAACGCCGTGGTGTCGTACACCGCCGACGGCACGGTCCCGGGCCCGCTGGGCAACGAACACCCCTTCGTCAAGCCGTACGAGCTGTACCCGTGCAAGGACGGGTACGTGTTCTTCGGCGGCTACACCGACAAGTTCTGGCGGCTGTCCTGCGGGCTCTTCGGGCGGCCGGAGCTGGCCGACGACCCCGAGATCGACACCATGGCCAAACGGTTCACGCCGGAGGTCTACGAGGCACGCGTACGGCCGCTGCTGCACGAGTGGTTCGCGGACCGGACGAAGTCGGAGCTGGAGGAGATCGCGGGCGACGCGGTGCCGCTGTGCGCCGTCAAGGACATCGGCGAGGTGGTCGAGGACCCGCACATCGCGGCCCGCGACATGGTCGTCGACGTGACGTATCCCGACTTCGGCGAGGTGCGCATGTTCGGTACGCCCATCAAGCTCGGCGGCACCCCGGCCCAGCCGCGCGGGCTCGCTCCCGGGGTCGGGGAACACGCCGGGCCGGTCCTCCGGGCCCTCGCCGGCCTGGACGACGAGCACATCGCCGGACTGCGTGAGAAGGGCGTCATCTGATGGGCGGCATCACCCTCGACCGGGACGGCCCGGTGGCCGTCGTCCGCTTCGACCGGCCGGAGAAGCTCAACGCGCTCACGCTGGCGATGTACGACGAACTGGGGGACGCCTTCGCGGAGTTCCGGGACGACGACTCCCTGGCCGTCGCGGTCCTCACGGGCACCGGCTCCCGCGCCTTCTGCGTGGGCGCCGACCTCACCGAGTCGATCCCGGCGCTGGCGGAGGGCCGTTTCGACATCTCCCACTGGGACGCCGCGCACCAGAAGCACACCCGGCTCTTCAAACCGGTGATCGCCGCCGTCAACGGCCTCTGCCTCGGCGGCGGCTTCGAGATCATGCTGTCGACCGACCTCCGGATCGCCGCCGACACCGCTCAGTTCGGCCTGCCCGAGACGGGCGTCGGCGTCGTACCCGCCGGCGGCACGCTCACCCGGCTGACCCGGCAGATCCCGTACGTCTGGGCCATGGAGCTGATGCTCCAGGGCGACCGGATCCCCGCCGCGCAGGCGCTGCGGTACGGGCTGGTCAACGACGTGGTGCCGGCCGCCGACCTGCACGACACGGCGCTGGAACGCGCCCACCGGCTCGCCGCCCGCAGCGGCAGTGCCCTGGCGGTGGTCAAGGAGGCGGTGCTCCGTCTCGGCGACCTCCCCCAGGACCAGGCGTTCCACAGTGAGGCGCTCTACGGGCAGAAGGCGTTCACCTCCCCGGACGCCCAGGAGGGCCTGACCGCCTTCGCAGAACGCCGGGAGCCGCACTTCCCGTCCCGCGACACGGGGCGCTGAGGCCGGGCCGGGCCTGCTCGGCCGACGGCGAGGCCCGCGCCTCCCCTCAGGCCGGGCCAGGAGCCTGTGTCCGGAGGAAGTCCAGCAGGACGCGGTCGAAGCGGTCCGGCTGCTCGGCGCCCGGAAGGTGCCCGGCACCCTCGACGACGCTCAGTACGGAGTGCGGGGCCAGGTGGCTGATGGCTTCGGCGTCCGTGACCGGTGTGTAGACGTCGTCGGCGCCGACGACGACCAGCACCGGGCATCGCGCGGCGGCGAGCGTGTCACGGTGGCCGGGGCGCTGGGCGGCCCCGCAGCGACGTCCGGCCGTCCCACCGCACGCCGGGCGCGGACTGCCCCGGAAGAGGTTCCGCTCCGGCTCCGACGTCAGCCGGTGTGCCGTGCGAACGCCGCGTGGGCCCCGGCGTCGTAGAGGACGAAGCGGGTCTCCGTGACCGAGGTCTCGGTGGAGCGCACCGTCTCGATCGCGATGCGGGCCGCGTCGTCCATGGGCCAGCGGTAGACGCCGGTGGAGACGGCCGGGAACGCGACCGTGCGGGCGCCCAGTCCGTCGGCGACGCGCAGGGACTCGCGGTAGCAGGAGGCGAGGAGGCCGGAGCGGTCCTCGGTCGTGCTGTACACCGGGCCGACCGTGTGGATCACCCAGCGTGCGTCCAGGTCGCCCGCGGTGGTGGCGACCGCCTGGCCGGTGGGCAGGCCCTTGCCGAGGTGGCCCGCGCGCAGCCGCCGGCACTCCGCCAGGATCGCGGGGCCGCCACGCCGGTGGATGGCACCGTCGACGCCGCCTCCGCCGAGGAGGGAGGAGTTGGCGGCGTTGACGATGGCGTCGGCGCTCTCGCGGGTGATGTCGCCCTGCACGAGCGTGAGGGTGGGCATGGTCGGGTCCGTCCTGGGTGGCGTGGTCCGGGTCAGGTCTGCCGCAGTCTCCGCCATACGGCCTTCGCCGCGTTGTGGCCCGACATGCCGTGGACGCCGGGGCCCGGCGGGGTGGCCGACGAGCAGATGAACACGGCCGGGTGCGGGGTCGAGTAGGGGAACAGGGACAGCTTGGGACGCAGGAGGAGCTGGAGGCCGCTGACCGCGCCGGAGGCGATGTCGCCGCCGACGTAGTTGGCGTTGCGGGTGGCCAGTTCGGGCGGGCCCGCGGTGGCGCGGGCGAGGACGCGGTCGCGGAAGCCGGGGGCGAAGCGCTCCAGTTGGCGTTCGACGGCGTCGGTGAGGTCGCCCTGCCAGCCGTTGGGGACGTGGCCGTAGGCCCAGAAGACGTGCCGGCCCGCCGGCGCCCGGGTGGGGTCGGCGACGCCGGGCTGCACGGTGATGAGGAACGGCCGCTCGGGCGCGCGGTCGGTGCCGTAGGCCGCGTGCAGGGCTGCGCCGATCTCCGTGCTGTCGGCGCCGATCTGCACGGTGCCCGCGGCGCGGGGTTCCTCGGCGGTCCACGGGACGGGGCCGTCGAGGGCGTAGTCGATCTTGAAGACGCCGGGGCCGTACCGGTAGTTCGCGTAGTGGTTGCCGAGGCCGGCGATGCGGGCCAGCGCCGTCGGCGAGGTGTCGAAGACGTAGGCCCGCGCGGGCGGCAGGTCGTCGAGGCGCTTGACCTCGTAGTCGGTGTGGACCGTGCCGCCGAGGTCCTTGAGGTAGGCCGCGAGGGCGTCGGAGATGGACTGGGAGCCGCCGCGGGCCACGGGCCAGCCCCGGGCGTGCGCGGCGAGCGCGAAGACCAGGCCTATGGCGCCGGTGGCGAAGCCGCCGAGCGGGGCCATGACGTGCGCGACGAGCCCGGCGAAGAGGGTCTTGGCCTTCTCGTCGCGGAAGCGCCGCATCAGCCAGGTCGACGGGGGCAGGCCGACCAGGCCGAAGCGGGCGAGGGTGACCGGGTCGCGGGGCAGCGCGGTCAGCGGCAGGGACATGAAGTCGCGGGCCAGCGTGTCCCAGTGCGGCAGGAAGCGCTCGACCAGCCTGCGGTACGCGCCCGCGTCGCGCGCCCCGAAGGACGCGGCGGTCTCGCCGACCGACCGGGACAGCACGGCGGCGGAGCCGTCGGGGAAGGGGTGCGCCATGGGCAGTGCGGGGTGCAGCCACTCCAGGCCGTAGCGCTCCAGGGGGAGGGCGCGGAAGGCCGGGGAATTGATGCCGAGCGGGTGCGCGGCGGAGCACGGGTCGTGCCGGAAGCCCGGCAGGGTCAGCTCCTCCGTGCGGGCCCCGCCGCCCACGGTGCCCTGTGCCTCGAACACGGCGACCGAGAAGCCGCGGCGCGCCAGTTCGACGGCAGCGGTCAGTCCGTTCGGTCCCGCTCCCACTACGACCGCATCGAGCATCGACGGCACCTTCGGACCCCTTCGTCAGCCGATGGCCACTCGGGATCAGGATATGCCCGGGGTCCGGCGGCCCGCGGTCGCGGGTCCCGCCGCACCGGCCGGGGCCCGGGTCAGACCTCGCCCGCCAGCAGCGCCACCACCCGGCGGGCGGTGGCCGCGTCGCGGGCCGCGGTGAACGGCAGGTCGTTGCCGCCGGTGATGCGGAAGGGCTCGCCCGAGCGGGTCAGGTGGGTGCCGCCCGCCTCCTCGACCAGGAGGATCCCCGCCGCGTGGTCCCATGCCGCCTCCCACGAGAAAGCGGTGGCGTCGGACTCGCCCAGGGCCACCGCCAGGTACTCCAGACCGGCGGAGCCGCAGGGGCGCGGGGCCACGCCGGGGGTGCGCAGGGCGAGCAGGTCGCGCTTCTGTTCGTCCGTCGTGTAGTCCGGGTGGGAGGTGGCGACCCGCAGGTCGCGGCCGGGCTCGGGAGGTCCGGCGTAGAGCCGCTCGCCGTCCAGGTGGGCGCCCCGGCCGCGGACCGCCGTGGCGAACCGGTCGTCGACGGGGGCGTAGGTCCAGGAGGCGAGCACCACGCCGTGCTGGGCGAGCGCCACCAGGGTGCAGAAGCCCGGGTCGCCGTGGACGAACTGCCGGGTGCCGTCGACCGGGTCGACGATCCACACCGGGGCGTCGCCGCGTATCGCCTCGTAGGACGCGGGGTTGGCGTGGACCGCCTCCTCGCCGACCACCACCGAGCCGGGCAGCAGGCGGGCCAGGACCTCGGTGAGGTACAGCTCGGCCTTGCGGTCGGCGTCGGTGACCAGGTCGTGCGGGGCGGTCTTCTGGTCGATCTCGTGTGCCGTGAGCCTGCTGCGGCGCGGCATGATCTCCTGTGCGGCCGCCTTGCGGACGGCCTCCTCCACGTCGTCGGCGTGCCGGGCGAGAAACTCGTCGATGGTTTCGTTGGTCTCGATCATGGCTCCATGAGAGCACGCGCCACTGACAATCCCCACCCGGGTGGTGTACTCCGGGTGGAATCGGCACGAACAACCGGTGCGAGGCGGCGGCCGCCGAAGCCGCGGGGGCAGCAGCCCGCCGGAAGCGGAGGGGGCGGCCCGCCGGACGCCGGGGGCCCGCCGGACGCGGAGGGGTGGCGGCCGACGGAGGCAGGAGCACAGCAGACGACCGAGGCGCCAGGCAGCAGCCGCCGGACGCACGGAGCACCAGCCCGCCGGAAACGGAGGGGCGCCAGCCGCCGGAAACGCAAGCCCAGCAGACAACCGAGGCGCCGGGCAGCAGCCGCCGGAGGCTCGGGGTCAGCGGCCGACGGCGTACCCCTGCATGCCGCGCGGGTTCGCCGCCGCCGACAGGACGCCCGTCTCCGGGTCCCGTGCGACGGCGCAGAGCCGGCCCTCGGACCAGGCCTCGCCCACGGTGACGTCGTGTCCGCGGCGCCGCAGCCCCTCGATGACCTCTTCCGGCATGCGGGACTCCACGGTCACACTCCCCGCCCGCATGCCGCGCGGGAAGAAGGAGCCGGGGAAGCTGTCGTTGTGCCAGTTCGGGGCGTCGATCGCGCCCTGGAGGTCGAGGCCGCCCCGGACCTGTGCGCGCAGGGCGACCGCCAGGAAGAAGTGCAGCTGCCACTGGTCCTGCTGGTCGCCGCCCGGCGTGCCGAACGCCATCACGGGCACCCCGTCGCGCAGGGCGAGGGAGGGCGTGAGCGTGGTGCGGGGGCGGCGGCCGGGGGTGAGCGAGTTCGGCAGGCCCTCCTCCAGCCAGGTCATCTGGAGGCGGGTGCCGAGCGGGAAGCCCAGTTCGGGCACGACCGGGTTGGACTGGAGCCAGCCGCCGCTGGGCGTGGCGGAGACCATGTTGCCCCAGCGGTCCACGACGTCCAGGTGGCAGGTGTCGCCGCGGGTGCCGCCGTCGGCCCGGACGTCCGGCTCGCCGGGCACCGGGGAGGTGGGGCTCTTGGCGACGGTCGGCTCGCCGACCCCCAGCGCGTCGAGGCCCTCCGCCTCCACGGCCGCCCCGCGCGCGTGGGCGCTGAGCCGCGGGTCACGCCCGCCCGGCGCGCCGGGCCGCAGCTCGAAGGACGCCTTGTCGCCGACCAGTGTCCGCCGCTCGGCGTTGTACCCCGGCGACAGCAGGTCGTCGAGCGGCACCCGGTCGGCGCCGTCCGCGTCCCCGTACCAGGCCTCCCGGTCGGCCATGGCGAGCTTGCAGCCCTCGACGAGCAGATGGACGTACTCGGCGGAGCCGTAGGCGGGCAGTTCGGGCGGGAGCAGCGCCAACTGCTGGAGCAGCGCGGGTCCCTGGCTCCACGGGCCGGCCTTGCACAGGGTCCAGCCGTTCCAGTCGTACGTCGCCGGTGCCTCGTAGTGCGCGGACCAGCCGGCGAGGTCGGCGGCGGTCAGGGTGCCGGTGTGGCGTTCGCCGCTGGTGTCCCTGGTGGGGCGCCCGGACTGCCGTACGAGGGCCTCGGCTATGAACCCGGAGCGCCAGACCTCCCGTGCCGCGTCGATCTCCGCCTCCCGGTCCCCCGCGCCGGCCACCTCGGCGAGCAGTCGGCGCCAGGTCGCGGCGAGGGCGGGGTTGCGCAGCAGCTCGCCCGGGCGGGTCGGCCGGCCGCCCGGCAGGTAGACGTCGGCCGAGGACGTCCACTCCGTCTCGAACAGTTCCCGGACGGTTTCGACGGTCTGCGTGACACGCTCCACGGGCGGGTGCCCGTCCTCGGCGTAGCCGATGGCGTACTTCAGTACGTCGGCCAGCGGCCTGGTGCCGTGGTCGCGCAGCAGGAGCAGCCAGGCGTCGAAGGCGCCGGGCACGGCCGCGGCGAGCGGACCCGTGCCGGGGACGAGGTCGAGGCCGAGCCCCTTGTAGTGCGCCACCGTCGCCCCGGCCGGGGCGACGCCCTGCCCGCACAGCACGCGCACCTGACCGCCCGCCGGCGCGAGCAGGATCGGCGCCTCTCCGGCGGGCCCGTTGAGGTGCGGCTCGACGACGTGCAGCACGAAGGCACCGGCCACGGCGGCGTCGTAGGCGTTGCCCCCGTCCTCCAGCACCGCCATGGCCGACTGCGAGGCCAGCCAGTGGGTGGAGGACACCATTCCGAAGGTGCCCTGGAGGGTGGGGCGCGTGGTGAAACCCATGGTCGACCTCGGTGTGTGTATACGTCAGTGGTCTGTACACGTCGGTCGGGCCATCCAACATCACAAAGCGGCGCGGGGGAATCCCCCAGTCCCTCGGGCCTTGGAGTCCCGGGATCCTCACCTCCTCGCTCCCCGGGCTCCGGGCGCCGCACCCCCGCGCCTCCTCCCGCCCCGGACTCCCGGCTCCGGGTCTCCGGGCCGTACGCCGGCGCACGTCAGCCGATGCTCACCCCCGTCAGCTCCTCCGAGCGTTCCCACACCCTGCGGGCCTCGTCCGCGCTGTGCAGGCGGCTGTAGAGCTTCTGGCGCGCGGGCGGGCCGCCCAGGTGGCGCGGGCCGCTGGGGCCGTAGAACGCCCCGCGTTCGGCCTCGGGCGACGTGGCGGCGTAGAGGGCGGGGAGCTGGGCGGTGCGGACCGTGCCGAGGAGGATGCCGCGGGCGGACAGGGCGCGGATGACGCGTACGCCCACCGTGTCCTTGGCGCGGCCCACCTCCGGGCGGGCGGCGAGCAGGCTGGTGGGGGCGACGCCCGGGTGTGACAGGTTGCTGGTGACGCCCCAGTCGCCGGCGGCGCTGCGGCGGTCGAGCTCCAGGCCGAAGAGGCCGAACGCGATCTTCGACTGGCTGTAGGCGCGCCTGCCGTCGTAGAAGCGTTCCCAGTTCAGGTCGTCCCAGTTGATGGCGTGCTGGTTCGCCGCCACGCTGATCTGCGACGTCACACGCGCCCGGCCGGCCCGCAGCAGCGGGAGCAGGTGGCCGACTAGGGCGAAGTGGCCGAGGTGGTTGGTGCCGAACTGCAGCTCGAACCCGTCGGCGGTCGTCTGGCGCTCGGGCGGCGTCATGACACCGGCGTTGTTGACGAGCAGGTGGACGGGGCGGTCCTCCGCCAGCAGGGTCTTGCCCAGTGTCCCGACCGAGTCGAGCGAGGACAGGTCGAGCGTGCGCAGGGAGACGTCCGCTTCCGGGACCTGCCCGCGGATCGCGTCGAGTGCCGCCTCGCCCTTGCGCGGGTTGCGGACGGGCAGGACCACCTCGGCGCCCGCGGCGGCGAGGCGGGTCGCGATGCCGAGTCCGATGCCGTCGCTCGCGCCGGTGACGACGGCGCGCTTGCCGGACAGGTCGGGGACGGTGATGTCGAAGTCGGTGCGTGGCATGGATGCGCTCCCTCGGTGCGTCGTTGCCTCCACCGTGACCGAATCCGCCGGTGCGGTGCAGGGCCTGCCGATCCCCTGATCGCGGGTCCGCGGCACGGCAGGCTGGTGCCGTTTGCGCAGGTCAACGGCGATTCGCGAGGAGACCCGAGCAGCCCTGGGTCGCCCGAGAGGGGGATCGGCCGTCCGTGGCTGCGGCGGGGCGGCGGCGATAGAAAGGAGGACGGCACCGAGAAGACGGCACCGAAGAGAGGACTCCATGGAGATCGACCGGAGCGGGCTGGCCGCCTTCCTGCGACGCCGTCGGGAGCTGCTGCAGCCCGAGGACGTCGGACTGGTGCGGGGGCAGCGCCGCCGCACCAGTGGGCTGCGCCGGGAGGAGGTCGCGGCGCTGTGCCACATGTCGACCGACTACTACGCGCGTCTGGAGCGGGAGCGCGGCCCACAGCCCTCCCAGCAGATGATCGCCTCGATCGCACAGGGCCTGCACCTGTCCCTGGACGAGCGCGACCACCTCTTCCGCCTGGCCGGTCACCACCCGCCCGTCCGCGGCACCGTCGGCGAACACGTCGGCCCCGGTCTGCTGCGCATCCTGGACCGTCTGGCCGACACCCCCGCCGAGATCGTCACCGAACTCGGGGAGACCCTGCGGCAGACGCCGCTCGGCGTCGCCCTGACCGGCGACACCACCCGGTTCGCCGGACCGGAACGGAGTATCGGCTACCGCTGGTTCACCCTCCCGGCCACCCGGGCGCTGTACGCGCCCGAGGAACACGACCTGCTCTCCCGCATGTTCGCGTCCGGGCTGCGCCGGGTCACCACACTGCGGGGCCCGGACTCCAGGGCGGCCCACTACGCCGACCTGCTGCTGGAGCGCAGCGAGGAGTTCCGCCGCCTGTGGGACGCGCACGAGGTCGGCATCCGCCCGCGCACGGTCAAACACTTCGTGCACCCCGAGGTCGGGCGTCTGGAGCTGAACTGCCAGACCCTGCTCGACCCCGACCAGTCGCACCAACTGCTCGTCTACACCGCCGACCCCGGCTCCGAGAGCCACGACAAGCTGCGCCTGCTCGCGGTCGTCGGGGCCCAGCCGTTGGGGTGAGCGGGCCCGCGCCGGGGACGGCGGGCGCGGCGGTGAGCGCCCTGCCGTCGTACGCCGGTCGTCGTACGCCGGCCGTCGGACGCGGACGTTGAAGTCGTCAGACGCGGACGCCGAACTGGAAGGATCCGATGGTGCTCATCGACTCGTAGCGCACCGAAGTGCCCGGGTACGGGGCGTGGAGCACCTGGCCGTTGCCCGCGTAGAGGCCCACGTGGCCGAGGCTGTTGAAGAAGACCAGGTCGCCGGGGGCCAGTTCGCCCTGGCCTATCTTGGTGCCGTCGTTCTGCTGGGTGTAGGTCGTCCGGGTGAGCTGGACGCCGGCCTGGGCGTAGGCCCACTGGGTCAGGCCCGAGCAGTCGTAGGAGCTGGGGCCGGTGCCGCCGGAGACGTAGGGCTTGCCGATCTGGGTGGCCGCCGCGGACAGTGCGGCTGCGCCGCGCCCGGAGGCGGGGGCCTCGTTGCCGAGTTCGACCCGTTCGCCGGCCGAGCGGCTGGCGCGCTTCTCCTTGTCGGCCAGTTCCTGGCGCTCCTGCGCCGTCAGGGTGTTGAGCAGCTTCTGCGCCTCGGCGAGCTTGCCCTGGACCTTTTCCTTCTTCTTCTTGAGCTCGGTGCGGGTGTCCGCGAGGTCACTCAGCTTTTCCGAGGCTTCCTTGCGCTGCTGCGAGAGGGTGCGCTGCTTGCCCTGGATCTTCTCCAGCGCCGCGACCTGCTGCACGCTGAGCTGGTCCAGGGTGGAGGCCTTGTCCAGGTAGTTGTCCGGGTCGGCGGAGAGGAACAGCTGGACGGAGGGGTCGATGCCGCCGGAGCGGTACTGGGCGCTGGCCATCGAACCGAGGCCGTCGCGCAGCTCGTTGAGCTCGGCCTGGCCGCGGGCGACCTCGTCCTGGAGGTCGTCGATCTCGCCCTCGAGCTTGTCCTGCTTCTCCTTGGCCCCGTTGTACTTGTCGGTGGCCCGCTCGGCCTCCTCGTAGAGCTTGTCGACCTTGGACTTGACCTCGTCCTTGCTCGGCTTCTCGCTCGGGGCGGCGTTGGCCGCCTGGGAGGTGAGCGCCACGGCTGCGGCGGCGGTCGCGGTGATCACGGTCACCCGGGCACGGCTCGGCTGCTTGGGCCGACGATGGGAGGCCACGCGGGCGGTCTCCTTCTCCTCCAGCCGCCTGTCGCTCACGACGGGCGGGTGCCCCTCCACCGTCACCCCTTGTGGGTGATCCCCAAGTGGGGTGCCAGCGCTGACCATAGTGACCTTCTTGTGATCAGTTCAAATCTTGATCAGACAAAAACTGCACACGGCGGGCGCATTTCGGGACTCAAGGCGAAAGTCGCCCGCTCCCGCGTACGGTGACGCCTCTCCCGCGTACCGTGACGTCGCATGGCCGACACCGAGATCGAGATCACCGCAGAGCTGGTCCGCGAGCTGCTGCGGGAACAGCATCCCGACCTCGCGGGGCTGGCCGTCCGCGAGGTGCCGGGCGGCTGGGGCAACCAGATGTGGCGCCTCGGGGACGAGTTGGCCGTACGCATGCAGCGCATGGACCCCACCCCGGAGCTGCAGCTCAAGGAGCGGCGGTGGCTGCCCTTGCTGGCCCCGCGCCTGCCGCTCCCGGTGCCGTCCCCGGTGCGGTTCGGCGAACCGTCCGAACGCTTCCCCAAGCACTGGACCGTCATGACGTGGGTTCCCGGCACGCCGCTCGACCTCGCCCCGATCCGCCGCGGCGCCCACGCGGCCGACGTGCTGGCGGACTTCCTCGGGGCGCTGCACGTGCCGGCGCCGGCCGACGCACCGGTCTCCGCGGACCGCGGTGGCCATCCCAAGGAGTGCACGGACGGCTTCGAGCGCTTCTTCGACGCCGTCGTCCCCGAGGACGTCGCCGACGCCGTCCGGACCGTCTGGGACGACGCCGTCGCGGCCCCCGGGTGGGAGGGTCCGCCCCTGTGGGTGCACGGCGACCTCCATCCCGCGAACGCCGTCGGCGCGGACGGGACGCTCACCGGTGTGGTCGACTTCGGCGACCTGTGCGCGGGCGATCCCGCCTGGGACCTCGCGGCCGCGTGGGTGCTCCTGCCCGCGGGCGCCGCCGGGCGGTTCTTCGCCGCGTACGCGCGCGCCGACCGGGCGACCGTCCGGCGCGCCCGCGGACTGGCCGCGCAGCAGAGCCTGTTCCTCATGCTGATGGGCCGCAACGGGGACCGGGGCCTGCCCGGCGGCAAGCCGGCGTGGGGCCCCGCGGGCCGGGCGGCGCTCGACCGCGTCCTGAAGGACGCCGCCGCGTAGCCAACGCAACGCGGCCCGCGCTCCCTTCCAATGCAACGCGGCCCGCGCTCCCTTCCAACACAGCGCGGGCCGCCCTCTCCTCCAACGCAACGCAACGCTGCTCGCCCTCCCCGTCCACCCCAACGCGGCCCGTCCACCCCAACGCGGCCCGCCCTCCCCTCCACCCAGCGCGGCGGCCCGACGCACCCTCAACACGGCACAGCCCGACGCACCGCGATACGGCACGGCACAACCCGACGCACCTCGATCGCACCGCGGTCCGGCGCACCCCCTGTACGAACCCTGTTTCCCCGTTGTATGACTTCTCCCTGTGTGATGGCGGAGGCGTTCATCCGGGGCGGGCGTCTGTCCCGAGTTCCGACTGACAACGTTGTCCACAGGTCCACTGCTCCACACGGAGAGGGTCGTACTCGTCATGCCTGACAGATCCAAGAGACCGCCGATACGGGCGGCCGGGCCCCGGGCCCTGCGGGCCACCGTCGCCGCCGTGCTCGCCGGAGCGCTCGGCCTCGGTGCGCTGACGGCCGGCGGCACCGCCACGGCCGCACCCGCCGCGCGCGTGTCCGGTGAGGCGTCCGGCGGCACGGACTACACCAAGCTCGTCGACCCGTTCGTGTCCACCGCCGGTGACGCGGGCAACGACCTGCCCGGCGCGCAGGCACCGCACAGCCTGGCCAAGGTCAACCCGATGACCGTGCCGGACCGCAACCACTCGGGGTACGACTACAACGAGGACCACATCGCCGGGTTCACCGCCACGAACCTGGACGGCGTGGGCGGTTCGGGCGGCGGCGGAGACCTGCTGGTGGTCCCGACCTCGGAGCAGTACGACAAGCGCCCGGCCACGAGCAGCTACGCGCACCCCTACAGCCACGACGACGAGAGCGCGACGCCCGGCTCCTACCGCGTGGGCCTCGGGTCCGACACAGGGACCATCGACGCCGAGATGACGGCGACGACCCGCACGGCCCTCGAGCGTTACAGCTTCCCCGACGGAGCGCGGCCCCAGCTCGTCCTCGACCTCGCCAACAACTTCACCAGCCGCACCCGCTCGACCCTGGACGCGACGAAGCTGAAGGACGGGACGACCGCGATCAGCGGGCTCGTCGCCGGGTCCTTCAACGGCGCCTCGTACCGGCTGTACTACTACGCCACCACGAACGTCCCCGTGACCTCGCTGCGCAGCTGGGGCGACGACGGCGCGCTGGGCGACGCGACCGCGCAGGACGGCACGGACACCGGCGCCGTCCTCGGGTTCGACCAGGCCGACGGCAAGGACGTCGAACTGCGCATCACGCTGTCGCCGATCAGCGCCGAGCAGGCCGCGACCGACCAGCACAACGAGGTGGCGGGCCGAGGCTTCGAAGAAGTGCGCGCGCAGACGAAGGCGGAGTGGAACGACACGCTCGGCACCGTCGCGGTGCAGGCCTCGAAGAAGGCCGACCCGGACTCGACGCTCACCAAGCAGTTCTACACGCACCTGTACCGCATGTACGCGCTGCCGGTGAACGCCACCAGCACCACCGGCACGTACCGCGGCGTCGACGGCGCGGTGCACAAGGCGAACGGCTTCACGTACTACGACGGCTGGTCCACCTGGGACGACTTCCGCAAGTACTCCGTCGCCGCCTACATCGACCCGGCCGGCTACCGGGACATGGTGCAGTCCGCCGTCATCCTCTTCGCCGACGCCCAGTCGTCCGGCAAGAGCCTCGGCAGCCTCACCCACTCGGTGCCGACGGTGCGCTGGGAGCGCTCGGCGGTCGTGATCGCCGACGCCGTCTCCAAGGGGTACAAGGACTTCGACCGGCTCGACGAGGCGTACCCGGCGCTGAAGTCGTACACCGGCTACTACACGGGAACGCAGCTGCGGCAGGGGTACGTCGCCGGTGACCCCGGTACGACGGTCCAGCGCGGCTACGACCAGTGGGCGCTGTCCGTCATCGCCGACGCGCTCGGTGAGGACGCCGACGCCAAGAAGCTGCGCGAGCAGGCGACGATGGCCATCGACAACCTGGTCAGGCCCGGCGCCTGGAAGGCCGACGACGGCACCGAGGTCGGGCTGCTCACCCCGCGCGACGGCAAGGGCGACTGGCAGGGCGTCGACTACGAGAAGTTCGAGGAGGCGGGGCTCTACCAGGGCACCCTCTGGCAGTACCACTGGTACGACGCGTACGACATGGGCGGCCTCATCGAGGCCATGGGCGGCGAGAAGGCCGGCCGGGCCGCGATCCGGCACATGTTCGGCGAGGACTCGGACGCCGACGACGGCTCGACCATGCTGCACTCCAACGCCAACGAGATCGACCTCCAGGCCCCGTACCTCTTCAACTACGTCGGTGAGCCCAGCCTGACGCAGAAGTGGGTCCGCGCCATCTACACCGGCGAGACCTGGAACCGGTACATCGCGACGGGCTCCACGAACGAGGCGCCCAGCTCCGGCGGCGAGTTCCGGCCGCCGGTCAGGACCAAGGTGTACGAGCTCGCCCCGGACGGCTTCCTGCCGACCATGGACAACGACGCGGGCACCATGTCGACCATGTTCGTCGGCGCCGCCCTCGGGCTGTTCCCGGTGACGGCGGGCTCCAGCCAGTTCCAGATCGGCAGCCCGTTCTTCGACTCGACGACGATCAGCTACGCCAACGGCGCCAAGTTCACCGTCGAGGCCGACGGGGTCTCGCCGGACAACTACTACGTGCAGGGCGCGCGCCTGAACGGCAAGCGGTTCTCGAACACGTGGCTGGACTACTCGCAGATCGTCTCCGGCGGCACCCTGAAGTTCGACATGGGTTCCAAGCCGTCGTCCTGGGGCGCCCGCACCCAACCCGCGTACTCGCTGAACACCGACACGGGCGACGGTGACGGCGGCTCCGGTCCCGGCAAGGGCACGACCGTCGTGTCCGCCCGCCCCGACCGCGTCGACACCGCCGCGGACGGCACCGTCAAGGGCTCCGTCGAACTCCGGCTGTCCGGCAGGGCGTCGTTCGCCGCGCGCAACGGGACCAGCCTCACCGGGACCGGCGCGGCGAGCGTCACCGGCCTGCCGGACGGCGTCAAGGCCGACCTGCGGGTCACCGGCAGACGCACGGCGTCGCTGAAGCTGACAGGCACGACGAAGACCGACGCCCGTGTCGGCCTCACCTTCCGCGACCGGGCCTTCGCCCACGGCGTACCGGCCTCGACGGTGACCGGCGCCGGGGTGTCCGTGACCGACCCGCTGGTCGTCTCGGCCGCCGCGGTGCACCGCGGGAGCCTCGGCGCGCTGGTGGACGAGGCGTCGCTGGTGCGCGAGGGCAACTACTCCGACGGCTCCTACGGGGTCTTCCGTACGGCGCTGGAGCGCGCGCGGACCGTCCTCGCGGACTCCGACGCCGCCACCGGCACGCTGATGGCCGCGCACGACGCGCTGAAGTCCGCGATCGACGCGCTCACCCTGGACGAGGGCGGTTACGCCGTCCTCCAGGCCGAGGACCCCGACGACATGGAGGGCCCCAGCCTCGTGAAGGAGGCGTACCACTCGGACGGCGACCTCGGCGGCGTCACCGAGGGCGCCTGGGAGCAGTACCGGAACCTGGACTTCGGCGGGGTCGCCCCGCGCAGCGTCTCCGTGCGCTACGCCAACTCGCAGGCGCCGGACGCCGAACCGAGCAGCGTCGACATCCACGCCGGGGACGCCGACGGCCCCGTCGTCGCCACCGTCTCCCTGCCGGGGACCGGCGGCTGGCAGTACTACACCACGGTGCAGGCGGCCGTGACCGACCCGCAGGCGCTGCTGGACGCGTCGACCGCGACGTTCGTCTTCCACGCCCCGGCGGGCCAGCAGTGGGTGTCGAACTTCGACTGGTACCAGTTCTCGCCGGCCGAGCCCGACTCCTCCTCCCCCGTCACGACCGTCGCCGCCCTCACCACGGCCAACACCACGGCGACCGGCGGCGGTTCGCTGCCCCTCAACCTCTCCAACGGCGTCTTCGAGAACGTGACGAACGGCGCCTGGGCCGAGTGGCGGGACACCGACCTCGCGGACGGCGCCGACACCGTCACCGTCAGCTACGACAAGCCCCGCTCCCGCGCGGCCTCGGACTCGCACATCGAACTGCGCCTGGGCGGCAAGGACGGCCCGGCGGCCGCCGACATCCCCCTGGAGTACACCGGTTCGGGCTGGGGCACCGTGGCCACCACGAGCGTCCGGCTCGACCCGGAGACCTTCGGCGGCGCCAAGGACGTGTACGCCGCCTTCGTCTCCAGCACGCAGACCGACGCCCAGCCCTACGTGGCCAACGTCTACTCGCTCACCCTGACACGGCAGGCGGACGCCCCGGTGGTGTTCGACGCCACGGGGTTCACGTCGAACAGCGGCGGCGGGCTGAAGAGCGAGCCGGCCACCTGGGAAGGGGCCGGCTCGGCCACCAGCCTCGGCGGCACCTACGACGGCGCCTGGCTCGACTACGGCGACATCGACTTCGGCGACGAGCCGAAGAACACCGTCACGCTCACCTACGTCAACAACTCCGCCCGCTGCGGCACCGGTTCCGCCGTCGAGATCCACCTGGACTCCTTCGACGCGGACGACCCCGGTACGCCGGACGCGACCGTTGCGCTGCCCGTCACCGGCAGCTCGTGGTCGTCGGGCGGCACCACCAGCCTGACCCTGCCGAAGGCGATCACCGGCACGCACTCCGTGCACCTGCGGCTGACGACGAACGCGGACTCCTCGCACCCCTACGTCGCCAACCTCGGGCAGATCACCTTCGACCACGTCGAGGCACCCGCGGAGACGGACCTGGCCGACCTGCGCAAGGCGGTGGAGAAGTACGAGGGCCTGGCCGAGGAGAAGGACCGGTACGGCACGATCGACTTCGGGGTGTTCGCACGCGAACTCGCCGCCGCCCGCGCCCTGCTGGACGCCGACGGTGTCACCCAGCTCGAGGCCGACCTGCAGACCCGCAGCCTCAGCCTGGCCGCCAACCAGCTGGTCCCGCTCCCGCGGCTGAAGCTGGAGAACCTGGTCACCACCGCGTCCGCCCTCACCAACGAGCGCTACACCGACGCCTCCTGGAAGGCGTTCACCGCCGCGCTCACCGCCGCGAAGGACGCCGTCGCCGACGACGCGGCGTCGGACGCCACCCTCACGGCGCGGTACACGTCCCTCGACAAGGCCGTGTCGGCGCTCAGGACGAAGCACCGGACGGTGCCGTCCGCGCCCGGCGCCGTGTCGGCGACCGTGTCCGGCACGAGCGTGAAGGTCACCTGGTCCGCGCCCGAGGACGACGGCGGTTCGCCCGTCACCGGCTACGAGATCACCCTCAGCGGCGGTCACCAGGTCGAGATCGACGACCCGGCAAGCCGCAGCACGGTGTTCACCGCCCTCAAGGACGGCGCGTCGTACTCGGCCCGCGTCCGCGCGGTGAACGCGCTCGGCGACTCGGCCCCGAGCCCCGCGACCCGGCCCGTCGTGACCGGCGACAACCGGCCGCAGGCGCCGGACGTCACCGGCGTGGTCACCGACGGCCGGCAGGTCCGCGTGACCTGGCGGCCCGCCGGCGACGGCGGATTCCCGGTCGTCGGCTACACCGTGGCCCTCGACGACGGAACCACCGCGCACGTGTCCGGCACCACTCGGTCGGCGCTGCTCACGACCGCGGGCAAGGCGAAGACCCACACCGCCACCGTCATCGCACTCACCCCCGCAGGGACCTCGGCCGACCCCGCCCCGAAGGCCCCGGCCACGGCCGGCACCGGCACCACTGCGAGCACCGGCACCATGGCGAGCACCGGCACCGCGGCGGCCTCCGACCCGTCGGACTACGAGCCGTCGCCCTTCCCGGACGACGTGCTCGATGCCGACTACCCGTCGGACGAGTGGCCGGGGACCGGCGACGACAGCGACTACTTCACCCACCTGCTCAGCGGTTTCGACGACCTCGGTCCCGGCACCCTCGGCGCCAACAGCGAACTGCCCGCGGGCAGCGAACTCGGCGCCGAGAACGACCGGATCACCGTCGCCGTCAACAACGCGGCCACACAGAAGCAGGTCGACCGGGCCGAGGTGGACGCCTCCAACAGCGCCACCGTCACCATGGCCGACGGCCTGGGATCCCGGCTCGGACCGCTCTACGGCGAAGCCCTGAAGGAAGGACAACTGCCCAAGACCAGCGCCCTGTTCTCCCGCGTCGCCAAGCACCTGGACACCCACGACGCGGCGAAGAACCGCTGGAACTACCTGCGTCCGTACGTCCGGCTCGGCTTCGCCGGTGACGGCGGCCGCATCTACGAGTCCGAGGACAGCTCGTACGACGGCCTCGCGAAGCAGGGCTCGTACCCGAGCGGCCACACCTACGGCGGCTACGAGGCCGGGACGATCCTCGCCACGCTGCTGCCCGACCTGGCGCCGTCCATCCTCGCGCGCACCTCGGAGTACGGGGACAACCGCCTCGTCCTCGGGTTCCACTACCCGCTCGACGTCATGGGCGGCCGCATCACCGCCCAGGCCACCGTGGCGCACCGCTGGGCGGACCCCGCGTTCGAGGGGCTGCTGCAGCAGGCGCACACCGAGATCGAGAACGTGCTGCTCGCGCGGTGCGAGGAGGAGGGGTACGGCGACACGCTCACGGCCTGCGCGGGCGATCCCTACGCCGGTCTGGACACGGCGGAGACCGTCGACCTGTACACGCAGCGCCTGTCCTACGGGTTCTCCGCGGTCGGCGAGGCCGGTCAGGAACTCCAGGCACCGTCCGACGCGGCGGCGCTGCTGGTCACGGCCTTCCCCGATCTCACCGAGGAGCAGCGGACGCAGGTCCTCGAACAGACCGCGACGGACTCCGGTCTGCCGCTCGACCTCACCGCGGCCGGCGGGCCGAGCTGGCAGCGGATCAACCTGGCGGCGGCGATGGCGGCGGACGTGACCGTCAACGCCGACGGGTCGGTCACGGTGACCGGCTTCCCGGACGCCACGAAGGCCAGTGTCGCCGACGCCTCCGCGCTCACCGTGGGGGGTGCTCCCGTCGACGGGTTCGACCCGGAGGTGGGCACGTACGTCGTGGACTGGCCGAAGCACGGGAGGATCCCGGCCGTGGGCGCCGTGGCGGCCGCGTCCGGTGCCCGGGTGAAGGTCACGGACGGCAGCAGGACCGTGTCCTCGTCCCTGCCCGGGTTCACCACCCGCACCGTCACGGTGACGTCGGCCAACGGCGAGCACAGCCGCACCTACACGGTCGGCTTCCAGCGGATCGACCACGCCCCCCGACCGCCCTGGTCCGGCGGACCCGGTGGTCCCGGCGGTCCCTGGAACCAGGGTGGCGGTGGCGGTGGCGGTCACGACGACACCGGGCTCTGGTCCCCTTCCCGGGAGTGGGAGGACGCCTGGGGCCGCTGGTGACCACCACGGGCCCCGGCTGACCCTCCAGAACCACGACCGCAGCCGCGACCCCCGGCCCACCCCGACGCCGCCGCCGTGCCGCACCACGCACGGCGGGGGCGTCACGTCCAGACC
>NZ_JACBYP010000209.1 GCF_018982965.1 Streptomyces mayonensis | reverse complement strand
AACCACGACCACATGGTCCGCACCCGCCAGGCCAAAATCGACCGCATCACCGTCCCCGACATCGACGTCGACGACCCGCACGGAGCACGCACCCTCGTGCTGGGCTGGGGATCCACCTACGGACCGATCACGGCCGCGGTCCGCCGGCTGCGCACCACCGGCGAAGCCATCGCGCAGGCACACCTGCGCCACCTCAACCCCTTCCCCGCCAACCTCGCCACCGTCCTCAAGCAGTACGACAAGGTCGTCGTCCCCGAGATGAACCTCGGCCAGCTCGCCACCCTCATCCGCGCCACCTACCTGGTCGACGCCCAGTCCCACAACCAGGTCAACGGCATGCCGTTCAAAGCAGAACAGCTCGCCACCGCCCTGAAGGAGGCCATCGATGACTGAGGAGACTGAGGTGACCGGGAAGACCAGGGAGACCAGGGCGGCCGGGACTGCCGGGGCTGCCGAGGCTGCCGAGGCTGCCGAGGGAAGCGGCGCGGGCTCGCTGCTCCAGCTGGTGCCCAGGGCCGAGGGCACACAGTCGATGAAGGACTTCAAGTCCGACCAGGAAGTGCGCTGGTGCCCCGGCTGCGGCGACTACGCCATCCTCGCCGCCGTCCAGGGCTTCATGCCCCAACTCGGCCTTGCCAAAGAGAACATCGTCTTCATCTCCGGCATCGGCTGCTCCTCCCGCTTCCCGTACTACATGAACACCTACGGGATGCACTCCATCCACGGCCGCGCCCCCGCCATCGCCACCGGCCTCGCCACCTCCCGCCGCGACCTGTCCGTCTGGGTCGTCACCGGCGACGGCGACGCCCTCTCCATCGGCGGCAACCACCTCATCCACGCCCTCCGCCGCAACGTCAACCTCAAAATCCTCCTCTTCAACAACCGCATCTACGGCCTCACCAAAGGCCAGTACTCCCCCACCTCCGAAGTCGGCAAAATCACCAAATCCACGCCGATGGGCTCCCTCGACGCCCCCTTCAACCCCGTCTCCCTCGCCCTCGGCGCCGAAGCCACCTTCGTCGCCCGCACCGTCGACTCCGACCGCAAACACCTCACCGAAATCCTGCGCCAGGCCGCCGACCACCCCGGCACCGCACTCGTCGAGATCTACCAGAACTGCAACATCTTCAACGACGGCGCCTTCGACACCCTCAAGGACAAACAGCAGGCCGAAGAAGCCGTCATCCGCCTCGAACACGGACAGCCCATCCGCTTCGGCACCGACAACACGCAAGGCGTCACACGCAACCCCACCACCGGCGACCTCGAAGTCGTCACCGTCACCGCCGACAACCAAACGGACATCCTGATCCACGACGCACACGCCGCCTCCCCCGCCACCGCCTTCGCCCTCTCCCGCCTCGCCGACCCCGACACCCTCCACCACACCCCCATCGGCGTCCTGCGCTCCGTCCAACGCCCCGTCTACGACACCCTCATGACCGACCAGCTCGACACCGCCGTCGAACACCACGGCAAGGGCGACCTGGCCGCACTCCTCGCGGGCAACGACACCTGGACGGTCGTCGGCTGACGCCGGCGGCGTTCACCGCGCGCAGGGCCCGGACGCGATGTCCGGGCCCTGTCACTGTCCGGACCCTACCGCCGTCCGGACCAAAAGGTAACTTCGAGGTAAGTACCTTACTTCAAAGTTCGCACTTTCCTTCAGTTAGCGCAGCTCCTAGGGTGGGTGTTATCGAGCCCCCACGAGGAGTACTGAAACCATGAGCATCGTCGTCACCGGAGCCACCGGACACCTCGGCCGCCACGTCGTGCGGCAGCTGCTGGAGAAGGTGCCGGCCGACCAGGTCACCGCCGTCGTCCGCAACCGCGACAAGGCCGCCGACCTCGCCGCCCTGGGTGTGCGGCTCGCGGTCGCCGACTACAACGCACCCGAGACCTTCGACGACCTCTTCACGGCCGGCGACCGAGTGCTGCTGATCTCCGGCAACGAGTTCGACAAGGGCCGCGTCCGGCAGCACACGATCGTGATCGAGGCGGCCAAGAAGGCAGGCGTCGCCCTGCTCGCCTACACCGGCGCCCCCGAGAGCCTGAAGGCCACGCTCGCCGACGACCACCGCGCCACCGAGGAGGTGCTGGTCGGCTCGGGTGTGCCGTACGTGCTGCTGCGAAACGGCTGGTACCACGAGAACTACACCGAGCAGCTCGCCCCGGTCCTGGAGCACGGCGCCGTCGTGCAGGCGGCCGGCGAGGGCCGTGTCTCCTCCGCCTCCCGCGCCGACTACGCGGCGGCCGCCGTCGCCGTCCTCACCGGCGAGGGCCACGAGAACAAGGCCTACGAGCTGGGCGGCGACGAGGCGTGGAGCTTCGCCGAGTACGCGGCCGAGCTGAGCCGGCAGACCGGCAAGGAGATCGTCTACAGGCCCGTCTCCGTCGAGGCCTACACCGGCATCCTCACCGGCGCCGGCGTGCCGGGGCCGCTCGCGGACGTCTTCGCGGGCGTGGACGCCTCCATCGCCAAGGGCGAGCTGGTCGTCTCCACCGGTGACCTGTCCCGGCTGACCGGCCGCCCGACCACGCCGCTCGCCGAGGCCGTCGCGGCCGCGCTCAAGGGCTGACCCCGGGCGGGCACCCGCCGCCCAGCCGTCCGTCACCCCACACCTCTCCATCCCCTCCCACCTCGTCCCACTCCACCCCACCCCGTTCCACGCATCCGACATTGCGGAATTCTCCGGCATTCCCGCCTGTCATGACCGTATGCCGATACGGGCATGACAGGCGGCGGTGTGCGGCGTTACCTTCGTCGTGGCATGCAACCGTCCCGGCATGCCGTGTGCGAGGAGGAGGTGCCCGTGCCCGGGTCGTCCAGGAGTGATCAGCGCATAGGTCTGCTGAACGGCTTCGCGGCATACGGGATGTGGGGCCTCGTCCCGCTCTTCTGGCCGTTGCTCAAGCCCGCCGGCTCCGGCGAGATGCTCGCCCACCGGATGGTGTGGTCCCTCGTCTTCGTCGCCGCCGCCCTGCTCGTCGTACGGCGCTGGAAGTGGGCCGGGGAGCTGCTGCGGCAGCCACGCAGGCTCGGGCTGGTCGCGGTGGCCGCCACGGTGATCACTGTCAACTGGGGCGTCTACATCTGGGCCGTGAACAGCGGCCACGTCGTGGAGGCGTCACTCGGGTACTTCATCAACCCGCTGGTCACCATCGCGATGGGCGTCCTGCTGCTGAAGGAACGGCTGCGGCCCGCGCAGTGGGCGGCGGTCGCGATCGGCTTCGCGGCCGTACTCGTCCTCGCCATCGGCTACGGCCAGCCGCCGTGGATCTCCCTCTGCCTCGCCTTCTCCTTCGCCACGTACGGCCTGGCGAAGAAGAAGGTCAACCTCGGCGGCGTCGAGTCGCTGGCGGCCGAGACCGCGGTCCTGTTCCTGCCCGCGCTGGGCTACCTGCTGTGGCTGGGCTCCCAGGGCGAGTCGACCTTCACCACCGAGGGACTCGGGCATGCGTCGCTGCTCGCCTCGACCGGCGTGGTCACCGCGATCCCCATGGTCTGCTTCGGGGTGGCGGCCATCCGCGTGCCGCTGTCCACCCTGGGGCTGCTGCAGTACCTGGCGCCGGTCTTCCAGTTCCTGCTCGGCGTCCTCTACTTCCACGAGAAGATGCCGCCCGAGCGCTGGGCCGGCTTCGGGCTGGTCTGGCTGGCGCTGACGCTGCTCACCTGGGACGCGCTGCGTACGGCGCGCCGCACCGCACGGGCACTGAGGGAACAGCTGGACCGGGCCGGCTCGGGCGTGGCACCGGCCGGGATCAAGGAGAGCACCGCCGCGCGGGACTCGGAGATCGTGGCGTCGGGGACCCCGGCTCCCGACCTCGCCAAGCAGCAGCCGCGGGCCCAGGGGCAGCACGACACCGCTATAAGTGGTCCATGACATCGACTTCGGGGCCCGCTCCCCTGCACTTCAAAATCGTCGTGGACGCCACCGCCCCGCACGCGCAGGCGGACTTCTGGGCCGCCGCCCTCCACTACGAGGTGGAGGACAACGGCGCGCTCATCGAGAAGCTGCTGGGATTCGGTGCGGTACCGGCCGAGCTCACCGTCGAGTCCCACGGCCGCCGCGCCTGGCGCGATCTCGCCGCCGTACGCCACCCCGACGACCCCTACGAGAAGGAGAGCGGCACGGGTCTGGGGCGGCGGCTGCTGTTCCAGCGGGTGCCGGAAGCCAAGACCGGCAAGAACCGGGTCCACCTCGACGTGCATTCCGCGGACGGTGGGCGGGAGGCCGAGGCGGCCCGGCTGGAGGCGCTGGGGGCGAGCGTGGTGCGCCGGGTGAAGGAGCAGGGCGGGGAGTGGGTGGTGATGGCGGACCCCGAGGGGAACGAGTTCTGCGTCCACTAGGGCTCTACCGGGTGCGACCGGCGTGTCCAGGAGTCCCTCGCGGCGGTGAGGGTTTCCGGTATGTGCGACGCCGTGGCCGGACAGCGGTCTTGACGCAGGGTCAACCGCTGCCACACCATCCAGGCACCCCATTCACTGCGGAGTCCCTTCCGGGGACTCCCTAGGAATTCGGAGCCCCCCACATGAAGCTCCCCCAGTCCCCCCTCTCCGGGCGCGCGTTGGCGGCCGGTGCGGTCGCCGTCGCGACCCTGATGACCGGCGGCTCGGTGGCCGGCAGCGCGTCCGCCTCCGAGTCCGCGGCGGTCGCCGACGCCCCCGACATACCCATAGCCAACGTCAAGGCCCACCTGACGCAGCTGCAGTCGATCGCCACGGCGAACGGCGGCAACCGCGCCCACGGCCGCCCGGGCTACCAGGCTTCGCTCGACTACATACGGGCCAAGCTGGACGACGCCGGGTTCACCACCGGCGTGCAGGAGTTCACCGCCTCGGGCCGCACCGGGTACAACCTCGTGGCGGACTGGCCCGGCGGCGACGCGGATCAGATTGTCATGTCCGGAGCACACCTGGACAGCGTCGCCTCCGGTCCCGGCATCAACGACAACGGCTCCGGGTCCTCGGCCGTCCTGGAGACCGCACTCGCCGTCGCCCGGTCCGGATACCAGCCGGCCAAGCACCTGCGCTTCGCCTGGTGGGGCGCGGAAGAGCTGGGCCTGGTCGGCTCCCGGCACTACGTCGACAACCTCGGCGCCGCCGACCGGGAGAAGATCAGCGGCTACCTGAACTTCGACATGATCGGCTCACCCAACCCGGGCTACTTCGTCTACGACGACGATCCCACGATCGAGAAGACGTTCAAGGACTACTTCGCCGGCCTGGGCATCACCACGGAGATCGAGACCGAGGGCGACGGCCGCTCCGACCACGCGCCCTTCAAGAACGCGGGCGTTCCCGTCGGCGGCCTGTTCAGCGGGGCCGACTACCGCAAGACCTCCGCGCAGGCGGCCGAGTGGGGCGGCACCGTGGGCGAGCCGTTCGACCCCTGCTACCACTCGTCCTGCGACACGACCGCCAACATCGACGACACGGCCCTGGACCGCAACAGCGACGCCGTCGCGTACGCCGTCTGGGAACTGTCGCAGTAGGGCGGGCGGCCCGGCGCCGGCGCCGTCCGGTCAGCCGGCCTGGGCGCGGGCGCGTTCGGCGAGACGGCCCATGCGGGCGCGTACGGACTCCAGTTCCTCGGCGTCCTCGGCCGCCGGGCCCTCCTCGGCGGCGAGTTCGTCCCACAGGCCGACCAGGCCGCGCCCCAGCTCCAGGCCCCGCTCGGGATCGCGTACGGCACGCCAGGCGGTGGCCGCGCTCTGGACGTTCCCGTACGCCGCCTCCGCGTCGCCCGCACGGCGGTGCGTCCGGGCCAGCTCCATCGAGAGGTCGAAGGCGCGGTCCGGATCACCCGACAAGTAGGCGATGTACGCGGTGAGCTCGCGGAGTCGGAGCACCTCCGGGTGCTCCGGCCCCAGCGTCCGTGAGGCGTCCGTCACCACCTCCTGCGCCAGTTGCGCGGCGGCCTGGGTACGTCCCTCCCTGACGGCCTCGTTGATCCGGGCCGTCGGCTCCGCGAGCAGCGCCGCGGTCGTGGCGTCGCCGGGCACCGTGAGCGGCACGTCCCCCAGCACGGCCTCGGCCACGGCGTCGAAGCCGCGGGCGGGGGTGGGGGTGGGCTTGGAGGCCGGTTCGAGGAACGCCTCGGGGG
>NZ_JACBYP010000208.1 GCF_018982965.1 Streptomyces mayonensis | reverse complement strand
GTGGAGGCGTGGGTGTGGGCGTCGGGGTGGGAGTGGGTGGCGGTGACGGTGTCGGAGAGGGCTTCCCGCAGGGTGGAAAGGTCGGCCAGGAGTGGTTCCCGGCGACCGCCACCGCGTCGGTACCGCCCGGTCCGGTCGACACGTACGCGCAGGCGTCGGCCTGCGCACTGCCGACCGGTGTGCCGACGAGTGTGAACGTCAGCGTCACCAGGGCCAACACCCGTCCGGCAGCGGCGGATCGGGTCGGTTCGGGTCCATGCACGACGCAGATCATGGAGCTTGGCGCACCCGGCCACGCCCGAGTGACGGTCGATTGCCCCGAAGGGGGGAAACGGGTCGCCCGGCGGTTTGACCTCCGGGAATCCGCCCCGGCCGGGGGCCGTACCCCTGTACGAGGCTGAGTGCGGTCCGCCCCGGAAGCGCCGCCCGCGTGCGGCGGGGCCGGGCACCGGCCGGCCGGGGGCGTACGGGCGTCCGGCGCGTACTGCGCGCACGGCCCCGGCACCGGTCACCGCGGTCACTGCGGTCACTGGAGGCGCTCGGCCACCGGAAGTGCTCGGGGTACTGGAGGTGCTCGGGGTACTGGAGGCGCTCCGGTACTGGAGGTGCTCGGTCACCGGGAGAGGTGAGGGCGCCGAGGGAGACCGGGCCGTGGCAGTGCCGCACCCGACTCGGTGCCGCTTCGGGTGCCCGCGGGACCGGGACCGGGCCGGGGGACGGAGTCGGCGGGTGCTCGCACCGCGGCCGGTGCCGTGGCCGGGGGCCGCCCGGGCGGGTGGCCCGGCCCGGGACCCCGAGCTGCGCCGGTGCGGGTGCCGCCGGGCCGGGCGGTACCCGGGGCGCCGGCCCCGCGTTTCACGGTGGGCGGCAAAGAATCCCGCGTCGTGTTGAACACAACCGGCACTCCCGTGCGTACCCAGTGTCGTGCGGCGACCGGCAGGGCGCCCCCAACACCTTCGCGATGATCGGGATGATCGGGGAATGACGATGAAGACCTCCTGGCGGAGCGCCTCACTGGTGGCGAGCGCTGCGGCGGTGCTGGCGCTGACGACGGGGTGCGGCGGTCAGGACGGCGGCGCCGCGGCCGGCAGCCAGAACGTGGGGGCCACGGCCGCCCCCGGCGACGTCGGCGAGATCGGCACCGGCTCGGGCGACGGACTCGGCGCGAACGGCGCGCAGGCGTCGGCGAGCGCGCCGGAACCCGCGGGCAAACTGTCCGTCACCACGAACGCCGAGGTCGGTGACGTGGTGACCGACGGAGCGGGCCGTACCCTCTACCGCTTCGACGCGGACACGGCCAAGCCGCCCAAGACCACCTGCGAGAACGACTGCGCCACCGCCTGGCCCCCGGTGGCCGCGGACGACGCGCTCGCCGGAGAGGGCATCGACAAGGCCCTCCTCGGCGAGGTCGCCCGCCCCGACGGCACCAAGCAGTTGACCATCGGCGGCTGGCCCGCGTACCGCTACGCCAAGGACACCGCCGCGGGCGACGTCAAGGGACAGGGCGTGGGCAAGAAGTGGTACGCCCTGGCCGCCGACGGCAAGAAGGCGCAGGCCGAACCGGCCGCCGGGCTCTCCACCCGCGAGGACCCGAAGCTCGGCGAGATCGTCGTCGACAAGAACGGCATGACCGTCTACCGGTTCATGAAGGACGAGGCATGGCCGAAGCCGGTGTCCGCCTGCACCGGCGCCTGCCTGGACAAGTGGCCCGTGGTGGCGCCCGTCGAGGCCAACGACACCAAGGGTCTGGAGAAGGAGGGCCTGATGAGCTTCACGCGGCCGGACGGCGCCGCCCAGCAGACCGTCGACTGCTGGCCGATCTACACCTTCGCCGGCGACAAGAAGGCCGGCGACACCAACGGACAGGGCGTGGGCGGCACGTGGTACGCCGTCGCGCCCGACGGCAAGCCGGTCGGCGCGCCGAAGAAGTAGCCACTCCCGCCGGCCGCTTCCTCGCCGCTCCCGACCCGAGCGGACCGTCCCCTCCGTACCCAGACGGAGGGGACGGTCCCGTTCGTGCTGCTTGGTGGTGCAACGGGTGCTTTCCGGGCCACCCCGGTCCGCGGCATGTGCCCCGGGCAGTGACCGGGAACGGATGGTCAATTTCCGTTCGGACTCGCTCGTTTGGCGGACGATCAGTAGCCTCAGCTCGAACACCGGACCGCCTACGTCTTGGAGAGCCGGATGGAGCGTCCCGCCTGGGCCCCCCGCAGCATCGACATCTCGGTGCCCAGTGTGTCCCGGATCTACGACTTCTACCTGGGCGGTTCGCACAACTTCGAGGTGGACCGGGAAGCGGCCCGCAGGGCCATGGAGTTCATGCCGGGGCTCCCCAAGATCATGCAGGCGAACCGGGCGTTCATGCGCCGGGCCGTGCGCTTCGCCGCCGTCGAGGAGGGCATCGACCAGTTCCTCGACATCGGCTCGGGCATTCCCACCTTCGGCAACGTCCACGAGGTGGCCGCACACCACCGGCCCGGCGCCCGCGTCGTCTACGTCGACCACGATCCCGTGGCGGTCGCGCACAGCGAGGCCGTCCTGGCGGGCCACGACGGCACGGGCGTTGTGGCCGCCGACCTGCGGGGGCCACGGGAGATCCTCGCCTCGCCGCAGGTGGAGCGGCTGATCGACCTGAATCGACCGGTTGCCCTGCTGCTGGTTGCCATACTGCACTTCGTGGAAGACGCGGACGACCCGTACGCGGCGGTGGCCGAGCTGAGCGACGCGCTCGCGCCCGGCAGCCTGCTGGTCCTCACGCACGCCTCGTACGAGCACATCCCGCTGCCCGCCGAGCGGGCCGGGGGAGCGGTGGACGTGTACAAGGACATCCGCAATCCGCTGATCATGCGTTCGCGCGACGACATCGCACGGTTCTTCAAGGGGTACGACATGGTGGAGCCCGGACTGGTCCCGATGCCGCGCTGGCGGTCCGACGAGGCGCCGGAGGACGAGGACCCGTACGCGTACTCCGGTTACGCCGGCGTGGGACGCAAAGCGTGAGGGCGGAGCCGGACGGGCCGGAGGACCGGCTGCGCCGGTTCGCGACGATCTGGAGCCGGGCGGTCTTCCCGGCGACCTCCACGTCGTCCACCCGGTCCGAGTTCGAGGAGCAACTCCTGCCGCTGGCCCGGCGGCTGAGCGAGGTGCTGCGCGCCCGGAGCTTCGACGCGGAGGAGGCCAGAGCGGTCGGCGGCGCGCTGGTCGACGTCCACTGCACCGACCCCGAAGCCCTCTCCCAGACGCTGGACTGCGTCGACGCCTACCTGGTGCTCTACTGCGGCGAGGACGGCGACCCCGAAGACCTGCGGGCCCGTTCGGCTCGGCTCCAGCACGCCATGGCGGCCGGGTTCGCCGGGGCGCTGCGGGCCAGGACACTGGCCGAGCAGGAGGCCATAGCGCAGGCCGCCCTGAAGGCGCAGGGCGTGGTGGCCGAGGCGCTGCACGCCAGCGAGGCGCGTTTCAGGGCGGTGTTCGAGGGCGCGGCGATAGGCATCGGCATCGCGGACCTGGAGGGCAACGTCCTCCAGGTCAACGAGGCGCTCATGCGCATGTTCGGGGTCGCCGACCCGATACTGGGCGGGCGGAAGGCCACGGAGTGGACGCACCCCGAGGACGCGCCGCAGACCTGGCGGCTCTACGAGGAGCTGGTGCGCGGCGAGCGCGAGCACTACCACGTGGAGAAGGCCTTCTACCGGCCCGACGGCACGGTCCTGTGGACCAATCTGACGGTCTCCCTGCTCCGGGACGCCGACGGCACCCCGCAGTACCAGCTGGCGCTGATGGAGGACACGACCGAGCGGCGGCTGCTCAACCTGCGGCTGCGCTACGAGGCCACGCACGACGCGCTCACCGGTCTGCCCAACCGCAGCTTCTTCTTCGAGCGCCTGGAGAAGGCCCTCGGCGCGGGCCCGGACCAGCGCTTCGGCCTGTGCTACCTCGACCTGGACGGCTTCAAGGCCGTCAACGACAGCCTCGGCCACGCGGCCGGCGACCGGCTCCTCGTCGAGGTCGCCGACCGGCTGCAGGCCTGCACCACCGCTCCCGGCGAGATGGTGGCCCGCCTCGGCGGCGACGAGTTCGTGGCGCTGACCACCGGTCCGGACACCCGGCGCGGGGTCGACGAACTGGCCGGGCGGATCATGAACGCGCTGCTCGCCCCGGTCAGCGTCGACGGCCGTGAACTGACCGTGCGCGGCAGCATCGGCATCGTCGAGGGGCCGGTCGGCGAACGCAGCCCGGCGGAGGTGCTGCGCAGCGCCGACATCACCATGTACCGGGCCAAGTCGGCGGGCGGCAACCGTTTCGAGCTGGCCGACCCCGAGGCCGACGCGCGCGTCATCACCCGGCACGGACTGACCACCGCGCTGCCCGCGGCCCTGGAGCGGGGCGAGTTCTTCATCGAGTACCAGCCGCTGGTCCACCTCGGCGACGGCAGTGTGCGCGGCGCCGAGGCGCTGGTGCGCTGGCTGCACCCGCAGCACGGCGTGCTCGGCCCCGACCGGTTCATCCCGCTCGCCGAACACACCGGGCTGATCGTGCCGTTGGGCCGCTGGGTCCTCGAACAGTCCGTGCGGCAGGCCCGCCTGTGGCGGGAGCGGTACGGCGAGACGACCGCCGCGGGGCCGCTGCGCATCAACGTCAACCTCTCGCCCTGCCAGCTCACGCATCCCGGGCTCGTCCAGGACACCGTCGACATCCTGGAACGGACCGGCGTCGCGCCCGACGCGCTGTGCCTGGAGGTGACGGAGTCGGCGCTGATCGGCGCGGACGACGACCTGCTGAAGCCACTGCGCCGGCTGGCCGAGATGGGTGTGGACATCGCCCTGGACGACTTCGGCACCGGCTACTCCAACCTCGCCAACCTGCGCCGGCTGCCGGTGAGCGTCCTCAAGCTCGACCGGTCCTTCACGCAGAGCATGCAGCAGTTCCCGGCGGATCCCGTCGATCTGAAGATCGTCGAGGGCATCGTGGCCCTGGCCCACAGCCTCGACCTCGCGGTGACCGTGGAGGGCGTGGAGACCGGCGCGCAGGCCGAACAGCTGCGCATACTCGGCTGCGACACGGCCCAGGGCTGGTACTACGCCCGCCCCGGCCCGCCGGACCGACTGCACGAACTGGCCCTGGTCGACGCCACGGGCTGACCGGGGGCCGGGCCCACGACGGGGCCCGGCGATGCCGGTGGCAGCCCTACGCCCCGCCCCGGGCGGCCTCGGCCACCTCTGTCGCCGCGCGCACCAGGGCCGCTACCGCCGGCGAGCGGGACTGCCCGGGCCAGGCGAGGGCGAGGACGACCGGCGGCGCGTCCGCCACCGGCCGGTAGGCGACGCCGGGGCGCGGATAGCGCTCGGCGACGGAGGCGGGCAGCAGGGTGACGACCTGTCCGAGGGAGACGGCCGTGAGCACCTGGGCCAGGTCGCCGTGGCCGCGCCGTGCCTCGTCGACGTGCCGTTGGACGGAGCCGGCGTCCAGCCCGAGGTCGGCCAGCTCCAGCCGGTCCCGGGCGGCGAGCGGGTGGTCCGAGGCGAGGACGGCGACGCGCGGTTCGACGGCCAGCGTCTCGGTGTCCAGACCGGTGCCGTCGAACGGCTCGTGGATCAGGGCCGCGTCCGCCTCGCCGGCGCGCATCAGGCCCGGCTGCTGCTGCCAGCCGCAGAGGCGGACGGCCACCGGCACGGCCCCGGGTTCGTCCGCGTAGCGCGCGAGGATCGGCTCCAACAGCCCCGCGTCCCCGTCGGCCTTCACCGCCAGGACCAGCTTCGGCTCCAGCGCCGCACGCCGGGTCCGCCGGCCGGCGGCCTCCAGGGCCTCCAGCGCGACACGGGCCTCGGTGAGCAGGACGTCCCCCGCCGCGGTCCGGGCCACACGGTGAGTGGTCCGCTCGAACAGGGTGACGCCCAGCTCGGCCTCCAGACGGCGGATCGCCCGGGACAGGGGCGGCGGGGAGATGCCCAGCCGCTCGGCGGCCCGCGCGAAGTTCAACTCCTCGGCCACCGCCACGAAGTAGCGCAGGGAACGTGACTCCACACTCCGCCTCCCTTCGGTATTGCCCTCAGGGTAACAACCGGGACCGGATCGGTCCTTCAGTTCCGCGGGGCCCCGGCACAGGATGAAGGAGCGCCGGGGACGCGCACGTTGCGCCGGGGGCGCGCACGGAGCGTCTCCCCGCTCCCGCGCGAATCCCTCCCCCCGCTGACTCCCCTCCGCTCCCCACCGCCCTCCCCTTCCCTCC
>NZ_JACBYP010000207.1 GCF_018982965.1 Streptomyces mayonensis | reverse complement strand
CCGGGGTGGCCGGGGTGGCCGGGGTCTCGCCGGGTCGGGGGGCCTGGCCGGCCGAACCCTCCGCCGCTGTGCGGGACCGGCGCGGCGTGGCCGGGGTTTCGGTGCCGGACGCCGTCTGGGTGGCCGAGCCCTCGGCGGCCGTACGGGTCCGGCGGGGCGGCCTGTCGCCGGCCGCGCGGGTCGGGCGTTCGCCGGCCGCACGTCCCGCACCGCGTGCCGGGCGGGCCGGAGCGGGCGGCAACTGGCCCTTGAGCGGGCCCCACTCGTTGGGGTCGGGGACGCCCGGCGGCAGCATCTGGCGGCGGCGCGGACCACCGTGCTCGGACTCGCCCGGCTCCTTGGCTCCCGGCCACGCCTTGGCCACGCGGGCGGCGAGAACGAAGTCCTTGCGCAGCGGATGTCCCTCGAAGCCCTCCGGCAGGAGCAGGTGGTCCAGGGCGGGGTGGTCTTCGAAGACGATGCCGAACATCTCGTGGGTCTCACGCTCGTGCCAGGCCGCGCCCGCGTACACGGCGACGGCCGTGGGCAGCAGCGGCGCGTCGTGCGGGACGGTCGTACGCAGCAGCAGCCTGCGTACCGGCCCCAGGGCCACGACGTGTGCCGCGACGCGGAATCCGGTGCCCGGCTCGTCGACCGCGCTCAGCCAGTCGAAGTATGTGCAGCCCAGCCGGTCGCGCGCCGTCTCCAGAGCGGGGATCCAGGAGGCCGGCGGCACGTCGACGGTCAGGAGGCCGTACGCCTCCTCCGCCGTGGCCAGCGCGCCGAACAGTTCCTCGGTGCCAGCGGGCAGCCAGCCGGCCGCGGTCATCGTGCCTCCCCCGTACTCGTCCCCGGCGTGCCCGAATTCGCCGTGCCCGTGTCCGTCGTACCCGCGTCCGCCGTGCCCCGCTCCGGCGGTCGCACCAAGCCGCTCTGCAGCGCGGCCGTCGACGGGCGCTGCGAGGTGCCGTACCGCTCCCCCAGCGACTCCCGCGCGATCTTCTCCTGGAGCTTGAGGATGCCCTGGAGCAGCGCCTCGGGGCGCGGCGGGCAGCCGGGGACGTAGACGTCGACGGGGATGATCTGGTCGACGCCCTTCGTCACGGAGTAGGAGTCCCAGTACGGGCCGCCGCAGTTGGAGCAGGCGCCGAAGGAGATGACGTACTTCGGCTCGGGCATCTGCTCGTACAGGCGCTTGACGGCCGGCGCCATCTTGTCGGTGACCGTGCCCGAGACGACCATCAGGTCGGCCTGGCGGGGGCCCGGCGCGAACGGGATGACGCCGAGCCGGATGAAGTCGTGGCGGGCCATCGACGCGGCGATGAACTCGATCGCGCAGCAGGCGAGGCCGAAGTTGAAGACCCAGAGCGAGTACCGGCGGCCCCAGTTCAGGACCACCTTCATCGGCTCCGGGGCCAGACGCGCGAGGGTGCCCAGCCGCTTGGGCACGGGAAGCGGCACGGGCTCCGGGCGCTGCCCGCGTTCCTGGAGCGGCACGGGTTCGGAGGGGTTCACGTCCACGACAGGACGCCCTTCTTGTATGCGTACAACAGGCCTACGGCGAGGAAGCCCAGGAAGATGAACATCTCCACGAGGGTGGTGGCGCCGTAACCGGGGGCGGCGAAGACCGTCGCCCAGGGGAAGAGGAAGATCGAGTCGACCGCGAAGATCACGTAGAGGAAGGCGTAGACGTAGTAGCGGACCTGGGTGTGCGCCCAGCCCTCGCCGACGGGGTCGACGCCGCACTCGTACGTCAGGAGCTTCTCGGGGGTCGGGACGACGGGGCGCAGCAGACGCCCGGCTCCGAAGGCGACGGCGACGAAGAGGACGCCCACGACCGTGAGCAGTCCGACGACCGAGTAGGACTGGAAGTAGTCCGCGGCGAGCCCGACGGTCGGTTCCGGCACGTGCGTTCCTCGCTCCCTCTCCCGAGACCCCATCCGTACTCACGGGAGTCTAGAGCCTGTTAAAGGGGCGGTAAGCAGCCCGGCGTGCAGGAGATGCGGAGTGGGGCCGGGGTGGGGTCGGAGTGGAGGCGGGGGTGGGGTTTTCCTCAGTGCGTCCCGGGAGGTCCGCCTCATGGCGTCGTCCGGTGCCGCACGGCACGCTGGCTCCTATGACCGAAGACCTCTCCAGATCCCCCTCCACCGGCCGGGGAGCCGGCGGGGGGAACGGTGACCGCCTGCCGCCGGCCCGTCTCGCCTACGACCGGCACACCTGGAAGGAGATCGCCCACCTGCTGGTGAATCTCCCGGCGTCACTGATCGGGTTCACGTACGTCGTCACGGTGCTGTCCGTCGGCGTCGGGCTGACGGTCACGGTGATCGGCCTTCCGCTGCTGGCTGCGGGCCTGCTGGGCGCGCGCCGGCTCGGCAGGCTGGAGCGGGCGCGGGCCCGGGCGCTGCTCGGGGTCCGGGTGGACGAACCGAGTCCGCTGCCCGTGCGGCGCGGGGACGGCTTCTTCCCCCGGCTGTGGATGGCACTGAAGGATCCGGTCGGCTGGCGCACGGTCCTGTACGAGTTCGTGCGGCTGCCGTGGGGCGTCCTCACCTTCGTCCTCACGCTGGCGTCGCTGTTCGTGCTGTGGCCGGTGCTGCCCTTCCTGGCGCGTGGCATGACCAACGTCGACCGGGCGATGGTGCGCGGTCTGCTGTCCCCGTCCGACGAACTGGAGCGGCGGATCGCCGAGCTGGAGTCGGACCGCGGGATCGTGGTCGACACGGCCGCGGCCGACCTGCGGCGCATCGAGCGGGACCTGCACGACGGGGCGCAGGCCCGCCTGGTCAACCTGGCCATGGGGCTGGGTCTGGCCAAGGAGAAGCTCCTGGAGGACCCGGACGCGGCGGCGGCCATGGTCGACGAGGCGCACGGCGAGGTGAAACTGGCGCTGCAGGAGTTGCGGGACCTGGCCCGGGGGATCCACCCCGCCGTCCTGACCGACCGCGGCCTGGACGCGGCGCTCTCGGCGGTCGCCTCCCGCTGCACCGTGCCGGTCAGGGTGACGGTCGACCTGGCGGAGCGGCCCGCGGCGGCCATCGAGGGAATCGCCTACTTCACCGTCTCGGAGCTGCTGCAGAACGTCAGCAAGCACAGTCACGCGCGCGACGCCTCCGTGGAGGTGTGGCGGGCGTCGGACCGGCTGCTCATACAGGTCGCGGACGACGGCCGAGGGGGTGCCGCCCTGAGCGGCGGTACGGGCATGAAGGGGCTCGCCGACCGGTTGTCCGCCGTCGACGGTCTCTTCGTCGTGGACTCCCCGGAGGGCGGCCCGACGACGATCACGGCCGAGCTGCCGTGGCGCGACCGTACGGGAGCCGACGCTGCGGGCTCCCCGCCCGGGGCCGGCAGGGTCCGGAGGTGACAGGCCCCGGGGGTAGGGAAAACCCCCCTCCGCAGACGCCGACGGGCTCCATGTTCCCGAGAGGGGCGGCGGAGGAGGGTGGAGTTACGACAGCACAGCCGTAGTTGGGACGAGGAGAGGGACGGCACCGATGGCCACGGATTACGGACACGGTTACGGGTTCGGGGACGGGTCCGGCTTCCCGGGGGACAGCGGTGCGCGCCACCACCGGCTGCCGGCGGGGCTGCGGGCACCGTTCGAGGCACGCAGCTGGCGGGAGTTCGGCTACGTGCTGCTGGGTCTGCCGATCAGCATCCTGCTCTTCACGTACGCGGTCACGATGGTGTCGCTGGGGGCGGGCCTGCTGGTGACGTTCCTGGGCGTACCGGTGCTGGCGGCGGCGCTCGCGGGGTGCCGGGGCTTCGGGGCGCTGGAGCGGGCGCGGGCCCGTGCCCTGCTGGGGCTGCGGGTGTCCGAACCGGAGCCGCTGCGGCTGAAGAAGCAGGGGGCGATGGGCTGGATGGGGGCCGTGCTCAAGAGCGGCACCTCGTGGCGGAGCCTGCTGTACGCGCTGCTGCAGTTCCCGTGGGCGGTGTTCTCGTTCGGCGTCGCCGTGACCGTGTGGTCGGTCGGCTGGACGATGCTGACGTACCCGCTGTGGTTCTGGGTGTTCCCCATGTACGCCGGTCAGGACGGGCTGCAGCTGTACGGCGACGGAACGCACCGGGTCTACCTGGACAACCCCTTCGAGATCACCGTGACGGCACTGGTGGGGCTGCTCTTCACCCTGGCCACTCCGTGGATCGTCCGGGCGCTGACGACGGTGGACCGGGTGATGGTGCACGCGCTGCTGGGGCCGTCTCAGCTGGCGACGCGGGTCGTGGAGCTGGAGTCGGACCGGGGGGTCGTGGTCGACACGGCCGCGGCCGACCTGCGGCGCATCGAGCGGGACCTGCACGACGGTGCACAGGCGCGCCTGGTCAACCTGGCGATGGACCTGGGGCTGGCCAAGGAGAAGCTGAAGGAGGACCCCCGTGCCGCAGCGGTCATGGTGGGCGAGGCGCACGGCGAGGTGAAGACGGCCCTCCAGGAGTTGCGGGACCTGGCCCGGGGGATCCACCCCGCCGTCCTGACCGACCGCGGCCTGGACGCGGCGCTCTCGGCGGTCGCCTCCCGCTGCACGGTGCCGGTGCGGGTGGAGGTCGACCTCACGGAGCGGCCGGCGTCGGCCATCGAGGGCATCGCCTACTTCACGGTCTCGGAGCTGCTGCAGAACGTCAGCAAGCACGCGCGTGCCACGTCGGCCGCCGTGGAGGTGTGGCGGGTGGAGAACCGGCTGCTGCTCCAGGTCGAGGACAACGGAGTGGGCGGCGCGGACGCGTCGGCGGGGTCGGGGCTCGCCGGACTGGCGGAGCGGCTGGACGCGGTGGACGGGATCCTGGTGGTGGACTCACCGGCCGGTGGCCCGACGCGGGTGACGGCGGAGCTGCCGTGGCGCAGCGAACCGGTCACCGGCTGAGGCGGCGAGTGCCGTCCGGGACAGCCTGACGGCCACCCGGCCACCCGGCCGCGTTCGCCGCCGGGTGGCCGTCCCGGGTGGCCGTCCCGCGTGGCCGTCCCGGGTGGCCGTCCCGCGTGGCCGTCCCGGCTGGCCGTCCCGCGTGACCGTCCCGGGTGGCCGTTCCGGTGGTTCCCAGCCCCCTGCCTCTTCGCCCGTCCCGTTCCGCCCGTCCCGTTCCGCCCCTTCCCGACGTCTTCCCGTTGCTCCCGGGCATCCGGCCACCGATGCTGGAATGCTGGACGTGTCACACGCACGGTGCGTGAACGCGGCGCGGGCCGCGCGGCCGTGGGGTGGGCAGGTCGTGGGGGGACCGAAAATCGTGGAGGACAAGGTGCGGGTGGTCATCGCCGAGGATTCAGTGCTGCTCAGGGAGGGGCTGACCCGGCTGCTGACGGACCGCGGGCACGAGGTCGTGGCCGGGGTCGGCGACGGCGAGGCGCTGGTCAAGATCATCACCGAGCTGGATGCCCAGGGCGAGCTGCCGGACGTGGTGGTGGCGGACGTACGCATGCCGCCGACGCACACGGACGAGGGGGTGCGCGCGTCGGTCCGGCTGCGCAAGGCGCATCCGGGCCTCGGTGTCCTGGTGCTGTCGCAGTACGTGGAGGAGCGCTACGCCACGGAGCTGCTGGCCGGTTCCAGCCGGGGCGTCGGTTACCTGCTCAAGGACCGGGTGGCCGAGGTCAGGGAGTTCGTCGACGCGGTGGTGCGCGTGGCCGAGGGCGGTACGGCGCTGGATCCGGAGGTGGTCGCGCAGCTGCTCGGGCGCAGCCGCAAGCAGGACGTGCTGGCGGGGCTCACTCCCCGGGAGCGCGAGGTCCTGGGGCTCATGGCCGAGGGCCGGACCAACTCGGCGATCGCCCGGCAGCTCGTCGTGAGCGACGGGGCCGTCGAGAAGCACGTCAGCAACATCTTCATGAAGCTGGGCCTGTCCCCGAGCGACGGTGATCACCGGCGGGTTCTCGCCGTTCTCACGTATCTCAATTCCTGACACGAGCGGCTCACACCCCGGAATCGGTTGCCCGGCTCGGTGCCTCGGGTACTGATCCGGACGAATGAGAAACCCGAGTGCGGGAAGGGAGCGTCCTCACCAGTGCCAGGAAGCGGAGAATTCCCGGAAAACCGGGGCTGCGGGCCGTCTCGAAGTCGTGTCCGTCATGCGAATGTCCACCGGAAGCCAGGCCGTGCGGACGTAGTGTTGATCCCGGGACGGTCGGTGGTAGACCGGTCCCCGGACAGCCGTCCCGAGGGAGGTCCAGTTCAGTGACCAGCCAGGTCAGCAGCCCAGCGGAGCAGGCCGACCCCACCGCCGTGGGAGAGCAGCGCAAACCGGTCGGGGCGAAGGACGTCCGCCGGCTGGAGCGGGTGGTCATCCGGTTCGCGGGTGACTCGGGTGACGGGATGCAGCTCACGGGCGACCGTTTCACCTCGGAGACCGC
>NZ_JACBYP010000206.1 GCF_018982965.1 Streptomyces mayonensis | reverse complement strand
GGCCCGGGCTGGGTGGTGCCGTCCGGAGCGGTGCCGTCCGGGGTGTTCTCGCGGTTGTGGTGCGGTGCGGTGGCGCCGCGGGCGGGGGCCGCATCCTGCGCCGGTGCGGCGGGCGCGTCGGCGCCCGCGGGTGCGGTGCCGGGGGCGGCAGGGGCCCGTGTTCCGGGTGCCGGGGCGCCGTGCCGCGGGGACTCGGACGCCGGGGTCCCGTGCCCCGGGCCTTCGGGTGACAGAGTTTCGTGCCCCGGGCCGCCGTGCCGCGGCGTTTCGTGCCGCGGGCCTTCGTGCCGCGGCGTTTCGTGCTCCTGGGTTTCGCGCCCCGGGCTGTCGGGCTCCGGGGTTTCCCGCCCCGGGCTCTCGTGCACGGGTGCGTCGTCCTCGTGGGGCTCGTGTCCCTGTGGCGGTGGGCCGGGGGTCTCCGGCTGCGGGGCGTCGGAGCCCGCGCCCTCGGTGGACCGGGGCCGGCGGTCCGCAGGGTCCGGGCCCGGGTGCAGGCCCGGGCTCGGGGTTTCCGGTGTCGCGGGCTGCGTGGGGTCCGGGGGTGCGGAGTCGGGGGTCGGGGCCGTCTCGGGGCCTGCCTGGGGCTCGGCCGACTCGTCGTTGCCGGACCGCGGCTGCCCGCTCCCGCCGCTCACGTCCACGGTGTCCCCTCGTTCGAAGCGTCTCCCGCCGGCCGGTCGGGAGGGTCTCGTGTCGATGGTATGCGTCCGTCCCGGCCCGTTCCGCCCCGGCACCCCTGTGCTTCCCTCCCGTCGCACGGGTCACGCCTGCCGCTGGGTGACTGTCAGTGGCGGGCCGTAGGGTCTGTGGGCATGGAGACGAGTACCGAGGATGTCGCGGAGGACACCGGCGGATCCCCCCGACCGGTGACGACGGCGGCGGAGCACGCGGACACGGTGCACGCGGACACGGTGGTGGACGGGGCGGTCGCGGCCCGGCCTGCCGTGCCCGTGACGCCCGCCCGCGCGGCGGCCGCGCCCTCCTCGCTCTCGCCCTCGCGGGCCGGTGACTTCATGCAGTGCCCGCTGCTGTACCGGTTCCGGGTGATCGACCGGCTGCCGGAGAAGCCCAGCGAGGCGGCGACCAGGGGCACGCTGGTGCACGCGGTGCTGGAGCGGCTGTTCGACGCCCCGGCGGCCGAGCGCACGGCCCCGCGGGCGAAGGCGCTGCTGCCGGGCCAGTGGGACCGCCTGCGGGAGAGCAGGCCGGAGGTCGGGGAGCTGTTCGCCGACGACCCGGAGGGCGAGCGGCTGGCGCGCTGGCTGGCCGAGGCGGAGCGGCTCGTCGAGCGCTGGTTCACGCTGGAGGACCCGAGCCGGCTGGAGCCCGCGGAGCGGGAGCTGTTCGTCGAGGCGGAGCTGGACTCCGGGCTGAGGCTGCGCGGCATCATCGACCGGGTCGACGTGGCGCCCACCGGTGAGGTGCGGATCGTCGACTACAAAACGGGCAAGGCCCCGCGGCCGCAGTACGCCGAGGGTGCGCTGTTCCAGATGAAGTTCTACGCGCTGGTGGTGTGGCGGCTGAAGCAGGTCGTCCCGCGCCGCCTGCAGCTGGTCTACCTCGGCAGCGGTGACGTACTGACCTACGATCCGGTCCCCGCCGATCTGGAGCGGGTCGAGCGCAAGCTGCTGGCGCTGTGGGAGGCGATCCGGCTGGCGACCGAGACGGGTGACTGGCGGCCACGGCCCACCAAGCTGTGCGGCTGGTGCGACCACCAGACGCACTGTCCCGAGTTCGGCGGCACTCCCCCGCCCTATCCGCTGCCGGTGAGGGCGGCCGGGACCGGCGGTGGCGAACAGGGCAGAATGGGCCCGGAATAGGGCCTGTCCGGGCCGATCCGAAGGAGACTTACGTGGCCATCCGCGTCCTACTGGTCGACGACCAGCCGCTGCTGCGCACGGGCTTCCGGATGATTCTGGAGGCGGAGCAGGATCTCGCGGTCGTCGGTGAGGCCGGAGACGGCCTTCAGGCACTCGACCAGGTGCGGGCGCTGCAGCCCGACGTGGTGCTCATGGACATCCGCATGCCGCGGATGGACGGTGTGGAGGCGACCCGGCAGATCACCGGTCCCGAGCGGGACGGCCCGGCCAAGGTGCTGGTGCTGACGACGTTCGACCTCGACGAGTACGTGGTGGAGGCGTTGAAGGCGGGGGCCAGCGGCTTCCTGCTGAAGGACGCGCCGGCCAATGAGCTGGTGCAGGCGATCCGGGTGGTGGCGAACGGCGAGGCGATGCTCGCGCCGAGCATCACCCGGCGGCTGCTCGACAAGTACGCGACGCATCTGCCGTCCGGGGACGAGCCGGTGCCCGACACCCTGCACACGCTGACGGAGCGTGAGGTGGAGGTGCTGAAGCTGGTGGCCCGCGGTCTGTCCAACGCGGAGATCGCGGCCGACCTGTTCGTCAGTGAGACCACCGTCAAGACGCACGTGGGTCATGTGCTGACCAAGCTGGGGCTGCGGGACCGGGTGCAGGCCGCGGTCTACGCGTACGAGAGCGGTCTGGTGCGGCCCGGCGCGCAGCAGTAGGCGGCAGGCGGGAAGGGCGGCCCGGAGCGCGGGTTCCGGGCCGTCGTCGTTACTGCGTGCCGGTCGTCCGAAACCCCCGAAGGGCGTCCTCCACCGGCCGGTGGAGGACGCCCTTCGGGGGTTTCGGTGTGCGGGGCGGTGTCAGCCGCTCACGCCCCGGCCGAGCTCCCACAGCTGGAGCGCCGAGGAGGAGTTGAGCAGGTAGGCGGCGCCGGTGACGTCGTCGCGGGCGGCCACGTACTGCTTGCCCTGCCAGAGCGGGATCATCGGGACGTCCGCGGCGGTGATGTCCTGGATCTGCGTGAGGGTGTCGGCCGCGGAGAGGCGGTCGGCCTCCTGCCGCGACTCGGGCAGCAGATCGTCGATGATCTTCGTGTTCAGGTAGGGCGAGTTGAGGGTGTTGCCCTTGTCGAGGAACGGTGCGATGAAGCTGTCCGCGTCGGGGAAGTCGGGGAACCAGCCCATGCCGAAGACGTCGTACTTGAGTTCGCGCTCGGCCGGCCGGAAGACGGACCAGGGCTTGCCGTCGATTTTTATGTCGAAGAGACCGCTCTTGTTGAGCTGGCGCTGGAGTTCCTCGAACTCCGGCTTCGTCGCGGCGCCGTAGTGGTCCGTGGTGTAGTGCAGCGTGAGCTTGACCGGTGTGTCGATCCCCGCCGCCTTCAGCGTCTGCTGCGCTTCGGAGACGCTCGGGTCGCCGTACTCGTTGAAGAACGAGTTGGAGTGGCCGGTGATGCCGGCCGGGACCATCGAGTACAGCGGCTCGGCCTGGGAACCGTAGACCTTGGAGACGAGTTCGGCCCGGTTGATGACCTGGGCCATCGCCTGGCGGACGGCCTTGTCCTTCACGCTGGGCGCGTCCACGTTGAAGCCCAGGTACCGGATTTCCAGACCGGACACCTCGACGAGCTTGACGTCGCCCTCGGAGGAGTTGGAGAGCTTGCTGATCTGCTCGGGTGTCATCGCGCGCGTCATGACGTCGATGTCGCCCTTCTCGAGCGCGCTGCCCATGCCGTCGGCGTCCTCGAAGGACACCAGCTCCACCTTGTCGTTGCTCAGCTTGAGACTCCCCTTGTAGTTCGGGTTCTTGGTGAACACGAGCTTGTTGAGGACGCCGTTCTTGGACTCGGTCTTCATCTCGTACGGGCCGGACCCGCTGAGTTCGAAGCCGTCGCGGAACTTGTCCTCGGGGTAGTCGTCCTTGTTCAGGACGCTGGCGATGGGCGTGGACAGCTTGTAGGGGAAGGTCGCGTCGGGCGTGTTGAGGTGGAAGATGACCTCGCGGTCGCCCTTGGTCTCCACGGTGTCCACCGTCGACAGCAGCGCGTCCACCTGAGTGTCGGCCTTCAGGGAGATGGCGCGCTCGATGGAGTACTTGACGTCCTCCGCGGTGAGGTCGTCGCCGTTCGCGAACTTCAGCCCGTCGCGCAGCGTGCAGGCGTAGCGCTCGTTGCCGGTGTCGGTGAAGCTGCACTGCTGGGCCGCCTCGGGGACGGGTTCGCCGTCGCCGCGCGGCATGGTCATCAGCGTCTGCGCGGTGTGGCGCATGATGTTCCACGCGCCGATGTCGTAGGCGTACGCCGGGTCGAAGGGGGCCGGGATCTCCTTCGTGAGGGTGAACCGGTCCGTGGTGCCGACGCGGATCGCGTCCCCTCCGCCACTGCCGCCGTCGGACCCGCCGCAGGCAGCGAGCACCGGCGCGAGCAGGCCGACTACGGCCGGCAGCACCAAAGTCTTACGGTTCATGCTCGAGTTTCTCCAGAGCTGTCGGTCCGTGTATCCGGGAATGCAGGGGTGGCGCGGCGGATCACGGGGGTAGTGGCCGGTGTTCTCGCGACGAGATTAGTCCGCGCCCGCACCGGGGTTCGCAGCCACCGGAGTTGGGGGCTCATCACGGAGCGAAACCGGGTGCGGACACACCGAAAACCCGACAGTGGAAGGATTAGTGCAGGCTTTCACCAATCGGGACACAAGGACTCTCGTACAACGTTCGCCAAGCATGGCGCAGCACACCCGCACACACCTGTCGACCCCTGGGATCGTGGGGAACATCACACAACTGCTTTGTTCACCCCAGTCGGCATTCAGCCATCCGCAGCGGCGGAACCGGTACCCCGGGACGCTGCCGGGCAGCCCCTGGCACGGGTCCTTAGTGCAGGTGCGTCACCAGGCCGCGCAGAAGGGGAAGATCGACCTCTTCCAGTGAGCCGACGACCGTGCGCCGGGCGGCGGGGGTGATGGGGGCGACCGAGGGCACGGCCACGACGTGGCAGCCCGCGGATTCCGCGGCGGCCACTCCGGTCGCGGTGTCCTCGACGACGGCACACCGGACGGGGTCGGCGCCGAGGCGGGCCGCGGCGGTCAGGTACGGGTCAGGGTGCGGTTTGGTGCGTGGCACCTCGTCACCGGCGACGGTGAGGGCGAAGTGTTCGGGGCCGAGCGACTTCAGGACGCGGTCGATGATGCGCCGGTGCGAGGCGGAGACCAGGGCGGTGGGGATGCCGTGGGCGGTCAGTTCGGCCAGGAGCCGGGCGGCTCCGGGCATGAGCGGCAGGTCGAGGCCGATGCGCTGCTCGAAACCGTCGTTGAGCAGGACGCTGAGTTCGGCGAGGGTGATGTCGGCGCCGGTGGCCTCGATCAGGAACCCGGCGCTGCGGGTCATGGGGCCGCCGACCACGACGTGGCGCCAGGAGTCGTCGAGGGTGTGGCCGAGGGAGGCGAAGACCTCCACCTCGACGTCCCACCAGAAGCCCTCGGTGTCCACCAGGGTGCCGTCCATGTCGAGGAGCACGGCCTGGAGGGCTGAGCCTTCGGCCGTACGGGTACCGAGCGCGGGGACCGTACTGGTCATCCACGTACCTCCTTGAGGGACGATCAGGCCGGTTCCCACGAAGGGAACCGGCCTGCAGTGGACCGACCAGTCTACGTCGTGCGGGACGCGAACGCCCGGCGTGGCCGCGGAGCCCCCGGAACAGGGGCTTCCGCCGGTGTCAGCGGGCGTTGAAGTACTTGGCTTCGGGGTGGTGGATGACGATGGCGTCGGTGGACTGTTCGGGGTGGAGCTGGAACTCCTCGGAGAGGTGGACGCCGATGCGTTCGGGTTCGAGGAGGGCGGCGATCTTGGCGCGGTCCTCCAGGTCGGGGCAGGCTCCGTAGCCGAGGGAGAAGCGGGCGCCGCGGTATTTCAGGGCGAACATGTCTTCCATCTGGGCCGGGTCCTCGCCGGCGAAGCCGAGTTCGGAGCGGACCCGGGCGTGCCAGTACTCGGCGAGGGCCTCGGCGAGCTGGACGGACAGTCCGTGCAGTTCGAGGTAGTCGCGGTAGGCGTTGGCCTCGAACATGCGGGCTGTTTCCTCGCCGATGCGGGAGCCGACGGTGACGACCTGGAAGCCGACGACGTCAGTCTCGCCGGATTCCTCGGGGCGGAAGAAGTCCGCCAGGCACAGGCGCCGGCCGCGGCGCTGGCGGGGGAAGGTGAAGCGGGTGCGTTCGTTGCCGTCGTCGTCGAGGACGATCAGGTCGTCGTCCTTGGACACGCAGGGGAAGTAGCCGTAGACGACGGCCGCTTCCAGCAGGTTCTCCCTCTGGAGCCGGTCCAGGAGGCCGCGCAGCCTGGGCCGGCCCTCGGACTCGACCAGCTGTTCGTAGGAGGGTCCCTCGCCGGTGCGGGCCTGCTTGAGGCCCCACTGGCCCTTGAAGAGAGCACCCTCGTCGAGCCAGCTCGCGTACTCCTTGAGCTGGATGCCCTTGATGACGCGGCTGCCGCGGAAGGGCGGGGCGGGCAGGGGGTTGTCGGTGGCGACGTCGGAGCGGACGTGTCCCTCCTGGGGCCGCTCGTCGGTCTCGACGGTGGCGGCCCGCACCCGGCGCTGCCGCAGTTCGGGCAGCTTGGCGCCGGGCACGCCGCGCTTGATGCCGATCAGGGCGTCCATCAGGCGCAGGCCCTCGAA
>NZ_JACBYP010000205.1 GCF_018982965.1 Streptomyces mayonensis | reverse complement strand
GTTGGGCTGCGTGGTCCGGTGCCTTTGCGGTGACCCGGCGTGGGCGGGGTGGGGGTGTGACCCGGCGTCGCGCGGTGCCGCTGCCCGGCGTGGGCCGGGGGCGTCGCCCAGCCCCGCGCTCACGGGGCACCGCCGCCCGGCGCGGACCGAGGCAGCCATCCCCCAGCCCCGCGCTTACGCGGTACCGCCGCCCGGCGCGGACCGAGGCAGCCATCCCCCAGCCCCGCGCTCACGGGGCACCGCCGCCCGGTGCGGGCCGGGGGTGGGGCGCGCTGCCCGGCGCCGGCGGGGTGCCTCCCCCGGAGGGGGCACCCCCGGCGCTCACCCGTGCCACCCCAGCGCACGGCTGCCCACAGCCTATGGCCGCGGCGGGGCGGCACGATCGCCCGCGGCTGGGGTGGCACAGGTGAGGCCCACGGCGTGGTGGGAGCAGCAGGTCGCAGCTGGGGCGCACGGGCGGCGTCCCCGTGGTGCCGGCGCGCCGGAGGCTAGTGTGCTGCCGACTCCCAGTCCGGGCCTGCGCCTACCGAGACGCCCAGGGGGACTCTCAGCCGGACCGCGTCGGCCATTTCGCGGCGGACCAGTTCCTCCGCGGCCGCGCGCTCGCCCGGGGCGATCTCCAGGACGATTTCGTCGTGGACCTGGAGAAGCATCCGGGAGGTGAGGCCGGCCTCGCGCAGCGCCCTGTCCACGTTCAGCATGGCGATCTTCACGATGTCGGCCGCCGTGCCCTGGATCGGCGCGTTCAGGGCCATGCGCTCGGCCGCCTCGCGGCGCTGGCGGTTGTCGCTGTTGAGGTCGGGCAGGTAGCGGCGGCGGCCGAAGAGGGTCGCCGTGTAGCCGGTGGCCCGTGCCTCGTCGACGACCCGGCGCAGGTAGTCCCGTACGCCGCCGAAGCGTTCGAAGTAGGCGTCCATCAGGCCGCGGGCCTCGGCCGCCTCGATGTTCAGCTGCTGGGAGAGACCGAAGGCCGACAGGCCGTACGCCAGGCCGTAGGACATGGCCTTGATCTTGCGGCGCATCTCCGCGTCGACCGCCGACTGCTCGACGGAGAAGACCTGGGCGGCGGCGGTGGTGTGCAGGTCCTCACCGGACGTGAAGGCCTCGGTCAGGCCCGCGTCCTCGGAGAGGTGGGCCATCACGCGCAGCTCGATCTGGCTGTAGTCGGCGGTCATCAGGGACTCGAATCCCTCGCCGACCACGAAGCCGCGGCGGATCGCGCGGCCCTCGTCGGTGCGGACCGGGATGTTCTGCAGGTTCGGGTCCGTGGAGGAGAGGCGGCCGGTCGCGGCGACGGTCTGGTTGAACGTGGTGTGGATGCGGCCGTCCGCGGCGATGGTCTTGATCAGGCCCTCGACCGTGACGCGCAGCTTGGCCTGCTCGCGGTGGCGGAGCATGATCACCGGCAGTTCGTTCTCCGTCTGGGCCGCGAGCCAGGCGAGGGCGTCGGCGTCAGTGGTGTAGCCGGTCTTGGTCTTCTTGGTCTTGGGCAGGTTCAGCTCGTTGAAGAGGACTTCCTGCAGCTGCTTGGGCGAGCCCAGGTTGAACTCGTGTCCGGCCGCCGCGTGCGCCTCCTTCACCGCCTGCTGGACGGCACCCGCGAACATCTGCTCCATGGCCTCCAGATGGGTCCGGTCGGCCGCGATGCCGTGCCGCTCCATGCGGGCGAGCAGTGCGGAGGTGGGCAGCTCCACGTCGCGCAGCAGGTCGGCGGCGCCGACGTCGGCCAGGCGGCCCTCGAAGGCCTCGCCCAGGTCGAGGATCGCGCGGGCCTGCACCATCAGCGCCTCGGCCTCGGCGCCCTCGTCCGCGCCGAAGGCGAGCTGGCCGTCGGCCGCGGCGGCGGGGGCCAGCTCGCGGTGCAGGTACTCCAGGGACAGCGCGTCCAGGTCGAAGGAGCGACGGCCCGGCTTGACCAGATAGGCGGCGAGCGCGGTGTCCATGTCCACGCCGGCGATGCGCCAGCCGTGCTCGGCGAAGACGCGCATCGCGCCCTTGGCGTTGTGGAGGACCTTCGTCCGGTCCGGGTCGGCGAGCCAGGCCGTGAACGCCGCCTCGTCGGCCTCGTCGGTCTCCGCCGGGTCGAACCAGGCGGCCTTGCCGTCGGCAGCGGCGAGCGCGACCTCGGCCACCGAGCCGGTGCCCAGGGCCCAGGTGTCGACCGTGGCCACACCGAGCGGCTGCGCGCCGTGTTCGGCGAGCCAGCCGGCCAGCTCACCCGTGCCCAGCACGGTGCCGTCCAGCTCCACACCGTCCTCGACCACCGGCGTGGCCTCGGCCTCCTCGGCGCCCGGGTCCACGGCGTAGAGCCGCTCGCGCAGGGACGGGTTGCGGATCTCCAGGGTGTCCAGGATCACCGCGACGCCCTTGCGGTCGTACGCGGGCCGCTCCAGCTCGGTGACCGTCTTGGACAGCTCGACGTGCCGCTCCAGCTCGGTGAGCCGCCGGTTCAGCTTGACGGACTCCAGGTGGTCGCGGAGATTCTGCCCGGCCTTGCCCTTGACCTCGTCGACGCGCTCGACGAGGTCCGCGAAGGAACCGAACTGGTTGATCCACTTCGCGGCGGTCTTCTCGCCGACGCCCGGGATGCCCGGCAGGTTGTCGGACGGGTCGCCGCGCAGGGCCGCGAAGTCGGGGTACTGGGCGGGGGTCAGTCCGTACTTCTCGAAGACCTTCTCCGGCGTGAAGCGGGTCAGCTCGGAGACGCCCTTGGTCGGGTACAGGACCGTGGTGTGCTCGCTGACGAGCTGGAAGGAGTCCCGGTCGCCGGTCACGATCAGGACGTCGAAGCCCTCGGCCTCGGCCTGGGTGGCCAGGGTGGCGATGACGTCGTCCGCCTCGAAGCCCTCGACGGCGAAACGCGTGACGTTCATGGAGTCGAGCAGCTCGCCGATCAGCTCGACCTGGCCCTTGAACTCGTCGGGGGTCTTGGACCGGTTCGCCTTGTACTCGGTGAACTCCTCGGACCGCCAGGTCTTGCGGGAGACGTCGAACGCCACCGCGAAGTGCGTGGGCGCCTCGTCACGCAGGGTGTTGGCCAGCATCGACGCGAAGCCGTAGATCGCGTTGGTCGGCTGGCCCGTCGCGGTCGTGAAGTTCTCCGCGGGCAGCGCGAAGAACGCGCGGTAGGCCAGCGAGTGCCCGTCCATGAGCATCAGCCGCGGACGGTCGCCGGAGGTGCTGTCGGTCTTCTTCGATGCTGTCTTCGCCACAACCCCGATCCTGCCACGGACCACTGACAGCCGGTCCCGCCCTCGCCGCCGCGTGCCCCGCCGCATGCTCCCGCGCCCGGCCCCGCGCCGGAATTCCGCACGCTTGCGCACACTTCCTCCGTGGGGTGCGCACGCTCCGCACGGTCTTCCCCGGCCCGGCCGGTCCCGTTGTCGGTCGGGCGTGCGAGGATCGGAGACGTACTTCACACGCGTAAGCGAAGGAGCGCGCGATGGCGACCAAGCCGCCCAAGGGTGATCCGGTCCAGGACGCACCGCAGGTCTCGGAGCCCCAGCATGCGGCGGCGGGCATCCCGGCCATCGGCCACACACTGCGCATCGCGCAGCGGCAGATGGGCGTGAAGCGGACCGCGCTGACACTGCTGAGTGTCAACCAGAAGAACGGCTTCGACTGCCCGGGCTGCGCCTGGCCGGAGGGCGACCACCGGCACAAGGCGGAGTTCTGCGAGAACGGCGCGAAGGCCGTGGCCGAGGAGGCCACCCTGCGCCGCGTCACGCCGGAGTTCTTCGCCGAGCACCCCGTGGCCGACCTCGCGACCCGCAGCGGCTACTGGCTGGGCCAGCAGGGCCGCCTCACCCACCCGGTGTACCTGCCGGAGGGCGGCGAGCACTACGAACCGGTCACCTGGGAGCGCGCCTTCGACATCGTCGCGGAGGAGATCGCCGCGCTGGACTCGCCCGACGAGTCGGTCTTCTACACCTCGGGCCGCACCAGCAACGAGGCGGCGTTCCTCTACCAGCTCTTCGCACGCGAACTGGGGACGAACAACCTGCCGGACTGCTCCAACATGTGCCACGAGTCGTCCGGTTCGGCGCTGTCCGAGACCATCGGCATCGGCAAGGGCAGCGTCCTGCTCGAGGACCTGTACAAGTCCGACCTGATCATCGTGGCGGGCCAGAACCCGGGCACCAACCACCCGCGGATGCTCTCGGCCCTGGAGAAGGCCAAGGCGAACGGCGCGCGGATCATCAGCGTCAACCCGCTGCCCGAAGCCGGCCTGGAACGCTTCAAGAACCCGCAGACCCCCAAGGGGCTCACCGCGGGCGCCGCGCTCACCGACCTGTTCCTGCAGATCCGCCTCGGCGGCGACCAGGCCCTGTTCCGGCTGCTGAACAAGCTGATCCTGGAGACCGAGGGCGCCGTCGACGACGCCTTCGTCGAGGAGCACACGCACGGGTACGAGGAGTTCGCCGAGGCCGCCCGCGCCGCCGACTGGGACGAGACCCTCGCGGCGACCGGCCTCACGCGCGCGGAGATCGAGGAGACGCTGCGCATGGTGCTCGCCTCGAAGCGGACCATCGTGTGCTGGGCGATGGGCCTGACCCAGCACAAGCACTCGGTGCCCACGATCCGCGAGGTCGTCAACTTCCTGCTGCTGCGCGGCAACATCGGCCGCCCGGGCGCCGGCGTCTGCCCGGTGCGCGGCCACTCCAACGTGCAGGGCGACCGCACGATGGGCATCTTCGAACGGCCGGCGCCCGCCTTCCTGGACGCCCTGGAGAAGGAGTTCGGCTTCGCCCCGCCGCGCGAGCACGGCTACGACGTCGTACGCGCCATCCGCGCGCTGCGCGACGGCGAGGCGAAGGTCTTCTTCGCCATGGGCGGCAACTTCGTCTCCGCCTCGCCCGACACGGAGGTCACCGAGGCGGCCATGCGCCGCGCACGGCTCACCGTGCACGTGTCGACGAAGCTGAACCGCTCGCACGCGGTCACCGGCGCGCGAGCCCTGATCCTGCCGACGCTCGGCCGCACCGAACGCGATCTCCAGGGCGGCGGCGAGCAGTTCGTGACCGTCGAGGACTCCATGGGCATGGTGCACGCCTCGCGCGGCCGGCTGCGGCCCGCGAGCGCACAGCTGCTGTCCGAGCCCGCCATCGTGTGCCGGCTGGCACGCCGGGTGCTGGGCGAGGAGAGCCGCACGCCGTGGGAGGAGTTCGAGAAGGACTACGCGACGGTCCGCGACCGCATCGGGCGTGTCGTGCCGGGCTTCGAGGACTTCAACGCGCGCGTGGCGCACCCCGGCGGCTTCGCGCTGCCCCACGCCCCGCGCGACGAGCGCCGCTTCCCCACGGCCACCGGCAAGGCCAACTTCACCGCGGCGCCCGTGGAGTACCCCGAGCTGCCCGAGGGACGGCTGCTGCTGCAGACGCTGCGCTCGCACGACCAGTACAACACCACGATCTACGGCCTGGACGACCGCTACCGCGGCATCAGGAACGGCCGCCGGGTCGTCCTGGTCAACCCGGAGGACGCCCGGAAGCTGGACGTGGCGGACGGCTCGTACGTCGACCTGGTCAGCGAGTGGCGCGACGGGGTGGAGCGCCGGGCACCCGGTTTCCGCGTCGTGCACTACCCGACGGCCCGGGGCTGCGCGGCGGCGTACTACCCGGAGACCAATGTCCTGGTGCCGCTGGACGCCACCGCGGACACCAGCAACACCCCGGCCAGCAAGTCCGTGGTCGTCCGTCTGGAACAATCGGCGACCGACTGAGCGTTTGCTCAGCCGAGCCGACGGCCGCCCCGGCCGGCGTGCGGAGCAGCCAGACGAGCGACGAGACGGAGCCGGCCCATGGGCGAGCAGCAGCAGGTGCAGTTCCCGCAGGAAGTCATCGACGAGTACGCCGCGCTCGGCGTCGACCTGGTCGCGATGTTCTCGGCCGGGCACCTGGGGACGCGCATGGGCGTGCAGATCGTCGAGGCGTCCGCCGACCGGGTCGTGGGCACCATGCCCGTGGAGGGCAACACCCAGCCCTACGGTCTGCTGCACGGCGGCGCCTCGGCCGTGCTGGCCGAGACGCTCGGCTCCGTCGGCTCGATGCTGCACGGCGGCAGCTCGAAGATCGCCGTCGGCGTCGACCTGAACTGCACGCACCACCGCGGGGCGCGTTCCGGCCTGGTCACCGGGGTGGCCACGCCGGTGCACCGGGGCCGGTCGACGGCCACGTACGAGATCGTCATCAGCGACGAGCAGGACCGCCGGGTGTGCACCGCCCGCCTGACCTGCCTGCTGCGGGACGCGAACCCCGGCGACGCGGCCCGGGCGGGCGCGACCGGCTGACGGGCACGAGCCCCCGACGGGACGGCGGCCGGCAGGCCGGCGCCCGACAGGCGCGAGCGGCCGGCGGCCGGCGGCGCGTCCGACACCCGCCGGGGACGCCCGGAGCGGGCGAAACGCTGGACCTCGCCGAGCCCCGGAGCGACCATCAGTCGATGGACTCCACCGAGGAGTTGACCGGCCCCCGGTCGCCCGGGGCCGACGCCGCGCAGCCCGCCGGGGGCAGCCGGCCCGGCGGCCGCAGCACGGTCCCGGTCGTCACCCCGTACTCGCCCAGCGCCCAGCGCCCCCACACGCGCATGCAGCCGCGCCCGCCCCGGACCGGCGGCCCGGCACCATGACGGGTGGCATCGGGCCCGTCGAGCCGGGCGACGGCACCGCACCCGCCCCGGATTCCCCGCGCCCCCGTCT
>NZ_JACBYP010000204.1 GCF_018982965.1 Streptomyces mayonensis | reverse complement strand
GGGGTGCAGGGGGCGTAGGGGACGCAGTCCCGCTTCCGCTCCCCGGCCCCCTCCGCTACGCCAACCCCCGCCGGGCCACCGCAGGCACCCGGTGGCCCGCGATCGTCGCCACCATGTCCAGCACCTGCCGTGTCTCCGCCACCTCGTGCACCCGGTACACCCGCGCCCCCAGCCACGCCGACACCGCCGTGGTCGCGAGCGTGCCGATCAGCCGTTCCTTCACCGGCCGGTCCAGCGTCTCCCCGACGAAGTCCTTGTTGGACAGGGACACCAGCACCGGCCACCCCGTCTCCACCATCTCCCCGAGCCGCCGCGTCGCCTCCAGGCTGTGCCGCGTGTTCTTGCCGAAGTCGTGCCCGGGGTCGATCAGCACCGACTCCCGCGGCACCCCCAGCGCCACCGCCCGCTCGGCCAGCCCCAGCGTCACCCGCAGGATGTCGGCCACGACGTCGTCGTACGTCACCCGGTGCGGCCGCGTCCGCGGCTCCGCGCCGCCCGCGTGCGTGCACACCAGCCCCACCCGGTGGCGCGCCGCGACCTCCGCGAGCCGCGGGTCGACGCCGCCCCACGCGTCGTTCAGCAGGTCGGCCCCGGCCTCGCACACGGCCTCGCCGACATCGTGCCGCCAGGTGTCCACGCTGATCACGACGTCCGGGAACCGCCGGCGCACCTCCGCGACGAACCCCACCGTCCGCCGCGCCTCCTCCGCGGCCGACACCTCGTCGCCGGGGCCGGCCTTCACCCCGCCGACGTCGATGATCGCGGCGCCGCCGGCCACCGCCTCCTCCACGCGCGCGAGAGCGGGCTCGTCGCGGAAGGTGGCCCCCTGGTCGTAGAAGGAATCCGGGGTCCTGTTCACGATCGCCATGATCACCGGCTCGTGTGCCGCGAACTCGCGCCTGCCCAGCCTGAGCGTCCCCTGCGACATCTTCTCGTCCATACCGTTCTCTCGTCCCGCTCTCGACCTCGGTGCCGCGGTCCTTCGCCGACCGCGGCACCGGCTGTCAGACTCGCATGGCACGATCGGACCCGACACAACCGACTCCCGGACAGTCGGCCTTCCGACTCCGACCGTCCCGACCGACCATGGGGGCCCCAGCGATGGTCATGTTCCTGTTCCTCGTCATCGCGCTGGCCGTCGTCGTGGCCGCGGTGACCCTCGCCGTGGTGGGCGGCGGCGACAGCGGGCCGCTGCCCGAGGCCGCTCCCGAGCGGGTACGGGACGCGCTGCCCGAGGACCGTCCGGTCGCCCGCGGCGACGTGGAGCACCTCCGCTTCCCGCTGGTGGCCCGCGGGTACGGCATGGCGGAGGTCGACGACGCCCTCGGCCGCCTCGGTGCCGAGCTGGCCGAGCGCGACGCCCGCATCGCCGACCTGGAGTCCGCCCTGGCCGGGGCCCGGGCCGCCGTCGCCCACCAGCACGTCGCCATGGACAAGCCGTCCGGCCGGGAGCACCAGTGAGCGCCGGAGAGGCCGTCGCCGGTCCGGACGGCGCGCCGCGCTGCCCCTGGGCCCTGTCCACCGCGGACTACGTGACGTACCACGACGAGGAGTGGGGCCGCCCGGTCCACGGCGACGACGCCCTGTACGAGCGGCTCAGCCTGGAGGCCTTCCAGTCCGGCCTGTCCTGGATCACCATCCTGCGCCGCCGCCCCGGCTTCCGGGCCGCCTTCGCGGGCTTCGGGATCGCCGAGGTGGCCGCCTTCACCGACGAGGACCGCGCGCGTCTGCTCGCGGACCCGGGCATCATCCGCAACCGCGCCAAGGTCGACGCCACCCTGGCCAACGCGCGCGTCCTGGCGGAGTGGGCCCCGGGCGAGCTCGACGCGCTGATCTGGTCCCACGCCCCGGACCCGGCGGGCCGCCCGGTCCCGAAGACCCTCGCCGACGTCCCGGCCGTCACACCGGAGTCCACCGCGCTGTCGAAAGCCCTGAAGAAGCAGGGGCTGCGCTTCGTCGGCCCGACCACGGCGTACGCCCTGATGCAGGCCTGCGGCCTGGTCGACGACCACCTGGCGGCGTGCGTGGCCCGCCGGTCCTGAGACGCGGAGACGCGAAGACGCAGAGACGCGGTGACGCAGAGACGCGGTGACGCAGAGACGCGGTGACGCAGAGACGCGGTGACGCAGAGACGCGGTGACGCGAAGACGCAGGTCGGCGGGGCCCGCTGCCGGTTTCCGGGCCGCCTACCGGCCCAGGTACTTCGGCTTCTCCTTCTCGACGAAGGCCCGCACCGCGATCGCGTGGTCCTCGGAGGCCCCCGCCCGCGACTGCAGCTCGTCCTCCTTGTCCAGCGTCTCGGAGAGCGAGTGCGTCAGCCCGTACGCCGTCGCCTCCTTCAGCGCCGCGTACGCCACCGTCGGTCCCTCGGCCAGCGCCCGCGCCGTCTTCTCGGCCTGGGCGCGCAGCTCGGCGGCGGGGACGACCCGACTGGCGATGCCCAGTTCGTACGCCTCCTGCGCGCCGATGCTGCGCGGGAAGAGCAGCAGGTCGGCGGCGCGCCCGGGGCCGACGACACGCGGCAGGGTCCAGGAGATGCCCGAGTCCGCGGTGAGCGCCACGCCCGCGAAGGACGTGTTGAACGATGCCGTGTCCGCGACGATCCGGTAGTCCGCGGCGAGGGCGAAACCGAGGCCCGCCCCGGCCGCCACGCCGTTCACGGCGGCCACCACCGGCTTCTCGGCCCCGGCGAGCGCGCGCACGATCGGGTTGTAGTGCTCGCGCACCGTGCTCATCGTCTGCCCGGAGCCGGTCTCCCGGTCGGCCGTCAGCAGCCCGACGTGCTCCTTCAGATCCTGACCGACGCAGAACGCCCGCTCACCGGCCGCGGTCAGCAGCACCGCCCGTACGGCGTTGTCCGCGGCCGCGGAGCGCACCGCTTCCCGGAGCGCGACCTTGGTCTCGGTGTTCAGCGCGTTCATCGCCCCGGGACGGTTCAGCGTGATCGTCGCGAGCCCGTCGCCCACCTCGTAGAGAACGGTGTCGGCCATGGAAATCCCCTCCGCGTCGTCGGTGCGTCCGTGTGTCCGTGTCCGTGTCGGTGTCCGTGTGTCCGGCAGACAGCATGACGGAGATCGTCGGCAACGGATCGCTCGGGAGATGTGACCTGCGTCAAAGAATTCCGGTCCGTATCCATTCGGCGGAAGTGGTCCGGGGCGCGCAGTATCGCAGTCACATCGCCGAATTGAGTGGTTTTGCTCGCGCGCGTTGCCCAAGCGATGCCGACCGATGTTGGTCATCGGGTCCTGGGATGCGGGATAATGGCTGGGAAGGAATGTGTTCGATGCCGGTGTCGCGCGTCCGGTCCGGACTGCGCGTGCCCTCACGGGCCGTCGGCGGTGACGGTGAGCTGGTATCAGGAAGGGGAACGAGCATGGCGGCCATGAAGCCGCGGACGGGTGACGGCCCGCTCGAGGTGACCAAGGAGGGGCGGGGCATCGTCATGCGCGTTCCGCTCGAAGGCGGCGGTCGACTCGTCGTCGAGCTGACCCCCGACGAGGCCGACGCGCTCGGCGACGCCCTCAAGAAGGTCGTCGGCTGACGCGCGAGCGACCATACCCAATCAGTCGCCCCGGTGCCGCACGCGGTGCCGGGGTGATTGTTTTGCCGCACTCCGCGTGACTCCGCGTGCCGGCTGCGGAATTCCCGGTGCCCTACGCCTTGGAAGGCTCGGAGGGCTCAGCGCTTGACGGCGCACAGCAGCCCGTCGCCCACCGGGAGCAGCGAGGGCACCAGTTCCTCGCTCTCCCGCACCGCGCGCAGGACGTCCCGCAGCCGCAGCACCTCGGTGGGCTGCGGTCCCGAGTCGACCGTCCGGCCGGCGCCGAAGACACCCTCGAAGGCGACGAGACCTCCGGGACGCAGAAGACGCAACGATTCGGCGAGGTAGTCGGGGTATTCCAGACGGTCGCCGTCGCAGAAGACGAGGTCGTACCCGGCGTCCGCGAGCCGGGGCAGCACGTCCAGGGCGCTCCCCGGAATGAACCGGGCCCGGTTGCTGGCGAAACCCGCGGCCCGGAAGGCCTGGCGTGCGAACTGCTGGTGTTCCGGTTCGGGGTCGACCGTGGTCAGCACGCCGTCCGGCCGCATCCCCTGCAGCAGATGGATCCCGGAGACCCCGCAGCCGGTGCCGATCTCTGCGACCGCCTTGGCGTCCACGGCAGCGGCGAGCAGCCCCAGGGCCGAGCCCGTGCCCGGGGTCACCGAGCGCAGGCCCGCCTCGCGGGCCCGGTCGCGTGCCCAGAGCAGCGCGTCGTCCTCGGCGACATAGGCGTCGGCGAACGCCCAGCTCGTCTGCCGGTTGGCGGTAATGACCCTCTCCTGTCCCCGTTGTTGCCTCGGCGTGACTGTATCCGCTGGCGTCGGGAACCCGCAGATGGGACCGGTCGTTCAAAAGGGGAGAGCGAAGAGGCGGCCGGAAGGCCGGGACCGGGACGGGGGCGGCCGATGCAGCAGGGTGGCGCGCGTGTGCTCGCGGAGCGGGACGGCCCGGAGCGGCCCAGATCAAATTCTCGTAAAACCGCTTATCCGGAGCTAACGGGCGAGGTGGCTATGGTAGGGGCTCCACTGGACACCACCAGAGCCGACAGGGGAGGTGCGGCCGCACCCGCGGATCGGGGTGGAGTGCTGCGGCGCTTCCTCGGATCGGCAGGCAGGCCGAAATCCGTGAACGACACCGCTGCTGACCACAGCCACGCCGACCGTCCCGCCACGGGACACGCCCAGACCGCGACCTTCTCCGGCGACGCGGACGGGCAGGCGTGGACTCCGCCCACCTGGGAGGAGATCGTGAGTACCCACAGCGGCCGCGTCTACCGCCTCGCCTACCGCCTCACCGGCAACCAGCACGACGCCGAGGACCTCACCCAGGAGGTCTTCGTCCGCGTCTTCCGCTCCCTGTCGACCTACACCCCGGGCACGTTCGAGGGCTGGCTGCACCGCATCACGACCAACCTCTTCCTGGACATGGTCCGCCGCAAGCAGCGCATCCGGTTCGACGCGCTCGGCGACGACGCGGCCGAGCGCCTGCCCAGCAAGGAGCCGACCCCGCAGCAGGTCTTCCACGACGCCCACTTCGACGCGGACGTCCAGCAGGCCCTGGACACCCTCGCGCCCGAGTTCCGGGCCGCCGTCGTCCTGTGCGACATCGAGGGACTGTCGTACGAGGAGATCGCCGCGACCCTCGGCGTCAAGCTCGGCACCGTGCGCTCCCGCATCCACCGCGGCCGCTCCCAGCTGCGCAAGGCACTGGCCCATCGCTCGCCCAAGGCGCGCGCCGAGCGCCGCTCCTTCGCGGCCGGTGTGCCCGCTCTGGGAGGAGGGGGCGCGAGCGCGTGAGTGGGTCACGGCCTGAGTCCGAGGGACATCTCGCAGAGCAGCATCTGGGAGACCGACTCTCCGCCCTGGTGGACGGAGAGCTCGGTCATGACGCGCGTGAGCGCGTACTGGCGCACGTGGCCACCTGCCCGAAGTGCAAGGCGGAGGTCGACGAGCAGCGCCGGCTGAAGAACGTCTTCGCGCAAACGGCCCCGCCCGGTCCCTCGGAGAGCTTCCTGGCCCGTCTCCAGGGGCTTCCCGGGGGAGGCGACACGGACGGCGGCGGCTCGCCGCTGGGCGGCTCGGGCCTCTCCGACGGCCTGACCGGGCCGCCCGGGAGACTTCCGGCCGCCGCGGCCTCCGGCGTCTTCGGCGCGCGGCGCGGCGACCGGTTCGAGTTCGACTACGTACCGGCCCGGCCGCACACCCCCGTCCTGCCGCCCTCCGCGCAGGGGCGGGGCGGCTTCCGGATCCACGAGGTGAACCGGCCGGAGAACGAGCGCTCGGCCTCCCGCGGCATGCGGTTCGCCTTCGCCGCCGCCGGAGCGGTGTCGCTGGCCGCCATCGCGCTGGGCGGCGTCACCCTCGGCTCCCCGGACACCACCACGGACGCCCGCGGCGCGGGCAACGGCAGCAACGTGACCCCGGCCCGCACCCAGGGCGGGGGAGCGGCCACCACTCCCGAGAGCCAGCGTCGCCGCACGGGCGCGCCGCTCCTCGGGCAGTCCCAGGGGCGCTCGCTCGGTGACACCCCCGTCGCGCCCACCGGCCTCTCCGCGCCGCTGCTGCCCGGCCTGCCCGCCCCCGCCGAAGCGCGGCAGCAGGCCGTGCGGGCGCTGACCACACCGGTCACGGTCGGTGCCGCCGCCATGTCCCCGTTGATACGCCCGCTGGAAGCGGTGCCGCCGCTCGCCCTGACCTCCTGGTCGCAGGCCCCGGAGGCCAGGCCGCCCGGGCTGTTCGCCGCCCCGGAGCCGGTGCCGTCCCCCTACCCCGCGGCCTCACCGGCCGCCTCGGCCCGTCCCGTTCGCTGACCGGGCTCTGCGCGCCGGGCCGCGAACCTGATTGAATCCGGGTGGCGCCAGAGCCCTTGGAGCCGACGATCTGCGGCCAGCTGCGGGGGAGAAGATGAACGAGGCGAAGCCCACGAAGACGAAGTGGTGGAGTCGTCCCCGCCCGTCCGGAGACGCGACCGACGGCGACTTCGCGCTGGAAGGCCCCAGTCCGGCCGTCACCAGGGGGGAGGCGGACGACGGCGACTTCGAGCTGGAACGGCCCTCGACGCCCCGCCCACCGGCCGACGGCTCCACAGCGGCAGACGGCGACGGGGGCGGCACCGGAGCACGGGCCGGGGAGCCGGGCGGGGAGACGGACGGGGCCACGGGCGGGCAGACAGACGGGGACTACGAACTGGACCTCCCGACGCCGAGGACCGCCCCGGCCTCTGCCACGCCCGAGACCGATGCCGCACTGCCCGCCTCTGCCACGCCGGCGGTCGATGCCGCGGGGTCCACTGCTGCCGTGCCCGTGGTTGATGCCGCAGGGGCCACTGCTGCCGTGCCCGCGGTCGATGCCGCACCGGCTCCGGACGTCGTGCCCGCCGCCGATGCCGCACTGCCCGCCTCTGCCACGCCGGCGGTCGATGCCGCGGGGTCCACTGCTGCCGTGCCCGTGGTTGAT
>NZ_JACBYP010000203.1 GCF_018982965.1 Streptomyces mayonensis | reverse complement strand
GACCCCGACCCCGACCCCGAACCCCAGGGCACCGCCACGCCCACTACGCCCGCGGAGGACCCGCAGCCCCCGGACGCCATCGCCGCCGACTGCACGGTCCGCTACGACGTCGCAGGCCAGTGGCCCGGCGGCTTCCAGGCCAACGTCACCGTCACCACCGGCAGCGCCCTCGACTCCTGGCAGGTCGCCTGGACCTTCCCCGACGGCCAGAGCGTCGACCGGATGTGGGACGCGGGCCACACCCAGGACGGCTCCCGCACCACCGCGACCGCCACCGGCTACAACGGCTCCGTCCCCGCCGGCGGCAGCCTCACCTTCGGCTTCCTCGCCTCCTGGCACGACACGAACACCCCACCCCACACCTTCACCCTGAACGGCCGCGCCTGCGCGTAGGGCCTGTTGTGAAAGTGCTGGTCATAGCCATTCGTTGACAGCTGCAATCAGCACGGTGGCTTCGTGGCGGACGGCGAGTTCGTCGTATCCGGTGGCGACGGCCCGATGGCGTTCTCTCATGGAGCCTCGTGCTGCGCCTCTTCCAGTCTGCGCTTCAGCCAGTCCGGGGTGTTCTCCTCGGTGCGCGGGAAGTGCCGTATGTCGTCAAGGTAGCTGCCGGCGTTGATCTGTGGCACAAAGTCCGGCTCGGAGTCGTAGTCGAAGGTTGTCTGATATTGCAGAGATCCGTCTGCGGTGATCACCGCGGTGAACCACGTTCCCTTCCCTGGTTCATGCATGGCATGGCGGAGGTCGTCCATGGCGTCGAAGACCGCCACCGGCGCCGTCCCGCCCTCCTTGCTGCCGTCGCGCATGGTGAATTCGAGGTCCGAACTGCTGAACCCGACCGTGGATCTATAGGCGTACCTGAGCTCGGACCATCCCTCCGGTGCCCTGCTGACGAGTCCTTGAAGGACCCCTTGAACACACTGGGACTGTTCGTCCGGGGTCATCTCGAATGTGGTCACTAGTACACTCATTTCTGGATCTGGGACTTGCGGTGAGCGGTGACGTGCAGTTCCCGGATGTACTAGTCGAATTGTGCGTCGTCCGCTCGTGTGCACACCACCGGCACCCGGCTCATGTGCCTCAGCGGCGCGGGCTTCGACGACACCGGCGGCCCGGGGCAGGGCATCGTTGAAATTCGATGGCGCCGCGGCGCGGGCGTCTCTATGGTGAGTGTGCTGTTTCCGGCGGCCGTTGGCCGCTGCTGTCCGCCGGGTGAGGAATGGGAGGTGTGACCGATGGCTGTCTCTGTGATGGGCGCTGCCCGCAACCAGAAGATCGTCCACTCCACCTCCGTAGCCTCCGGCTGACCATCCGTACCGGGCGCATTCGCGCGTCGCCGGGGCTGCCCCTGTGAAGGGTCACCCTTGAATTCCTCTCCACGTTCATCTTCCTCCGCCTCGTCGCACCCTCTCGCCGGTTACGGCTGGGACGAGGGCTGGGAGGCCGAGTTCGCTCCCTACGCCGAGCAGGGTCTCCTGCCCGGCCGTGTCGTGCGCGTCGACCGCGGGCAGTGCGACGTCGTCGTCGCCGACGGCGTCCTGCGGGCCGACACCGCGTTCGTCACCCCCCACGACCCCCTGCGCGTCGTCTGCACCGGCGACTGGGTCGCGGTCGAACCGGACGGCAACCCGCGCTACGTACGGACGTGTCTGCCGCGCCGTACCGCCTTCGTGCGGTCCACCTCCTCCAAGCGGTCCGAGGGGCAGATCCTCGCCGCCAACGTCGACCACGCGATCGTCGCCGTGTCGCTCGCTGCCGAACTGGACCTCGCCCGCGTCGAACGCTTCCTCGCGCTCGCCTGGGAGTCCGGGGCACAGCCCCTCGTCGTTCTCACCAAGGCCGACCTGGTGCCCGACCCGGCGACCCTGGCCCACCTCGTCCAGGACGTGGAGACCACCGCGCCCGGCGTGCCGGTACTGGCCGTCAGCGCCGAGCAGGGACAAGGGCTCGACGTCCTCGCCGCCACCGTCCTGGGCGGTACGGCGGTGCTGCTCGGCCAGTCCGGAGCCGGCAAGTCCACCCTCGCCAACGCGCTGCTCGGCACGGACGTCATGGACGTGCAGGCCATCCGCGACGTCGACGGAAAGGGCCGGCACACCACCACGACCCGCAACCTCCTCGCGCTGCCCGGCGGGGGAGTACTGATCGACACACCGGGACTGCGGGGCGTCGGGCTCTGGGACGCGGGCAGCGGGGTGGACCAGACGTTCGCCGAGATCGCGGAGCTGGCCGAGGGCTGCCGGTTCCACGACTGCGCCCACGAGAGCGAGCCCGGCTGCGCCGTCCTGGCCGCCATCGACAGCGGCGCACTGCGCGAGCGGCGGCTGGAGAGCTACCGCAAGCTCCTGCGGGAGAACCAGCGCATCGTCGCCAAGACCGACGCCCGGGTACGGGCCGAACTGCGGAAGGAGTTCAAGCGCCGCGGCGCCATCGGCAAGGCGGCCATGGAGGCCAAACGGGGCGGCCTGCGGTAGCCGGGGGCCTGCGGTAGCCGAAAGCCTGCCGTAGTCCGACGGTCCTCCAGCGCGATGTCCGATTTCCGCCAGCCCGGCCCTCCGGTCTGGCGGAAACTGGAACACGTGACACGAACAGCGGAGTACGAGACCACACGCGACGACGCCCGGTACGACGCCGTGCGCAGCCGGGACGCCCGGTTCGACGGCGCGTTCTTCTTCGCCGTCGAGACGACCGGAATCTACTGCCGTCCCAGCTGCCCCGCGGTCACCCCGAAGCGGCACAACGTGCGGTTCTTCGCGACGGCCGCCGCCGCGCAGGGCTCGGGCTTCCGGGCCTGCCGGCGGTGCCGCCCCGACGCCGTGCCGGGCTCCGCCGACTGGAACGTCCGCGCCGACGTCGTCGGCCGGGCCATGCGCCTCATCGGTGACGGCGTCGTCGACCGCGAGGGCGTCGCCGGACTCGCCGTCCGGCTCGGCTACAGCGCCCGCCAGGTCCAGCGCCAGCTCACCGCCGAGCTGGGCGCCGGGCCGGTGGCCCTCGCCCGCGCCCAGCGGGCGCACACCGCGCGGGTCCTGCTGCAGACCACCGGCCTGCCCGTCACCGAGATCGCCTTCGCGTCGGGCTTCGCCAGCGTGCGGCAGTTCAACGACACGATCCGCGCCGTGTACGCCGCCACCCCGAGCGAGCTGCGCGCCACCGCCCCGGCCCGCGACCGGGCCTCCCGGCGCGCTGCCGCCCCGTCCGCCGGTATCCCCCTGCGCCTCGCCCACCGCGGCACCTACCAGCCCGGCCCCGTCTTCGACCTGCTCCAGCGGGAGGCCGTCGCCGGGATCGAGGAGGTCGGCGGCCCGCCCGGCAGCCGCGTCCACCGGCGCACCCTGCGCCTGCCGTACGGCACCGGCGTCGTCGCCGTCCAGGAACGGCCGGGCCTGCCGAGGACGGGCAGCGGCGGCTGGCTCGACGCCCGGCTCCACCTCACGGACCTGCGCGACCTGACGACCTGCGTGCAACGGCTGCGGCGCCTGTTCGACCTCGACGCCGACCCGTACGCCGTCGACGAGCGGCTCGGCGCCGACCCCCGGCTGGCTCCCCTCGTCGCCGCCCGCCCCGGCATCCGCTCGCCCGGCGCCGCCGACCCCGACGAGTTCGCGCTCCGCGCCCTGACCGGACGCGAGGAGGCCGAGCGCCTGGTACGGCAGTACGGCAAGACGCTCGACGCGCCCTGCGGCGCCCTCACCCACTTCTTCCCCGAGCCGGCCGTCCTCGCCGAGGCCGAGCCGGACGGCACCCCGGGCGCGCTCGCCGCCGCCCTCGCCGACGGCACCGTACGCCTGGACCCCGGAGCCGACCGGGACGACGCCGAGCGCGCACTGCTCGCCGTGCCCGGCCTGGACGCCCGTACGGCCGCCGACGTGCGCACCCGCGCCCTCGGCGACCCGGACGTCGCCCCGCCCGGCGCGGACCTGCCCGACACGTGGCGCCCCTGGCGCTCGTACGCCCTGAACCACCTGCGCGCAGCAGGAGAACGGGAGAACGCCCGATGACCACCCCCACCCCCATCCCTGCCCCCACCGAGTGGCACTACTGGCACGAGATCGACAGTCCCGTCGGGCGGCTGCTGCTGACCGCCGGGCCGGACGGAGCGCTCACCTCCCTGTCCGTGCCCGGGCAGAAGGGCGGCCGGAGCGTCCAGGACGCCCGGCGGCATGACGCCGGGCCCTTCCGGGCGGCCGCGGAGCAGCTCGCCGCCTACTTCGCCGGGGAGCTGACCGTCTTCCGTCTGCCGCTGCGCGCCGAGGGCACCGACTTCCGGAAACGCGTGTGGGCCGCCCTGGACGACGTGCCCTACGGGGCGACCACGACCTACGGCGAGATCGCCGCCCGCATCGGCGCCTCCCGGCCCGCGGTACGCGCCGTCGGCGGCGCGATCGGCGCCAACCCGCTGCTGATCCTGCGCCCCTGCCACCGCGTGATCGGCGCCGACGGATCCCTGACCGGGTACGCGGGCGGCCTCGAGCGCAAGACCCAGCTGCTGTCGCTGGAGGGCGCCCCGCTCACCCCGCCAGCACCGCGCCCAGCCACGCGCCGGTGATCAGCAGGCAGGCGAAGAGTTCCACCAGCACATCGGCGCCGCCCGTGCGCAACGCCGTGCGCAGCGACGCCATCGCCTCGCCGTGCCGGCCCAGCCGCAGCCGCTCGGCGAGGTAGATGCCGCCCATGAAGCCCGGGACCGCGCCCAGTACCGGAAGCAGGACGAAGCCGAGGACGGCGCCCGCGCCCCCGTACGCCGTGAGGCGCCGCATGGCCTCGTCCCGGCGTCTCCTGCGGCCCGGCAGCGCCCAGCGCACCGCCCGGGACAGCAGCAGCACGGCGGTGGCCCCCACGAGCACCGCCCACGCCAGCGGCCGCGGATCCTTCAGGGCCCACCACAGGACCCCGGCCCACACCAGCCACGACCCGGGCACGCCGGGGAGCAGGACGCCGCACAGCCCGAGCACGATGACCAGGCCGGCCAGCAGGAGGTCCCACGCTCCCATCTGTCCAGGGTGCCGGAGCGGGGCGCGGTCCGCAGAACCGCGGGCCCCGGCGGCGGGAACGTGCCGGGATTCTCTCCCGGTGGCAGGGGTTGTCTGTTCTCCCCACGTGAGTGGTCGGGGTTTCTCCCGTGGGTGGTCAGGGCTTTCGGGCCACCCAGTCGCGTTCGTAGGCGTGCCAGCCCAGCTGGAGCCGGGTGGTCACCCCGGTCAGCTCCATCAGGCGCTTCACCCGCCGCTGCACGGTCCGCAGGCCCAGGTCGAGCTGCTTGGCGACGCTCGCGTCCGTCAGCCCGGCCAGCAGCAGGGAGAGGATCTCCAGATCGGTGCCGTCGGGCTGCTGCGGGCCGTGCTCCCGCACTCCGGACGCCCCGAGCCGCAGCGGGAGGGCGTCCCGCCACACCGACTCGAACAGACCGGACAGCAGCTCCAGCAGTCCGCCGGCGTGCACGACCAGCGCGGCCGGCTCCGAGGAGTGCGCGGTGAGCGGCACCAGGGCGAGGGACCGGTCGGCGACGACCAGCTTGGCCGGCACCCGGTCCGCGACCCGGACCTGCTCGTCGCGGCCCAGCGCGGCCGTCAGGCCGGTGACGCCGGACGGCTGGTCGAGGACGGACCGCTCGACCACCACGCGGTAACGGACACCGCGGCCGGTCGCCTGCTCCTCCGCGTCGTGCCCCACGCCCGGTACGACGACGACCGGGTTGCCGGTGACCAGCGCGCACACCTCGTCGCTCGCGCCCAGCCGGAGCTGGAGGACGCGCTGGTCGACCGCCGCGGCGCCGGTGACCACCTCCACCAGGTCGTGCACCGGAGGCTCGGCCGCCGCCGCCCGGTACTCCTCCGCCAACAGTGCCGCCGCCAGCTCCGCCTGCTCCAGCTCGTGCCGCTGCCGGGTGAGCAGGGCGCCCAGCGCGACGCCCGGCGGGGCAGCGACCCAGCGACCCGGCCCGGCCGGGGACCGGGCGGCGAGCCCGTGCTGCTCGAGCCGGCGCAGCGCACCCTCCGTGTCCCGCTCGCCCCGCGCCAGCCGCCGGGCCAGATCGGCCACGTCGGCCGCGCCCACGGACACCAGCGCCCGGTACGCCGCCTCCTGCGTGTCCTCCAGCCCCAGCGCTCCCAGCACTCCCAGCGCTCCCGCCATCCGGCGTCGCCCTCCCCATGAACCCGACTGAACCCCGACCGAACCCCGACAACGATGACCACGACCGCGCGACCGCACGACCGGCCGGGCGGGAGTGCGGACATCCGTGGCGGAAAACGGCCACGGCGCGAACCCGCCTCGGAACATCATCGCCGTACCGCCGGTCACTCTGCCAAGGCGGCGTCGCCGAGCAGTTCTCCCGTGGGGCGGTCCGCCCGAATTTTCCGATGCCCCGTTCTCATCCGGCTCCCTCGGTGGACAATCAGGAGCATGAGTCAGCAGGGGGGAAGGCCCAACGGTCCCACCGGTTCCACCGGTTCCACCGGTCCCATCGGTCCTGAGGACGACTGGTGGGGACAGTTGTACGACGACTCCACCGACGACACCGGTCCCACGGCCGCACCCGATTCCCTGGACGACCGCTTCGCCTCGGCGTCGGACACGGTGACGGACCCACCGGACGCGGCCCCTCCCACCGTCTCCGGGCCCCGGGCGGGTGAGCCAGCCCCTCCCGGCCCCCAACCGGGCCCGGCCTCGCCGAGGGCCCCGTGGGAACCGCCGCTGCCCGCGGCCTCCCCCTTCACCGCCCCGTCCACCTTTCCGCCCGCCCCGGTACGGCGCCCGGCAGCGGAACAACCCGGGCCGGTACCGGACTCCCCAAGTCCTGCCCAGCCCAAGCCCAAGCCCAAGCCCCAGTCCCCGTCACAGCCACCGGTCGAGCCCGTGCCGGATCCTCGGCCCGATGCGGGGTCCCGGGGCGCCCCGCTGCCGTTGTGGGACGCGCAGCCCCAGCCGCAGCCCGTGCGGCCTTCGCCGCCCCCGCGCGGGCGTACCGCCTCCGGTACCGGCGACGCCGACCTCACCGAGCCGCCCGTCACGCCCTCCCCGGCTCCTCCGCCCCCGAGCCCCTCGAGGACCACGACGCCC